>NZ_CAJTQJ010000014.1 GCF_910578695.1 uncultured Brachyspira sp.
CTGACATAAGGAAGTTGTCAGCTATTATTAAGCGAGTTTATCGCTAGCAATAATAGAAAATAAAAAGTGAGCCTGAGCAGATGACAGCTTTAGCTGGCATCTAGTGCTAGCGAAGGCGAGCATTGCCGAAGGCACGCAGAGCGGTAATAATAAAAAAATAAATTTCAATTTTAACTTTAAAAATGCAAAAATATTTATATAATAATTAATATAGATTACGATATTAAACATAATTGTTTTTTATATTATAAGGATAATTATGGCTAAAAAATATATAATTTGGGAAGATAAATATAAAGTAGGATATAAAAAAATAGATGACCAGCATTTAGAGTTAATAGAAATAATTAATGATTTATATAATTGTATGAATAATAAAGATTCAGAAGATGAGGCTCTAAAAGAAGAGTTTAAAAGAGCCTTAAGAAGAGCTGTAGAATATGCAGCTTATCATTTTTCTTATGAAGAAAAAATTATGCATGCTATTAAATACAATAAAATATTAGAGCATTCTTCATATCATAGAGAATTTACTCAGACAATTTACAATTATGTTAAATCTTATGAAAATGGTTCTTTGGATGCCGTTAATAACTTAGTTCAGTATCTAAAAGATTGGCTTTTAAACCATATTTTAGTTACAGATAAAACATTTATAAACGAGGTTAAGAAAGAATTAAAAAAACTTTCTCAGCAAGAATAATTATATTAGGAGTTTCATTATGGAACAAATGATTGAAATTGTTGTTAAAAAAGGCTGGATCAAATGGGAGGAAAGATTCAAAACTGGCTACAAAAGGATTGATAATCAGCATAAGGAACTAGTAAACATTATTAATGATCTCTATGAAACAGGAGTAAAAGGGGATTTAAATAATGAAGAGGTTAGAAAATCTTTTAATCAAATCATTAAAAGAACTATAGACTATGCTACTTATCATTTTTCTTATGAAGAAAAGATTATGAATGCAATAAATTACAGCATATCCAAAGAACATATATCCAAACATAGAGCTTTTTCACTCAAAGTTGTAGATGAAATTAATAAATATGAAAATGGAAATAGCTTAGTAATAAAAGACTTTATGAATTTTTTGAAAGAATGGCTTTTAAATCATATAGTACTTGATGATAAGAAATTCGTTGCAGAGATAAAAAATACTCTTATGAGAATGCATGAAGATGAATTGAAATAATATTAATTAAGATAATTATGAATAAAATAATATGATTTTTTATAAAATAAAAGCCTTATAGAAAACTATAGGGCTTTTTATTATCATAAATATTTTTCTATCTCAGTAAATGCTATACCCGCTTTTTCCTGAACATATATATCAACTATATAATTTGTAAAGCTGGAAGGTTCAGGATTTATTTCCATAATCTTAGCATTTGCTCTTTTAGCTAAATGAGGAATCTGAGCCGCTGGCATAACTTCTCCTCCTGTGCCTATTATAATAAATAAATCGCTTTTTTGAGAATCCTCTATAGAAGAATTAAAATCTAAAGCAGGAAGCTGTTCGCCGAAAAATACGAAATCAGGTTTTAATACAGAACCGCATTTTTCACAGGAAGGCGGATTCATATCAAGTATATCTTTATTTATCTTATATCTTGATTTGCATTTCATACATACTGCATATTTAGCCGTGCCGTGAAGTTCATAAACTATCTTACTTCCTGCATCCTGATGAAGATTATCGATATTCTGAGTAATTATGCTTCTCATTATACCCATCTTTTCAAGATTTGCTAATACAATATGTGCTTTGTTAGGCTTAACATCTGTTATAGGATCATAAAAAACCTTTTTTAAAGAACCCCAAGATTCTTTAGGATGCTTAACAAAATATGATATCTCAGCAAATTGACTGCCGTGTTTTTCCCAAAGCCCATTCTCGCCTCTAAAAGGAGGTACTCCGCTTTCTACACTTATGCCTGCACCTGTAAAAGCTACAGCATATTTTGATTCTTTTATTGTTTTTGCTATTAATTTATAATCTATCATATAATTATTATATAATAATTATTATTTTTTTACTAGTGAAAATTAAAATAAATATAGAAATATTGAAATTATTTTTTATTAAAAATAAAATAGAAATATAAAAAATATTATTAATGTTCTAAAACTTATATTTAATTTCCCATAAATAAACATTTTACATCAGTATTTTTATTGACAGATAACTTTAATATGTTATAATATTACTATATTAATTTATTTTAAAGTAAAAAAAATAATTAAGGATATATTATGATTAGCAGAACACAAATTATGCGTCTATTGAAATATAAAAATGCTTTAAGGCGTATGAAGAGTTTCGGGTTTATAAAAGCATATTCAAATAATTTAGGAGATGCTATAGGTATTACATCTGTTCAGGTAAGAAAAGATTTTTCTCTCTTTAATATTTCAGGAAACAAGAAAGGCGGATACAATATAGATGATTTGCTGGAACAAATAGATGCAATATTAGGAAAGCAAATTTCTCATAATATTATATTAATAGGATACGGAAAAATAGGAAATGCATTAGTAAATTACAGAGGTTTTGAAAGCGAGTCCATAAAAATAGTGGCTGCATTTGATCATAATCCTGAAAAAGTAAATAGAGAAGCTCCTACTCCGATACTTCCTATAGAGGAATTAAAAGATTTTATAATAAATAATAAAATTGAAATAGCTATTTTAACAGTACCCGATTTAGAAGCTCAAAGAATGTTTGATGTTATATGCAATGCAGGTATAAAGGGAGTTTTAAACTTTGCTCCTATAAAACTTTTAGAAAGACCTGATTGTATAATCAATGATATAAATATAGCTGATGAAATAGAGTCTTTATTTTATTTTATTAATGATGTAAAAGAAAATCCTTCTAATTTCAATAAGAAAAATAAAAATAAAACTGATAAAAATTAAAAAAGGACTGTCAATCCGTTTTTTATTTATATATTATCTATTATATGTTAAACTTGCCTTTGTAAGCAAATCAACAACTTCAGTATTTCCATTTTCCATAGCATACATCAAAGCAGTCTTTTTAAATTTATCTGAAATATTTATATAAGCACCTGAATTAACTAAATATTCAGCAGAAATATAATCCCCATTTTCAGCGGCAAACATTAAAGCAGTTTTTCCGTCATTATCAGCAATATTTAAATCAGCGGCATTTGAAATCAAAGCATTAACAGCCTCATTTTTTCCAGAGATACAAGCCCATATTAAAGCAGTTCTTCCGTCTCTCATTTTGAAATTTATATTGGATTTTCCTATTAATAATGATGATATAACATCAGTTAAGCCCAATGTAGAAGCCAAAGCTAAAGGAGTTATATTGCCGTAAGGACCATAAGAAGCTGTTATATTAGCATCGGCACCCCTTTCTAATAAAAGTTTTGCTATTTCATTATTTCCTCTAGCTATAGAATAAAATAAGGCATTGGCGCCATATTCATTTATGAAATTAACATCGCTTCCTTTATCTAAAAGAAGTTTTACTATCAAATCATGATTATTATATGAAGCTACCATTAAAGGAGTCATATTATAATCTATTCCGTCATTATTCCCGCTTCTATAAGTACCCATTATCTTTAAGTCGGCTTTAGAATTAATAATCATTTCAGCTATGCTGTAATATCCTTTTCCTGCAGCCTGTAAAAGTGCTGTTGTGCCTCCGTTTATTTTTATATTAGGATTTGCATTTTTAGCAAGCAGATAAGAAACTATATCAATATATCCTGCATCGGCTGCATAAATCAATGCTGTTTTGCCGTGAATACAGTTAAGATTAACATTAGCATTCTGAGAAAGAAGCAGAAGAACAATATCTTTATATCCTTTTGAAGCAGCTGTAATCAGAGCATTATGCCCCTGATTATCTCCGAAATCTATAAAACTTGAAACAGAGCCTTGAGATATTAATCTTCTTATACCGTTTGCATCCCCTATATTTGCATACTCTAATAGTTGATCTAATCTTCCTGTATTGGGTATCTGTCCGTTAAGTACAAAAAAGATATTCAAAAATATAAAAATAAAACTTAAATAACGCATTTTCTATTCTTCCTTAAAATATGGAATTTCAGCTATGTAAAAATTTCGGAATAAGATATATTAATTTTTAATGACTTTCTTTATTATTTTTTAAATAATATCTGTAAATTTCTCTTTTTACAGAATATAAACTTACTCCTTTTACAGGGCTTATCTTTAATGTTACTGTTGATACTTTTATTTTTTTATTGTTTATATATAAATAGCTTTCCCTTAAAGCATTGATAATATCATTAGTTATACCAATATCATTAAAGCCTTTATTATAATATTCATAAGCTTCTTTGCTATATTTTTTTTCATAATTTATATTATTATTATGAAGTATCTTAAAAAAATTATTTTCAGTAAAACGGCTTGTAAATATTATAAGATTTAAATCATCATTATTTATAATTTCGCTTAAAATATTATTATACTCTATTATAATTAAATCAGTATCTTTTGAACTTTCTTCTTTTTTTCTTTTGCATTTCAAAAAGACATCTGCTACGCCTATTTTATTTTTTTTAAAAATTTCTTTTTTCTTAGACTTATTAAAAAGAAAATCATCATTTTTATAATCTATATCAAAACTTTCAGCAATTATTTTCCAAAACTCGCTTCTTTTACTTGAATAATACCAAGCATTTTGCTTCTCATATAAGCTTAATTTTTCAAACATTTTTTTATTGGTATATAAAGGAATTGGAAAAGTGCCTAATATTAAAGTTCTCATTTTGCTTGGAAAAAAGTTAATATCATCAAACAAATGACTTTCCATTTTAGAGCCTCTGCAAGTAAATAAATAAAGATTGTTTATCTATATAGTTATCAATATATATTAATATTAAAATTATTATTCAAAAATATTAAATAAACCTAAAGCACTCACATTATCGCTGCTGTTTTCTGATATTTCCTTTAATTTGTTTAAAGACATTTCCATATCATTAAAACCCATTATTTCATTTACAGCAGATTGTTCATTTTCATATTTACTTAATAAAAGCTCAGTCATAGAATTAGAAACTATAAGATAATTGCAGTTTTTATTTCTTCTAGCACCCTCAATAGTAATATAATGTCCGCCACCTGCACAAGCACAATTTTCCAAAG
This sequence comes from uncultured Brachyspira sp., assembly GCF_910578695.1. Classification (GTDB taxonomy): domain Bacteria; phylum Spirochaetota; class Brachyspiria; order Brachyspirales; family Brachyspiraceae; genus Brachyspira. Next base: position 5,165 of record NZ_CAJTQJ010000014.1, read on the forward strand.
CATTGCCGCTTATATGATCTCTTGTTATCTGAATTACTTTATTTTTATTAACAGAATAAACTTTGCTGTCTCCTGCATTAAATACAAAAACACCTGCAAACTTATGATATAAAACTCCTGCTATGGAAGCTCCTGCCATAGATTTTTTTTTGTCATCAGCAGAATCTCTTGAGGCAGTGACTTCCAACTTTATAAAATTATGCATTATCCAATTCAATACTTCCTGCTCGCCTACAAGCTCAAGCAAATCTAAAAAGTTTTCATTATAAATATCTGCAGATAATTTTGAAGCAAAAGTATCCCCAAGTCCGTCAGCTATAAGAGAAACGGCACTTCCGCTTATATTATTTATAAAGTGAGAATAATTGTTCTGTTCATTTATAATAATAGGATTTGATGATATATATTCTGCATTAAAAAGAACTGCATCCGTATTTTTTTTAGTATTAGAGCCTTTTTTTGTAAAAGTAAAAATATTCATAATTATTAATCCTTATTAGTAATACTTTTTATTATATAAATTAATTAAAAGTATATTTAATTATATATTAAAGGCTGTAAATATCAATAAATTTTTTATAAGACTTATATGATACATAAAAAATATTATATCATTACAGCTTTGTTAAAAAAATGTAAATAATTAATAATATTTTATTAACATTATAAACAAAATTTTATTTTTTATAAAAAATGAATTTTAATAGTAAATTTCATATTTTCTTTATTTTTATTTTAGTTGATATTAACAAAGTTATAAACATTATATGAGTAGTATTTTTATGTTTTCTTCTTATATGTTAAAAGTTATCAACATATTTACAGCTTAATAATAATAAAAAATAATATTTAAAAAATTTAATATATAATATTTTTAAATACAAAATATATAATCACTTCATAATCTGAATTTAATATAATGAATTCATATATTTTATTAATGTTGATAAATTGTTTATAATGTTAATAAAAATTAATTTAATAAATTCATATAAAAAATTCATTATAAAAATTTATATTATGAATTCAAATTATAAATTCAAATTTTGAATTTATAAGTACTAATTAGCATTTTTGACTATGATATGTTATAATTAAATAAAAAATATTATAGTGACAAATGGTGATAATATGAAGCAAAGTTATTATATCAATGATAAATTAAAAAACTTAATACAAAATATAATTTATGATATTCAAAATTATAATAATATAATATCAAAGTATATAGATTTAGAGAGATGCACCAATAATTACTGCAATGAATCGAGAAATACAATAGTAAGACAGTCTTTTTTAATAGAAAGAACTATGGAGGCATTTAATGATTTTAATGATATAAACTCCAATTCTTTTAAGCTTGATATGAACTTTGAAAATATAAATACTATTATAGATGAATCTCTTAATTCTGTATTAGATTTATTTAAATCCAAAAGAGTAAAATTGACATTAAATAATAATATAATGGAAGACTGTATAATTATTATGGACAGATATAGAATAAAAAGAAGCATATTAAATATATTTTCTTTTATTTTTAATATAATAAAGATTAATAGTTCTATGAATATATCTTGTAATTTGATTGATTATGATGATGATAATAATTTTTTATTTTTAAATGGAATTAATAATATTAGTGAAAATGATGAAAAAAGACTAGAGTTCAGTAAACAATGCATAGATATATCAATATCTTTTTTATCTGATAATATACCTGATGATATAAAAAGAAAGCTTTTTAAAACGCCTTTAATATCTTATGAGGATACTAATTTTAATAATATATATTTATATACAGCCTATAAAATTATAAAAGAACATTACGGCAATATATGGATGGAATCTTTAGAAAATAAGCAGAGTATTAATATAATTTTACCCGCTAGAAATAAATTATGAGTTATGCATTAGGATATATTCTTTTAGCTGCCTATTTATTCGCTTTTATAATAGGTTTTTCAGCTATACTTTTTTCTATTATTTACTATATAATAGAAAGAGTAATATGGCTTAAATATTATATAATATTTTTATTTATATTTGCTTTCTTACTTTTTATAAGATATATCAAACTTCTAAGCTTTTTAACAGTACCTTCTTTTATACTTAATAATATATTTAATACATTATATTTCTTTAGTTTTTCTGTAGGTATGTCATTAATGCTTTATTTTATACCTTCATTTTTATACAGATTTTTAAATATAAATTGGACTTTTAAGCATAATATCATTTGTATTATATTATCAATTACTCATTTTATTTTAAGCATATTAGGAATACTTATAAAATTCAATATATATATCATAAGCCAAATAATTTTTTATATTTCTATAATGGCAGTATTATTTATAGGATTTATTAATTATAAAAATATAAAGGATAAAACTATAAAATTGATAGTAAAGATACTTGGAGTTATAACTATAATTATATATCCGATTTTAATATATCAGGTTATTGTTTATAGGGTTGAAATTGCTGATATAGGCTCTATGGATATAACATTATTATTATTTTATATATGGTGGAATTTGGTTATGCTTGGGTATTTGTTTTGGTATTTTATTAATATAGTAAATAATAAAATATATAATGCAAATGAATCTAATTCTATAAATAATAATAAAAAATATGATTATAAAGAAGATAATACTGAAAATATAAATTTAACTAAAAGAGAAAGAGAAATACTTTCATATCTGCTTGACGGAAAAACAAATAAAGAAGTTTCATTAATACTTGATATATCTCTTAATACAGTTAATAATCATGTAGCTAATATATATGAAAAATCAGGCGTTAAGAATAGAGTAGAGTTAGTTAATAAATTTTCTAAATAATGCATATTATTTTTAGATTTTTTATTATGCTTATAATTACTTACTTATGATAACTTAGATTTAAAAAATAGTAAGTTTTATATTCTTACTATTTTTAAGATTATGAATTATTATTTTAGAATGCATTACTCCAAAGGCATAGAATCTATTATAGAACTAGCCAATGAATTTAGAACTTCTTCTCTTAAAGCACCGTCTTGCATATATAATTCTAATCTTTTTTTAGCTTCTGCAATTTTTTCTTCTCTTATATCAGGAGCATCTTTAATAATATTTACAAGTTTTTCATTTTGCAAAGCTAATCTTGATTCATTAGAAATATCTATTCTATCTGAACCCATTTTAGAAACTTTTTCATTGTACTTAATATTAGATTTTTGCTGTATATTTGATGTGCCGCCTATTTTATCAATTGTCATAATCTGACTCCTTACATAAATTATTTTCGGCATTAGCCCCGCATACTTTAGATTTTCTATTATCAATTATGATACAAAATTCGCCTTTAGTTAGTATACTACCATCTATAAAAAAATCAAGGATATTTTTAGCCTCTGCCCTTATAATTTGCTCAAATTGTTTAGTTAACTCTCTTCCGATAACAATATCCGTTTTTTCTCCGAATATGTTAACAATATCCTCTATGCATTCTTTCACTCTGTAAACTGACTCATATATCACTATTATTGTTTTTTGATTATGATATAATTCCTTTAATTGATTTTTTCTTCTTCCTGATTTATTAGAAAGAAATCCTACAAATAAAGTATTTCCAGATATTCCTGAAACTGAAAGCAAAGAAGTAAAAGCGGATATTCCTCCTACAGGAACTATTTTTATATTATTTTCTACGGCTATTTTTATTATGCTTACACCGGGGTCGCTTATGCATGGAGTTCCTGCATCGCTTATAATTGCCGCTGATTTTCCTTTTAATACTTCGTTTATATATTCATTAATTCTGTATTCTGATGAATGACTATTGTATGAAAAGAGTTTATTTTTTATATTATAAAAATTGAGAAGTTTTATAGCTACTCTTGTATCTTCTGCTAATATAAAATCTACATTTCTAAGTATTTTTAATGCTCTTATAGTGATATCTTCCATATTTCCTATAGGAGTAGCCACAACATATATAATATGTTTTTCTACAGTATTTCTGCTGTTATCTCTATTTGTAATTTCTTCTATAAAATCTTCAAAATCTTCATCATTAATTTTTTCAGCATTATTAAGCTCTTCATCATTTTTCATAATTTTTATTTTATTCCTTATTTTTTGTTTTATTTTATTTATTTAGAGATTATTTATTATTGATTATATATTAAAGTTTTTATTAATACAATAATATAAAAATAATAAAAATGTTTCACATGAAACATTTAGTATATTTATAGTCATTTATATATGAAGGGCTTTTAAATATTTAATTAAATAAAAGCTATAGTTAATTATACTAGTTTCTTTAATAAAAATGGCAGTAATTTTTATATATACAATATAGAGCTTAAATTTCTTAAAATTTAAGTATAAAAGCTGATAAATAATTTTAGTTTATCAGTAAAAACAATTGAAGCTGTTAATAGTATATTTATATCTTGTAAGCTTAAGTATATTTTAAATGTTTCATGTGAAACATTTTTTATATTATATGATTATATCTGTTTTTAAATTTATTAATAAATAAAACTTGTAAAATATATTAATTGGTATAAAATTATAATATGAAGCATAAAATTAAAATAAAATTAATAAAAAGAAAAGATATAATATTTTCTATTATAGTATCTTTTATACTTCATATATTTTTATTCAGCTTTATAAATACTTCTATAATGCAGGATGTTTTCGCTTATGAGAAAGCTAAAAAGGATGCAGAAGAAAAATCTGAAGAAAATAAATATATGTTTTTAGTTGAAACTCCTGAAATAGAAGAAGAAGAAAGTAATGAAGATACCCCGTTTGCATCTGATAAAACTTTAAGGTCTAAAGGACAGACAGATATAAAGCCGTCTAAAACTTTTTCAGATACTTCAGTTTTTTCTTTTTTGGGCGACGGAGCTAATAACCCTATAGTTGAAAGAAAACCTAGAGAATATATCAATCCTAATAATAATCAGCAGCAAATAGAAAAAAAAGAACTTGGAAATGAAGTATCAAGAGATAATGTTGAAACTTACAAGCCTAAAAATCCGGGTATGAAAGGCGATACTAAAATACCTGCATCTTTTGAAGAAGGTGCAGACAGAGCTGCAGTATTTTCAAGCGAAACAGGAAGCATTCAGTTAGGAACAAAGGCTCAGGAATATTTTTGGTATTTTTATGCTTTGGTTGGTTCTATAAGAGATTCTTGGTATTTAACTATTCCGAATCAGGCTCATTATTTAGGGCTTATAAGAACCGATGAAGTAGAGGTTTTGCTTTCTATAGATGAAGAGGGAAATATAGAGTTTGAAAAGTTCTTAAAAAATTCTGCTAATGGACAGACAAGTCTTGATAATTCATGCTCAAAGGCTATTGAGTATGCTAAAAAATTAAAGCCTCCTCCTCAAGGATTATGGAACGATTATGCGGAGAATGGTAAAATTTATATACCTTTTAAATTTATATATCAAAACTTTACTAGAGATTGATTTGTTTTTTAAAATTTAAAAAGTTATATGTAATTTATTGATATTTATTTTATTTTTTATATAATAAATTAATCATGTTAGAGGATAAATTAAAAAAATTTAATTTAAATGTAAATGATATTAATATTTATTTTAATAAATATAATGATTATTTGAATACTAAGTTTTTTAATATATTACTATCATTTTTAAATTTTTCTTATAAGGTGTTTTAAAAATAAAAAATGATATGTATCTATTAATTTGTAATAAGAATAATGAATATGCAGCTATAAAAATTAATGTAGATAATATATCTGAATCAATTTTTTATAATGTAAATATTTATTCTAATAATAATAAATATAAACTTAAACATACTGAAGATAAAATTAAAGATCATGGTATATATAATATAGAAAATGTTGTAAATAATTTATTTGGAAATATTAGAGATGTAAAACTGGAAGAAAGAAGTAAGAATAAAAATAAATTTTTTCAAAATTACTTATTAGTTTATTTGCCTATAGATTATATTGAAAATAATATTTGCTATACTTATGAATCTAATAAGCTTAAATTTAGAGCTAAATATAAAGTACCTTTAAACTTATCATATAATGGTGTAGATGATAAAAATCATTTAATAGAATTTTATATACCTACTATTCACCCTATTTCCAAAGATGATAAAAAAGACTTTATAATTTGTTAGGAGTTTGATTATGAAAAGTGTATCAGGACTATTTTATTTTAAAGATAAAATAAAAAAAATTATTGATAATAATATATGTATAGCTCCTCCTTCATTTAGAGTAGATAAAGAATCATTTAAAAAAAATAATAATATACCAGATATAGATGATAAAAATATATTTAGTATTGATGATATTGAAATTTCTTACTTTAATGATTTGAAAAAAGAAGTTAATGAAATCAAATCTAAATTAGATTTAGAAAGTTTCAATTCATTTAAAAAAAAATATACATCTATTCCTTATAAAAAATCACAATTAATAATTAAGGCTAATAATATAAAAAAAGATAATCCTAATTTTTTAAATAACATAACAAAATTTCTTTATGATAATGGTATAATTTTAATAGTTAAAGATAAAGATGAAAAATTTAAATATGTTGATGGATTTGCATGTTTTTTGGGCGGGTATCCAATCATTGTTGTATATAAACCAAAATTAAAAAAGGATTATAGGAGGGTATTTTTTACTATAGCACATGAAATATATCATTTGATATATAGATATACAGAAAACGAAAAGGATGCAGACTTTTTTGCTGGTGCTATGCTTCTCACAAAAGAGGATATATTTTCTGTTTTAAAAGAATTTGATTATGATATTTTTAAAACTAATGATATAGCAGATATATCAATATTTCTAAAAAATAGTGATGATTTAAAGAAAGTTATATTTGAAAAAGTGTATAAAAAATGGAATGTTTCTATGAGAGTTATTTTAAAGTCTTTAATAAATTATAAATTCATAATTGGTACAGAAATGGAAAATGAATATCTTATAGATAATCTTAAATTAAAATTAGACAATAATGAATTCAATGCTGATCAAATAAATATTCTATCAACAAAAGAATTTTTACATATATAAATTCTTAAATATTTTTATTATTTAAGTTTAAAAAAATAAAAAGCCTGCACTTGATTGAAAGTACAGGCTGCATTTTAATTAAATAATTATCAGTTAATTTTTATTATCCCATTGAGTTACAGCATCATCTGTTTTTAACTCTTCAATAGAATCTTTATAGAAAATAGGTTCTTTATGTTCTTTTAATTTATTTATATAATCTTTAGAAAGAAGTACAACAGGCTTGCTTAGTATAACCATAATTATAATATTTAATAAAGCCATAAAACCCATAAACATATCGCCAGCTCCCCATATTGTTTTAAACTCAGCCAATGAACCTGCAAATACCATAGCTATAGTCATAAACCCTACTATCAAATAAGATAAAAAATTATCCATTACAGCAGCGGCACCTGTTTTTATATAAAAGAAATTTCCTAATATTGAGCTGTATGAGAAAAACAATATGCATATAGTAATAAATACAGAGCCGAAACCTCCTAAATGCGATTCCATAGCATATTGAAATAAATTAATGCCCTCTATATTTTTTATTTCTTTCATAGCCTCAGGAGATAATAGAAGTATAAATCCTGAAATAGAACATATTAATATAGTATCTGTAAATACAGAGAACATCTGTATAAATCCCTGTTTGCAAGGATGAGAAGTATGAGCAGCAGCTGCGGCATGAGGGGCGCCTCCCATACCTGCCTCATTTGAAAATAAGCCTCTTTTTAATCCGTTAGAAATTGTTATTCCTATAAGTCCTCCGAAAACTGCACTAGGCTTGAAAGCCTGCACAAATATATTTTGAAATACTGAAGGCACTGAATTTATATTAGTGAAAAATATAAAAAGTCCTATCAATATATAAGGTACTGCCATAATAGGAACTATAAATACGCATACATTAGTTATAGCTTCTCTTTTTTTATTGAATAGTATTATACCTGTAATTATTGTAAGAATCATAGCTGTTATAATAACAGGTATATTATATTTAGATAATGCATTTGATATAGTATTAGCCTGAATTCCATTGAATGTAGTATAAGTAAATATCATACTTAATGCAAATAATATTGCCAGTATAGGTTTTTTTAATTTGCTTTTTATATAGAAAGATGCCCCTCCTATAAATTTACCTTGAGAATCTTTTTCTTTATAGAGCTGAGCCAATGTACTTTCTGAAAAAGCTAAGCTTCCTCCCAAAACAGCCATAAGCCACATCCAAAATAAAGCACCAGGTCCTCCTGCAGAAACTGCCCCCATAACACCTGTAATATTTCCTGTGCCAACCCTTGAAGCAGTGCTTATACAAAAACTTACGAATCCTGAAACTCCGTCTCCTTTTTCGTGCTTTGAGAATAAAAGTTTTAAAGCATGTATTGAATATGATATTTGTATACCTCTTAATCTTATTGTAAAGAAAATAGATATTACTAAGAATACAGCAAGAAGTAAATAACCATACATTATATTATTTGTATTTGTTATTATATTATTAATAATTTTCATTTATTATCCTTATTTTTAAGATTTTGATTATTATATAATAAATATATATTTTTTGATATATACTTTTTTTATTTTAAAGAATCTAACTTTTTTATTACTTCGCTTTTTTTCTTCATATATCTGTCATATAGCACAGGATTTTGTTTTTTATTATTTATTATATAAAGATTATAATTAATAGTTTCAAGAAGTTTGCTGTAATAAATCTGAGAATTATATTTATCTCCCAAATTATAATATATTTCAGATAATTCTTCTAAAGCCTCATCATCATTTTTATTTATATCTATAATTTTTTTTAAATATTCTATTACAATATTTCCGTTTTTATTCATATCTCTTTTTAATATATAAACAGCATCTTTTATCATATCTGCATCTTTATCATAAACTTCTACAGCTTTATTATAATAAAATGAAGCATTGTCATAATCATTTTTAAGCAAATAGCTTTTAGCCGATTTTTCATAGTATATATAATTATAGTTTTTTGATTTTGCTGCATTAAGATAATTTTCTATTGCTTTTTCTATATCATCTAAAGAAACATTAACTTTATATTTGCTGTAGTAAAAATCGCCTAAAACTTGCATATAATAATGATTATCTTTATTAAGATATTTTATTGTATTATCAGCTATTATTTTAATATCATCAATGGCGGTATTATCTCCTATTTTCATTAAATATTCTAAATAATCCATATTGAAGTATATATTATCTTTATAAAAATTAAAGAAATATTTATAAATGTCTGAATCATTTATATCATTTATTTTTCTGCTGTAATATCCTATAAGAGAAATATATTCATTTTCTTTTATTTTATTATATTCTTTATTTTTGGAATATGAGTAAATATGTTTTAAAACTTCATTTATAGTTTCAAATAATTTTTCTTCTTGTTTACAGAATATATTTTCTTCAAACCATTCATTAGGTTTTTCTCTATTATATAGAATATAATTAAATATAAATCCTTCTCTATATTTATTTATTTTATATAATACAGATATATCAGCATTATTATTAATAGTAAGTTCTTTTATTTTTGATTTTACTTTTTTATAATCATATATTTTATCTTTAGGTATTATATGAAAGCTGGAATATAAAAATAAATTTTTTATTATTAAGTCATAAGCAGCATATACAGGATAATTATCATTAAAATCAGTTTTAAAAATAATAATTTTTTTCTGAGCAAATGATATGCTTTCAAGAATAAAAAATATAATAATCAGTCTTTTTATCATATTAAAAAATATACAATATAAATATTAAAAAATCTATACTTGTATTTTATTTTATAACATTATATTATATTTTCTATCATTTATACTATTAGGAGATTATATGATATGCCGAATATTTTAGACGGAAGGGAGCTTTCAAAAAAAATAAAAGAGAGAATCAAAAAAGAAATAGAACTTTTTGAAAGAAAGCCCAGAATAGATTTTTTATATTTTGAAGATGATAAGTCTACAGAAGTTTATTTCACAAGGGCAAAGAAGCAGGCAGAAAGTATTGGCATAATAGGTTCTCTTCATAATCTCCCTATTAATACATCAGAAAAAGATTTTTTAACTTTAATAGAATATTTAAATAATGAAAAAGAAACGAGCGGAATAATGATTCAAATGCCTCTTCCTAAACATATAAATAAAAAAAATGTTTATGAAACTATTTCGCCGAAAAAAGATGTTGATTCTATATCTCATATTAATTTAGGAAAAATATTTATAGGCAGCAGTAATTTAGCACCCTGCACTGCTAAAAGTGCTTTTGCTTTAATAGAAGAATCAGGCATACAAATAGAAGGTTCTAATGCTGTTGTAGTCGGAAGAAGCGAGATAGTAGGCAAGCCTTTAGCACATCTGCTTTTACAAAAGTCTGCTACTGTAACTATAGCACATTCAAAGACAAAGAATTTAAAAGATATTTGCAGGAATGCTGATATATTATGCGTATCTATAGGGCAGTCTGAATTTATTACAGGTGAGTATATAAAAGAAGGGGCTGTTGTTATAGATATAGGCATAAATGTATTAGATGACGGTTCTTTAAAAGGAGATGTAAATTTTGAAGAGGCTTCAAAGGCTGCTTCTTATATTACTCCTGTGCCTAATGGCGTAGGAAGTGTAACGGTTGCTATACTTTTTGAAAATTTGATTTACCTGCATAAAAATTTGCATTAATTAAAAATAGGATTTTTCTATGGAAATTATTTTTGCATTATTATCATCAGTATTTGCATCTCTTACTGCTATACTTATAAAAATAGGTTTGGCAGGCATAAATTCAAATTTGGCAACAGCAATAAGAACTATTATTATACTAATAATGTCTTGGATTATAGTTTTTTATACTAATTCTATAAACTCTGTAAATACATTAGAAACTATAAAAAATCTTAGTTTAAAAACTATTATTTTTATAGTATTATCAGGCTTTGCTACAGGTTTATCTTGGCTTTTTTATTTTAAAGCTCTGCAGATAGGAAATGTCAATAAAGTTGTAGTTATAGATAAGCTTTCAATAGTTTTTACTATAATATTAGCTGCAGTATTTTTAAATGAAACTTTAAATATAAAAATTATTATAGGAGTATTATTAATAGCAGCAGGAACTTTAATAATTACTTTTCAGTAATAACAGCATAATAATATAATAATAAAACAATATGATAAATAATATAAAATTAGGCTCTTTATTTATAATATTTTCTGCATTTTCATTTAGCATAATGGAAATAGCAGTAAAAATTTCAGGCTCTAATATACCTGTAATGGAGCAGGTTTTTGCAAGAAACTTTATTACATTATTTATTAGTGCATTTATGATGATTAAAAATAAAGAAAAAAAATTTCCAAATAAAAATAATATTTTTCTTATAGTATGCAGATCTGTTTCAGGATATTTAGGAATTATATGTTATTTTTATGCTGCAAATAATATGGTTCTTGCAGATGCATCAGTTTTGCAGAAAACTTCTCCTTTTTGGGCTAGCTTTTTTGCTTTTATTCTGATTAAAGAAAAAATCTTAAAAGTGCAATGGCTGGGTATGATTATTGCAGCAATAGGCTCTATTTTTATAATAAAGCCTTCTTTTATGATAAACTCTTCTATAATAAGTTTTTCTAATATAATAAACTTAAACTCAAATATATTTACAGCATTGATTGCATTATCAGCTGCTATGTTTGCAGGAATATCATATTCTATAATAGGCTCTCTAAAAGGAAAAGAAAGCAATGCTTTAATTATATTTTATTTTTCATTGTTTTCATGTATTTTTTCTTTATTTTTTATAAAAAGCTTTGTGATTCCTAATATGACTGAGATATTACTTCTTTTGCTTATAGGAATATTTGCAGGATTAGGGCAATTCTTTCTTACAGCAGCATATAAAAAAGCTCCTGTTTCTTCTATAAGCATATATAATTATACAGGAGTTATATTTTCATATATTTTCAGCATATTTATTTTTAAAGAAACTGTAGATTTATATTCTGTAATAGGTATGATTCTTACAATATCTGCTGCATTACTGGTTTATTTCTGTAAAAGTAAAAATTAATTTAATATAATTCTGTAAATCTCAATTTATATTTTTATTATTTGCTTATAATGACTTCAAGTTCATATATTATATTTGAGATAATTTCATTATATTCTTTAAACCAGCCGCTATTAGTGAGAGTATCCCAAGTACTGAATTTTAATTCTTTTGTATCCCCTGTATTATTATCTAATAATTTTATATTAGAAAAGTCCACTATAAACTTATCATATTCCAAATGAAAATTTATATCGAAGCATAATGAATTATTATCTATTATATTGCTTGATACAAAAAATAAATAAATTAATCCATTATCATAGCTGCTGAATTTATTATTAGACGCTTCTTTTTCTACCCATTTAAGAATCTCTTTGCGGAGATTATTTCCTTTCAATTTGGAAGATATAAATATTTTCTGTTCAGCAAAAGCAGATGCATAAATGGTTATAAAAAATATTAATACAGTTTTTATCATTTTTATACTATAATTCTCTTTTTTTTAATATAATTTTATAATTCTTTTATTGTAGATAAAATATTATTTATTTGTATGCATTGTTTTTCATAATTATTTTCTGCATTTTTATTTATTAAAGCCGCCATAATCTGATGATAATAATTTTCTGTTTCTAATGTATATAAAAGATAATGAATAAGCATATTTTTATAATATGAATTAAATTCTGTTATATACATATCTTTATTATTAATTTTTATTTTATTAGAAACTATAATATTTTCGCTTTCCATACTGTTTAAAATATTTTCATTATATTCATATAAGCTGATATCATTTAATGTTTCTTTTGCTTTAGAAAACATTATAAAGCATATTCCTTTTTTTATATTAACTGCCTCTAAATTTGAGTTTTCATTAAGTTCATTTTTATTTTTGGATAATTTCCATTCATTATTAAATATTATAGAGAATTTTTTATCATAGCTTTTAATACAAAATTCTCTGTTATTTCTCTTTTTTCTTAAAACTATCAAAGCTGCTGATACTGTGATTATTGCAGTACTTAAAATTATTATAGGAAGTTTTTTATTCATAAGAATTTCTCATATATTTTGTTACTATTAGTTAATTATATTTTATTACCATTAATTATGTATTACTATTAATAAGCTATAATATTTTAATCAAAAAATCAAGAAATTATATAAAATATTTAAAAAATTATTCTAATAAAAATATAGTTAAGGTTTTTTTTATATTACCGTTAATATTAAGAGTTAATTACTGAATAAAGGAGTTATTAGTATGACTATTAATAAAATAAATAATAATAATATACAGCAGACTATGCAGCTGCAGGTGCCAAAAGTAAATGCTTCAGCTCAGCAAAACCCTACTAATATACAGAAGATAAGCCAGCAGGGAAGCGGTATGTCTCCTCTTTCAAGCAGATATACATACGCTATAGGACGCGACGGAAAAAGATATGTGCTTCAGCTTAGAATAGATATATCTTCTGTAAGAGCTTTTAGTTCATTAGCATAATATATTTTTTTACTAAATTAATTTATTATGTAAACATTATATTAAAAAAAAATATTTTATATTAGAGTAATTATAAAAGTAAAGTCTTTCGTTTTAAATAGGCATAGTTTAAGATTAATACTATATTTAGTATTGATATAGATAAAAATAATCAAATTTTTAAGCCTATTTGAAACTCAAAACTTTATAATTTTATTTTTTATTACTACTATTAAATTTTTTTTACTATTATTATTAAATTTTCTGATATTATTTATTAGATTTTTTTACTACTATTCTATTTCCTTCTACTAATACAACTTTCAAACTGCTGCCTTTATCTATAAATTCTCCCTCACTTACGGCATCATATCTTTTTCCGTCTATAACTATATATCCCGATGGTCTGAAAAAAGTTTCGGCAATGCCTTTTTTCCCAATCAAATCATCATAAGATATGCTGGAATGATATCCTGATGTATCGCTTTCTAATGCTATTTTATTTTTAAAGTCTTTTGATTTAGTCATAAATTTGGCAATTAATATTATAAGAATTATATCTATAATTAATGATATAAATATTACAAAAACGGCAATAGCTATATTCTGAATACCGAAAGATAAAAATATGCCTATTACTATTCCTATTATTCCAAGTATTCCTGTAATTCCGAATCCCGGTATAAGAAATATTTCAACTCCTATAAGGATAACTCCGAGTATGAATATTGCAGGGGCTAAAAAACTGCTGTTTCCTGAAAAGAACTGAGCAAAGAAAAATACAGAAAAAGCTATTATAGCAGTTACTCCTCCTACTCCGAAGCCCGGCGTTTTTATTTCAAGATATATTCCTGCTATTCCTACAGACATTAAAATACTTAAAACTAATGGATTAAGAAGAAAGCTTAATACAGAGTCGTAGCTTTCTTTTTCAATATTTATTATCTTAGGATTTTCTATATTTTTTAATTCTAATATTTCATTTATAGAATTAGCCTTTTTATCTGCAATATTTATCCTAACAGCCTCATCGGCACTTAATGTAAGCAAAGTTTTATTATTTAAATCTATTCCGTCATCTTTTTTAGTTAAAACTATATTTTCATCAACCATAGCTTCAGAAGCTCTTATATTCTTTTTTGATGCCTCAGCAGATGCCCTCATAGCAGCACGCATAGCACTCACTTCTTTTTCACCAGCCTTTTTTGGTTCATTTCCATTCAAATAAACAGGAGTAGCGGCACCTATTACGCTTCCGTCTGACATATAAATCTCTTTAGCACTTAAAGATATCAAAGCACCTGCAGATAATGCATTCTTATTAATGTAAACAATTACAGGAATTTGAGAGTTCATTATATAATTTTTAATAGATAATGCAGAAGATAATAATCCTCCCGGAGTATCAAGCTCTAATATGATAAGGCAGGCATTATCTTCAGAAGCCTTATCTAATGCCTTCTTTATATATCCTGCATACCATCTGTTTATTTCCTGAAACTCCTGCTTTTTTATAACATAAACTTTATTTTCATTTGAATACAGATAATTAGAAAAAATAAAGATGATTAAAAAAAGTATTATAAAAATATTATTTGTTTTTTTCATTAAACTTCTCTCTTTATATAATTATATAATATATAGTATAAATATAATAATATATATTTTAGTATAAGTTATATTTTTTTCAAGAATAGTTTTTTAATTCTTACAGCTCTATTAATTGACTTTTTTTATTTATATATTAAAATATTTCAATTAAAAAATATCTCAATTAAAATATCTTAATGCAAATTTTAGGCGGTGTTTATGAAAAAGTCTAATAGTATAATTGTAAAAATCCCTCTTATTGTCAATATAATAATAGTTTTATTATCCTTTTCAATAATATTTACAACTGTAAGAATGTCTATTAAGGCTATAAATAATGCAACTTATTCAGGTTTTATTACATCTGTTAATGGCTATTCAACTTTACTTGATACTATTATTGAAGATCAGTTAATTATTATGGACGCTTATTCAAGAGTTCCTACAATTATAGAATATATGCAGACTAGAAGCGAATATATCAGAGATGAAGCTATAAGAACTATGATTAATTTATTTGATAATAATGATTATATAGTATCTTTGGACTTGATAGGATTAGATGGGAAAGTTATAGAATCTTATAATGGAGATACAAAGAATCAAGGTTTGGATATGTCTGTTGCTTATCCTAATATGTGGCAGGAATATATTGATTCAGGTTATGATCATGCTTCAAGCGATAGCATATATAAATCAGATATAAATAAAGGATTCGTACTTCCAATAGTTCATTCTGTATATAATTTAGAAAATAAGCTAATAGGAAGTTTTATTGCTTTTGTAGATTGGACTAAAATCATTAATGACTCTTTAGAAAACAGCAGAAATGAATTATCAGCTGATAAGTCTATATTTGTTTTAAATGAGTACTCTGAATATGTTTATCATAATATTGATTCTTTACTCGGCACTAAGGCAGATAGTTCTTTAATTATTCCTAAGCAAAATTCAGGATTATTAAAATATACTGATAATAATGCCCCTAGAACAGCATTTTTTAAATCGATGGAATCTCAGCCATGGTATATGGTATCTAGTATTACTTATAAACTTTTACATGCTCAAAGCAATAAAATGATTTTTATAGGAATATTATTAGGCATAGCAGGGACTATACTTTCTTATGCAATATCTGCTTTATATATAGGGAAAACTATAAAGCCTATTGTATATATAGTTGAAGAAGCACATCAAATGGCAGATGGAAATTTTGCATTATCATCAAAAATAAATAATAGAAATGATGAGATAGGAGAATTATCGCATTCATTTTCAGTAATGAAAGACAGATTTATAGAAGTTATTTCAGATGTATTAAGTGCCTCAAGAGAAATAGCAAGTGCTGCAAATGAGCTTCATAAAGGCAGCGAAGATTTAGCCAATAGAACAGAATATCAGGCATCCAGCTTGGAGGAAACAGCAAGTTCTATGGAAGAGATGGCTTCTACTATAAAATCATCTGCTCAGAACTCTATTAATGGAAATAATGTTATGATGGCATCAAGAAATGCTGTAGTTGAAGGCGGAAATGTTATAGCAGATACAGCCAAAATGATAGAAGATGTGTATGAGGCTAGTGCCAAAATAAGAGATATTACTAAAGTTATAGAGGGCATAGCTTTTCAAACTAATATACTTGCTCTTAATGCATCAGTTGAGGCGGCAAGGGCTGGAGATCAGGGAAAAGGCTTTGCTGTAGTTGCAAGCGAAGTAAGAAATTTGGCTCAAAATTCTCAGGCTTCTGCTAAAGATATTACTCTGCTTATAGAAGATATTTATGAAAAAATTAATAAATCAGCACAAATGGCAAGACATTCTCAGGAAATATTTACTGATATAGAGAGTAAAATAGAAGAAACCTCTAAGATTATGAATGATATAAGTCATACAGCTGTAGAACAGGAAACAGGAGTTGATCAGGTTAATAGTGCTGTCTCTAAAATGGATAATATTACTCAGCAGAATGCTTCTTTGGTGGAACAGTCTGCAGCTGCTTCTAAATCTCTGCTTGATCAGGCTAATCATTTAGAGCATCTTATGTCTTTTTTTAAAGTAGAATAATAAAACTATAATATAATAATAAACTATAAAATGAAATACATACTAATATTAATTTTTATTTTGATTTCATCATGTTCAAATAAAAATAATATGCAAAATAATAGTATAGTAAAAATTAAAGAAATAGAACCTAATAATACTTTGGAATATTCGCAGTATATAGATTTCAGCTCTTTGGCAGAATGTAAATTTGATAATAATAATGATATTGATTTTTATCAAATAAGCCCTACTAATGGTTTTGTAATGGACTTTTTTATATATGCTTATGATATCAAAGCAAATATTTCTTTTAATATATTTTCGAGTGATAAAACAATATTTAGTATTAATACAGAAGATATTATAAATTATAAGGGTTTTATAGAATTGAAAGATATAATTCTTGATGATACTAATTCATACTTTATCAGATTAAATGCAGATAGAGAATGTAAGTATAATTTGAAATTTATTTTTAAAGAGTTGTATATTTCAAATGAAGAAGAACCGAATAACATAATAAAAAAAGCTAATATTATTAATTATCCTAATGAATTAATTTACGGATACTTTATAAAAAATTATTTAAATATTGAAGAATATATTAAGCCTTATATAAAAAGCTCTAATTTATGCGATATAGATTTTTATAAAATAGAAAATCATACTGATATAAACAGCTCTATAAGAATTAAGCTTAAATATTCAAAAGATATAGATATAATTTTATTTGATGAAAATTATAATTATATAAAGCAGTCTGTAAATCAATTAGATACTAGCTTTGAGCCTGATAAAAAGTATTATATAGCATTAGTCTGTTATTGTGATAAATATTTAATAGAGAGATATACTTTGCATTATGAGTTTCATTAATAATGCTATTGACAAAGAAATATTTTTGATATAAAATTAATTTACTACTCAAAGTTTAAGAATAATTTCTGAATTTAAAAAAGCTTCTTTAATTTAGCAGTAATTCTTTTATTTTTAGAATAATATTTAGTCTGCCTTAAATTAAGGGGGCTTTTTTATATTTTATTATAATAGTATATTAATTAGGAGTTAAGTTATGGAGCATTATGGTTTATTAGGAATTATTCCGCCTCTTTTAGCCGTTATACTTGCTTTAGTCACCAAAGAAGTTATTATTTCTCTTACATTAGGAATATTATCAGGTACTTTAATAATATCAAAGGGCAATATATTTACAGCTATTACAATATTTACAGATAAAGTTGCTGAGATGAGCGGAGATTCTTGGAATATACGCATACTTTTATTTTGTGCTTTATTAGGTGCTTTTGTCAGTATGCTTTCAAAAACTGGTGCTACTAAAGCATTCGGATTATGGGCTTCTAAATATCTGAAAGGAAAAAAGAGCGTATTATTATTTACTTGGTTTTTCGGACTTATCATATTTATAGATGATTATTTCAACAGCTTATCAGTAGGCACAGTTATACGCCCTGTTTCAGACCAAAATAAAATTTCAAGGGCAAAACTTGCATATATATTGGACTCTACTGCAGCCCCTGTATGTATATTGGCTCCTATATCCACTTGGGTAGTAACAGTTATGAGCTATATCAGAGATTCAGAAGGTTTTTCATCTTTGAATATGAGCGAGTTTATATTCTTTATAAAAATGATACCTTATTCTGTTTATCCTCTTCTTGCTTTATCTTTTGTAGTTCTTATGTCATTAGTTTTTAAAGATTTCGGTCCTATGAAAAGAAGCGAAGATGATGCACAAAATGGAAAGCTTTTTAATGAAGATTTATACGGTGCATGCCCTGGTAATTTGGAGATTTCGTCTAATGATGATGCTAAATGGTATGATATGGTTATTGCTATTATCACGCTTATTATAGCATGTATAGTTATGTTTCCTATTACTACATATATAGGATTGATTGGAAGCGAAGGAATAGATAATTTTTCTCAAGCATTATCCAGCACCTCATTAAGCAATGCATTTTTAAATACCGATGCTTCTAAGGCTTTATTTTATGGGGCTGTTATTTCTATTATAATAATGTATATATACTATTTAAGCAGAAGATTATTAACTATACGCTCGGCTGGAAGTGCAATAATGGAAGGCGTTAAATCTATGGTTCCTGCATTAGTAGTTCTTTCTTTGGCTTGGTCTATAGGAAGCGTTATTAAATCAAGCCCTGCAGACGGAGGACTCGGACTTGCTGCTTTTCTTTCAGAGTCTGTTAGGGGCGGAGGCTTTCCTCTTTGGATACTTCCTGCTATAGGGTATTTGCTCGGCTGTATTATAGCCTTCTCTACAGGAACAAGCTGGGGTACTTTTGCTATACTTATTCCTATAGTGATACCTATTGCAAATGGTCTTGCCTCTGCCAACGGATATACTGATAATGCTCTTCTTAATGTACTTCTTATAAATGTGGGTTCTGTTGTTTCAGGGGCAGTATTCGGAGATCATTGTTCTCCTATATCTGATACTACGATACTTTCTTCTACAGGAAGCAATTGCCCTTTGCTTGAGCATGTTGCTACTCAGATTCCTTATGCAAGTTTGGTTGCAGTATCTGCTTTCATCGGCGTTATAATAGGAGGAATAACTTTAAATCCTATAGCGGCATTATCTGTAGGCTTTATAATAATGTGCATACTAGCAGTGCTTGCCCCTAATTTTTATGATAAAATATCAAATTTAAATAAGAAAATTAAATCAGTATTTTCTAAATAACTTATATTAAAAAGCCCTATATTTTTATAGGGCTTTTTTTATATGATAAAAGAAAATCTATATCTTCAGAGTTTAATATATTTTTGGGTATGATTATTGCAGACATTTCATCTGTATAAAAGAATATGCATTTACTGCTTGAATCTATATTTTTTATATCATCTTTATTAAACTCGCTTGCTGTCCTACACTCTTTAAAAATTAATTTATCATCATAAATGGTTAATTCCCTGCTTCCGAAAACCTTATTCAATTTTCCGCTTCTTATATATTCTTTTACTTTTTTAACTATCTTTTTTTCAAGACGCTTTTTATATGTGAATATTTGAATAATAGAAAAAGCAGATACTAATAATGCTATTACAGCTATTAAAGATGCATTATCTTTGAAATATAGAGCCATAGATACGAATATTATGATATAAAGAACTGTAAGTATTATAATTGTTCTTTTTACTGATGAATTGATATTAGAGTTCATTTTTAAGTAATGAAGCTGAAAATCTATAAAATCATCTTCTGTTATTGTATATCTATATTCTTTTTTCATTATATGCCTTTATATGTCTTTATTTTTAATTATATATTATTTTACTATTTCCAATTTTTATTTGCAAGCTTATCAAGATTTGCTTTTTTATATTTCTCTCTCAAATTAATTGAAGGAAGCCACCAAGATGCATCAAAAACTTTTTTCTTAATAGATTCTATTTTTTCTAAATAAATATTATAATCATCATAAGTTTTCATTATATATACGCTGTAAGCATAAAATGCATGTTTATCTCTGTCTATTTCAATATCTAATTTCTTCATAATATTATGGCATTTTTTATAGAATTCATTTTTATTATCAGCTTTATAGTTATTGAATGTATGCAGTAATGATAAAAAATTATAATAATTTAAGTCAGTTAATAACTCTTTTTTATTTTCTTTATAATAATTAAATACATTTTCAAAAACTTCTAGTATGGCAATGGGAATTTGTTTAGCTGTATGAATGCTTCCTGCAAGAGATGTGCTTCTTTGCAAATAATAATATTTGGCATTATTATTATAACATATTTTAGGACTATTAGCTAAAATTCTATAAAACATATCAACATCTTCAGCTAATCTTACTTTTGTATATAATAATTTTTTTTCTTCTAAAAATTCTTTTTTATATAATTTATTCCAAGCTACAGCAAGAGGATATTCAGGAGTATTTTCTTTTTCAGGCGTATTAACATTAAAATTGCTTATTCCTTCAAAGCATTTATCTTTAAAATCTTTTTTCCATTTTTTTAATCTATTATGATAATAAGGCTTTATATAATATTTATTTTCATTAACTGTATATATATTGTTGGTAAAAACTATATCGGCATCATATTTTAATGCAGTATTATATAATTCCTCTGCAAAATTGCTGGATACAAAATCATCAGAATCTATAAAAACTAAATAATTTGAAGTGCTGTTATATATTCCTGTATTTCTTGCAAATCCCAAACCTTGATTTTCATTATGATTAATAAGTTTTATTCTATTATCTTTTTTTATATATTCTTTAATTATATTTTCAGAGTTATCTGTTGAGCAGTCATTAATGCATATTATTTCTATATCTTTTAAAGTTTGATTTATAATGCTGTCCAAACATTTAGACAGATATTTTTCTACATTGTAAATGGGAATAATAACAGAAACTTTTATCATATATCAATATCCGAATTAAATTTATATTTATTATACATCATAAAAAAAATAAATAAAATTTGATTTATATAAAAAAAATATTATACTTATTAAAATAATATATTTAGGATTTTTATGATATTAATAACAGGCGGAGCTGGTTTTATAGGTTCCCATATAACTGATATTTTAATAAAAAATAATTATAATTGCTTAGTTCTTGATAATTTATCTACAGGAAAAAAAGAAAATATTAATGATAAAGCATTATTTTATAATATAGATATTAAAGATTATAATAAATTAGAAAGTATATTTTCTGAAAATAATATAGAAATTGTTATACATTTAGCAGCTCAGGTATCAGTTCCTAACTCTATAAGAAACCCAATCAATGATGCTGATGAAAATATAATAGGAAGCCTTAATATTATTGAGCTTTCAAAAAAATATAATATCAAAAATATAATAGCAAGTTCAAGTGCCGCTGTTTACGGATTACCTAAAAAATTACCCATTGATGAAATACATAGTACAAATCCAATTTCATATTACGGACTTTCAAAACTTACTATGGAAAAGTATATGATATTATCAAATATAAACTATGTTATATGCAGATTTTCTAATGTTTACGGACCTAGACAAACTCCGCACGGAGAGGCAGGCGTTATTTCAATATTTATGGATAATGCTCTAAAAAATAAAGATTTAAATATATTTGGAAACGGAAATCAGACTAGAGATTTTATATATGTAGAAGATATTGCATTTATATTTTTAAAAATCATTGAAAATAATATACAAAATGAAGTTTTAAATATCTCTACTAATTTTTCTATAACAATTAATGAACTTGCACAAACTATAATAAAAATACAAAATAAAAATAATATAAATATAAATTATTTTGATAGAAGAGACGGGGATATAGATCATAGTATTTTAGATAATACAAAATTATTAAATATTATCAGAGAAATAGAGTTTACAAATATCAATGACGGCTTATATAAATTATATAAAACATTAATATAAATGTATTTATATTTTAAAGTTTATATATAAATTTTTTACTATTTATGTTATAATTTATTTATATATGTTATAGTTTATTTATATAAAATTTTAGAATTTCAATATACTTTTTATACATATATTTTTAATATAAGGATTTCAAATATGATAAAAAACAAAGAAAGACTTTTATGGATATTTCTTTTAATTTTTGTAGCAGCAGTTTCTTTTTTTAATTTTAAAAGCCCTTCTATTGCAGTGGCTCAGCAGGGAAAAGCCCAGTCTGATAATGACTTTTACTATTACAGCAGATTATTTCAAAAAGTATTTGCAACTTTACAGCAGAATTTCGTTGATACTAACAGCGTAACAACAAAAAAACTTATGTATGGGGCAATAAAGGGAATGCTTGAAGCTACAGATGATCCTTTCACATTTCTTCTTGATGAGGAATTGAATACAGCTTTAAATACTGAAATGTCAGGAAAATACGGCGGAGTAGGGCTTTCTATTTCAAAGAGTGCAGATAAAGGATTAATGGTTGTTTCTCCTATAGAGGACGGTCCGGGTGAAAAGGCTGGAATATTATCAGGAGATATTATAACAGAGATAGACGGCAAAAGCACAAAGGATATGTCTGTAGATAATGCCGCTAATATTATGAGAGGAAAAGAAGGAAGTAAGGTAACTTTAACTATAGTAAGAGACGGAGTAGCTGAGCCTATTAAATACCCTCTTACAAGAGCTATAATAGAAATAAAAAGCGTTAAATATAAAATGGTTGATGATACTATAGGATATATAAGAATAACTTCTTTCGGCGATGATACAGCAAAAGATTTAAAAAATTCTCTTATAGATTTGAAAAAACAAGGTATGAAAAAACTTATTCTTGATTTAAGAAATAATCCGGGCGGAAGACTTGATACTGCTATAAATATAGTAGATGAATTCTTAACAGAAGGAAAAATAGTTTATACCAGAGGAAGAAGCAGAAATGAAAATCAGGATTATTATGCATCTAAAAAAGGCGATGAATGGCTTGAAGGCGATACTTTAGTATTAATTAATCAATACAGTGCCTCTGCTTCTGAAATACTTTCAGGTGCTTTGCAAGACAGTGGAAGGGCTAAACTTTTGGGAGAAACTACATTCGGAAAGTTCAGTGTTCAGTATGTACTGCCTTTGGATGTAAAGGATAATACATCTTTTAAATTTACAGTAGCACATTATTATACTCCTAATGGAAGAAGACTTCACGGCAAAGGATTAACTCCTGATTTTGTTGTAGTAGAACCTAAACTTACAAGCACCGATATAACAGCTTTAACAGAGCTTAGAAAGGGCGGGCAAATATCTGCTTATGCTAAAAAATATCCTAATGAAAGTTCAGACGCAGCTGCATTGCCTGCTTTTAAAGAAGAGCTTAGAAATCAGAATATTATGCCTAGTGATTATTTGCTTGAGCGTTTAATATATAATGAAAGAAATTTATACGGATATAAAGAGATATATGATCTTAAATATGATAAGCAGTTAAAATCTGCTATTGAATATTTAAAGACTGGAAAAGAGCCTCCTCAGGATAAGGAAGAGCCTAGAGAAAACTGGTCTAATGAGAAAGAAGAAAATTAATAATAGATTTTATTTTATTAAGGCGATAATATTTTTATATTATCGCCTTTTTTTATAACTTACCGACAAAGTCCGCATTTGGCGAATTTATCCCCGCTAGCAATAAAATAAAAAACTTGTGTTTTAAGTTGACATATTATAAAAAAAATATACTATTAATAATATAGTAAGGATTTAATTATGCCTAAATATATTTTACCTCAAGAGGAGCTTTCAAGGGCTTCTAATTGGATAAGTAATTTTTTGATACGGGAAGGCTATCATGCAGATTATACTTTGGAAAGTTTATTTGAAATAGATAAATTTTTTAAAGAAAAATTATTTTTAGTTTTAGAAAATGATAATAATAGAAATTTTATATTTTCTATAAGTGCCTATATAGGAGAAGTTATAAGAAAAAAATTTAATGGTTATTGGGAGTTAAGCAGAGATATAGATTTAGATGATGAAACTATAGGAATTGCTTTTAAAAATCATAAAACTATATATCCTCTTAATATTATATCTGAACTTATACAAAAAAAATATACAATGAAAGAATATTTAAAAGAAAATTTTAATATTGAAAAAAGTTAAGGAAAAAAGTGTTTTTATGATATCGATTAATGAAGTTGAAAAATATATAAACAATTCTTATGTTATTTTAGATTTAAAATCTGAAACTAAAGAAGAGGCTATCAGCGAAATGTTAATATATTCAGAGTCAAACGGACTTAGAATAAATATATCAAAAATTATAGAATCTATATACAAAAAAGAAGATATTATAAGCAGCGGTTTGGGTTATGGTGTAGCATTTCCTCATGTTAGAACTAGTCAGGTTAAAGATAATGATATAATATTTGCTATTTCAAAAAAAGGATTGAATTATTCAGCTATTGATAAGAAGCCTGTTCATTTACTCACTATGTTTTTAACTAATAAAAACAGCAATGAAAAATATTTGGCGCTTCTTTCTTTATTTACAAAAATTTCAAGAATGAGTATGTACCCTGTTATATTATTAGAATCCAAAACTGTAGAAGAGTTTAAGTCTAAGTTTATAAATATATCTAAAGAAATGCTTAGCGTAAAGTAATAGTAGGCTCTATTGGTAATGAAGATATATTAGAAAATATAGTTAATTGCGTGCTTAAAGATTCAATAACTCAAGCATAGATGATATTAAGAAAAATAAAATACTATCTTGGATTGACTTTTTTACAGTAAAAGATTTTAATGATAGATAGAAAAATTGTAAGGAATATTTTTAAGCTATAAACGAGCAGCTGACAACTGACAAAGAAAGTTGTCAGCTATTTTAAAGCGAGTTTATAGCTAGCAATAATAAAATAAATATAAAAATTATGAGCGTCTGACATTGTTAAGAATTGCAGAGTTTTTAAAAATAATAATAAAAAAGCGAGCCGAAGCCAGCCCCATAGGGGCACAGACGTGCAAATAAATTTGCCAAAGGCGGACAAAGTCATTTATTTGCTTATTATAGGCGTAGGCGAGTATAGTAATATATATAAAGTTTATAGCTAGCAATAATAAAGAAACAAAAAACTTGTGAGTGCCTGACATTTGCAAGAATGGCAGGTATTATTGACGAACAAGTTTTTTTATTAATAAATAATAAAGAGATAAACGAGCAACTTATAACTGACGAAGGAAGTTATAAGTTAATTTAAAGCGAGTTTATAGCTAGCAATAATAAAAGAAATAAAAAACTTGTGAGTGCCTGACATTCGCAGAATGGCAGGAGTTATTGACGAACAAGTTTTTTATTAATAAATAATAAAGAGATAAACGAGCAGCTAATAACCGACATTAAGGAGGTTATTAGCTAATTTAAAGCGAGTTTATCGATAACAATAAATGGAGATAAAAATGTCTAAAATAACAGCAATAATACCAGCAAGATACGATTCTTCAAGATTTCCAAAAAAATTAACTTATGAATTATTAGGAAAGCCTATAATAATAGCTGTTTATGATAATGTTAAAGCTGTAAAAAAAATAGATGACTGCATTATAGCAACTGATTCTAAAGAGATAATGGATATATGTAAAAAAAATGATGCTAAGGCAGTAATGACTTCATCAGAACATACTTCAGGAACTTCAAGAATAATTGAGGCTGCAAAAAAAATAGAAAGCGATATTATCATCAATGTGCAGGGAGATGAGCCTTTGATAGATGAGGAAATTCTTAATCCTATTATAAATGCTTTTGATGATGAAAATGTAGATATAGCTACTTTAAAAACAAAAATAGATGCTGGAAGTTCTTTAATAAAAGATGAGAATGCGGTTAAAGTTGTTACAGATATAAATGATTATGCTATGTATTTTTCAAGGGCGTCAATACCTCATAAAAGATTTGATCAGGATATTAATGCTGTATACTATAAGCATATAGGAGTTTATGCTTTTAGAAGAAATGCCTTATTGAGAATAGAAAAAATGCAGGAATGTTATTATGAAAATACTGAGAAACTTGAGCAGTTAAGATGGCTTTATAATGGTATGAAAATAAAAGTTTTAGAAACTAAAAAATTTATACACGGCATAGATACAAAAGAAGATTTGGAATTGGTGCAGAATTATTTAAGAAATTTTGCACAAAATAAAATAAATAGTTAAAATTTATATTAAATAAAAAATATTATTCTAAAAATTATTATTCTTCATTATATTTTTAGCTAAGGGATTTATAGTTAAAAACTTAAGCAGATTTTTGTATGATATATTTATTGAACCTATAATATATATTTTAATAAAAAAATAATACTAATAAAAAAGGAAGTCTTTTATGGCTCCCTTTTTTATCTTTTAATTATTTAAAAAACTTATTTTTTTATTTTTTTTTGCCCTGATTAGCCACAGCTTCCATAGCTTTTTTAACAGCTTCAGGATCTCCTAAATACTGCTTATTAACAGCTTTGAAATTATCATCAAGCTCATAAACTAAAGGCATTCCTGTAGGTATATTAAGCTCAGTAATGTCGGCATCAGAAATATTATCTAAATATTTTACTAAAGCTCTTAGACTGTTTCCGTGTGCTGCAATGATAATTTTTTTGCCTGCTTTAATATCAGGAAGTATAACATTTTCCCAGAAAGGAACAACTCTTGCTACTGTATCTTTCAAGCATTCAGTAAGAGGAAGTTCTTTTTCCGATAAATTTTTATAACGCGGATCATTGCCCGGATATCTTTCGTCGGATTTTTCTAATTCAGGAGGAGGAGTATCATAGCTTCTTCTCCATATTTTTACTTGATCTTCACCATATTTTTCAGCTGTCTGAGATTTGTTTAAGCCTTGCAAAGCTCCGTAATGTCTTTCATTTAACTGCCAGCATTTGTCTACAGGTATCCATAAAAGTCCCATTTCTTCTAATACTAAATTTAAAGTTTTGATAGCACGAGTTAGTGTAGAAGTGTATGCTTTATCAAAGGTGAAGCCTGCTTTTTTAAGTTCTGTTCCGCCTGCTTTGGCTTCTTCTATTCCTTTTTCAGACAATGTAACATCAGCCCAGCCTGTAAATAGATTTTCTTTGTTCCAAACACTCTCACCATGACGAATTAAAACAACTTTTGTCATTTTTATAACTCCTTATAATGATATTAAGTTCTATTATATACTAAAATAATAAAAAATCTATTGTTTTATTATTATAAATATATTATATTATTAATTATAATAAATAAATAAGGATTTTTGTATGGATAATGAAGAATTAAACTTACAGCTTGAAAAATTATATGAAGAAGGAAAACATAAAGAGATTATCAAATTAATACTTTCATTACCGAAAGAAGAGTTAGATGATGATATTAAAGGTCAGCTTGCTGTAGCATATAATAATAATGCTGAATTTGATTTAGCAATAGAAACATTAAATTCATTATCAGAAGAAGCTAAAGAGCATCATACTTGGTTTTATAAAACGGCTTATGCATACAGCGGAAAGTCAGATACAAGCAATGCAAATTTAAATATAGACAGAGCATTATATACATTAGAAATGAATAAACATTCTATAAGCAGCGAAGAATATAATTACTTCAATAATTTATATAATAATTTAAAAGAATATATACAAAACAGCAGCATACATTATGAGGCTAATTCAGTTGATATTAATGATTCAGATTCTATAATAAAAGATATATCATCTATTTTAGCAAATGATATAGATAATGAAATAGTGGAGGGAAGCATTGTTATAAAAGAATGGAATATATTTATAAATGCTTATGCAGAAAATATAACTGATAAAAATGCTGTTATAAATTATTATATATCCAGTCCTGATTGGGACAGAGATATATTTGAATGCTGTGCTAGTGCAGGTAAAGATGCTAATACTTCTGTAGGGCTTTCAAACGGAAGTTTTGTATTCGGTATAATGACAGGCATAAAAGCAATGTATGAAAACAGGATGCTTGATGAGGCAGAAACTGAATTTTTGGGTAATAAGCATAAATGGAAAGTTTATACGAGCAATTTAGTGAGTATGGGGGAGGATAATGGAAAGTCCAAAAATGTAAATATTTATTGGGATATGTTTAAAGATGATATTCTGAAGCGAATAGGCAATCAAAAAATTTGCTATATAAAAATATACGGAGCTAAAGCTGCAAACGATTATTCAATAGGCGAGCTTAGAATAAATGATATCAATATAGCTGAACTTTCAGATAAAATGAATGAGTATGTTAAAACTTGGAATGATACTAATTTTTCATCGGATAAGCAGTTTTTCTTTTTAGTACAGGAAGATGAAACTTATACTCCTTATCCATTCAGTAATGAAGAGATTTTTAATTTCGTTAAAGAATATTCAAATATAGTTTTAAACTCTAAAGAGCTTGAAGAATATTATGATAGATTAGAATATTCAGCAGAGGAGCTTACAAAAAACTATACGCTTGCTGCTGATTTATTTTTATTTCTTCCTGAAATATGTGCTGATAATGAATTTTTTAATGAGCTTCATTCATCTGAAAAAATCAGATTTGATTTTGGTTCGGAAGATAAAAACTGCATCGTATACAAAACCCAGCTTCATACTTATTATTTAATTAATAATTATATATTCGAGCTTTTCAGAGAAAATGCATTCAATGGAAAAGAAAATGAAGTATATTTAAAATTTATAAATATGAGTGCATTATATAATATATATTTGCAGATAAAAGATGATTATGAAAAGAAAAATCAAAAATTAGAAAATTTGGAAGTAAATTTAAGCTTTAATGTAGATGATGATTATGAGATTAGATAAAAGCGAGCCCACAGAAGATAAATTCTCCAAATGCGGATTTTGTCGGCGAGTATAGTAATAATAAAAAAATAATTCTTAAACATATTAAAAATTATACTTGCAGAACTCATAATCTTTGATATACTCTATATATTAAAAAATATTTTGAATATTATGGAGAGTATATGCTTAAAAAAATTATCTCAAATATCCTAAAAGAAGCTTTTAAAGACACTGATATAGAAGATATTGATTCTTATATAGAAATTGGATATTCGGCAGATGATAAATTCGGTGATTATGCTTGTCCTGCTGCTATGAGGCTTGCTAAAGTTTTGAAGAAAAACCCTATGGAAATAGCAAATTCAGCAGCTGAAAAAATAGATAAAAAATATTTTGAAAAAATAGAAATAGCAAAGCCCGGATTCATTAATTTAACATTATCATATAATTATATAAATGAATGCATCAATGATTTATTAAATGATGATGATTACGGAAAGAATACCGCAGAAGATAAGAAAAAAATATTAATAGAATATGTTAGTGCAAATCCTACAGGACCTCTTCATATAGGACATGGAAGATGGGCTGCTATTGGAAGTGCATTATCAAATATACTCAAATATGCAGGCAATGAAGTTTATCAGGAGTTCTATGTTAATGATGCAGGAGAACAGATAACTAAATTAAATGAAAGCATTAATGCTGTTAAAGAGGGAAAGGAAATTCCTGAAGACGGTTATCATGGTTCATATATAGAAGATATAGCTAAAGAGGATGGTGCTCCGAAAGATATTATATTAGAAAAGCAGAAGAAATTATTAGAGAGATTCGGCACATATATGGATAATTATGCCTCTGAATTAAAAATAAGAGAAGGCGGGGAATTAGAAAAAGCTATGGACTTTCTTGATAAAGAGGGGCTTTTATTTGAAAAAGATAATGCTGTTTGGTTTAGAAGTACTAAATACGGAGATGATAAAGACAGAGTTGTAAAAAAAAGAAATGGATCATATACATACTTTGCTCCTGATATAACATATCATAAAAATAAAATTGACAGAGGATACCATTATTTAATAGATATACTTGGTGCAGACCATCACGGATATGTGCCTAGAATTACTGCTGCTGTAAGGGCTGTAAGTAAAGATAGTGCATCTTTAAAAGTTATACTCGGACAATTGGTTCGTATTTATAGGGGTAATGAACTTGTTAGAATGAGTAAAAGAACAGGCGATATGATTAGCCTTGAAGATGTTATTGATGAGATAGGTGCTGACTCTGCCAGATATTTTCTTCTTATGCGTTCTTATTCCAGCTCTCTTGATTTTGATTTGGAGCTTGCTAAGAAAAAGGATAATGATAATCCTGTTTATTATGTGCAGTATGCTTATGCCAGAGTCTGCAATATATTTTTCAAGCTGGAAGAAAAGAATATGTCTTATGATAATGATAAGCCTTTTGATATATCAAAAATTGCAAATGAAAGCTCTCTGAAGCTTGCTAAAATGATATTAAGATTTCCTGATGAAATATATGAAGCTGCAAAATCATTAGAAGTTTATACTTTTATAAATTATACTTATGATTTGGCTGGTGCTTTGCATAGATTCTATTACAGCAATATAGTTCTTGAAGAGAATGATGAAATAAGACAGGAAAGGCTTACTCTTATAAAGGCAGTAAAAAAAATACTTGGAATATGTTTTGATATAATAGGAATATCTAAAGTAGAAAGAATGTGGTCTGATGAATAATTGAATAATTGAGAAAAATTAAAGTTAATATTAATAATAAAACTATAAAGTGCGGGCATATATAATTAAGTTTTAATAACATTTCATATTTAGAATTTTAAAAATTAATCCGTACTTACTAAATTTTCTTCGCTGCCATTAACTTTACCGTCTTTATCTACTTTAACTGTAAATATTTTTGAAACGCCCTTTTCTTCAGCAGTTATTCCATAATAAGCATCGGCTATAGTGGCAGATACCTCATCATGCGTTATTATTAGAAACTGAGTTTTATTTGAAAGATTTTTAACCATATTTTTATATCTTATAATATTAGCTCCGTCAAGTGCCGCATCAACCTCATCAAGTATGCAGAAAGGACTAGGACGGTATAAGAATATTGCAAATACCAAAGCAAGCCCTGTCATAGTAAGTTCTCCGCCTGAATATGATACAATATTTTCCATTCTCTTACCCGGAGGCTGAGCGAATATATCAATAGGACTATTCAGTAAATCATCTTCATTTTGTATTTTAAGTCCTGCATTACCGCCGCCGAATAATATTTTAAATGTTTCAGAAAATTTTTTATTTATTTCATTGAATGTTTTTAAGAAATCTTCACCCGCTTTTTTATTGGCATCGGCTATTATTTTTAGTATCTCTTCTTTTGACTTTTCTAAATCTTCTTTCTGTTTTATTAAAAATTCAAATCTGGTTTTAGCTTCCTGATATTCATCTAATGCCATTTCATTTATATGCCCTAAATTTTTTATTCTTTCATTAATAGTGCTTAATTTATTTTTATATGATTCTTCATCTATCAAGTTTTGAGTATTTTCCTCAAAGTCTTTCAAATTAAGGGCATAATTTTCATAAAAATGAGTATAAATATCTTTTATCTTATCATTGCTTTGATTTATTCTCTCGCCTGCTCTTGTGATATTTTCATTTATTTCATTAAGTTTTCTTACTCTTTTAGCTAAGCTGGTTTCAAAATTAGATAATGCTGACTCTGCCTTTTTTATTTCATTGGCTTTATGCCTTGATTCGCTTTCTGTTTTTGATTTCTTTTTTTCTAATTCTTTATAATTTATAGAGTTTTCTTTATATTCTTCATTTAGTCTTTTATATTCTTCTTCAAGTCTGTTTATTTTATCATTGAGAGAGGCAAATTCTTCTTCTATCATTTTTATGCTTTTTATTATCATTTCTTTTCTGTCTTCTGATGCTTTTTTATTTGTTTCGTATTTAGCTCTCTCTATTGTAAGGGTAGTAAGGTTAGAATTTCCTCTATTAATATTATCAGCAGAGATTTTTATTTCATTATTTATTTCTTCAATTTTTTCTATATTATTTTTTATAAAACTTTCTAAATATGCAATCTCTTTATCTATTGCTTCTTTCTGCATATAAGTTCCTTCCTTATCAAAAAGCAAATCAACGAAAGGATCTTTTATTCTTGTATACTCTTTAAAAATATTCTGCAGAAATAATGCATCTTTTTTCTCTGTTTCTAAAATCTCTCCTAAACTCCTAATAAAACTGCATAATGAATTATAATTAAGCTCATCTAAATTTGATAATACTCCGTCATCTTCAAATTCTTTTATAGTATTCATTTTTATATTTATTGAATTAAGTAAATTGCTAAATCCTATATCAATATCGCTTTCATGCTTTCCTATATTCTGATAAAAGCTGTTTCCCATTACATCTTTTTTCTTTTCATCTATCTCTGTTATTATTTTATTTATAACTTCTAATTGTCTTTCTCTTGCATCTGCAATTTTTAATGCTGCATTTTGATTTTCCTGAGTTATAGCAGATATTTGATCATTTAAACTTGCTATTTTATTTTGTTCATTTGCAATATTGCTTTCTTCTATTTCCTGTTCTTTTAAAGATCTTTCTATATTTTCAGCTATAGTTTTTACTTCTTCTTCAAGCTCTGCTATTTTATTTTTATCTTCATCTATTCTTTTTAATAATATATTTTTTCTGTTTACAGTTTCTTCTTTTTCTTTGCCTGCATTATCAAGCTGATTTTTTAACTGATTTGACATCTTTTCTATATGAGTAAGCTCAGTCATAATGAGAGAAACCTGCTTATCAAGTTCTATTGATAATGTTCTGGTTTCTTCAAATTTTAAAAGCTCCTCTTGTTTCTGCTTATCCAAATCCTGAAGCTCTTTTTCTAAATCTTTTCTTTTATTAATCTGATCTTCAAGACTTTTATTTTGTTCTTCTAAGTTTATTTTTAATTTTTTTATATTGTTAACATTTAAGCTTATATTTATTTTTTTATGCTCATCTTTAAGATTATAATATTTTTCTGTTCTTGCCGCCTGTTCTTTCAAAGATTTATAATGTTTTTCAGCATTCTTTATTTCTATTTTTACATTATCAATATTTCTTTCAGATTCTTCTAATTTTTTTGCAGCTTCTCTTCTTCTTTCAAGATATTTGCTTATTCCTGCAGCATTTTCAATAATGCTTCTTCTCTCTTCAGGCTTCTGCTTTGCTATTTCTGATACAGTACCCTGCTTTATAACCGAGTATGCATTTTTACCAAGTCCTGTATCTAAAAACATATCAACTATATCTTTTAATCTTACCTGCTCATCATTGATATAATATTCTGATAGTCCTTTTCTATAATACTTTCTTGTAACTACAACTTCATCTGCATCATATTTTTTTATCCATCTTTCTTTATTATCCAAAGTAAGAACTGCTTGTGCAAGAGAAGACGGCTTTCTGTTTTCAGTACCGTGAAATATAACGCTTTCAAGTCCTTTTGCACTATCTATTCTTAATCTGCTTGCAGACTGCTCTCCCATAACCCATAGAAAAGCCTCTACAATATTGCTTTTTCCTATTCCGTTAGGTCCAAGCACTACTGTAATTCCTTCATTAAACTCTATATTAGTTTCTATAGCAAATGATTTGAATCCATGCAAATTAAGATTCTTTATGTACATCTCTTTTCCTAATTTTAAATATATATTTATTAATTATACAATTCTATTAAAAAATAATCAATTATTAAATAAATAATATATAAAAACACTGTAAATTTAAATTATACGAATTTGAAATTTACTTAATAATAATATTACTGCTGATATTAAAAGTAAAAAATAAAAAAGACAAATTTAGATTTTTATAATATTTAAATCATAAAAAATATAATTCATTATTTTTAAAATATTCAGATTAATCAATAAAATCTTGACTTAATCTTTTATTTATGATAGCATTATAGTTGAATTTTATATGCTCGCGTATAGGATATTATTTTAATTTAGGAGTATATTTATGGCTGTAAAAGTAGCAATAAACGGTTTCGGACGCATTGGTCGTCTAGTTTTTCAGGCATTAGTAGAACGCGGTTTATTAGGCAAAGAAATTGATGTAGTTGGCGTAGTGGATGTTAGTACTGATGCTAAATATTTTGCTTATCAATTAAAATATGATTCAGTTCATGGCAAAATGAAAGCTGATATATCAACAGAAGGCGAAGATGTATTAGTAGTTAATGGATGCAAAATAAAATGTATAGGAGCTACTAAAGAATTAAAGGATCTTCCTTGGAAAGATTTAGGAGTAGAGTATGTGATAGAATCTACAGGTCTTTTCACTGAAAAAACAAAAGCAGAAGGACATATAGCAGCAGGTGCTAAGAAAGTAATTATTTCTGCTCCGGGTAAAGGCGATTTAAGAACTTTTGTTTATGGCGTAAATCATGAAGAATATAACCCTGCAGAACATCATGTAGTATCTAATGCTTCTTGTACTACTAACTGTTTAGCCCCTGTAGTACATGTACTTCTTAAAGAAGGTATCGGTGTGGAAACAGGTCTTATGACTACTATTCACTCTTATACAGCTACTCAGAAAGTAGTAGACGGACCTTCTAAGAAAGATTGGAGAGGAGGACGTGCGGCTGCTATCAATACTATTCCTTCTACTACTGGCGCTGCTAAAGCGGTTGGAGAAGTACTGCCTGCTACTAAAGGTAAATTAACAGGTATGAGCTTCAGAGTAGCTACGCCTGATGTATCTGTTGTAGATTTGACTTTCAGAAGTGAAAAAGACACTTCTATTGAAGAAATTGATGCACTTATGAAAAAAGCTTCTGAAACTTACTTAAAAGATGTTTTAGGTTATTGTAATGAAGAATTGGTGTCTTCTGATTTTATACATGATCCTAGAAGTTCTATTTATGACTCTTTAGCTACTGTTCAGAACAATTTAAAAGGTGAGAAAAGATTCTTTAAAGTTGTTTCTTGGTATGATAATGAATGGGGTTATTCTAATAGAGTAATTGATTTATTATTATATATGTATAACAAAAAATAATATTAAAAATAAATTATTTTAAAACTATAAACAGCAAGTTTATCGCTAGCAATACAAAAAGATAAACGAGCAGCTGATAACCGACATTTAAGGAGGTTGTCAGCTATTATCAAGCGAGTTTATCGCTAGCAATAATAAAGAAATTTTTATTAGCAATAAGGGTGTTATATTGATTATAGCACCCTTTAAATTTTTAATAAAAAATTATCATTAAGTTATAAAGTCATAAAATCATAATATAAAGGAGTTAATTATAATGAAAAAAACAGTAAAAGATATAGATATTAAAGGTAAAAAAGTTATAATGAGAGTGGATTTTAATGTGCCTCTCGATAAAGAAACAAGTTCTAAAATCACAGATACTACAAGAGTAGATGCTGCTATGCCTACTATAGAATATATACTTTCTCAAGGAGCTTGTTTAATACTTATGAGTCATTTAGGCAGACCAAAAGGAGAGCCTAATCCTAAATATTCTTTAAAACCTGTTTATGATTATTTAAAAACTAAACTTCCTAATAATAAAGTTGAATTTGCTAAAGACTGTATAGGAGAAGAAGTAAAAAAACAGGCTTCTGAATTAAAGGCAGGAGATGTATTATTACTTGAAAATTTAAGATATCATGCAGAAGAAGAGAAAAATGATACTGCATTTTCTAAAGAGCTTGCTGATTTAGCTGATGTTTATGTTAATGATGCTTTCGGTACTGCACATAGAGCTCATTCTTCTACTGCAGGAATTGTATCTGCTAAACCTGAAATGCCTGCTGTTTCAGGCTTCTTAATGGAAAAAGAAATTAAGTATTTGGGAGATGCTGTTGCTAATCCTCAGCGTCCTTTTGTTGCTATAATAGGCGGAGCTAAAGTTTCTTCAAAAATTTCTGTACTTAAAAATTTAATTAATAAAGTAGATACTTTAATAGTAGTAGGAGGTATGGCTTATACTTTCTTTAAAGCTAAAGGTTTAGAAATAGGTTCTTCTTTATGCGAAGATGATTATATTGCTACTGCTAAGGAGATTATGGATAAAGCTAAGGAATTAAATAAAACTTTATATCTGCCTGTTGATAATGTTATAGCTGATAAATTTGATAATGAAGCTAATATAAAAACAGTAGATTCTAATGCTATACCTGCAGGCTGGATGGGTATGGATGTAGGACCTAAAACTTTAAAAGATCTTGAAGATATACTTAAAAATGCTAAAACAGTTGTTTGGAACGGACCTTTAGGAGTATTTGAAATGTCTAATTTTGCTAAGGGTACTTTTGAAGTGGCTAAATTTATTGCTGATTCTAATGCTGTGAGTATTATAGGCGGAGGCGACAGTGTATCTGCTGTTAATAAATCAGGTGTTGCTGATAAGATGACGCATGTATCTACAGGAGGCGGAGCTTCTTTAGAGTTCCTTGAAGGAATAGAACTTCCGGGTATTGCCGTACTTCAGGATAAATAATACATTAAAATATAAAAATAACTTATTAAAATTGTGAGTAAATAATATTTACAAAAATGTTATTAACTCGCAATTTTTATTATGAACTTTTATTATTATAAGTAAAATATATTCAGCTGTTTTTTACTTTTTTTAAAATTAAATGTATTTATACTTGACAAAAAAAACTTATGTATTATTATAGCTTTAAAATTATGAATTATGGAGCAAGTAATGGAAGAATTAGAATCTATGAGTTTATTATACGAATTAAATATATTAAACAGCTATTTTTTAAAATATGATGATGATGACGACTTTGACGATGATTT
The DNA here is from genome assembly GCF_910578695.1 of uncultured Brachyspira sp. GTDB lineage: Bacteria > Spirochaetota > Brachyspiria > Brachyspirales > Brachyspiraceae > Brachyspira. Next base: position 42,630 of record NZ_CAJTQJ010000014.1, read on the forward strand.
TGATGATGATGATAAAGATGACTTTGATGATGATTTCGATGATGATGACGACTTTGATGACTATGATTATGACGATGACTATGATGATGATTTCGACGACGATGACGACTTCGATGATGATGATTTCGACGATGATGACGACTTTGATGATGATGATTTCGACGACGATGACGACTTTGATGATGACTATGACGATGATATAGATGATTTTGATGATGATGACGACTTCGATGACTATGATGATGATTTTGATGACGATGATTTTGATGAATAATTAATTTTGTATATATAAAGCAATGCTGTTATTTTTAGTATTGCTTTATTATAAAAAGGCTTATAATGTCAGAAAAAAAATTCAAGAAATTTAATAACAATAAAGAAAGCAATAATAATAAAAGATTTTACAGTAATAATAAAAAAAACAAAAATAATTTTTTCAATAAAAAAAAATATAATAATAATCAATACAGATATCATGAAAAAAGCATAGAAGAATATGAAAAGAGCTATCTTAAAAGGCGTATGAAAGAGGATATTGAAAGACCTCTATGTCCTGTATGCAATAAACCTATATATATAATAGAAGAAGCAATAAGGCACAATACAAGCGGAGAATTAGCACATTTTGAATGCATATTAGATGAAATTAAAGAAAATAATATGTCTGATATGCAGGATGAAGATAAGATAGTTTATCTAGGTTCAGGTACTTTCGGTATTATACAGGAAAGACAAAATGGAAAGAATACTAGATTTTTTGTACGAAAACGCATTAATTATGAAAATAGAAAAGTTAAAAGAATAGAAGATGATTCGGATCCTGAAGAGGAGGATTTATTTAATGTATGATATTCCTCTGGGTTTTTCTTCTGCTGCTTTAAAATCGGGTCTTAAAAATAATGATTATGATTTGGCAATAATTAAAAGCGATCCGCCTAGTGTTGTTTCGGCTGTATATACTCAAAATCGCTTTCAGGCTGCACCTATTATATTTTCTAAAAAAAATGATAAAAATAATATAGAGCTTTTAATAGTTAATAGCAAAACAGCAAATGCTCTTACTGGAAAAAATGGATATAATGATGTTTTGGATATAGTAAAGCATTCAGAGAAAGTTTTTAATATAAAAAAAGATAATATGCTGACTGCTTCTACTGGAATTATCGGAGTGCAGTTAGATGTAAAAAAAATTAAAAAGGCTATAGATACATCTTTAAAATATTTTAATCAAGGCTTTGATAATATTGCAAGGGCTATTCAGACTAGGGATAAATTTGATAAGATATATACAGCACAATTGGAAGTATCTGGAAAATCAGCTAAATTTTATGCTGTTGCAAAAGGAAGTTCTATAATTCACCCCAATATGGCTACTGTACTTCTTTTTATATTCACAGATTTGAATATTGAAAAAGAAACTTTAAATAAAGCTTTCAGAGAATCGATAAATAAAACTTTGAATAGAATATCAATAGACGGAGAAACTTCTACTAATGATATGGCTGTTATAATGGCAAATGGAGCTGCAGGCAATAAAATCATAACAGAAAAAAATAAAAAATTATTAAAAGATTTCAAAAATAAATTGGATGAAATATGTGCTTATCTTGCAAAGATGATAATACTTGACGGAGAGGGCATAAGCAAAACTATAATAGTATCAGTAAAAAGGGTAAAGACTCAAAATGACGCCTTTAATATAGCACAAAAAATTGCAAAATCTAATATAATAAAAATTTTATTTCTTTCTAAAAATCCTAATTTTGAAAAAATATTATCTGCATTAGGCACTATCGATAATATAAATGTAAGTAATATATCATTATATGTTAATGATGTTTTAGTATATTCAAACGGCGAGCCGATTAAAAATGAAGCTGTTGATAAATTAAAAGAAGATATAGAAAATATAAAAGAAAATTACATAACAATAGATTTAGGTTTTAATACAAAATACGAAGACTATTATTATTTTACAGATTTAACGCAGGAATACATATCAATACATTCTTCTTATAATATATAAAAATTTTTCGCTTTAAATTATCTGACAGCTAAAGCTGTAAGATGCTGATAATATAAAACACTCATCATTATTATCTATTACTAAATTAAAGCTTTTCTATCTCATCTAAGCTTAAGCCTGTAAGCCTAGATATAAGATTAATATCCATATTTTCTTTTTTCATATTTTTAGCCATTAATATTTGAGTTTCTTTAATGCCCTCTTCTCTTCCTTTCTCTATTCCTTCTTTAATGCCTTCTTCTTTGCCTCTTTCTATTCCTTTTTGTATTCCCTCTTCTATGCCTTTGATACGCTCTTCAT
>NZ_CAJTQJ010000015.1:0-18575 GCF_910578695.1 uncultured Brachyspira sp.
TTTACTGCGTTTCATACATAAAATATAATAATTTTATGTTATCTGGGTCAGCCCCAATATTAAAGTATAACTTCCGCCAATTTCAGTGGCTCTGTATAAATAGTAATCTGAAAAATATTTATCTGCAAATGCTACAGCAGCTTTAGGCACTTCGCTTAAAGCTACAGATGAAGAATATGCATATACAGATACTATGAATAATGCTGATATAATGTATAAATTTTTTTTCACTTTCTATAAACCTCATAAATTATAATATATATTTTAATTATATAATATAAAAAAAATATAACAAGCTATTATAATTTAACACTTCCTGCAATATAGTATCTTCCGTCGGTAGCACCTTGAAAACCTATATTAAATTCAGCAGGACCTGCTTTAAATTTGCCGAATACAGCATATTCTAAATATAATTTAGCATTTTTATCTTTTATATGCACCATCTCTCTTAAAGCAATATTAAGCATATACCATTCAAAACCCTGCTCTAATCTTATATAATGGGCATCATTTTCCCTCCAAGTATATTCAGCAATAGCATTAATCCAAATAGTTTCATTCATAAATGGAAATCTGAATACAGCAGATGCCTGAACTAATGATTCAAATAAAGTTATATGATAATTTTGAGGTTCAGATCTATTCTCGTGTTCATATAAGAATCTAAACTCAATATTAGGTATATTAAATCTTAATAAAAGTGCTTTAGGTATGCTGTGTCTGAAATCTCCCTGAGAATAAGCTATTTCATAATGATTTCCTATAAAACCAACTCTTATGCCCGGACCGTTTAATACTTGCGGTATATAATAATCAGGCGTATCAATATTAGCAGGATTTAATGCAGTATCATAATAATGAGGCATAAGCATAAATGTAGCAGTATTAATATCAAATGCCGCTCTTCCTCTTGCCGAAACTAATATTCTATCAACAAATACAGCCTGCACTCCTCCGTCATAAAGCCCTCCGTTTCCTTCTATATATTTGTATTCTTTATTTGGTTCATGAGTATCAAAATATCCGTAAGCTGTTATAAAGCCTGTAAACTGTATATAATTATTATGAAAAGTCTGTCCGATAGTTGCAAATGTATCTCTCATATTGAATGTATTTGTAAGTATAGCGTATGAGAATGTAGAAGTTAAATGAAATTCTATTGGGTATTTTTGAAAGAAACTTAAATTTGTATCACTAAGATTTGGAAGTTTTCTTTTATAATCATCTCTGAAATAATCAGGTTCTATATATTGCGGAAGTTCATTATTTCCCTCTCTTCCTATAAACATATCAAATGCATTAGGAAGGGCAGGCATTACTGCATTCGTATACTTTTCCTGAGCATTAAGTATATTAAATGCTGCAAATATAGTAAATAAAATTAGAAAATATGTATTTTTCATAAAAGTTTCCAATATATTTATATAAAATTTTAAAACAAAAAAGGACACTAATCCATAAGAATTAATGTCCTAATATTTTTATAGATAAATTTATTAGCTTGCTTGCTTGCTTGCTTGCTTTGAATAACAGTTAATATAGTATTATTAATAAAAATCATAACTTAATTATACTATAAATATATTTAATGTCAATTTTATTCCATTTTAAAGAAAGTCATAATTTCCTTCAAATACTGAGCCTGTTCTAATAATTCTCTAGAAAAACCTGCTGTTTCATCAACTAAAGCTGCATTTTGATGAGTTATACCCTCTATTCTCTGAACTGCAATATTAACCTGATCTACTCCTGTCTGCTGTTCTACAGATGTAGTGCTTATTTCCTGCATTATTCTTGCAGTATCATCTATTTTTGATTGTATATCATTAAATATAGCCTGTGATTCTCTTGCGGTTTCTGCTGATTTATTGATTTTTTCATAAATATTTTCTATGAGCAATGTTATATCTTTAGCTGATGACTGAGAGTTCTGAGCTAAGTTTCTAACTTCGCTTGCTACCACTGCAAAGCCTCTTCCCTGATCTCCTGCTCTTGCAGCCTCTACAGAAGCATTAAGTGCAAGTATATTAGTTTGGAATGCTATATCTTCTATTGTTTTTGTAATGCTCTTTATTTTTTCGCTCGCTTCATAAACTTCTTCTATATTTCTAGTAGTTTCAGCAATTACATTAGCTCCGTTTTCTACAGCCCTTTTAGAAGCTATCATCATTTCATTGCCTTCTACAGAATTTGAAGCGGAAGATTTTATAGTAGAAGCCATCTCTTCTATAGCAGAAGCAGTTTCCTCCAAGCTGGAAGCCTGAGAATCCGTTCTAGCCGATAAGTCTTCGCTGCCATGTGCAAGATTAAGCACAGCAGTATTTATTTTTTCTGAAGTATCATTAACTTCGGAAACAATTTTATATAATGCATTCCTCATACTTTTAAAAGAATGTGCTATTTCTCCTATTTCATTTTTCTTAAATTTAAACTCTTTAAGTAAAAACTGTCCTCTTGACATCTCTTCAGCTTCTTCTACAAGTATTTTAAGAGGACCGATTAAATGTCTTACATATAGATAGCCTATTATAGAACTTATTATAATACCTATAACATTTATTATAATACCTGTATATAATATATTATTGCTTTTCTCTTCTACAAAATTAAGAGGCATAGAAAAAGCTACATGCCAAGGCTGATTTTTTACTGCTGTATATAAGCATACTTTAGTCATACCGTCATTTTGGAACTCTAATCTGCCTTCTTTATTATTTACTATTGTTTTTACTTCTACAGGTGCAAATTTTCCTACTTCGCTTGGTACATTATGCATTACAAGTAAAGTATCCTTATTAAATACCCATAATCTAATCCAATGAGTTAATACCGCTCCTGCAGTTTCAGATATTTCATCTATAACTTTCTGCCAGTCAAGTACAACAAGTATTCCGCCTAAATATTGATTATTCTCTCTTGATCTGATAGGTGCAATTATGGCAGTCATCCATTTTCCATCATCATTTTTGTATATAGAATCTGATAAGCTAGGCTGTTTTACAGAATCATATTTTTTCCATAAGTCCGGAAATAAATCCGATACATTTTTGCCTACATATTTAGCATCATTTTCTGAATTATTTATTATTCTTCCGCTAGGATCTACTAATGAAAGAGTTTTAGCATAAGGATTTTTTGAGCCCATCTGTCTTAATACTCCAAGCATATTATTTTCAGATTCAGGATCTCTATTTTCCATATAATTAATTACAAAAGTGAAAGAAGAATAAGTATCAGATAAAACTAATTGGTTTTCAATTAAAGATTCAAAAAATGTACAATATCCTTTTATTGTTGTAAGAAATCCGTCATAAGAAGCTTCATCTATCGCTCTTTTTGACATTCTTACAAGTGTGAAAATAGAAACAAAAATAAGCACTGCTATAAAAATATTTGCTACTACAGGAATTTGAATATTTATACTGTTCAATTTCTTTTTCATGATTGTAAATCTCCTAACATCGTAATTAATAACTCCTAATATTTATATTATAGTATAATAATTTAATTTTTATATGTCAAATTTTTAATTATTTTTATGTTTTTGTATAATATATATTTTTAATTAATTTATTTTCGGTAAAAATATGATTGCAATATAGCAAAATAATTATAATTAATTTGACTTTTATCTTATTTATAGTACAATATAAAAATATTGATGTATATTAATTTTGAAAATTAGTATATTTTGATTTTATTTTCAAAATCTCATTTTAATTAAATAAAGGAGAAATAATCGTGAAACTCCCAAAAGTCAATGATTTAGGCTTTTTCGAGATTCGTCTCGAAAGTATAGGCGGAATGGGTGCTAATAGTGCTGGTAAAATGCTTGCAGAAGTAGGCGTTTTAACTCAGGGCTTCTATGGTGCTGCATTCTCAAGTTATGGTTCAGAAAAGAAAGGTTCGCCCGTTAAATCTTTCGTAAGATTTTCTGATTCAGAAGTTAGAGTAAACTCTACAGTAGAAGAACCGCATGTTGTGGCAGTGTTCCATATGAATCTTCTTAAAAACCCTATGACATTAATGGGTGTTAAAGAAGACGCCATTGTTATTTTCAACACTAATAAAACACCTGATGAAGCAAGAGATTTTGCTAAATTGCATGGCGGCAAAGTAGTTTGCGTTGATGCTATTAAAATCGCTAATGATTTAAAACTTCCTTCTCAGGCGGCTAATACTATAATAATGGGTGCTATGGTTAAGCAGCTTGATTTTATAGATTCTGCTAAATTTGAAGAGCAAATCAGAAAGCAGTTCTCTGGAAAAAAACCTGAATTAGTAGAACCGAATGTGGAAGCTTTTAGAAGAGGCGGAAGCGATTCAGTAGTTAAAGATTTCCCTGCAGACGGTAAATATCCTTATATACCTTATAAAAAACCTGAGCCTGTATACGGTAAAAATAATCAATTAACAGGCGGATACATCAATGCAGCAGGAAACTCCACTTTAAAAGATTTACAAGTTACACGCACAGGAAGCATTCCTGTATTCAATCCTAAAAACTGCATAGACTGTGCTCAATGCGAGACTGTTTGTCCTGATTTCTGTATTGTTTGGGAAAGAGGTCCGGACAGAAAAGATGCTGGAAAAACAGCTATGAATATGATGGGTATTGATTATCAGTATTGTAAAGGATGTTTAAAATGCGTTAGAGCCTGCCCTAAAGGACCTTATGCCCCTAAAAAGTTCCCTAAAGAAGAACAGGCTTTAAGAATAGAAATAGAAGCAGAATGTAATGTTGATGAACTTACATACAGACGTTATAAATAATAAGGAGCGAATAAATGGCTAACAAATATAATCTTGCTGAACAAGAAAACATACTCGAAAGTGGTAATGAATTAGCAGCCATTGCAGCCGCTCAGATCAATTATCACGTTATGGGTTATTACCCAATCACTCCTTCTACTCAAATTGCTGAGTATTTGGACGAAATGAAAGCTAATGGAAGACATACAGTATGCATGATTCCGGGAGACGGAGAGCACGGTGCTGCCGGTATATGTTATGGTGCTACTACAGCCGGAGGAAGAGTATTTAATGCTACTTCTGCTAATGGTCTTCTTTATGCTATGGAGCAATTGCCTGTACAGTCTGGTACTAGATTCCCTATGGTATTAAATGTTGTAAACAGAACTGTTTCAGGTCCTTTAGATATTAAATGCGATCAGTCTGATATAATGATGGCTCTTAATACAGGCTGGATTATCATTATGGCTCATACTACTCAGATGGTTTATGATTTTAATATCTTTGCTTTAAAAATTGCTGAGAAGGCTAAATTACCTATCATAGTTTCTTCTGACGGTTTCTTTACTTCTCATCAAAAGAAAAAAATTCACCTTTTCAAAAATGATAAAGATGTTCAGGACTTCTTAGGAACTTATGAAGCAGAGGTTACTTCTATTGAGCCCGGAAAAAACCCTGTTACAATAGGTCCTTATATGAATGAAGATGAATTAACAGGAAGTAAATTGCAGCTTTCTCAGGCTTTAGAAGATTCCAGAGCTATTATTGCTGAAGTATTTGAAGAGTTTGCTTCTCTTTCAGGAAGAAAATACTATCCTATAGAAACTCATAATATGGAAGGAGCTGAAGTAGCTTTAATGCTTTGCGGTTCTGCTTATGAAACAGGTACTTTAGCTGTTGACGAAATGAAAAAAGCTAATCCTAATCTTAAAATAGGTGCTTTTGCTATTACTCAGATTCGTCCTTTCCCTGAAAAAGAATTACAGAAATTACTTGCCAATGTTAAAGTGGTTGTAGTAGGAGACAGACAGGATACTTATTCAGGTATGGGCGGCAATATGTCTACTGAAATCAGAGCTGCTCTTAAAAATGACCCTAATAATAAATCTTCTATTGTAAGCAGAGTTTATGGTCTTGGCGGTACTGAATTTACTCTTGATAAAGCTAAAGAATTATTTGATTTAGGCTTAAAGGAATTAGCTAATGCAGGTTCTGTTTCTAAACATGATTACTTAGAACAATATATGGGACATGCAGGCGTTGAAATGAAGCCTATTCACGAGCCTCTTACTTTAGAAAGCCAAAAATCAGGAATCACTGTTACTATGAATGAACAGACTCATAAACTTGATGTTAAAATTCCGCCTCTTAGAGAATTAACAGGCAAAGCCTACCGTTATGCTCAAGGTCATGGTGCTTGTAACGGATGCGGTATCTTCTCCGGAATAAATACTTTTATGAAAGGTATAGAAGGAGAAGTTGTTCTTTTGGTACATACAGGCTGTTCTATGGTTGTTACTACAGGATATCCTTACAGCTCTTACAGAACTACTTATGTTCATAACTTATTCCAAAACGGTGCTGCTACTCTTTCAGGTATTGTAGAGATGTATTATGAGAGAAAGAGAAGAGGAGAAATACAGGGACCTGAAGATCCTACTTTCATAATGGTTACAGGAGACGGCGGACATGATATAGGTATGGGACCTTCTATAGGTGCTGCTGTTAGAAATCATAAAATGATTATATTAGAGTACGATAATGAAGGATATATGAATACAGGAAACCAATTATCATTCTCTACTCCTATAGGACATAGAACTTCTACTTCTAATGTTGGTAAAGCTGAAATTGGTAAGCAGTTTAACCATAAAGATGTTGCTCAAATATTTGCAGGATGTCATATACCTTATATTGCTACAGGCTGTGAGGCTTATCCTTTAGATTTAGTTAAAAAAGCTGCTAAAGCTCAATGGTATGCTCATAATCATGGTACTGCTTTTGTTAAGCTTCTTATTGCTTGTCCGTTAAACTGGAAATCTCCTGATGATATGGGTAAAGATGTTATTAAAGCTGCTGTTGACTGCTGTTTCTTCCCATTATATGAGTCTGAACACGGTGTTACTACTATTACTACTATGATAGCTGATGACAAAAAACAGCCTGTTTCTGAATGGCTTAAATTGATGGGTAAAACTAAGCATATACTTAAGCATAAAGAATTGCTTGAAGGCTTCCAAAAAGAAGTTGATAGAAGATGGATTCGCTTAAAAGCTATGCATGAAAGTCCTGTTCTATAATTAGTTAATACTAATAAATAGAATATAAATAAAAACGGCTTTTAATTAAATATTAAGAGCCGTTATTTTTATAACTTTCATTATAATACTGTCCCTTTTTTATATTTATTAATACAAAATCAAAATCTGAACTTATTTTTTCTTTATTGCCTAATATAAAAATATAGATTCCCACCCTAAATTTATTTAAATTTTTTATTTCTGCATGGTTTATAATCGAAATATAATTTTTCAATAGGATTTTAAATTTTAATGAAATAAAAAAAATTCACTGTTAATAAAAAATTTACCGTTTTCAAAATCTGTAATTCTTTGAGATTTTGTATTCATCTGATTATTAGTATTGTCATTATCATCTGACTAAGTTTTTATTAAATTATAAAAATCACTTGATATATAGTTCTTATAAAGTATAATACTTTAAAATGGATTTGTGAAAATAAGGACATAGATATATCAAATATTATGTCATTTGGCGATAATTTTAATGATGCAAAGATGATTGAATATTCAGGTTATGGGTAATTCTGAAGAAGAGTTTAAAAAAAATAGCTGATTATACTGCTTTATCAAATGATGAAAATGGGGTTGGCAGGTTTTTAAAGGATTTTTTTTGATTTATAATATTTTAATAAAAAAATTAATAAACGGAGTATTTTTATGACAGTTCAGGAAGAGTATTTTCAAAATTTATCTTTGGTTTTGAAAGAAAAATTTACTAAAAAAGGCTTTGCATTTGACAGCTTTACAAATAAAGAAGAGGCTAAAAAATTTGTACTTTCTCTTATAAAAGAAGATGATATTATAACTTTTGGAGGAAGCACTTCTGTTAATCAAGTGGGCATATTAGAAGATTTAAAAGATTATAAGAATTTTATAGATAGAAATAATAAAGAATTAAAGGCTGAAGCAGAAATAAAAGCATTTACTTCAGATATTTATCTATGCTCTGCCAATGCTATAACTAAAAACGGAGATATTGTTTCAACAGACGGAGGCGGAAACAGGGTAGCTGCCACTATTTACGGACCTAAAAAGGTATTTTTAATTGTAGGAAGAAATAAAGTATGCAGTACGGAAAAAGATGCTTTAAAAAGAGTTAGGGATATTGCTGCAGGCGAAAATTCTATAAGATTCAAATTAGATAATCCCTGTTCTATTAATGATATGATATGCGATGAAGAGAAATGCGATATAGAAAAAAGATTATGTGCATATACTATTATAGTAAATAAATGCCATATAAAAAATAGAATACATATTATATTTATAAATGAAGAATTGGGTTTTTAGATTAACTAATATTATCTTAAAATTTGATTCTTATATTTTTCAAATAAAGTTTTAGAGAAATCTGTTTTTTCAATAGCTTCTCTTAAACCTGTGATATCAATATTATACTGCTGTCCGTAATTATTTGGTTTTATTGAAAGAGTTTTACTATTTACCAATTTTTGAAAGAAATATATAATCTCTTTTTCCTGAATGATTCCGAAAGCAGGGGATATTGTATATAATATATCAAATTTATCTGAAGAAGACCTCATAAAAGGCTCTACGGATTTATAAGGATCATTATTAAAACTATATTCTATACGGCTGTTTTCATCTATATTTTCTTTATACCAATTTATGCTTATATTAAGCTGATTATTTCTTGATGCTATATATATTTCTAAATCATTATTATTTTTTATAGTCATTGTTACAGTTTTAGTATCTGTATTATTATAAGTTATTGTTCTTACTTTCCAATTATTATAATGCTTAGTTACAGCTGCAGGAAATACTTGTAAGAAAATTATCAATAATGATATAAATACAAATAAAACTTTTTTCATATTTATATATTCTCCTGATATTTGTATTATGTTTACTATATCATTTCCTTTGACTTTTTGCAAATAATTATAGTAAAAATATCATTTAGAAAGCAGGGGCTTTATATCATCATACCATTTATTTATATAACTTTTAAACTCTTCATAGCTTATCGCAGATTTTTCCAGTCTTTCAATATGCCATGGCGATATTATATAGGCTAATTTTTTTATAGAATCATTAATATTTTCTGTATTATTAATATCATATAAAAAGTTATTTATTTTTTCTATTAACTGTTCTTTATTAATATATTCTTTTATATTTTTTTTTACTAGTTTGTTTATATTAAAATCCTCTATATTTTCAAATATAATATTATTATCATACTGCTTTACATTTTTTATTTCTGCCGATTCTTTAGTTAAATTAAATATATCAGTCATATTTGAAATTTCCTGTATAATATCTTCAAAATGATTTTTATAGCTTAAAAGAGATGAAGAGGTATTTCTATATATATTATCATAGCATTTTATTTTTTGTATATCATTAAGTCTTTTATATTTGGCAGATTCAAAAGTTTTTAATTTATTACTGTTTATGAAATCATAAAAAGATGCATTTGAGTATTTGGAATGAGTTTTATCATCAAGATGGCAAAAATCGCATCCTGCAAGAAGTATATATTTAGGATTTAACATATATGCTATTCTTAATGCAGGCATTATAACGCTTCCTTCCATATAAAAAAGTATATTATTATTATTACTATCATTATTATTATCATTATCATTATCATCTATGGGATATAATATATTTTCAAAACTTTCATCATGAGAAAAATAAAATATTCTTTCATTTTCTATATGCGTAAGAGGAAAAGGATAGGCAGTATGAGAAGTAAAAATATTTATATCATTATTTTCTTTTTTTATAAGTTCTTTTAAATGTATTGAAGAATAAAATCCGCCGTCAGTAGTTACAACAGCATTAGGCTTTATATTATTTTTTATCAAAGTATTAAAAGCGTGAGAAAGTACTATTATAAAATGAGTTTTCGATAATTCTTTTATTTTTTCTATATATTTATCTGCCGAAGCTCCTGCCGATACAAGAAGAACAGGAATTTCTTTTTTTAATATATTATGAAAAGTTTTTATTGAATAGCCTATATTGAAATGCATATTATATAATATATTTCTAGCCCATATAGGAGCAAAATAATAATTTGAAGTTAAAGACATTAGCTTTTCTCTTATGCTATTTGCAAGATATATATTAATTTCATCATAATATCTGCTTGATTTATCGTTTATATTTGAAGCTCTTATATGTCTTATATAAATTATTTTTTTGGCATCATTATCATTCATATAAAAATTAAAGAAATCCAATATAGTTTTTATATCTTCATCTAAAATTATGATAATTTTTTCAAATATATTTTCTTTATCTGTATTAAAATTTTCAAAAATAAGCTTAACTATTTCTATATCTTTCTCTATTATTACAGCTTTATTATTTTCATTTAATGATAAGAAATACTCTATATGAAAGAATGATGCAATTGATAAAAATATTCCTATATGCTCATTATTATCTTTTATAAACTGCTGTATTAATCTTTTAGCTTCTTCAATAGGATTATATATCGAAGTTAATGGCTTATCATTGTATAAAACAGCAAACATATTATTTTTAGTCTGCTTTAATTTATATTTATTATCAGAACTGTAATGCATTAATTTTTTTACAGCTCTAAAATTATATTTATTTTTCTTTAAAAGACTAATATTCTTATTGAATATAATATTATTCATTATTTTCTCTAAAATATATTGTTTTTTAAAATATACCGTATTTTTCTACAAGTTCATAAGCTTTATCTTCATCATCTTTTAATTTATTATAAATTATCAGTTCAGGTCTATATTCAAAATGTATAGTATCATAATTATGCCATTTTCCGCCCCATATAAATCCGTACTTTTCAAATACCTTCACAACCTCTTTAGGCGGATGCCATCTTTTATCATAAGGCACAGCATACCAAGCTTTATTATTAACTCTAGTCCAAGCCCAATATATCTGCTTTCCGTAATTTTTTTTAGGCAAAGTATCAAATGCCACTCCATAACTATGATAGCTTATACTTGAGCTTTTTGATATAATTTTCCAAACATACCCGCTTACTATTTTTAATGAATCCAAAAAGTTTTCTACTTCTTTATTAGTCTGAGCTATAAGCCTCACTTCAACACTTACATTTGAAAGAGGTTCATATACATAATCATGAACCCTCACCTTATAGCCTAATATACTTTTTGTTCCTATATGCTTCAGTATAGTTTTTTCATTATTGCCGTCATATAAGGTATTTAAGAATTTATTATTTATATATTTAGTATTATTAACTCTTTTTTTATAATATTCCTGAAGCTCCTGAGTTCTTTCAGAAGTTTCCTCCTCTACTTTAGGAAGCCCATTAACAGAATAAGAATAAAATCCAAAAGGTATATGCTTATCCTGATTAGTCATATCCTCATCTGTAAGTAATTTTCCATTAGCCCAATTAAACCATATTTCATCTAAATAAAATCCTAATTCTCTATTTTTTATAATAGGAGGAGATATTCTATTAGAGTATGCTAAATGCAAAGATATAATCTCTAATGCACCAGGTCTTATAATGAAATCTTTTCTTACTCTTTTTTTTTCTTTTTCAATCATCATTGTTTTTCTATCTATATTAGCCATTATATCTGAAGTGTTGTTCATATATATTATTCCTATAGCTGATATAGAAGAAACTATTACAGTCATTAAAGCTATGGCAAATACTTTATATTTAGAACCTGCTTTTATGATGAAGCTTATGAGTGCAAGCACAATTAATATAATTATTATTACTAAAATAGTCATATATTATTATTTATTATTACTCTTTTATTATTATTATTTAAAAAATATTTGTTAACATAATATTAGCATATTTCAATATTAAATACAATTGCATTATCGTTAAAAAAATATAATTAATTAGGAAGTTTCATTAAAAATATAAAGCTTTAAATTATGAATTGGGCGATGACGGGCTCGAACCGCCGACCTAGTGCTTGTAAGGCACCCGCTCTCCCAGCTGAGCTAATCGCCCTTTCATTTGAAATGATGATTAATATTAGCATATCATAAAAAAAAAGTCAAGCAATTAATCAGTTAAAGATTGTTAAATTTTATATTTTGTAAAACTTTATCAAATATATATATTGCTAAAATAATAAAAAATGTTATTATTCTATATAAGAATAAATATTATATAAGTAGAATTTTTATAAAAATGAATATAGAGTTTTTGCTTTCAGCAGTATTTGACAATAGAAGGGTTATTCCTAGCCAAGACAGATTATTTAAAGCAATAGTTTCTTCTCTAAATGAAGTAAATATTAACCCTCTTGTAATGATATCGGAATTTTCTATAATAGAAGACGGAAGCACTCTTATATATTCTTTTCACCCTTCTGCCGACCCTATATACTTTGAGTTTAAAACTGATACGCTGTTTATAACAATAAGTACAGGAAGTTTCGGAGCAGGATATCATAAGTTTATAGTAGGCGTTTTGGACAGAATAGCAAGAAGGCTTGATATAGAGTTTAAAGAAGATCCTGTTCATAAAGACCCAAGCGGATATTTTAAAAGCAGAGATTTTGAACAGTTAAAGAAATTTTTTATAAGTTCATTAGCTGATTATTCAAAAATGCTTATTACTCATCATGAAAATGGTTTCAGCAATTTTATGATATCTATGCCTTATGATTATCCTATAATAGAAAAAGAGTATTTTGCATTATCATCATTAGGATATTGGGGTAAAAATTGGTTTACTGATTTTTTAGATGCTGATGAAGAGTCAAGATTTATAATGGCTGCGGATTTCTTTCTTTGGGATACTGAAGAGATGAATGCCAAATTTTGGTTTAAAAGCTTTATCAGTATGATTTGGCTTTATTTTCCTTTCAGAGAAGCTATTGATAATAAAGAAAAGACTATGTATAAAAAAATTATGTATTCTTTTCAGGAGGCATACAAAAAAGATTCTAATCTTCGCTATCCTTGGAATATACTCGTTGATATTTCGCATTATTTAGATGATGTAAATTTAGCTAAGTTTATAGAAAGTAAAAAAAACTCTCATCAGCCTAATATGGAAATTGGCTTTAGATTGGAGAATGCAAGATATTCTATAGCTGCAGGATTTACTATTGTTCTTCCTATGCGTATGAATGTATTTAAAAATGATAAATCTTTGATAGAGTTTAAAGATATAAATATATATATAGCTATGCAGGTTTATTCTTTTGCAAATGAAGAAACTGATGTAATAATGGAATATGTATTAAAACAGATGGATATTGCAGAAGAAGATAAAGGCGTACAGATTGATATTAAATCAAAAAACAGCAGTATAGAAAGCATTGTATATGAAAAAGAATTAGATGATAATGATCATATAATAACAGCCGCTTTTGCAGCCAAAAAATTAGCACTTCTTTCTTGGTTTACTTATTCAGATGACAAATATAGAGATTTTTGTATAGAAGCTGTAAAATCTATAGATATAGAAAATTAATATAAATATTAAAAAATTATGTTAAGTAATCATAATAACTGCCGATAACTATACTGCAGGGTTAACTATTAACTTAAAGGTGGTATTTATGTTTAACTTATATGAAGAGCTTACAAAAATCGAGATACTTCTCACTAAAGAGATAGAAGTATACAAAATAATATTAGAAGATGAAGAAAAAAAGGTTAATTCTATAATCAATACAAGACTGCAGGATATACATCTATACTGTGATCATCAAAATGAAAAAATGACAGAGGCTAATGAGCTTAGAAAAATGAGAGAAAATATTATTGATTTGATAATATTAAATAAATTTCCTCATCTATCAGAAACAGCTTCATTATCTGATATTATAAGGAGAATACCTCTGAATAAAACTGCTAGAATATCAGCACTTCGTCTTGAATTAATTACTTTAATGGCTAGATTGAAGCATCTTAATAAATTAGCCCCTAAACTTTTTGATGAGGCTTTGGATTTATTTGCAAATATGAAAGAAGTTTTGAATGAAAGCAAAAAAGTAGGATACAATAATAAAGGCAAAGAGCATGTTGTTAATAGAAAATTATCAGTGCTAGTAAATAAGCAAGTTTAATATAGAATATTTATATCTTAATTAAACGTATGGCATAATATTTTATGTTATACGTTTTTTTAATTTTTAAAAATTATTAAATAAAATATTGCAATAATAAAAAAACGATATATAGTATTATCCAAAATAATTATTAAAAAACTTAAACAGGAAAAAATTATGAAAAAAGTCAATTTATCAGGAAGAGATTTTATTAATTTAGAGGATTTTACAAGCGAAGAATTATCTGCATTAATAGATTATACATTTGAATTAAAATCAAAAGTAAAAAATAAAGAAGAAATTGATATAATGAAAAATAGAACTATGGTGATGTATTTTTCAAAGCCTAGTTTGAGAACTCGTTTAAGTTTTGAAATAGGAATGAAAAAATTAGGCGGAGATGCTTTTGTATTAAAACAAGATGAAATTATACTTGGGCATAGAGAAAGTATAGAAGACAGTGCTAATGTTATTTCAAGATACTGTGATTTGATTATGATAAGAACTTTTGCCCATAGCGATGTTGAAGATTTTGCTAAGTATTCTAAAGTGCCTGTTATAAATGCATTGACAGATCTTTCGCATCCTTGTCAGGTTATGGCGGATTTATTTACCATAAAAGAGCATTTCGGTAAATTAAAAGGATTAACATTATCATATATAGGCGATGGCAATAATGTATGCAATAGTCTTTTGACAGGCTGTACTTCTTTAGGACTTAATATTAAAGTAGGAGTTCCTAAAGGCTATGAACCTGATGCAAAAACTATAGAAATTGCCAAAAATACAGCAAAAGACAAAGGCTGCATTGTAGAAATTACAAATGATGTTAAAGAAGCTGTAAGCGGTTCTGATATAGTATATACTGATGTATGGGCTTCTATGGGACAGGAAAGCGAAAAAAAAGAAAGGCTTAATATATTTAAAGGCTTTACTCTTACAAAAGAATTATTTTCTCTTACTAATAAAGGAGCTATAGCACTTCATTGCCTTCCTGCTCATAAAGGAGAAGAGATAAGCGAAGAAGTATTTAATATGAATGCTGAATATATTTATACAGAGGCAGAAAATAGAATGCATGCACAAATGGCTATAATGAGCAGTATAATAAAAGAATAAAATATAAATACAATAAATAATATAATTTTTAATAAAATAAATATTATAAAAAATTGCTGACTATTATAATAATCATTTATTTTTTAATATTGTTATATAATTTTTATAAATGCTTATAGCATTGATTATTTAATGAATTGATAAAAATATTTAATACATAAAAAATTTATAAGGAACTTATTATGAAAAAAAAGTTAGTATTAGCCTATTCAGGCGGATTAGACACTACAGTTATTATACCATGGCTTAAAGAGAATTATGATTATGATGTAATTGCTGTTTGCGTGGATGTGGGGCAAGGTACAGAAACTGACGGTTTAGAGGAAAAAGCTTTAAAAACAGGTGCTGTAAAATACAGATTAGTTAAATGCGAAGATGAGTTCGTTACAGATTATATTTATCCTATAGTAAAGGCTGAGGCTGTATATGAAGGAAAATATCTGCTTGGTACTTCTGCAGCCCGCCCATTGATAGCAAAAAAACTTGTTGAAGTTGCTTTAGAGGAAGGTGCATCTGCCATAGCACACGGAGCTACAGGAAAAGGCAATGATCAGGTAAGATTTGAATTAACAGTTAAAGCATTAGCTCCTAACTTTGAAATCATTGCTCCTTGGAGAGAATGGGATATATCTTCAAGAGAGGAAGAAATAAAATATTTGGAAGATAGAAATATAGAAGTTCCTATGAAAAAAGATGATTCTTATTCAAGAGATAAGAACCTTTGGCATTTATCACATGAGGGATTAGAACTTGAAGATCCTCTTAATATGCCTAATTATGAAAGGCTTCTTAAATTATCAAATACTATAGAGAATGCACCTAATGAGGGAGAATTTGTAGAAATAGAATTTGAAAAAGGAATACCTATTAAAGTTGATGGAAAAACTTTATCTCCTTCTGACTTGGTTAAATATTTAAATAAAATAGGCGGAAAGCATGCTGTAGGTATAGTTGATTTATTAGAGAATAGAGTAGTAGGAATTAAATGCCGCGGTGTATATGAAACTCCGGGCGGAACTATTCTTTATGCAGCACATAGCGAGATAGAACATTTATGCTTGGATAGAGAAACATTATATTTCAAGCAGGTAGTTTCAAATAAATTAACTGATTTAGTATATAGCGGAAAATGGTTTACACCTTTAAGAGAGGCTTTATGTGCATTCATTGACAGTACTCAGGAAACTGTAACAGGAAAGGT
Organism: uncultured Brachyspira sp.; assembly: GCF_910578695.1. Lineage (GTDB taxonomy): Bacteria > Spirochaetota > Brachyspiria > Brachyspirales > Brachyspiraceae > Brachyspira. Next base: position 16,410 of record NZ_CAJTQJ010000015.1, read on the forward strand.
AAAATTAAAATTATATAAAGGAAATATTATACCTGCAGGTTCATCTTCACCGTACTCTCTTTATAATGAAAGTTTGGCAAGCTTTACCACAGGCGAATTATATAATCACAATGATGCTCAAGGATTCATTACTCTTTACGGACTTCCTTTGAAAGTCAATGCATTAATGAAAGAGCAGGCTAAAAAGAACGGAGTTAAATAATTAGCAGGAGTTAAATAATTAGCAATTATGAAAGAAAAATTATGGGGCGGACGATTTTCTAAAGAACTTAATAAAGAAGCGAATGATTTCAATTCATCATTATCTTTCGACTGCAGAATGTATAGAGAGGATATTTTAGGAAGCATAGCCCATGCTAAAATGCTTGGCGAATGTTCGATTATTTCTGCTGATGAAAGCGAAACAATAATAAACGGTTTAAAACAAATTTTAGATGATATTGAAAATAATAAAATTCAATTTGATTTTGAATTAGAGGATATACATACTCAAATTGAAAGACTGCTTATTGACAGAATAGGAGAAACAGGAAAAAAGGTACATACAGGAAGAAGCCGCAATGATCAGGTGGCACTTGATATTAGAATGTATTTAAAAAGCAAAACAGAAAATATTAGATCTTTAATTTTAGATTTAATTTCTGTGCTGATAGATATTCAAAAAGAGCATACCAAAACCTATATGAGCGGATATACTCATCTTCAAAGGGCACAGGTTATTACATTTGCACATTATTTGGGTGCTTATGTAGAAATGCTTAAAAGGGATTTTGACAGATTAAGCGATGCTTATAAAAGGATAGATATAATGCCTTTAGGTGCAGGAGCTTTAGCTTGTTCTACATACAATATAGACAATAAAAAAACTGCTGAAACTTTGAACTTCAAAAATGTTATGCTGAACTCTTTAGATGCTGTATCTGACAGAGATTTTGTTATTGAAACTGAATCTGCTTTAGCAATAATAATGATGCATTTAAGCCGTTTTTCTGAAGAATTAATATTATATTCTACTTCTGAGTTTAAATTTTTAGAGTTTGATGATGAGTTTACAACAGGTTCAAGCCTTATGCCTCAGAAAAAGAATCCTGATATACTTGAGCTTATTAGAGGAAAGACAGGAAGAGTTTACGGCAATTTATTTTCTATATTAACAGTGATGAAATCCTTGCCTTTAGCATACAATAAAGATATGCAGGAAGATAAAGAAGGTATATTTGATTCTTTAGAGAATGTAAAGAATTGTTTATCTATACTTCCTAATGTATTAAAAACTATGAAAGTTAATAAAGAAAATATGCTTAATTCTGTTAATGAAGGTTTTTTGAATGCTACTGAAGTGGCTGATTATCTTGTAAGAAAGGGTATGGCTTTTAGAGATGCACATAATGTTTCAGGACATCTTGTAGTATATTCTATAAATAATAATAAAAATCTTTCTACACTTTCAATAGAAGAATACAAAAATAAATCTGAACTTTTTGAAGATGATATTTATTCTTATATAACTCCAGAGGCTCAGGTTTTGAATAAAACTATGCTTGGAAGTCCTAGCGAAAATGCTGTTATGGAAGTAATAAAAATAAATGAAAAGTGGCTGAAAACAAATCAGAAATAGGAGTAATATTTAAATAATGCGTAATTTTAATATATCTATGTTATGTTTTTGGATAGGCTACATTATTGTTACTTTGATTGGCATACTGCATACTATATTTAATATATATGTTCTTAAAATGAAGCCTATGGATAAAAACAGTATGGGCGAGGGTTATGAAAAGACAAAGCCTTATCATGCAGTTTATAATATTATTGTATTTACTATATTCGCACTTATATATATGAGAAGTCTTAATTCTCCGACTATTAATGATGCTTTAATTACAGGGGCAATTTGGTCAGGTATTTGTATAATATTTGATGTTTTCGGCTGGGTATTAATAAAACATCCTTGGAGTCTTAGTTTTAAACAATTTTATATAGATTATCAGCCTTATATCACTTTAATTTATATCGCAATTTTTTTAGGTCCTATAGCTGCTTTTTATTTATATTCATATATATAAAAACTTGTACCGATATCAGCATTATCTCCTGCCATTTAGCGAATATCAGGCACTCACAAGTTTTTTATTATAGTTTTTATTTTTTATATAAAAAACTATT
>NZ_CAJTQJ010000015.1:18584-44688 GCF_910578695.1 uncultured Brachyspira sp.
GTCAGGCACTCACAAGTTTTTTATTATAGTTTTTATTTTTTATATAAAAAACTATTTACTTATAACTTTTCTATTTCTTTAATACTCAAACCTGTAAGTTTAGATATAAGATTAATGTCCATATTAAAGATACATATAAGTGCCTTTTAATATTTCCCATTAACAGCCAGCCTTAAATTAAAGGAGATAATAAAAAAAATTATACTATATAAGTATAATTTTTATGGGTATTGGGCCAGCAGGGACTTGAACCCCGGACCTAATGATTATGAGTCATCCGCTCTAACCGACTGAGCTACTGGCCCCGCTAAAACTGATTTAAATATCATATAATAAAATAAAAAAATGTCAATAGATAAACTATATTTTATTTGATTTTTTATAATAAATTCAGATTTATATTTTTATAAATAAAATTCACTCAATAAAATACTTTAATTACTTAATAAATTATAGCATTTTATTATGTAAATTAATTAATCATATTTATAGGAGGAATATATGCTGAATAAAAAAGTATAAAATAATGAAAAATAATTTTAAAAAGTTTCTTACTATTATTTATTTTATTAATTGCAGAGTATAATTATTAAAACAGGTTCTAATGAAATAAAATGTATAGAACAATTTAAATATAAAAATAATGATGAAATACTTGACATATCAAAATAAATTTATATAGTAGTTTAAATGTATGGTTTTTATATAGCTTTTAATGGAGTATAATTATGAAAGTTAATAAAGTTTATTCAATTTATTATAGCGCCACAGGTACAACGCAAAAAATAGTTTCTTTTATAGGAGAGAGCATAGCAAAAAAATTAGAAGTGCCTTTTGAAAAATATAACTTTTCATTACCAAAAAAAAGAGAAGGAATATTAGAGTTTAAAGAAAATGATTTGGTAATATGCGGAACTCCTACTTATGCAGGAAGAATACCGAATGTAATGCTTCCTTATTATAAGAATAATATTAAAGCTAATGGAGCTATGGCAGTACCTATAGTTTTGTACGGAAATAGAAATTTTGATGATTCTTTAATAGAACTTAGAAATACTATGCAGGAGAATGGTTTTTATACTATAGCAGGAGCTGGATTTATAGGGGAGCATGCTTTTTCTTATGTGCTTGGAGCAGGAAGACCTGATGATAAGGATATGGCTATTGCTTATGAATTTGCAGATAAAGTAGCAGAAAAAATAAAAAATATGGGCAGTATACCTGATGAGCCTATTAAAGTAAGAGGAAATGATCCTATTCGTCCTTATTATATGCCTAAAGATAAAAATGAACATGCTATAGATATATTAAAAGTAAAGCCTAAAGTGGATACTTCAAAATGTACTAACTGCAAAACTTGTGCTAATGTATGTCCTTTAGCTTCTATTGATTTTGATGATATTACTAAATATGTAGGAAAATGTATAAAATGCGGTGCTTGTATTAAGAAATGTCCTGAACATTGCAGATATTATGATGATGATGGATTTTTATATCATCAGCATGATCTTGAAGAAGAATTCCAAAGAAGGGCTGAACCTGAATTATTTTATTAATTAATATATAAACTTTTATAATTGATAAATACTAAATAAAAAACAATAGATTTGGTTTTATAATCGGATTTATTGTTTTTTTATTATAATTATCATTTTATTATTACTTTGTTATTATTCTTCAGGAGATTCAGAATCTTCTTCTTCAGTATTTCCTGAAGCTTCTCTTAAAACCTGCTTAATAGCGTCAAATATTTCTCTTGCTTTTGTTTTATTTATATCCGATGTTTTTGTTTTTTTAGTAATAGATGCTTTCTTTAATATCATATCTCCGTATACATTTCCTATACCGCTTAATATTAAAGGGTTCTTTATTAATTTTTCTACTGTAGTATCATTATCAGCAAGCAATTGGCAGAATAAATTATAATTAAACTGTTTGGTGAGAGGGTCATAGCCTATCTTAGGCATTGTTGTAGAATCTTTCCATATAGGTATAATTTTAGTTATTTCATCATTATTTTTTCCGTCTTCAACTACAAAAAAATTGCCATGATCCGTTTCTAATTTCAAAATACTATTTTGATATGTATCATCTTCAGTTAATACAAAAGAGCCGTTAGGTCCTAAATCTACAAGCATAGCATCTTGTGAAAATTGAAAATGCATATATCCGCCGTATCTTAGAACATCTATTATTTTTTGCCCCTCTATATCTTCCATTTCTTTATATTGCTTATCTATAGCAACTATTCTATTTATATAAGAGTAGCAGATTTCACTTTTTATAGAGTTTATTAATGTAATTAAATTTGGCAGTTCTTTCATACTATAAAAATCCTATAAATGTTATGTTTACTTTATATTTTAGCATGAAAGAAAAAAAAATCAAATTTATAACTAATACTTTAAATTTTATTTATATAATTATTAAAATATTCTATAGTTTTTTTCAAACCTTCTTCTAATTTATAATTAGGATTCCAATTAAGTTTTTCTTTAGCTAAAGTTATATCAGGCTGTCTTTTTATAGGATCATCTTTAGGCAGATTCTTAAATATGATCTGAGATTTTGAGTTTGTCATATCTATAATTTTTTTTGCAAATTCTAAAACAGTCATTTCATAAGTATTTCCTAAATTAACAGGTCCTATAAAATTGTCGTTATTCATCATTTTTACAGCTCCGTCAATCAAATCATCACAGTAGCAGAAACTTCTAGTCTGACTTCCGTCTCCGTAAACTGTTATAGGCATATTTTTAATTGCCTGTATAATGAAATTTGAAACAACTCTTCCGTCATTTTCATTCATTCTAGGTCCGTAAGTATTGAATATTCTTATAATTTTTATATCTGTATTATATTCTCTATAATAATCCATCATTAAAGTTTCAGCACCTCTTTTGCCCTCATCATAGCAGCTCCTTATACCATTAGGGTTAACATGCCCCCAGTAGCTTTCTTTTTGAGGATGTTCTAAAGGATCTCCGTAAACTTCGCTTGTTGAAGCCTGCAGTATTCTTGCTTTACATTCTCTTGCTAAATTAAGCATATTAAGTATCCCTAAAACGCTTGTTTTAAAAGTATGAATAGGATTTCTCTGATAATGTATAGGAGAAGCAGGACATGCAAAATTATAAATCTCATCGCATTCTATATGTATAGGCTCTGTGATATCATATCTTATACTTTCAAAATTTTTATTATCAAATAAATGCTTAATATTTTCTTTGCTTCCTGTAAAAAAATTATCAATAGATATTACATAATTTCCTTCATTTAATAATCTTTCGCATAAATGAGAACCCAAAAAACCAGCTCCGCCTGTTACAATTATTCTCTTCATCAAATCAGTCCTTAATTATATTTATAAATGAATACTATATTATAATAATTATTAAATATTTCAATTATAATTTTTACTTATATTAAAAAAATTATTACTGGTATAAACTAAAAATAATTAGTATTTACTTGAATATTATACCAATTCTGCCATTCTGCTATTTTTATAACAGATTTTTTATATTCTTTTATAAGTTCTTTTTCTGTATTTACTATACTAGGCTTATAAATTTCAGGCGGTTTTGATAAAGGCATAGTTATATATTTGACTGAAGAGCAGCCCATTATAAATACAGCATATAATAATAAAATTAAATATTTCATATTTTGATTATTCCTATATTATTTCAATTGTAAAGTTTTATAATAGTCATTAATGACAGCATTTACTGCATCTATACTGCTTTTGTCTAATTTTCTATCATCTATTTTTTTTATATAATTATCACTATTTGTAAAAACTTCTAATATATATAATTGCCTCTGCTTAAAGATATTATCTTTTATAAGTAATGCATTAGTTTCTTTTAGAGTTTTTATTTCATATTTCAGCTCTTTAATTTTTTTATATTTGCTTTTTAATTGTAAGCTGATAGAAATAATAATTATTGCTATTACAGATAAAAGTATAAACACTAAAAAATATTTAGACTTCACAAACTCAAATAATTTATTTTTAATTAAGTTTAATATAAAAGTAATTGCTATTGACATAAACCCTCTTTTTTATTAGCCTCTTTAATCATTTCCTCAAAGCCCTTATCATCAGTATATATAGGCGTAAACTCTTTCATAGTCTGCAAGTATTCTTTTATTTGATTATAATATTTTACTTCTTCAAGGTTTTGATTATTTTTTAATTTGCTGTCTAAAAAATTAATACATTTATCAATTGTCATTATTTGTATTTTCCTTTGTATTATCTTTATAATCTTTTTTATCATCTTTATTAACTATTAATTGTATAAATCCTCTCAAGTCGCTTCCTATACTCACACTATTAAGCCCTAGCAGTAAAATTATAATCGCTATAGCCTCTTCTTTGGAAGGTATTTTATCAATTATAATAAGCCTTACAGTCCATACAGAACCGATTAAAAAAGTTATTATTGAAGTCCAAATACTTAATTTTTTATTAGCATGATGTTTGTCTACAAAACTCATATTTTAATCATCCTCATCATCTAATAATACAGCAATCAAAAATAATAAAAAGAATACAGGTACAAGCAAAAATATCATAGTAGGTATTAGGGCAAATGTCATATTTACATATCCTTAAAAAAATTAACTATTAAAGCCAAGCCTTCCAAAATCACCGCTATTATAACTGTTATTCTTACTTTATCCATATAAAACGGAGTTTTAGAAGTATTCTGTCCGCCTTGTTTTAATAAATCCCTTATCTCTTTTATATCTGCTTTCATTACATCTGCATCGCTTTTAATACTATCAGATTTATCATTTAATATTTTTATATTTATATTATTTTTATTAACTTTATCTTTTAGTTCTGAAACTTCAGTTATAAGTCCGTTGCCTGTTCTAATACCGTCTTTGTTAATGCCTATTTTTTGTGCTGTTGTGATTAATAAATCATGTTCTTCATTATTCATAATTTCATTTCCTCTTTTTTGCTTCATTTTATTTAAATCTTTATTTTCATTAAAAGAATATATTCTTTGATTAACAGCCATTATTTACTCCTATGCCTCTTCGCATTCATTAATAATTAATTTAAAATTCTCTATGCCGTATTTATCAAATATTAAAAATAAATCATTAATACATTTGGTGCTATTTTCTATTTTGCCGTTATTTTTATTAGTGTATCCGCATAAAATACAGCCCTCAGTATCCTGCGGATAGTTTCCAATATGTATTAATATTCTTCTCTTGTTATGATTTTTTATTTCTTCAGACATAACCCATACGGCTATATTATTTCCTTTTGTTCCATCTGTTATTTTTTTTAGATGTCTGTTTTTATTCCAATAAGAATAATGTTTAGTTAAAGCACTATTTGTTCTTGAAGAAGTCCATCTTAAATAATACTCATCAGCTAATATTCTTCTGTCTAAACCGCTTTGAGATGTACTTTCTCCGCCGTTTTCTAAAGTAAAGCATTTAAATATACTCTCTCCTTTCTCATCAAATATTGTCAGAGTACCTACTGTAGAGTTTTCAGCTTTACTGTCTTTATTTTTTTTGATATTTTTATATTCTTTTTCTCTTTGAATGAGTATTTTTAACATTTTAAGCCTCCTATATATATATAGGCATTATTCATTTACTTTTTTATATTTTTCTTTAATTTTGAGTTTCTCATCTTTAATTTTACTAAATAACTCTTTTTCTTCTTCTGTCATATCATTAATATGATTTTCAAAATAAGTATTAAAGAAATCTAACATCATACCGTCAGTATGCTCTTTATATTCATTTTGTCTGTTTTTATTTTCCTTAACTATTAAATAAATAAAAAGTAATACAATTACAGATGTAAAGCAAATTACAAATACAGTCCAATCCATTAAACCGCTTTCGCCCTCCTTATCCACCCGTTTAAAAATCTTTCCTGACTTTTATCTTTTTCTACTATTTCATCATTAGCTATCTTTTGTGAGGCTTCAATAAGCTGAATACTGTCATTAATTAATACTTCATTTTCTTTTAATTTGATTAAGCCTTTTTTTATAGCTTCTTTATTTGAAAGAACTTTATTCTCAGCTACACGGTTTAAATTAAGTCCTTTAAACATATAATCTTTTTTATCTAATATTTGATAGCCCTCTTTATATATGGATAAAGATTTAATTCTTTCTTTATCATCAATTTTTATCATTTCTATAATGATATTATTTTCATCTACTAAAACATATTCTTTTTTATTATTAACTAAATTCATATATTACCTCTTTTTATATTGCTTAAAATTAATATTCCCAGCTGTCAGAAGTTCTTATATATTCAAAATAATAAGATGTTATAAAATTATCATAAACAACTATGCCAGTTGGACCTTCATTTGCTGTAGTTTTAGAATAGATAGCTACTGTGTTTTTTGCTGGGATCCTTCTTATATAATGTCCATGATATGTAAGACCTATGTCTGTTAGATATGCCGCATATATAGGGATCCCTGATGCATCAAAATCTTTTATATTTCGTTTAAAATTTATATCAGAATGGATAAATTGTTCTATGTCCTCACCTTTAATATTAGGTATAGTATAGTTTTTAGCATTAGGCTCTCCTGCCATATAATAAATAGGCTTTCTTCCGCCGTCAGAGTTAACAAAATATCTTCCTGTAAAATGTTCTTGTTCATCTGCTATGATATTTAATCTGTCAGAAATATTGTCTGCTTTTTCATTTAATGCCTCTCCTAATTGCTGTACATTAGAAACAGGATATAAAAGAGGATTTACTTCTCTGTTTTTATCTGGTATGAGATTTAATGTGAATATATCACCTATCCTTATTGTACTGCCGTCCTGATATGCTATGACTAAATCTGCAGCATTCTCATAGTCAGCATTTTGCTTAAAATAATATTTTACTGCTTTTCCTGTATTTGATGTGATTTGAGTAGTATTGATAAATGTATTATTTGTACTTAAATTAAAATAATTTTCTAAATAAGGTTTTAAAAAACTATAATATCGAACAGTTTTAAAAGAATTTTTGATTTTTATATTACCTGCTAATTTGACTGAACCATTATTGTTTTGGAGATTTAAATATGACATATAATAAAATGTAAACCTTTCATTGTCTCCTACTCCTAAAAAATAAGTATCTATAGGCTGATAATGTCTGTTTTTTATAGTTAATGTAATATTATATATACCTTGTTCAAAATCACTTAAATCTGTTTTTGATATTGCTAACGCTGAACCTATAAATTCAAATTGGGTAGGCTCGCTAACATTTTCTATAACTACATCTCCATTATTATTAATCCATTCATCAGAAGAAACAACATGCCAAAACATATTTATCGTATTAAATATAAATAATGAATTTGTTTCTCCTTCAATATTTTTTATTTCTAATACTATAGCTTTTTGTGATGCAGACAGATAAAAATTAGTTATAGAGGTATTTAATATATAGCTTCCGTCTTCTTGTTTTGTTATATTTGCTGTATATTCTTCATTTGTTATTATATTAGATAACACTAAATTAATATTATTTGGAATCTGTGCTTTGAACTTTGGGAAATTATAGCCTGAAATATATTCTAAATTAGTTTTGCTATTATCGAATGAAACATCTATAGCTTCGGCAAATCCTCCGCCTCCCAAGCTTATTAAAGTTAATTTACTTCTGTCTTCATTCCAATTAGAAGCAGTGAAATCCTCATCTACTTTATATATATTTTCATTTCTGATTATTAAATCATTTATAAAATATGAAGTGTCTTCTGCATATTCTTTATTAGTTCCTCCGCATACACTTATAGTATTGCCATTTAAATTAATATTATTTCCTGATATTAGACTATCCTGCTTATTATACTTTAATTTTTCTATTGCTTTTTGAACTGTATTTGTACTGCTTCCAAAACTTGAATTACTATCATCATAAAAAGTATTAGAGGCTTTATTTAAATAATCTATCTTTTTAAATTGAAGTAATTCATCAAAAGTATAATTTTCTGAAGTTCTTAATACCAAATAGCAGAAATTATCTTTTAATATTATTTGATTTTTATATACATTTTTTATATCATTATTCCATTCTACTATATCCTGTAAAGGCTTTAATATATCATTTATATTTGCTATATTATCATAGTTAAAATCTTTCTGTACTATGAAAAAATTATTATTATATTCTACCAATTCATTAGATTTATAGAGTGTATTTAATTCTAATTTTCTAAAAGGCGTTATTAAACTGCAATTAGTTTTTAAATAATAATCTGTATCATCGCTTGTAAAATCTCTAAAAACTCTGTATAGATAGCCTTTGTATTTTATAATATCATTTATTTTATAATCAGTATCTTTATAATAATTTTTTATAGGGTAATTATTATCAAGATTATTTAATTTATCAGCAATTTCATCAAGCATAAATGCACAAAAAGTACTGCTGTAAGTATTTATTTTATATTTAAAATTTTTATTTAAATCGCTTGAGGGAAAGAAAATTATACTCTTAAAATTAATATCATTTTGTATTAAATATATTTCATTGTCTTTGACTTCTACGCTTTGCAAATCTTCTAATTCTTCTAAAAGATGAGGATATACTTTTATATCATCAATTAAAAACTCCGTATTTTCTAATGCCCCATCAACAGCATATCCTATATCTGCACAAAAAAGCCTTTGCCCTTGAAAAACTTTTACCTGTACATTATTAGTATTAAGTTCTAATTCTCCGCTTCTTTCCAATAATTCAAATGTATTTTCTGAGATTTTGTATTGAAAAGGAGCTTGTATATTATTATTATTTAGCATTTTATTATTTTCCTTTAATTTTATTTAAATATTTTATCAAAAAAAGGCAGCAGATGATTATTTATATATTTTTAATCAAAAGCAATATTTATTATGACTTTTATAGTAAAAAATAAAAAAAAGTACACTATAAAAGGTTGAGCAAATCTACAAATATTTTATAATGTCTATTAAAGTTTAATTAATAGGCTTAAATAATGAAAAAAATATTAATTTTATTTTCAATAATTTTTATTAGTATGCATAATCTTTATTCATTTACAAATGGTTTTGTATGGGCATTGAAGTTTAATTTTAATGGTTCAGCTACAATACCCTCTATAAAACAAGAAGATTTAAATAAAATGGGCATAGAGTATTTTAAAGGAGCTGTAGGATATTCTTTAAATGGAGAATTAGAATTAGGCTATCTGTTTGGTTCTGAAAGATGGTTTAATATGGATAATAGAAAATTCAGCGGAATGAGTTTATTCGGCTATTTAGGAGTAGGAACAGGATATTTAGGGCAGGGTTTTAGAGGTACTTTTTCAGACAACAAAGATGATAAGGCTAATATATTTGTTAATATCAATTATGCTCCTGTTTTAGATTTTGGAATAGGCACAAAGGTTCATTTGTTAGAAGATAAATTAGTGCTTGGGCTTTCAATAGGCGGTAAATTTATAATTGACAGCTCTCCTGAAAGTTATATTTACAGTGATAATCCTGGTGCTGTTGAAACTGGCACAGCAAATCATCCTAATGGCAAAGTTACTTTACCTATACTTTCAGAAGTTATAATGAGTAAATATATAAATCAATCTTTTAACAGATTAATGCTAAGTGTTAAATTTACTATAGAATATAATCAAATTCTTTCTGAAAAAGTGTCTTTACTGCTTGGATTATATACAAGATTTAATGTTTATAATCCTAAATATTTAGTAATGACTAAAGATATAGAAAAAATTATACAGAGTTATACAGGAGGCAAAGACTTTACATTAGAAACTAAACTCCCAAGTTATTTTGTAAACTCTTTAGATTTTGGAGTAAGTATTGGTTTTGCTTTTAATGCAAATTAATTGTTCTTATATCTTACCATAAAATATAATATAGCAGTTATAGTATTTTGACCATTATTTTTCATTCCTAAAATAGGTTTAGAATTAAGTATTGGAAACCATATTAAGCGGGGAATTCCTTTTGGATAATTAATATTATTTTTTTCAAACTCGCCTCCATAATAATTATAACTCGCTGAGCTTCCAAACCAGCCCATAAAAGGAGCTTTATCATTTATATTCTGATAAAGTCCGAAAGATGAAAGAGATAATAAAGCTGATATATTACCGCTTACATATCCTGACATTTGCAGATATTCTAAATCATCTCTCAAATTTAAATCCCATTGCTGAGTGCCTTTTCCTGATTTTGTTATTGTTTCTTTTATTATAAAAGTAGAATTATTCTGAACCTCTTTAATCATATTATTAATCTCCTCTATATATGAAGGTATTCCGACAGTTCTTTCAAATATATCATTTAATACACCTGAAGTTATAGAAGTAGTTATATAGCGTCCGCTTACTATTTTTAATTTTTTACCTGCATAAATACTATTCAAAAAATAAGTTCCTCTAAGTCCGTCTTTATTAAACCAAAATATTTGATTTTCTTTAGGCATATATTTATCATTGCCAAGTTCTCCTATAACATTTGTCAAATCTGCTATTTTAGCAGTGCCTTCTTCATCATAAACAGCAAAAATACAATCATTTAGAAAAGCTAATGAATTGGTTAAAAGCCCTGTAGATACTGCAGTATAATTTGAATTTTCAAAAGGCTCATTAGGTATTTCAAAATATAAATTTTCTGCTGTTTGTAAATAGCTTTCATCTCTAAAAGGGTTATATGTATTTGAAAGCCCAAAATAATTTAATATAGTTCCTTTAGTACTTGAAATCATAGTTTTCTCCAAAAAATTAATGCATTAATATTTTATTATTAATATTTAAAATTATTATAGAAATTATTATTAATTATAATATAAATTATTTTAATTATTATGAATTGATTTGTTTATTAAAATTTTAAATTTGAATACTGCATAATTAAGTCCAAGCCTCAAATAATCATCTTCATCATAAATACAATGAATAAATCTTCCGCTTATTACCTGATACCAAGCCTCTAAAATAATTTTATTCCAAAATAAAGAAGCTGTATACAAACTTATAAGTGAATCATTAAAATAGCAAAAATCATCATATTTAACCTGCTTATTTTTAAAAGCATAATTTACGAGATTATCAATTTCTGTCTGTTCTACAGCAGAAAAAACAGGACTTACATAATTCTTCTTTCCAGCAAAAAACTTTTTATCACCTGAGCAAATTCATTGATATCTTTTGTACTCCATTCATCAAGAAGATTTGAAGCAGTATTATCATTAATCCTAACATCAAGCCATTGAAAAATATCATCATCAATAATCTGCTTTTCTTTTTCTCTTACATATTTAAGATTTTCATTAAAACTTGGACGATTGATAGTTATAATATCATCGCTTTGAAATTTATTTCCTAAAGTAGAACGGCTGAATATTTTAACAGGCACTATATTTTTGCCGTCATCTTTATAAACGATTTCTTCTATAATATATCTGTTAAAAAAATCTTCGCATTTAAACTCAATTTTCTGCATTTTTATACTCCTTTAATATACTCCTTAATTTTTTTTCACTATAGTTTTATGACAATTACATTGTCATAAGTTCAAAAAATATAAGGAGTGTTTTAATATACTCCTTAATTTTTTTCACTATAGTTTTATGACAATTAAATTGTCATAAGTTCAAAAAATATAAGGAGCGTTAATATACTCCTTAATTTTTCTATTAGAATTTATAAAAAAAATTATGTATAATTATTTAAAATTTAATTTAATATAACTTCAAAACTTTAAAATAAAAAAGCCTTATACAAAAGTACAAGGCTTATGATTATGAATAATTTTATTATTTTCTAAATTTCTCTATATAATCCATATCCTTATCTGAAATACATAAACGAATAGATACTATATTCAAATTTTGTTCTCTTATCAAATGTACGCCATTGTTTACCGTAATTTCAAATACTGTTAAACCTTTAAGTCCATTTGGTCTTTCAAATGAAACATTATATTTCTGTTTATTATTATCTTTCCAATCTATATAAACAATATATTTATGTTCTGATAAAAAATTTATAACTTTATCTGCATCATAAAATAAAGACATACTATATAAATCCTTAACAAATTATTTTATTGCACTTCTTTTAAGTCTATTTCATCAATTTTATATTTAGGCTCTATTGTTGCATTAACTTGATTAAGTTTATTTTGTATATCTACATATTTTTTTAGAAAATCATTAAAAGTGTTTTTATACTTTTCTTTAACTTCTTCTATTATTTGCTTTTCCAAAGTATTGTTTATATCTTTACCAAATTTTGCCAATTCTCCATCTATTTTTCTATAATGTCTCCAATAGTTATCCATAGCATTAGTATCTACACAAATTATATATTTATCTAAATCCTGAGCAGAATTTATATTATTATCAAAATATTCTAAAATATTTGTAACTAAATTTGTTATAGATGATTTTATATCTTCTCCGCTGTTAAAAAGCATAAGCTCCAAACAAACAGCTTCAAATATACCGTCATCAGCTTTATTTACCATAAAATGCAAATGAGGTATATTCCAAGATTCTGTATTTTTTAAAACAAGCTTACCTACGGCTTTAAAATCTAAATGTGAAACGGATAGAACTTTTATATTTTCATATTTAGACATTTTTATCTCCTTAAAACTTGATATGATATATAGTATATCAAAAATTATTTAAAGTGTCAAATTAGGGTGTAACTTTTATATTGACATAATAATATTATACTTATAATATTATTATGAAAATAAAAACTATTGTATTAATTTTTTTTTACTGCTTCAAATTATATTCTTTCAACAGTATTTTCTTTTCGCAAAATATACAAAATTATTTCACTATCTTTGATATAGGCTACAATAAAAATATTTCAATAAACCTAATAAAATCAATTTTGAATATTCAAACAGCACATTTCTATCAAATATGACAGAACTAGAAAAAGATAAATATCAAATTCATTAATAAAAAAAATAAATTACATTAAAATAAATTATCTCTGTCTGTGAATGCAATCAAATAATTACTGTTAATGTCATTTGATTGTTCAACTGCAATTATTCTATAATAACTTTATCTCTTTTTCATTAAATCTACATAAACAGCAAGAAGTATTACAATGCCTTTAACTATAAGCTGCCAAAAAGAATTTATATTAAGCAAATTAAGTCCGTTATTAAGAACACCTATTATCAAAGCACCTATAACTGTTCCGCCTATAGTACCGACTCCGCCTCTCATACTAGTTCCTCCAAGTACGCATGCAGCTATTGCATCAAGTTCAAAACCTTGAGCTGCTGTAGGCTGTCCTGAATACATTCTTGAAGCTAAAACTACACCTGAAAAACCGGATAAAAATCCTGATAATGTATATGCAAATATTGTGACAAAAACTATATTTATACCTGAAAACTTAGCAGCCGTTATATTACCGCCTACTGCATATATATGTCTTCCTAATTTAGTTTTTCTTAATATTATAGATATTGCTATAACAAATATTAAAGTATAAATAACCTGCAAAGGTATTTTACCTATATATCCAGCCCCTAAAATATTAAAAGAATCATTCATAACTCTAACGGGCTGTCCTCCTGTAGATACATAAGCAATTCCTCTTGCTATATTGAGCATACCTAAAGTTACTATAAAAGGCGGTATTGATGTTTTAGCCACTACAATCCCATTAAATAAACCGCATAATGTACCTATTAATACAGCTGTAATAATGGCTAATGGTAAAGGAAAGTTAGCAAATGCTATTAATTCTCCTGCCACAGTTCCTGATAATGCAACTATTGATCCTACAGAAAGGTCTATACCATTTATTATAATTATAATAGTCATTCCTAAGGCTAGATTTAAATTTGTAGTTACCTGTCTTAATATATTTATAATATTATTAGTTTTTAAAAAATTAGGTGTTAATATTATCATCAATATACATATAAATATTAATCCTAAAAGTATTCCGAAATTAGTTTTTACAAATTCAAATATTGGAAATATAATTTTTTGTTTTATTATATTCGCAAATTTATTTTTATTCATATTATTACCTTGTATTTTAAGAAGTTGCCAAATGCATAATTTTTTCTTGCGAAAAGTCATCTCTATTAAGAATACCTGTTATACATCCGTTATGCATAACTGCTATCCTATCAGACATACCTATAACCTCAGGAAGTTCTGAAGATATAAGTATAATAGAAACTCCTTTTAAAACTAATTTATCCATTATTTCATATATTTCAGATTTTGAACCTACATCTATACCTCTTGTAGGCTCATCTAATATAAGAACTTTAGGAGATGTAGCAAGCCATTTAGCTAATACTATCTTTTGCTGATTACCGCCGCTTAAAAACTTTACCATTTGTTTCGATGAGCTAGTTTTTATTGAAAGCTTATCAATATATTTTTTGATTATAGAGTTCTCTTTAAGATTATTAACTTTTATAAAATTTATAAATTTATTAAGTATGCATAAAGTTATATTATAGCCGACATTATTTTCTAATACAAGCCCCTCTTCCTTTCTATTTTCTGGAAGTAAAGCTATACCATATTTTATAGTATCAGATACATTATCAATAGAAGCCAAATTTCCATCAATATATATTTCTCCTTTTTCTTTCTTATCTATACCGAATATTATTTTCATAAGTTCGCTTCTTCCAGCACCAACTAATCCTGCAAATCCTAATATTTCTCCTTTGTATAAAGAAAAATTTATATTTTTTAAATAAGGCTTTCCATATAGATTTTTAACTTCAAGTATTTTTTCTTTATTATTATATTTACTATTATATTTATTATTTTCTATAAATGTTCTTTTATAATAATTATTTAAAGTTCTTCCTACCATCATAGAAATAAGTTCATTTTTATTAGTTTCTAAAGTTTTAACTGTACCAACTGTGCTTCCGTCTCTCATTACAGTTATTCTATCTCCTATGGCAAAAAGCTCCTCTAATTTATGGGAAATATATATAATGCTTACATTCTGATTTTTTAAATCATTTATAATTTTAAATAGATATTGAGTTTCTTTATCAGTCAAAGAACTAGTAGGCTCGTCCATAAAAATTATATTACTATTAAATGAAACAGCTTTTATAATTTCTATAATCTGCTGCTGTGCTATGCTCAATTTTGCTACTTTAGTATTGGCTGATATATCAAAATTAAATTTCTCAAGAAATTTATTTGTTTGTTCTATCATTTTTTTATCGTCTGTAAAGCCGTTTCTTTTTTTTATTTCCCTTCCAAGAAAAATATTTTCAAATATTTTCATTTCGGAAATGAGCATTATCTCCTGATGTATTATACTGATGCCGTTTTTTTCAGCATCTGAAATAGAAGATATATTAACTTGATTATTATCTATAAATATTTCACCGCTGTCAGCAGTATAAATACCTGAAATTATTTTTGATATAGTAGATTTTCCAGCTCCGTTTTCACCTAAAAGAGCTAATACCTCTCCTGATTCAATTTCTAATGAAGCATTATCAAGTGCAGTTACTCCTGAAAATTTTTTACAAATATTTAAAGCCTTTAATCTAGCCATATAAAAACTCCATAAAATATATGCATCTATGATTAAATAATACTGATTAGATAATGCTTAAATAACATAGTGCATATATTTTATAAATTTAATAATTACTGCCAGCCTTCTATACCATATTGATCAACATTATTTATATCAATTAATGCAGTTTCAACACTTATGTTTTTTTCAAACGGTTCATTATTTAATATTTTATATGCAGTTTCAGCAGATTTTTTGCCTATATTGATTGGCGATTGTGCTCCTGTAGCTGTTGCCTCTCCATTTTTTATAGAAGCTTTAATTTCAGGAGAACCATCAACTCCGTAAACTAATGAATCTTTTTTATTGGCAGCTTTTAAAGCAGCAACTATGCCTAAAGCTATAGGATCATTTCCTGCAAAAAATACCTGAACATCAGGATTGGCTTGAAGTATATTTTCTGCTATAGGCAATGTTATTTCTAATTGTCCTAATCCGTCTTGTCTTGATACTAATTCAAATTTATTGCTTACAGCACCGAGTCCGTCATAAAATCCATTTATTCTGTCCAAAACTGATTTTGCTACAGCATGTTCTATAATAGCTAATTTTCCTCCATTAGGCATTCTTTTTGCTAAATCTTCTCCGCATAAATATCCAGCCTGATAATTGTCTGATATAACTACTGCATCTACCAAATCAGTATCATAAACATCGGCATCAAAGTTTACAACAGGTATTCCTGCATCTCTTGCCGCATCTAATGCAGGCTTAACTCCCTGCCAATCTACAGGGTTTAAAAATAGCAGCTCTATACCCTGTGCTATCATATCTTCAACTTGAGATATTTGCTTAGCTTGGTCAAGCTGAGGGTCTAATATTATTAAAGTATCTCCATTTTTTTCTAACTCTGATTTAATTGATTCGGATATTGTCAAAAAGAAAGGGTTATTCATTGTCATAGCGGTATATCCGAATTTTCTGCCGCTTTTTGCTTTAGAACCTCTATTACAAGATGCAAAAACAAATAAGATTGTAATACAAATTAAAAAAATTACTGTTAGCTTTTTCATTTTTAGCTCCTTATATAATTAATTAAAATAATTATTAAATTAATTATATTAATTAATTTAATTAATATATATTAGTATATTCAAAAAAAGCTGATAGTCAATTTTTTTATGAAATTATTAAGAAATTATAAAAAATATATTTTTATTTTAAAAGCAATCCTTCTCTTAAAATAGTTTCTATAGCTATAATGCTGGCACCCATCAAAACTTCATCATTATCTTCGCTTCCCAATCTTATTTCAAGATTATTATATAAATCAGATATTACTTTAGATTTTACATTTTCTTTAAGCATATTTAAAAAATCATCTCCGAAATGCACCATTTCATCGCCTATAACTATGATATCAGGATTGATGAAATTAACTAAATTTACTATTCCTATACTAAAATATTCTATGCTCTTATTTACTTCTTCAACTACTAAAATATCTTTATTTTTATAAGCTGATACTATATCCTGAAATTCAAAATCTAATTCTAAAACAGACTTATATCCTGAAGATAAACGCTTATTTATTCTTTTATAAAGCGATATAGTAGAACAATAATTTTCAAGGCATCCCCTATTACCGCATTGGCATAAAGGTCCGTCAAAATCTATGCTGGTATGTCCTATTTCACCGAAAGTTCCTGTTGCTCCCCTTATTAATTTACCGTCTACTATAAGCCCTACACCTATTCCGTGACCTGCTATGATATAAGCAAAAGTTTTATTAGTGCTGCTGTATTTATTCAAATGCCAGCATGCCATAACCCCAGCTTTAGCATCATGCTCAAAAAATACAGGGATTTTAAATATATTCTTAAAATAATCTTCAACTAAAATTTTCTCCCAGCCTGGAAATTCATTAACGCTGATAATACCTGTTGTTCTGATAAAAGGTCCTGGCAGAGTAATGCCTATAGCTATTATATTATCATTTTTATATTGATTAATTAAGTCATAAACTGCATTTTCTATTATATATAATGTATTTTTTACACCGTCATTTAGATCAAATTTATATTTTTTTATAAAATAACATTTTCCTATTATATCAAACAGCCCTATAGAAATATATTTACGGGTAAGCCTCACTCCTATAAATTTATACTTATCGCTATTTAAAGAAATCGCTATAGATCTTCTGCCTTTGATTCCATTTTTAGAGCCTATTTCCGAAACCAATCCTATTTTTATAAAATCATTAATAATATTGGTAATAGTTGCCTGTTTTAAACCTGATAATTTAGACAATTCTACTCTTGAGCATACGCCTAACTGCATTAAAAGTTTAATAATAAGATATCGGTTCATTTCCTGCATATCATTATAGTTAATGCTTTGTTTAAATTTATCAATCATTAGAAATATTACCTTTAATATACTTTTATTAGCTTAATTAATTGGTAATAAGTATAAATAAAACTTTTTTTTAGTCAATATTAATAATTTTATTAAAGTTTAGTATAGTTAAAATAAATCCTCTCTGTCTGTAAATGCAATCAAATAATTACTATTCATATCAGATGACTGTTCTACAGCTTTAAAATTATTCAAAGATATTGAAAGTTCTTTAGGCTCTATTGCAGGAAATGACGGACTTCCCCCAACATCGCAGCTTATAAATATAAAAGGATAATCTTTATTTTTAAATCTTGTTTTAGATGATATTATAAATGACTGTCTGTTTCCATTTAAAACCCTATCATAAAAAAGTTCTTTAGACTGAATATTAAAAACTGCATTGCCTGAAAAACTTAATGTAAATTTAGAATTTGGAAAACCGTATCTTTTTGCTGAAATATTAAATTTTTCTTCTTTAGTCCATTCAAAAGATAAAGCAGCATCGCTTACAGAAGTAGCTTCAGTACCATTAATAAAAAGTTTTGTAGGATATTTAGAAGTCTGAGCCATTACAACATCTCTTTCTTCTGAATTCTCTTCATACAAAACTGAATTTTTATCAATTGATATTTCTTCCAAAGCCCATAATGAAGAGCTAATCTCTGTCATAGATTTATTAGCAAAATTAAAATTAATAGATTTGCTTTCGCAGCCTATATATTGATTGCCGTCCATATTTTTTGAGCTGTCATACAAAGCTATATTATAATACTGAGGTTCTCCAAATCTCGGACTTATTATGCTTTGATATTTAGGATACTGCTTTTTTGCATCTTCATCAAATATGCCGCTTTCTATTAATCCTACTCTTTTAAAACTAAGCAAGTATTCAGTTTTGTTATTTTCTTTATTATATTCTTCTAATTCATTTATTAAATTGCTAAAATCAATTTCATCTTCTTCATTTCCTGTTATTAAAAATGCTGTTAGATTTTTTATTTTTTTTAAATAATTAATTAAATCTTTTTGCCTCATACCTTCATAAATATCAATAAAATTACTGTAATAACCATTGTCATCTTCAATTATAATTTCAAGCATATTAATACTTTCATCTTCTGAAGATTTATTGAATCTAATTGCAAAATTATTAAAGGAATTAATGCAAAGTAAATTGCCTGATGTTTCTTTTGTATGAACATTAGCCCATATTAAACTTGCATAATATGCATTTGTATTTGGAAAAGCTCCATAAGAAATATCTCCCGCATAAGTAGTAGCACCTGCATAACTTTCTGAAGAAGGAGAGCCTACATATTCTTTGCTTATTGTTTCTGTAGTAGGAGTAAGCCCTATAGATGACGGATATATTAAATATTTTCCTTTAACATCATCATCAGTAAAATCAGTTTTTTCATCTCTCTTTTTTGTTTTTGCTATTCTTACTTTATAATTAGAACCGCTTACAACAGTTAAGCCGTCCTCATCATTCATTAAATTACCTTTCAAATCAAAAATGCTCATATATATTCCTATTTTTAAAATAATATAAATTTATAATTTTTAATATATTACCGCTTGCCCGCCCAAAAATTACTATATAAAAAATATTTAAATTCTAATATTTAAATAAATAAAATAAATAATCAAGTAGTTTCTAAAACTATATTCTCCAAAATATCTCTGTCATCAACTGTGATGCTTCCCTCTTTTGTATTATAATTTTCAAGACTTACTTTATAATTTATAATATCTCCTTTTTTATAAGCACCGAAATATTTTTCTTCTCCGTTCATTATTATTTCAGCATTATTAGGAGAAGAAGTAATTTTTATTTTATAAAGTTTATCTCTGCTTTTTATATAATCATAAACTTTTTTATTAAATGAATTATTGATTAAATTAGTAAAGAACTTCATTTAAATAACTCCCTGTCATAATCTTAAAATTAATATTAAGAGAAAAGCTCACCCCCCTTATAGATGAAAAGTCATTTAACTGTCTTTTATTATTTTCACTGTCAAAAGAAGGCGATTCCCATTTGATGATAGGAGATAAAGCTATACGCTCTCCCTCATCATTAAGTTTTGATATCCAATAACGCGAAGCCTGATTTAATGCAAGCGGTATCATAGTGTATGCTAAAAAAGATTCGCCTGCTTTAAGCTCCTTGTACACTTGTGCCTTTAAGCATATATCATCAGAAAAACCAGCAGTATCGCCAATATATGAATTACTTGCCCTGCTCTCGCCGTCAGATATAGAAGCCCAAAGAAATGATTTGCTCATAGATTTCAAAGCACCCAAGCTGAAATATTCTATCTTTAATTTATCATCTAAAAGTTTATTTAATTGATTATCTCCCTGAACATTACTCCCTGAAAAATCAATATACTCATCAGCCATAAAGTTCATAAAATTATCCAAAACATATATAATGCTGTTTTTAAAATGTATCATATATTAACCTTTTTATATACTTTCTTTTTTATAAAATAAATTAAGGCTTTTTTATACTGCCTTCCAAACGAACACTGTCATAACTGTTTTCATCAATTACAATTTTTGATAAATCTTTTATAGCAAGTTCTTTTAAACGCAAACTTTCTGTGCGGATGAAATTTATTAAGTCGCTGTTTGAAACAAAATTAACAGTTAAAAGTCTTGCGGCTTCATAGCATATATAATTTTTTATAGATATATAGGGAAGTCCGTTTTCTTTTGTAGGCTCATTATAATTCATATTTAGAATCATTCTTCTAAACTGAATAGTATAATTTTTAAGCTGCTCTTGTAAAAAGTTTAAATCAATATCATCATAATTAAACATTTTAAATATACTTTTAAAATAATCTATATCAGGCTCGTATATATATTCCTGCATATTAATTTCCTTTTTTAAATACAATTTAAATATAATGCCTTGATGTATTAAAGTATTGTATGAGGTTTTTAAGCCTCAAGTTCTTTTATTTTCTCTTTTAACTTTTTGTTTTCTTCTTTAAGATAATTTATAACATCATTAGGCTTCATTTTCTCTCTTATAAGCTCTTCTGCTTCTTCTTTGCTTATAATCAAATATGAATCGCTTAAAGATATATTTAAATCGCTTTCTACTATTACTTTGCATCTTCTCTCATGCACATCTCTAAAGAAATATCCCACTCTGGCAACTACATAATCATCAGCTTTAATTTCTTTATTTGTAATACTGTTTTCTAAAAAAAATAATAAAGATTTCTTTAACATACTGCCTCTTAATTATATTTATTAATGTACTTAATTTAAGATAAACTCAAATCTATTTTACAAAAGCCGTAAGGGTTAGAAGCTACTGTGCATCTTTTTGTTCTTGTTCTCCATAAATTGTTTCCGAGTATATCAACTTCTCTTATATCATGATTTAAATATACTACTTCTTTTATTGAAGCCATATCTAAAATATTAGATGAAGTTGTAAACATATAAATTGATGAGCCTGTCCAAATATCTGTAAGATTTTCTAATTGATATTTCTGATCAACTTCATAATCATCAGCAACTCTGAATGCAGTACCCACAACAGTAATTCCGCTTGTTACTGCATTAAATATATCAGGTCTGAATGCTTTATATTTTCCATCAGTATTATTTCCAATCATTGATATATAATTAGAAAATAGTCTGAATAATCCTTGAAGTTTTATATATACATCTATTGGAATAATTATATAAAGTTTCTGTCCATTATCCTGAAGCTCCATTTTATCATTAAATAAATTTCCGCCTACAGCATAATTCAAATATTTTGCTAAATCTATAAATGAGGAAAAGAAATTATCAATATCAGCTTCAGTCCAAGTGCTTATAGGTTTGGCAGTTAAATCAACAGTATTTGTACTGCCATAAAGTTCTGCATCTGTAACTTTTGCTGCTAAATTTCTTTCTCTCAAAAGACCTAATCTTGATATAAGTTTTTGTGCTATGTAATTTAGAATTTCCTCACCTGCTTTTTTTTCATCTCTGGCATAAAGCTCATTAATTTCTTCTATTCTGTTAATATCTATTCCAATATAATATTCTTCAGGCTCCATCTTAAAAACTCTAGCCTGATGTTTAGGGTATTCATTAAAAATATTTAAATCTCCCAAAGAAGTACCGCCGTACATATTTTTAAGATTAAATGCCGTATTATCTAAATCTCCTCCTATAGCTCCCTGCGAAACTCCTACAAAAATTTCAGGTATATATTTACTTACAAAATTAGTTTGTCCCATATATTTAGGCATTTCTTTATTTATTATTGGAAAAAGTTTATTTTGTAAATTTTGTAAATTAGGTATACTCATTATTTAAACTCCTTTTATTTTTATGTCTGATTTTGCTATAGACTTAATAAATTAATTTAATTATTTAGCTTGCTTATCTACTGCGTTTTTATTTATCAATAGTTTATTACTAATAAAATTATTTTGATAAGTAAATAATATGTGTTTAATAGTTTTTCAAAAGTATTTCTGCATAAGAGCTTCCGCCTCTTATTACAATACCTACACCATGTCCGTCCAGTGATTTTTTAAATCCCTTATCTGAAGCTTTTACAATATCGCCTGAAACAACATTCTCGCATACAACTGCATTCACTATTCCATCATAACAAACTGATATTGTATTTGCTTTTAATCCGAATTCTTTATATGAAACAGCATCTTCCAAAGCAACGCCTATAAATGCTGAACCTTCGCTATAAAGCGAAAAAACACCTTTTCCATTATCATTTTTTATTGCTGCAGGAAAACCTCTTTTTGGTAAATTAGCTTCATCGCTATGAATATTAGCTTTTATTATAGAACCTTGTGGCATTTATAAAACTCCGTTTTTAATTATATTTTACAGTTATCATTTAAAAAGTTTTGCTATATCACTATAGTTATTTTCTTCGCTTAATGCTGATAAATTTATTTTTTCGCCTCCTCCTATTCCTATAGGCACTAAATCATTTCTAACTATTGACATTATTTCTTCTTTGCTTAATCCTGCCTTAAAAAGTTTTCTAGCCTTTGTATATGTAGAGCTTTCTGATTTTGAAGAACATCTTACAGCATTCTTACTTTCAGCATACTCATTGCACCAATCTCCGTAAGTGATAGCGGAAAGATTTAATTCCTTATTATTATTTAAATCTTTATTTTGTTTGTCCGTTGTATTATTTTCTTTTGATTTATCTTCTTTTAATTTCTCTTCTTTTAATTTCTCTGTTACTATATCTATAACTATATTTTGTATCTCTTCATCATTTTTTAATAAATAAGAAAATTCTTCTCTAGCTTCTCTTTGTATTTCTTGTTCTTCGCTTATTAATTTTTCTAATACTGTTTTTAATTTCTGCATATACTCTCCGTTAATATTTTCTTCATTACTTATAATTGCACTTGCACAAAGCAAATCTACATTACGGCTTGCAGGATATTCTACCGCAGCAACAGCCTTGATTTCGCAATTCTCCCAATAAATAAAATCATTATCTTCATAAGATTTTTTACCAACCATTTCAATAGAAGGATAAAAAGATTTTTTCTCTGTTATGCTGCAATCAAACCATTCTATAACAGCATAAAGTCCAACAGCTTCATTATCTTTTTCTAAACTTATAACTTTTCCAATAGCCTTTCTTTCTTCATTTTCCTTATGCCCTTTATATACAAATATTTCTATGCTGCTTTTTTCAAATGATTTTATAAGCTCATCAATATTTTTTTCTGTGATTTTATTAGTTTTAGTTTCAGCAAAAGTATTTTTTGAAAGCGGTATATACTGTTTGAAACTGCCTCCTAATATTTTATATTTTTTATTTAGCATATTAGCTCCTCATTATAAATAAATTATCAGATTTGTTTTTCTGCCATATAATTAGAGATGCATTTATAATTTTAATAATGCTTTCTTACAATTAATTACAATTTATTGTCTCTATACCTATAGCAGAATATATAAGTGATTATAAGTTCATAAAAAATAAAAAAGGCTCAGTAAATTAATACCAAGCCTTTTATTATTTAATATTTACTAAAAATTATAGCTTCTCTATTTCTTCTAAACTTAAACCTGTAGTTTCGCTTATAAATTTATTATCAAGCTCTGATTTTTTTAGTTTTTCAGCTATTAATATTGCTTTATTTCTCTCTCCTTGTTCTATACCTTGTTTTATTCCTTTTTTTATACCTATTTCCTCTGCCTTATTTAATTCTATATTCATCATTTCTTGATGAAAATATTCATCAATTTCTTTTTTTCTATAAGTATCTATTAATGGTTCATTATGAATAAATGATTCTGATTTCTCTTTAACTTCTTCAAATATGGTATTTTCTTTTAATAATATAGACATATCCTCTCCTTTAAAAAATTTTAACCAAGATGAAAATTCTTCTTGTAAATCATTATAATTATTTGATTGAAATTTTGGAAGTTCTATAAAATGAAGCTGACAATCTTCTGTAAGAATTTTATTATATTTGATTTCTTTTAAAACATAACAAGTATGAATATAATCTATATCTTTAACTAATTTGAAATTTAAAATATTAATGCTTATGACAGGTGTTAATTTATTGTATTTATCATTCTTATTTAATCTTACACTATAACTGCTAGCCCAATAATACAAAACTCTTTTTATAAAAGATTCGTTTCCTTGTAATTGTATTTCTATTATTACAGCTTCTCCATTTTCTGTTATGCATTTTATATCCATTACAGATTCTTTTGAATTTATATACTTACTTAAATTAAAAGGATTTAATATTTCAACTTTATAAAAAGTTTTCATATTCATATTTTTCATAACTGAATTAATAAAATTTAAAACTATTTTCTCGCTTCCAATATCTGAAAATAAATAACGAATATAGCAGTCATTAATTCTATTTATATTATCTATGGTAATAATTTTACTTTTTATATTTTCAATTATATCATATCTTTTCATATATTTTTATTATACTTACATTCAATCAAATTGTCAAAATCATTTTATTAAATGATTAACTACCATATTTATCGATTATAGATTCTCTTAATTCCTTAAATTCTGAAACTCCATTGACTATAAAGCTTCTTAATTTATCATCTTTATAGAAATTTGATTTATCATACAATATATAACACATTATAGCATCCATCAATTCCTCTTCATCTACAATATCCCAATTTATACCTACATTTTTTTCTTTTAATATTCTTTCAACTATAATATGAGCTAATTCATGTGCTACAACACACCTTTTTTCAGGAATTGTCATATTTTTATTTATAATGATTATATCTACATAAGGTTCTTCATCTGGAGATAAAAAACCATAACTGCTAATATCTTTTTCTTTTATAAAAATTTTATATAAAGCGATATTTAATATTCTAAAATCTCTATTATTTATTATATCACCTTGTTTTTCTTTTTTTTTCAAATGTTCTCTAAAATCAGATTGTCTATTTTGCAATATAATATTTTCAATAGCACTTTTCCAATGTGATAATAAAGATTTTTCTATATATTTAAGAATAAGGTTATCCATAACATTAGATTCTAAATCATCTAATAATTTACGATGTTTGGCAATACTAGTATATCCGCATATATAAGCTATGTCTTTCAATCCCAATTTTGACATTTTTGTTAAAATCCCCTGTACATTCTAACCTCTTCATCTAAAAACATTACTAATATATCATTATATTTTTTTTCTAATGATATATTGCCAAAATACTTTATAGCTTTAGAATTACAGGCTTTTGTAAGAGCATCTATTTTTGTTTCATAATCATTTTTTTCTATACCCAAAGAATCAAAATATGCTTCTACTTCTTCTTCTGTAGTGCATTTTTGCAATTCTTCTTTACTGAAAAGTTTAACTGCCATAAATGCCTCCTTAAATTTATTTTATAAATATCATGAAATTTTAAAATTAGTAAAGTAATTTTTCATACATAAATATAGTATATGCAATTTTAATAATTAACAAGTGTATATACATATAAAAATTATAGGGGCTGTCCTAGATAACTTAAATTTGTTAAAATTTAGGTATGAAACGCAGTAAATTAACTAAAGAAAAGCAATTAAAATTAATAGAGCATTTTGTAGCTGGAACTACAGCGAGGACATCTTCTGTC
>NZ_CAJTQJ010000016.1 GCF_910578695.1 uncultured Brachyspira sp.
AATTATATATAATTTAGCAAAAAAGGAGCTTTTTTAGTTATCTAGGACAGCCCCATAATTTATAATAACAAAGCTGTTGCATTACTAACTCTCAAGATATTTTTATAATTTTCATAGTTTTTATGTTCATCAATATTATCATTTTTAAAAGAATAAGTTATATTTATTAATTTTTTAAAAGATAATTTTATTACCATAAAATAATAAGATTTTATTAATGAAAAATGTGCTTTTCTTATAAATGATTTCATCACTTTTGTGTTTCTAAAATTATCTTTGTAAAAACAAACATATTCTGTTGTTAATTCATCAATCCGTTTAAAAATTTCTGCTTGAAATACCAAAAGAAATTCTTTCTCATTCTTATGTTTTTGGTTTTTAATAATATTTAAATCAAATGAAGTTATGGCATTAAAATCTAAAGCACATATATAAATTCTATTATTATCTTCAATGAAAGATAAATAAAAGCGAAGATCTTTTCTATGTATATTATTATCTTCTGTCTTAAATAGAATGCCTATTTTACTACATCCTATAGAATTTTTTATAGCTAAATCATTAAAATCCATAAAGCTATCCTTTACCTTATTAACTTTTACTAATTAAGGAACATTTTATTACTTATATAAAAAATCGGTTGCCAAATACATAAACCTTAGCAACCGATTATTTATCCCATACTATTTATGTAGTTTTTATAAAAATATATAAAGAACATTTATATATAAAACAGATTAATATTAATTATAGATAAAAATAATAATCAATACTTATTATTTATAAATACTATAAATAATACTCCCTTATACAAATATAATATATAATTGCTGATAAGTCAACTGAAATTATTATTTTTTGTTACTTTTTTCTACTTTTTTTTATTTTTTAGTTGACTTTTATATTTTTTTACTTGACTTATTATAAAAACTTTATTAAACTAATATATAGAGCTAGTGCGAACTGCAGAAAATTTCGCGCTCGCCTGCCGTGATATTTAGTATTTACTAAATTGATACGATGGAGGGATTCGGAAATATCCGGTGCGCGTCCTCCCCACTAGCTTTTTTTATTTATATTCTCTTTTCTATTTCTAGCTTTATTATCTATAATATGGTAATTTACTATTTCATAATAATCTTTTGTTTCATCTATATCTAAAAGAACAATAGTGTTTTTATCTTTGCCTATTCTTGTAATAAAATTATGATAGTTCTGTTTATCAGGGTTAGCTTTTAGAACATATTCAGGTTTATAAAGAGAATTTGATAAAATATCTTTTGCTAATTCCTCTGTTATTTCTTTGTGACTATTTTTATTTTTAATTATAATATTCTCTTTTAAGCTAATTTTTTTATCAGTAAAACCATATTGTTTTTGTATAGCAGTTGTTAGTTCTGGGAAAATACATGCTTTTGATAAATCAGAATTATAAATTTTATCTATTTTGTCATGTATTTCTTTTTGCTCTTCTTCGCTTAAAGCTGTATCTGATTGTAAGCATTTATATGCTGTATTTTCACTCACATAATAATCGCCTGCTGAATACTCTTTAATGTTAGATACTGTTTTTGTTTCTAAAACATTAATTTTCCCCATAGCATTATTAGTAAAAAAAGAGTTCAAAAAACTTTCTGTATATGAACCTGCTTTTAATCCCAAATCTGCTGTTTCACTTTTTGATATTGTTTTTAATATGCCTGCCTCTAAATTAGTGTCGCCTAAGCTAACAATACCGAAAACTCTAGTATAATTTTCAGGTACATTCACACCTAAAGTTTTAACATTCACTATAACAGGCTGTAATGGATTAGGTCTGCTCATTGTTGTTATGCTCCTGCTCGCCTATAAATACAAAGTAAGTGACCTTACTTTGTGGCTCGCATTCGCTTTCCTCCTTTTATTGTTATGCTCGCCTACGCCTAAAGGCTTGACTTAATAAATTAAGTCAAGGGCTTCGGCTCACGCTTCCTTAATTATTTTTTATTAAAAATTACTTAACGCAGATTTATTTTATCTGCATTAAATAAAGTTATTTTATTATTGTTATGCTCAAAAAAGCCTATAAGCTCCGAGCAATTTTCATTACTCGGCGGCTTTTTTTCGCTTTGTATTCTTATATTTATTTACTAATTATTTATATTTTCTAAATTAAACAAAATTAATTCCTCTTTATTTACCTGAACTATTATGCTTTTTATAAGTTCTACTACAGTATTGTTTGATACTGTTTCCTGATAATAATTTATCCTAAAATTACTTACAGCTTTATTGCTTACTATTCCAAAGCCCTTTTGTCTGTCATCTGATACGCTTTTGAAATTAATAAAATCATTAACTCCAAATACATTTTCTATATAATTTTGCGATAATGTTTGTATATTATATGCTAATTCCTGCTGTGTTTCTGTAGGGGCATTAATCAAATGAAGTCTTATAGTATCCTGCTTCCATTGTCCTATATAATTATTTTCTTTGTTTTCTATTCTTGATATAGGCATTGAAAGACCTTTAGTATCAATTACTTCTACACTCAAATAGGGCGTTTCTAAATTAAGAGGGCTTAAATATGACGGATAAATCGCAGTATTTAATCTGTCTTTATTATAAATCCATAAAGGAATAGAATTATTTAATAAATTACTGTTTATTTTTGTAATATCATAAACTATAAAGCCTTTATTTTTATTCTGTAATATTTCTGCTCTATAATCATAATGATCTGCTTCCTTGTTATAAGCTATCAGAGAATGAACCATAAAATAATTATTGTCATAGCTTAAAATAAAAAGTTCAGGCATTTCTTTAAAAGAATCGCTTAATGATATAGGAGTTTGTATAATATATTCTCCGATGTCCATTTGCCCTGATAAAGTCATTTCTCTGTTTTTATTAGTATGAATTGCTATATTATTAATAATTCTGCTTTTATTTTTATCTATTAAAATATAGCAAAAACCGTTTTCTAAATTAACTTTATTAGCACTATAGCATATACATGAAACTGCTTTTGATGTAAACTCTTTTGAAGCTTTATTTAATAATTTAGTTTTCTCTCCTGCCATTTAAATAACTTCTCCGCTTTTATTTTTTATGCGTATTCTTTTCCTTTTTCTGTGATTATATTTTTATATTCCTTTGGTATTTCATAAAGCCTATAAATTAAACGCATAGTACAACGGCAGTTTATAGGAATACCGGGCAAACCGTCCTCTATTTCATCAGCGTATTTAACATCTTTAGTTTTTTTGATTAATCCTTTTTTTAATGCCTCGCTGTCTCTAAATAAATAAAGTTTTCCTTCACGCTCCCAATGATTATTATGCATTTTATTGCCTTTTTTATATTTTCCTTGAGGATTGCCTACAACTCTAATATCTTTTCTATTCTTCCAAATAAAGCCTATTGCATTATTTTTCATTGCTGTGATATATGTCATATTAGATACAAGTTTATGCGATTGGTCTCTAATTATCATATTCTGCCAAGATGAAGTTTTATAATTCTTTTTAACATCAGCAGGTATAACATCATTGAAAAAATCATATTCTAATTCTTCTAAGTTTTTACTATTATGAGGTATTGAGGCAAAGTTCATTAATCTGTTCTTTATCTCTTCTACAGTATTTCTATCCTGAGTAGTAATATATGATAATGATACATTCGTTCTGATTTCTAATTCTTTTTTGAAATCAGGCTTTAAATCTTCTATTTTATATTTCTGTAATAGAGGAGATGTTTTGAATATACCTTTTTTGATAAACCTATTATATTCATTTTTTAATTTAGAACGCACTTCTTTATTTACGCTTTTTAATACTTTATCAAAATCCTTTTTTATACCCTTATCTATTGCCATTACAAGTTTCTCAATAGCGGTTTTTGATAAAATATCATTAATACTGAATAAATTGTCATCGAAAAACGATTTTAATATCTTTTTTGCTGTGAAAAATAAGCTAAGCATAAATAAAGTATAAAGCTTTTTTATTTCTTTGCTTTATACTATAGTTAGTTTTTCAGTTAATTATTATAATGTCCGTATAAAGAAATTATTATTATAGATTTATTTGTATCATCTATTTTATATACCATTCTATGATATTTATTTATGCGTCTTGAATAAAATTCATCATTTTTATATTTTAGTCTTTCTGGTTTTCCTATTCCTTTTCTAGGATTTTCAATAGTATTTTTTATTAAGCTGTTGATTTTCTTTACTATAGATTTATCGTTTTTTGAAAATTTTTTTAGGTGATTTTCTGCTTCCTCAGTTAAATTAATAGAATAATACATTATTGTTCCATAGCTTTTAATTCATCTATAGTATAACTTTTTATTTTACCTTCTTTAAACTGATTTACAGATTTATCAAAATAATCTTTTGATATTTCCAAATCTATTGAAAATTTAGAGGATAGAATTATTAAAAGCTCGGCAATTCCTGTTATAGAAAATAATACAGTAGAAGCATATTTTTCATTTGAACCTTTTTTTCTAGGTACTCTAATAGCTTTAGATTCATCATCAAATAATTTATTTTCTGATGCTGTTTTTACTATAGCCACACTGCTTATTTTTAGAAAAAAATTATTATATATAACATCGCTTACCATATAAGGAGTATATTTACAAGTATAAAATTTCTTGTATTTTTCTAAAATTTTCTGCTTAGCATTTAAATCCATTTTCAATTTCTCATTTTCTTTATTAATATGTCCTATTAGCTCATTTAATTCATTTATTCTATTTTTATAAAGTTTATTATCTTCTTCTAATTGTTTTACTTTATCTTCTGTTGAATACATAAAATTACTCCTGATTTATAGGTTAATACAAACTATAGAAAATGTCAACTTAAATATAAAAATTAGTTGATTTTTTAATTAATAGAATAAAGTTCAAACTGCTGTTTAGTCATATTGTATATTAATTTGTAATTATTAAATGATATATCGCCTATTAAATAATTTAGATTATCCATAAGCACAAAAGGAATATTGCTTATGACTGCCTCATCGGATTCATTTAATATAGAAACTTCTACATTTTCAAAATAAAAGTTCGGAAATATTTTTAAAGTATACTGTATGCTGTCAATAGTCATCTTTTGAGTAAAGAAGCCTGTTCTTAAATCAGGATATTGTTCGGCAAAAGTACCCTCTGTATTTACTTTGAAAGGAAATGATTGAAGAAGCGTCATATAATAACCCCTGTGATATAATTACTTAATTTGCTTCCTAATTTATCAGCCTCATCTTTATAAACAGGCGTTAGAGTTTTCAAATCTAATCTGAATGAAATACCTTTTTGTCCTGTCTCATTCTCAATGCCGTATAAACCTGATAGAACAGCATATTTAATGTCGCCCCAAGGGGTAAGAATATTAAAAGTACCGCCCTTCTGTACATAATATTCTAAAGCGTCTACAAATATCTGATTTTTTATCATTTGAACAGTCCAAGGATTAGCCGAAGTGATTATATTATGAAGTATCACAGAAAAATCGGCATTCTGCTTTATTGCTCCGTCTATTAATAACTGCTTATTCAAATAAGGGTATTCCGAATATTCATTGACTATAAAAGGAATATCGCCGTTATAAGAAACTTCAAAGCCCACGAGCGGAAGAGGTACATATTTCTGCGAAGTATATCCGCTCATAATACTCACAGTATCAGGCAGAATAACAGCAAACTTATTGTACTTTGCGGTTATAGACTGAAAATTAAATGCATTACTCTTCAAAACTGAAATATTGCCAAGCAAACTTTGTATTAACATTTATAAATATTCCTTATTTCTCGGCTTTTATTATAGATTAAGAGGGCAGAAAAAGGTTTATACGATAGTTAGTTTTTAATAGTATTTTATAAAAAAGCCGATGTCGGAAAACCGACATCGGCTTATATTTTTATTATGTTAAAAATTATTAACTAACATTTTTTTTACATTCTTCCTTTTCAAAATCACATCCATTTATTTTAATAATGCAATTATCATAATTATCTAATATTTTTTTTAATTTATTAAGATTTTCATCTAAAACGAAGTTAAATTCGCTTTCTTCTATTATATGACAATATTTTTCACACTCCATAGAAGTCGGAATTTTATTTTTAACAGGAAATGTTATTTTATTACCATAAATAATATATTCAAAATAAATTATTGAATTATCATTGTTGGGATACTGAAAAGGTTTTTCTACATCTTGGTGATTTTCTAAAATAGAGTGTATACAATCAAAATTTATACCCATATATCATGCTACCTTTTTATATAATTCTTCTAAATATTCATGACGTTCTTCTTCATTGTTATTCAATAATATTTGTTCAAGTATGCTTAATAAGTAAAATATTGAATTATTACCATTCATAAGTGATTTCATATCTATTTTATTATATGGTATATTTTCTATATTTGTTTTGCCCTCACTAACTTTTAATATTTTCAAAACCCTTGATAAAATATTATTTTTTGTCTTTAAAATAAAATAATTATAAATATCCCAATATGCTTTATTGTAAACATATCCAGAAAATATATTTTCCTCATCATTTTTTACAGCTCTATAAAATTGATTCAAAGCTAAAATGCAAGATTCATCGAATAGATAATTTATAGTATCTTCATCTAATTTTGAAGATTTGCTTATACATATTATGCCACTATCTAAACATAATGCTCTATATAAATTATCATTACTAGATTTTCCTATTAAAATATGTAAATTAGGTAATCCGTCTATTTTAGCTTTAGCTTCAATAGCTTTTTCATATATAATACCTAGAAAATCTATATAATTTATATTTTTATCTATATACTTAATGTTTTCTATATCTTTGTAAGTTATTTGCATAAATACTATCCTTATTTTACTTATTAAAAATTAATAAGAAACCTAACCTTACTATTTTAAGAGTAAGGATTTTTTTATACACTAAAATTATTATGTTTTACAAATTGATTTTATTAAAAAAGAATTTAGACTAAAAAGCCTATAATAAATTTAAACATTTTTTTACTCCTAATATTATTACTTATATAAAAAATCGGTTGCCAAATACATAAACCTTAGCAGCCGATTATTTATACCATACTATTTATGTAGTTTTTATAAAAATATATAAAGAACATTTATATATAAAACAGATTAATATTAATTATAGATAAAAATAATAATCAACACTTATTATTTATAAATACTATAAATAATATTCCCTTATACAAATATAATATATAATTGCTGATAAGTCAACTGAAATTATTATTTTTTGTTACTTTTTTCTACTTTTTTTTATTTTTTAGTTGACTTTTATATTTTTTTACTTGACTTATTATAAAAACTTTATTAAACTAATATATAGAGCTAGTACGAATGGCAGAAAATTTGTCGGGCACGCCTGCCGCTTGCTTAATTTTAAGTACTGCGATGGAGGGTACAGCCCGTCCTCCCTACTAACTCTTTTTTAAAGTTTTTTCATTTGTTTTTCTAGTTTCCTTTGTCCTCTTTTATTCATGCTATAAAAATGTACTATTTCATAATTTTCTTTTGTGTCTTCAATCTCTACTAAAACTAAATCGCTATGTCCATCATCTGTATAATGTATAAGATTATAATAATTAGGTCTGTCTTCTCTTCCATAGAATATTTCATCTGTCTTATAAAGAGCATTACCCAATATTTTTATAGCTTTTTCTTTATTTACCTCTTTATGTTTTTCGTTAAAATTCCTATTAATAATATTTGCTTTTAATAATATAGGTTTATCTTTAAATTCGTATTCTTTTAAAAGAGATTGTGTAAAATTAGGCAGTATATTGTCTTTTTCCCAATCAATACTTTGAAGCTTATCAATCTTTTCTTGTATTTCTTTTTCTCTCTTTTGCTCTTCTTCGCTTAAATCATTATTATTGTTTTCATCTTTACTCTTATTTTCTCCTGAACCTTTTTCGTTTTGCGTGCCTTTGGCAAATGTTCCGTCTGGATTACGAGGATGTTCTTCTTCCTTAAAACTGGCATCTGCTTTTATACCGCTGATGCTTGGCGGTTTATTAAAATTTATATCTTCTTCTTCCATTTCCTCCATATTCTGAGGCTGTGAATCTAATTCTATTTCATTTTTGAATATCTCGCTTTCGTTTAGCTCTTCCTGTAAATCGGCTGAATTAGCACCTAATTGCTGTGCTTTAAGCAGATTATCAAGTTTCTTAGCATTATTATCCTGAGTAATGCTTTCAGGCTCTGGAAATAAGTTGCCGTATTTATAAGTAAAGTTCTCTGCCCAGCTTCTGAATATCTCTTTATCTGTTTTGTTTTCATATTCTATATATTTATGACGCATTTCATCAATAAATACATTGTCCCAAGCTTTAAGCATAATATAATAGTCTGTAAGCGTATATAAAGGAGTGAGTTTATTTTCTCTAAAACTTTCTATTATTGATATTTCAGTTTCTTTATCCTTATCTCCCTCGCTAAAGCCATTACTCAAACTTTTATCAAACAAAATAGAAGCTGGCGTATCGTTTAATGCTTTGGTTATATCATCTTCAAGTTTATTGATACTGTCTATAAGACCTGTCAAATTAGATATAGGGAAATCCTCAATACTGCTGTCTGCTGAAATAGAAATAACTTCTCCGCTTCTCTTCTGCTCTAAAATCTTTTTTGAGGCAGTTATAGCATCTATTGATATGCCGTTTAATTTTGCTTTGGCAGGATATTTGTAAATAATAGCCCCTGCTTTATAAAGTAAATCGCCTATAGATTTTATAGCATTATCATACTGCTGTAATAATTCCACCATATTATAAAATACAGAGGGAGGCGAAAAAGGAATTAATGAGGTTCTTGTATCCAAATAAAGAGGCTCTAAGGCATGGCTTACTGCTATTCTTTTTTTAGGTACTGGTATTGACCCCACTTTCACATCAACAACCTCTAAAAAATGAAAGCTCAAAGGGTCTAAATCTACCCTTGAACCGCTTATATTAAGAGGATCAAGCACAGTGAACTTCATCTTGTATTTATATGCGTCTTCAAAAGTAGGCTTAGTAGTAAAATCATTTTCCTCTTTTTCTTCATCAAACATAGCTACATATAATGCCCCAGTGCCGTAAATACGCGAATTATATATTGTTTGCTTAATGGCTTCTTTTTGCTTCATCTCTTCGGCTGTTTTATTAAACTTTTCTATTGCCTCAGGCGGTGCTTTATGTATATCTATTTCACGCTCCGCACTCATAGCAAAGTTTACAAGCCCTTCAATAATTCTCTTGCCAAGCGTGGCAGTTCTATAAATATTTTTACATGTTTCATAAGGCAGTATAAACTGTTTTTCATCATCTCTAAAGAAGCTCATATCTAATAGCTCATTAATGTTTTATTTATAGATATAATAAAATAAAGAAATAAAAAAAGATTTATACTATAGTTAGTTTTTTACAAAAAAGCCGACATCGGCTAATATTTTTATTACAAAGTGAAATATTTTTTATATTACTTGATGAAACACTATTGACATAAAATTAAATTATGATGTAATATAATTAATCCTAAAAAAAGGAGGATAATTATGGAAGTCTTAACTTTCACCAAGTAGGTGCCTTTCGGCATAACTGCGGTTATTAATTTGCTAGCCACAATAATAGCTGTAGTTAAATCAATTAAAGATTAAAATCTTTGATTGATTCACGAAAGAGAGTCAAGTTGTCAGCTTGGCTCTTGACTTCCATAGTTATTATTATAATAAAAAATATAAGGCTTGTCAATATGAATACAGAAAATAAATCAAAAAACGGATGGGGCGGAAAAAGAGCAAATACAGGAGGAGCAAGAAAGGGAGCAGGCAGAAAAAAACTGCCCGAAGAAGATAAAAAAAAGACTTATGTAATATTTTTCAGAATTAATGAAGAAGAAAATGAGCTATTAAAAAAATATGCTGAAGAAAATAATTTAAGCGTAGGATTATTCTCTAAAAAAACCGTATTAAAAGCAATAGGATTTGATAATGATATACAGCAGTAATTTAAGAGAAGAAGGATAAAAAAATATAAAGAGGAGATTATAAAATGACTATAAATCCTAATTTTATTGATAAAGCTTTTATTTTTCATGATGAAAATGGAGACTTGGAAACAAGCATATTTACACCGCCTGATATGATAGAAGAAATAAAAGGTATAAATGAAGATTTTAAAAAATTTAATGAAACAGACAAAGATCTTATAAAAATAATAGATTATGATGAAGAAGAAATAGAAGCATTAAAAAAAATTATGCCTAGTTTTCGCAATAATAAAAATGAAAAATAATACATTTTTTAAAAAGCTCCGATGTCGGAATTCCGATATGGGAATTCCCGTTTCGGAATTAGTATTATAATAGGCTTATATTTCTAATAGATTTTACTGTAAGCCTCACTAATGTGTGCCTTTTGGCAAAAAAAAATACAGATATTTATATTTTATGTGCTGAGGCAAAAAATATTTGATAATCTTTATTTTTAAATCTGAATAAATTTACAAAAATTATTTACTAAAAATGCTTTTTATTGTATAATAACTGCAAGAAAATTTTAATAAGGAGTAATATTTATGAAGGTTGAAGAATTAAAACACGAAAAGCTTAAAGCTTGGATTAAAGAAATAGCAGATATGTGTCAGCCGAAAGATATATATGTATGTGATGGGAGCAAAGAAGAATATGACAGCTGTATGAACGGCTTGGTAGAATTAGGTTTAGCAAAACCTCTTAAAAAAAGACCTCATAGTCATTCTTTTAGAAGCGATCCTTCTGATGTAGCACGCGTTGAGGATAGAACATATATTAGTTATCCTAAACAAGAAGATGCAGGTCCTACTAATAATTGGGAAGATCCTGAAAAATTAAAGGCAACTATGAAAGAATTATATAAAGGCTGTATGAAAAATAGAACTATGTATGTAATTCCTTTTTCTATGGGTCCTGTTGGTTCTCCTATAGCTAAAATCGGTGTTGAAATCACTGACAGCCCTTATGTTGTATGTAATATGCATATAATGACTAGAGTTGGTACTAAAGTATTAGATGTATTAGGCTCTGACGGTGAATTTATACCTTGTCTGCATTCTGTAGGTGCACCTCTTGCTGACGGAGAAAAGGATAAAAAATGGCCTTGTGCTCCAATCGAGAAAAAATATATTTCTCATTTCCCTGATGAAAATTTAATTTGGTCTTATGGTTCAGGATACGGCGGAAATGCTTTGCTTGGTAAAAAATGCTTTGCTCTTCGTATAGCTTCTGCTATGGCTAAAAGAGAGGGCTGGATGGCAGAACATATGCTTATACTTCGTCTTACTAATCCTGAGGGCAGACAATTCCATATAGCTGCTGCTTTTCCAAGTGCATGCGGTAAAACTAATCTTGCTATGCTTCAGCCTACTATTGCAGGTTGGAAATGCGAAACTGTTGGCGATGATATTGCTTGGATGAAAATAAATAAAGAAGACGGAAGACTTTATGCTATCAATCCTGAAGCGGGCTTTTTTGGCGTAGCTCCCGGAACTTCTTATGATTCTAACCCTATGGCTATGGATTCAATAAAAGAAAACACTATTTTTACTAACTGTGTGGAAACAGATGACGGCGATGTATGGTGGGAAGGTATGGGAGATGCTCCTAAACATGGTATAGATTGGAAAGGCAATGACTGGACTCCTGAAAGCGGTGAAAAAGGTGCTCATCCTAATGCCAGATTTACTGCTCCTGCAGGACAATGTCCTGTTATTTGTAAAGATTGGGAAGACCCTAAAGGCGTGCCTATTGATATATTTATCTTCGGAGGAAGAAGAGCTTCTGTTATGCCTTTAGTACATGAATCTTATAACTGGGATCATGGCGTATTTATGGGTGCTAGTCAGGCTAGTGAAACTACTGCAGCTAATATAGGTTCAGTTGGTGCTTTAAGATTCGATCCTTTTGCTATGCTTCCTTTTGCAGGGTATAATATGGGAGATTATATGAATCATTGGCTTGAAATGGGAGATAAATTGGGTGATAAGGCTCCTAAAATCTTCTATGTAAACTGGTTTAGAAAAGATGCTGATGGTAAATGGCTATGGCCAGGATTCGGTGATAATTCAAGAGTATTAAAATGGATGTGCGGAAGAGTTGAAGGTAAAATTGATGCTGTTGATACTCCTATAGGTAAAATGCCTAAAGACGGAGATTTAGATCTTTCCGGTTTGGATATACCTGAAGCTGATTTTAAAGAACTTATGAGAGTTGATGTTGAAGCTTGGAAAGATCAGGCTAATCAAATAGAGGCTCATTTCAATAAGTTCGGAAACAGACTTCCTGAAAGACTTAAAAAACAATTAGAAGAATTAAGAGCCAGATTAAGCAAATAATTTATAAATATTAGAATCCTTTAATTAAAGCCAATAGTTTAATTAATATTAAGCTATTGGCTTTTTATTATGTAGTTAATTTATTATTATGTAGTTAATTTATGTTATCAGTCATCTATATCTACTATTTGCCCATAAGGTGTCACTTCAACTTCTAATCCATTATTAAGCTTTACTTTATATAGTCCGTCGTCCATTTCAACCATCCAAATTTGAGCCTGAGGAAAATACTGCTTCACAGCATTTATAACTTGTCTTGGAACTTGATTTATAGGAACTATCCAATCAGCAAATAAATTAGAGCCTCCAAAAATAGATAAAGCAAATATTAAACATAATAGTTTTTTCATAAAAATCTCCCCTTATGTAAATTAATTATACTTATAGTATAGTATATTAGCATTTATATGTCAAGTTTTTTTACAATATTTTTAAAAATTTTTACAATATATGTTGATTATATTTTTATATTATAAGTATTTTAAGCTGCATATCACAGCAAATAAAATATATTATAAATTTATATTTGTTATTATTTAGTTTATGAGTATTATGTTAATAATATATAAGAATTGATTTACATATAATTTATATATTAAAATATACAGGCTGCCCTATATAACTAAAATTTAAGTATGAAACTCATAAATAAATAAAAAAAAATTAGAAATCATAAATAATTTAGCAGAAAATGAGTTTTTTAGTTATAGAGTACAGCCACAAAAATAATATTATATAGTACAGAATATATATAATTCTTTAATTATGCAATATAAACTAATTATAAAAAATATGAACTATATTTCTAAACATTTTTAAATATATATTCAGCAATAAAAAATAAAATTTGATTAAAGAATAAAAATATATTATACTAATCGAAAAAGTTATAAACGGATAATTATAATGCATAAAACATTTTTCGGAAAAGATAACAAAGAAGAAACTCAAAAACTTACTCCTATGATGAGGCAGTATAAAGAAATAAAAGATAAATATAATGACAGCATACTTCTTTTTAGAATGGGGGATTTTTATGAGGTGTTTTTTGATGATGCAAAAGTAGTATCCGATATATTAGGACTTACACTTACAAAAAGAGCTAATATACCTATGGCAGGAGTTCCTTATCATGCTATAGATAATTATTTATCAAAATTAGTTAAATTTGGAATAAAGATTGCTATATGCGATCAAATGGAAGACCCTAAACTGGCAAAAGGAATAGTAAAAAGAGAGGTTACTCAGGTTATAACTCCGGGCACTATTTCAGAAAATAAATATCTTGAATCAAAAAGCAATAATTATTTATTTTCTATTATAGTATCAAAAAGCGAGAGAAATGCAGCAATTTCTATATGCGATATTTCTACAGGAGAGCTTTATGCTGCCGAAATAAATTCAAGTTTAGAAAATCAAAATGAAGCAGTAAAAGAAATTATTAATGAGATTACAGAAGAAATTATAAGATTCTCTCCTAAAGAGATTATGACTATAGAATCCGTTTCAGAAAGTATTATTATAAAAGATATAAGAAATAAGTTTTCTAATATATTCTATAGTACCTCAGCTAATTACACGGCAGAGTATTCTTATGCATACAAAACTTTGACAAATCATTTTAAAACTGTATCATTAAAAAGTTTCGGTATAGAAGAAAAGCCTCTTTTAATATCTCTGCTTGGTTCTGTCATATTTTATATTAAGGAGCTTTCAAAAACTTCTCTTGAACATATTTCAAATATTAAGCTTTACAGCAGAGAAGATTCTATGAATTTAGATTATGCCACAATAGCAAGCTTGGAAATATTAGAAACTATCAGAAATGATAATAATAAAATGACATTATTTGATACTATAGACAGAACAAAAACTTCTATGGGGGCAAGGTACCTAAAGAGGATAATAGTAGAGCCTTTACTTAATATTGATGATATAAATAAAAGACTTGATAATGTAGAGTTTTTTTATAAGAATCAAAAGTTTATGTATAAAATAAGAGATTTACTTCAGGATATCGGAGATATAGAAAGACTAGCATCAAAATTAGCACTTTCAAGGATAAACCCTAAAGAACTTGTATCATTAAAAAGATTTCTAATGCTTTCTATAGAAGTAATTACAGAACTTGCTCTAAATAATTTTGAAGATGTAAACTTTAAAGAAGTTAATGATATAAAAATTATAACAGACTTAATAGAACGTGCATTATTGGAAGAACCTAAAACAGTTATAAATGAGGGCGATATTATAAAAGATGATTATGATGAAACATTAAAAAAATATAATGAGGCTAGAAGAGAGGGACGCTCTTGGATATCTGAACTTGAACATAATTATAAATTAGATACAGGAATAAGTAATTTAAAGATAAGATATAATAATGTTATAGGCTATTATATAGAAGTAACTAAATCAAATGTATCATCAGTTCCAAATCATTTTATAAAAAGACAGACATTGATAGGAAGCGAAAGATATACTACAAGCAAATTAATGGAATATGAAACTATTATAAATGAAGCTAATGAAAAAAGCTATGCATTAGAGTATGATATATTTATTGAAGTGAGAAATAAAACAAATGAATATTTAAACTCCATATTAAAAACGGCAAGAGTAATTTCTATAATAGATGTTTATTCTTCTTTTGCATGCTTAGCTAAAGAGGATAATTATATAAAGCCTATAATTACAGATGACGGAATAATAGATATTAAAGATGGCAGGCACCCTGTTGTAGAAGTTAATCTTAAAACAGAAAGTTTTATTCCTAATGATACATATTTGGATAACAGTAATGAGCATCTTCTTATAATAACAGGTCCTAATATGAGCGGAAAAAGTACATATTTAAGGCAGACGGCTTTAATAGTTTTATTAGCCCAGATTGGTTCTTTTGTACCTGCCTCAAGTGCAAAGATTTCTATAGTTGATAGAATTTTCACCCGTGTAGGGGCAAGCGATAATATAGCAAGAGGAGAAAGCACATTTTTGGTAGAGATGAATGAAACTGCATATATTCTGAATCATTGTACTGATAAAAGTCTTGTGATAATGGATGAGATAGGAAGGGGAACTTCTACTTATGACGGACTTTCTATCGCTTGGGCTATAGTTGAATATTTAGCTAATGAAGAAAATAAAAAGGCTAAAACCTTATTTGCTACGCATTATCATGAACTTACTATGCTTGAAGATTTACAGGGGGTTAAAAATTATAAAGTACTAGTTGAAGAATACAAAGATGAAATAATATTTATGAAAAAAGTTATTGAAGGGGCAGCTGAATCAAGCTATGGCATATATGCTGCAAAAATAGCAGGTGCTCCAAGCAAAGTTATAAAAAGAGCTGCTGAAATATTAAAAAGGCTGGAGGCTGATGCGGGCATTCAAGTAGAAAATATAGAATTAAATACTCAAAAATCAAAAGATATGCTTCCTTTTTATGAAAAAGAAAATAAATCTATAGAAATAAAAGAAAATGATATAAAAAAAGAAATTAAAGAAAGTAATATAGAAATTAAAGAAAGTAATATAGAAATTAAAGAAAGTAATATAGAAAAAGAAATAAAAGATTTGAATATAAATAATATAACTCCTATTGATGCCATTAATTTAATTAGCAAATGGAAAAGTATGGTATAAAAATATCATACTGATAAAACTCATTTTATTTATAAATTCAATTTTATTATACTATAAGCCGAAATTATATTATAATAATGAGGTGTATAATGACTGAACAATACTATTATAAATCAACAACTGAAAGAGAATTCGATTGTTTAAAAGATGATGAAAGATTAATAGAAACTTTATCTGATAAAGGATATACAGTTTATGCAATTGCTCAGAAATCTAATCAGCTTATACCATATCATGAACATCCTTCTGAGGAAATGGTAATAGTATTAAGCGGTAAGGTAAGATATATAGTAGAAGAAGAAATTGTAGATTTAGAAGAGGGAGATATTATAAG
Source organism: uncultured Brachyspira sp. (assembly GCF_910578695.1). Classification (GTDB taxonomy): domain Bacteria; phylum Spirochaetota; class Brachyspiria; order Brachyspirales; family Brachyspiraceae; genus Brachyspira. The sequence goes on from NZ_CAJTQJ010000016.1 coordinate 16,382, forward strand.
AGTAAGGTCTCATTCTGTGCATTCTATGATAGGAATTGCTGAAAGCGGTATATCTAATCTGCTTTTAGTATTTATTTAATTTTTTATAAATTAGAATCAAAATTAAAAAATCTATTTAAATCAAATATAATTCTATAATAATAAAATCATTAATATTATTTAAAATCTTTATAAAGCATACTTGGCTGAACATCGGTATTATTTTGGTACTTGCTGCTGGTATATTCTTCATATTTTCCGTATATAGTATGGTAATAAAGCTGAGCTATTTCTACATTAGGGTATATTATTATAGGCTTTATGCAGAAAATTTCCAAAGTCCAATACCCTGCAAATCCTACATCTCCAAAACCTGCAGTAATATGTATGAATATTCCAAGCCTTCCTATAGATGAGCGTCCTTCTATCATAGGAATATAATTTTTTGTATTTGTATATTCTAAAGTTCTTCCTAAATACAATTCATTAGGTTTTAACTGATATCCGCTTTCTGGTATTATTATTTCTTCAAAATCATTTTTATTTTTCATATCTAAAACTTTATCTTTGTATATCAGAAGTTTATTATGAAGCTTTACATTATAGCTGTTTGAATTTAACTGCTTTCTATTGAATGGTTCTATTATTATATCTTTACCCAGATTTTTTTCTATTTCAAGCCCTGACAAAATCATATGTTTACTTACCTTACTGCACTGTTTTTTTAAAATTATTAAATTATTTTTCTTTATTTTTCGGTATTATTATAGTATAATTTATTAAGTAAATAAAATTATGGAGTTATTAAATGCTATCTATAAATTACAAAAATGTGCTTGGATTTTTAAAAGAGTATGAATTAGAATATCTTTCAGAAAATGCTAAATATGCAAATGATCTTTTAGAAAAGAAAAAAGGTGCAGGCAATGATTTTTTAGGCTGGGTTAATTTACCAACTGAAGCTTTGAAAATGGCTAAGGAAATTGATGATTTGGGTAAGGAAATTAGAGAAAATGCTGAAATTTTAGTATCTGTAGGTATAGGCGGATCATATTTGGGAGGAAAGGCTGTAATTGAATCATTTTTAAATCCTTTTTCTCAGGCAAAAAAAGGAAGTACTCAGGTTATTTATGCAGGTCATAATATGAACGGAGAATATTTCAAGCATTTACTTGATTATTTAGAAGAAAAAGATTTTTATATTAATGTAATATCAAAAAGCGGTACTACAACAGAGCCTGCTATAGCTTTTAGAATATTAAAAGAGTATGCTGAAAAAAGATATGGTAAAGACGGAGCTTCTAAAAGAATAATAGCTACTACAGATAAGGCGAAAGGAGCTTTGAAAACTTTATCTAATGAAAATAAATATAGAACTTTTGTTATACCTGATGATGTAGGCGGCAGATATTCTGTACTTACTCCTGTAGGGCTTATACCTATAGCTGCAGCCGGCGTTAATATAGAAGAGCTTATTAAAGGCTTTGATTCTATGGCAAAATTGACTAAAGAAATGGATTATAAGAAAAACCCTTCTATGCTATATGCTATGCTTAGAAATGCACTTTACAGTAAAGGATACAGCACTGAAGTAATGGTAAATTATATACCTAGAATGCATTATATATCTGAATGGTGGAAGCAGCTGTACGGAGAAAGCGAGGGTAAGGATAAAAAAGGCATATTCCCTGCTTCTGTTGATTTCTCTACTGATTTGCATTCTTTGGGACAGTTTATACAAGATGGTAAAAGAGGATTATTTGAAACTGTTATAAGAGTGGATAAAGAAGATATTGATTTGACAATGAAAAAAGAGGATTCTGATTTAGACGGGCTTAATTATTTAGATGGAAAAACTTTGCATGAGATAAATAAGTCTGCATTAGAAGCTACAGTTTTAGCTCATGTTGATGGAGGAGTACCTAATATTATAGTTGATATAGATAAGATTACTCCTTTTACTATAGGAGAGCTTTTATATTTCTTTGAAAAAGCCTGCGGCATATCAGGGCATATACTTGGTGTTAATCCTTTTGACCAGCCCGGCGTTGAAGAGTATAAGAAAAATATGTTTGCTATGCTTGGCAAAAAGGGATATGAGGAAATGGGCAAAACTTTAAGAGCAAGACTAGATAAATAATATTATTTAAGTTTTTATAAATACCTCTGTTTTTAAGCAGGGGTATTTTTATTTTTTATTAATGGATATCCGAGTTTTTCTCTTGATTCTATATATGCAGCAGAAACTTTTTTCATAAGCTCTCTTACTCTTGCAATATATCCTGCTCTTTCGGTTACGCTTATTGCATTTCTGGCATCAAGCATATTAAATACATGCGAACTTTTCATAACCATATCATAAGCAGGAAGTATGCAGCCTTTATCCAAACATTTAATGCATTCTTCTTCATATTCTTTAAAATGCCTAAAATACATATCTATATCAGCTACTTCAAAATTATATTTAGAAAATTCTTTTTCACCCTGCAAATGTACATCCCCGTATTTTATGCCGTGCCCCCATTCTAAATCATATACATTATCAATATTCTGTAAATACATACAAATTCTTTCAAGTCCGTATGTTATTTCGCCTGTTATAGGCTTTAAATTTATTCCTCCTACAGCTTGGAAATATGTAAACTGAGTTATTTCCATACCGTCAAGCCAAACTTCCCAGCCTAATCCCCAAGCACCTAAAGTAGGGGATTCCCAATCATCATGAACGAATCTTATATCATGATCTTTAAAGCTTATTCCTAATGCTTCTAAACTTTGTATATATAAATCTTGAATATTTTCAGGAGAAGGCTTCATTATAACTTGATACTGATAATAATGCTGAAGTCTGTTTGGATTTTCTCCATATCTTCCGTCTGTAGGTCTTCTTGAAGGTTCTACATAAGCTACGCTGAAAGGTTCAGGTCCTAATGCCCTTAATGATGTTGCGGGATTAAATGTACCTGCTCCTACTTCTAAGTCATAGCCTTGCTGTATTATGCATCCGTTTTCACTCCAGAATTTATTTAATGTCATAATTAAATTTGTGAAAGTCATAATTGATTTATCTCCATATATTATTTAATTATAAAAACTAATTATATAATTATAAAAATTTATTATATATATTATAAAAAATTATTAATGCATTCAATTATATAGTATGATTAATTTTTATGCTATAAATTTATAAAAAATATTTATTTTTTGGAATTTAATAAATATATTTTAATTTGCTGATAATAAAGTTTTCATCTCATCATAAAGCTTTAATATATTATCTGAAATACTTTTTTTTACTGTGAAATTTTTAAATCCTTCAGCAGTTTCTACTCTTATATCTGTTATAGTTTTCATATCTCTGATTATATTTTCAGCATTTATACTATAGCTTCTATCAACATAAGATGTATCCATAAAATATATAGAAGTACCGTATATTATTTCGGTTTCAGCCTTAGGCATTAGAGATGTGTAATTTAAAGATATATATGTATTATCCTCAAATTTAAGTACAATTTTGCTGCTTTCTTTGATATTAAATGCTTCTCCTGTAATATACTGAGCTTCTAATATTATTTTATCAGTGCCTGCTATATTTTTTAATCTGAGTTTAATAGTTGATGACCAATAGTTTATAGAAATATAATCTGTCTGATAAAATTGATGTCCGTAGAAAGAATCATTTATTAAATGCACTTTTGCAGCACATGATGACAAGTTTATTATTAATGCAGATAATAGTAATATTTTTTTCAATATTTTCTCCATAAATATAATTATTTTATTCATAGTATAAATATTTTATTTATATTTATTATTATATAACCTATTTAGTTTTTGTAAATTAAAAAATAATAATAAAAATTATAAATGAGTATATTATAATTTATGTAAGATTGTTATTTATATAATTTATAATTATTAATAATTTAATAAATTTAATAATAATAAAGCAGTATAGCAATAAAAAATAATAATTAAATACTATAAATATAATTAGAATGCCTATTTAAGTTTATTTGCCTAACAATTTTTATTAGAGATAATAAAAATATAGTTATAAATTATAATTGCTATTTTAACAGTTTTATTGTACACTAATACATCAATATTTATTATTGTAAGGGGTTAATTAATGGAAAATTCTATGAAAAATATTACAGAAACGATAGCAGGCGAATGCCGTAACTTTAAACATACTCTAAAAGAAATATTATATGCAATAGTTATAGTTCTTCTTATAAATACATTTTTAATACAGAATTATCAGATACCGACAGGTTCTATGATACCGATTATAATGCCCGGCGATAGGCTTTTTGCAAATAGATTTGTTTACGGAGTTAAACTGCCTTTTACAGACGGACTTTTAGGATACAGACTTCCAAAAATAAAATCGCCTCAAAGGGGGGATTTGGTGGTATTTAGAGCACCGCCTTCAGCTTCTTTCGGATGCGAATCTGCTATGCCTTATTATGAGCCTTCTTCTTTAGTTCAAATGCTTAAACTTCCAGTGATGATATTTTCACTTACGCCTTTTACTTGGGATCCTAGATTTTTATTTGCTGATTTTATCGGAGAAAAACTTACAGGAGGTACTCATTTGGCGCCTGCAAATTTATTTTTCGGACTTAAAGCTGTTGATTTAGATCCTAGAAAAGAATTTGTAAAAAGAGTTATTGCAGTTTCAGGAGAAACTGTAGAGATAAGAGATAAAAAAATAATTATTAATGGAAATGAAATAGAAGATAAATGGGGTTATTTCTTTTATGGAAATGACAGAGAGTTCGTTCCTATTATAGATATTTACGGACCTATTTATGTGCCTAAAAAAGGAGATATTATAATATTTAAGAAATTAGTTGATAGGGCAGATTATTATAATGATTTAGGCTCTTTTGAAGTTTATATTAATGATAAAGTGGTAAGCGATGATATTAAATTATGGTATTGGATGAATATATATATACCTAATACTAAAGACAGACCAGATGAATATATATATAATGTTCCTGAAGATTATTTCTTTGTAATGGGTGATAATAGAGATCAAAGCTGTGACAGCAGAATGTGGGGATTAGTACCTTACAGACAGATAAAAGGTCAGCCTATGATTGTATGGATACAGTCAAAAAGACCTAAAGATGCAGAGCAGGGATTCTTTAAATATTTTATAATTAAATAAAAGACAAAAATATGTACAGTCAGATTTCTAAAGATACTTTAAAAGAATTATTCAAAATTTGGAAGGCTAAAAATACAGAAGATTTGGAAATAAAAACTTCTAATATATCTATGGTGTCTTTTAAATTTTATTCTTTATCTAAAGAGGCAAAAGATATAGTCATTTATATACTTAAGAATGAAGATAAAGAATTAAATTCTATAGATATAGCATATTCTCTAAAGTATACTCAAAAACAAGTACCGGCTTTTTTTGATTATGTGTATGAAATAAAAAAATCAGGACTTCTGTATTTAAAAATAAAAAGAAGAAGATTAAACTCTCATGATGATACCTTATATTTTTTACCGAATGTAAAATCAATAATAGAGAGTATTATTTTAAAAGATGATATTAAAATTCCTAACTATATAGATATTAATTATACTGCTAATACTTATAAAAAATATTTGAAAAAAATTATTCATATATATGAAAACGGCAATATTTTAGAATATAGTAAATCTAAAATTGATGATGATGAATTATTAATTCTTTGCAAAGCTAATATTATTTCTATTTATTTTTCTCAGAATGATTTTAAAGTATATCTTGCTGTGAATAATAAAAATGTTCTGCTGAATTTAGAGAAAAGTCTGAAAGATAATATTGAAAGCTCGGTTTTTATTTATAATCATTTCAATATATTAAATGATATTGATACTTTTATTTATGAATGCGATGTTCAAAGATTATCGGCTGATGATGTCAATATTAATTTTTTAACTAATAATTTGGATTCAAATACAATAATAAATATATGCTTGAAATTAGATTTAATAAAATTGGATAATAAAAATTCCATATCATTAGAATATGATAATATAAAAAAATATTTTTCAAATCCAATAGAAAATAGAATTGAGTTTATAATAAAAAATATTTATAAAAATTATTCTGATTATTATAAAAATATTCTTGCTGTGATAGAAAATGAAAGCATATCAAAATCAGTATTATTTATGAAATTGAAAGAAAAATATAATATTTCCATAACAGCAGAAAAATATAATAATATTATTTATTCTATGTTTATGCTTGGTATCGCAGAAGCCTCTTTTTATGAGAATGCAGTACTTGCTATTAGAAATACAAATAGCCATAATAATGAAAATAATTTTAGCAAATCATTTATCAATGGAAATTTTGAATTAACTTTAATAAATCATTATATGTTTTCTAATAATTTTATTTATATGTGCAATTTATATTTTGAACTTGATAAGCAGGAAACGGTTTATACTTATACTATGACTGAAGAAAGCATATTAAAAGGAAAAACTATTATAAGTAATAAAGAATCAGAATATTCTTTTGATAAGTTTTTAATTTTATTAAAAAATACATTATTAGATAATAATGTAGAAATTCCAAAGCATATAGAAACAAGTATAAGGCGTTGGTATGAAAGAGGTATTATTTCTTATGTATATGATAATGTTACTCTTGTTATAATAAAGGATGCAAATAAATTAGAAGAAATAATTCACGAGGCTAATAGAAAGGGTATTATTATAACAAAAATAAATGATGAATATGCTATAGTAAAATCAGGATCTTCCAGCAGAAAAAATCTTACAAAATTTTTAAGACAAAGAAAGATAATAGTAACATTCTAAAAAGCAGTAAAATATTATGATAGATTATTTAAATAAAGAAACCTATAATTTTTATTTACCTGAAAATTTAATAGCTACTAATCCTAATTATGAAAGAGATCATTGCAAATTAATGACTTTAAATAAAAATACAGGATATTTAGAGCATAAAATTTTTTCTGATATAATTGATTATTTGAATAAAGATGATATTTTAGTTTTAAATGACAGCAAAGTAATACCAGCCAGAATATATGCTAAAAAAAGTACAGGCGGCAGTTCAGAAATCTTACTTCTAAATAAAGTTGATAATGATGAAAGTATTTGGGAATGCATTATAAAGGGTAAGAATATAAAAGAAAAAGATATATTATATTTAGATTATAGCCATTTAGAAGAGGCAGGCAGTATTGAGGCATTAATAGTGCATGATAATATATCTGTAAAAACAATAAAGTTTTCAAAAGCCTTGACAAAAAATGTTTTAGATGCTATAGGCAAAGTTCCTCTTCCTCCTTATATTATTCAAAGCAGAAAGAAAAAGGGCGAAGAAGAATATAATTATAAAGATAAAGAGTTTTATCAGAATGTTTATGCCAAAAATGAGGGCAGTATAGCTTCCCCAACTTCAGGGCTTCATTTTACAAAAGAGCTTTTAGAAAAAATAAAAAATAATGGAATTTCAATTTGCTATGTTACTTTGCATGTAGGTTTTTCAACTTTTAATCCTCTTAAAGAAGATGATTTAAGAAATCATATTATGCATAAAGAAAAATTTATAATACCGAAAGAAAGCTATGATATTATAATCAATGCTAAAAAAGACGGCAGAAGGGTGGTGGCATGCGGAACTACTGCTGCAAGAGTTTTAGAAAGCGAATATAATAATTATGATTTTAAAAGACTTGAAGGCGAGGCAGATATATTTATTTATCCGCCTTATAAGTTTAAATGTGCTGATGCTTTAATAACCAATTTTCATACTCCGCATTCAACACTTCTTGCTATGGTAAGTGCTTTTGCAGGATATGATAATATTATGAATGCTTATAAGTCAGCTATAGAAAATAATTATAGATTTTTTTCTTATGGCGATGCTATGTTTATATATTAAAATATAATAATAAATGTATTAGGCATTTTTATTTTATATTTAAGTAAATTATTTTATAGTTTCTTTTATTACTCTATGAAAATTTTTATATTTTATTTTTTCTATTTCTTCAAAACTAAATCCTGATTGTTTTAATTTTGTTATAATATCATAAGATTTAGAAGCATTTTCTAATCCTTTTATATATGTATTATCTTCAAAATATTCATTATAATCAAAACCAAATCCTATATGTTCTGCTCCTATTTTTTCTGCTATATATTTTATATGATCTATTGCTCTATCAATATTTTGCTTATCCTCATTTTCATCAATAAAATTCCTATAAGAATTAAAGCCTATAACTCCATTAACATCTCTTACAGCTTTTAATTGTTCATCTGTAAGATTTCTCATATTATTGCATAAAGCTCTTGCATTAGAATGAGATGCTATAATGGGGCAGGAAATAATATCTATAACATCAAAAAAAGATTTATCATTTAAGTGAGATACATCAACTATCATTCCCTTATCCTGCATCTTTTTTATAACTTTTTTTCCTAATGGGGTTAACCCTTTATTATAATCTCCTCTTACACCTGATGCTAATTTGTTTTCTTCATTCCAAGTAAGACTTGCATGCCTAGCTCCGTATTCATAATACTCATCTATTAAATCAATATTATCATCTATTGATATAAGTCCTTCAAAGCCTATGAAAATATATAATTTATTTTCATTTTTTGCTTTTATAATATCATCATAATTTTTTGCTATTAGTATAATATCATCAATGTATGGAAGTTCTTTATTTATAGAATCTTGTATTTCTCTGACTCTTTCTAATGCTCTATCATAGTTTTTAGGCTCTGTCCATATAACAAATATAGAACCTTCTATTCTGCCTTTTATAAGATTATCATAATGATACTTTTTTATAATGTTATTTTCGCCTTTAGAAGTTTTTACAGCAACATCAGTCCATATATCTGAATGAGCATCGAATATCATATTTATTTCCTCCTGTTATATTAATTAATTGTCATAATTTTTAAATAATAATTTATTATTATTGTTATCGATAAACTTTTTTATTATTTCTAATAAAAATTATGAGCTTTAATACTCTGCCATTCTATGAATGTCAGACGCTCATAATTTTTATAATTTAAATTACAAGCTGATAGTTTACTTATGTCGTTGCAAGCTGCTCGTTTATCTCTTTATTTATTAATAAAAAACTTGTTCGTCGCTCTGCGGCCGATATCGGCATAATCTCTGTCATTTTGCGAATGTCAGGCACTCGCAAGTTTTTTATTTTATTACTATCGATAAACTTTTTTATTATTTCTAATAAAAATTATGAGCTTTGATACTCTGCCATTCTATGAATGTCAGAGGCACATAATTTTTATAATTTAAATTACAAGCTGATAGTTTACTTATATCGTTGAAAGCTGCTCGTTTATCTTTTTATTTACTAATAAAAAACTTGTTCGTCAATAATCCCTGACATTCTACGAATGTCAGGCACTCACAAGTTTTTTTATTTTATTACTATCGATAAAATAGCTTTAAATTAACTTATAACTTCTTTCATCAGTTATAAGTTGCTCGTTTATCTCTTTATTTATTAATAAAAAACTTGTGAGCGTCTTGCAAGTTCGCCAAAGGCGGACAGAGCTTTTTGCTGAAAGCACATAGAGCAGCGAACAATTTTTATTAGCAATAATAAAACAATTTTTTTAGCAATAAAAAAATTTATAGCTGGCAGCATTATAATACTGCATTAACCTGCTATATCTCCGTATTCTATATTTTTGTCCCCATCAACATACACTATAAGAGAATGATGTTTGAAATAATCAGGTTCAAAAAGTATATGTATAGTTGTATCAGGTCTAGTTTCATCTTCATCAAAATCTATTAATATTGTATCAGCATATACAGCATTAAAAAAATCTTCCTCTTTTATAGGTATTGTTATTAATTCTCCTGATTGGTTTTTGTATGTATTCTCATCTATTTGCTCGCAGGTTTTTACCCATTCTTCTGCCAATTCTAAACATTGTTTATTTATAAGAAAATCTATTATATTTTTTTTATGATCATTAAGCCATTTTAATATTTCATTTATTTTGTCTATATACTTTATGAGCATTTCAGATTTATCTGCTTCTTCTCCAAAATCTATTAATAATGATATTTTTTCATCGTCCCATAAATCACAGTCAGATTCATAAGAAAAATAATCATTCTCATAGAAATCTTTTATAATCTTATTCTTCATAATCTCCTCTTTTTATCATTTTTTAATTTTCTTTGACTGATTATTATTAAATATAGTAATATATTATCAATTTTTCAAGTATTTATATTTTTTTTTAACAGCATTTATAATTATACTGCATATTTCATCATCGTTAAAATACCCGCTGTCTATAGATAGATTATAATTTGACATATGTCCCCATTCTTCGCCTGTATAGTATTTATAGTAATTAGCCCTATATTTATCAGTATTTTTTAATTGAGTTTCAGCATTTTCCATTTTTACGCCGTATTCATTTATTATTCTTTCTATTCTATTTTTGTTTGGTGCATGTATGAATATATTAAAGCATTTATGAGATGTTTCTTTTAATATAAAATCTGCACATCTGCCTATTATTATGCAGTTTCCTTTATTTGCTATATCTTTTATTATTTCTCTTTGCATTTCAAATATTTTATCTAAAGTAGAATATTTCACCTCATCTGAAAATGGGCTTGAGAAATATTCTTTATGAAAAGCGGTAAAGAAAAGATTATCATTAGTAAATTTTTCTTCTATATCCTCTACATACTTCTTATTAATACTCATTTTTTTTGATACTATTTCTATAAATTCTCTGTCATAAAAACTTATGCCTAATTTTTCAGATATTGCTTTTCCTATGAATTTCCCGCCGCTTCCATATTGTCTGCTTATAGTTATAATAATATTTCCCATAATTCACTAATATCCTGCCGTTTATTTTATTATTATATTATTTGCATTATAATATAATAATAAAATAAATCTATATTTTAATTTTTTTCTTTATTATTTGTAAAAAATAGTTTGATTTTTTTTACATAATTGTTATTATGTAGCAATATTAATTTAATAAAAATAGTTATTTATAATTTGGAGGAAATAAACATGGCTGCTAAAACATTAGAAGAAGTTTTATATCAAATATTTCAAGGCGAATCAAATGCTGCAAATAGATATAGTTCATTTGGAAAGGCATCTAATAATAAAGTTATTCAAAAGGTATTTTCAACAACATCATTAGCAGAAAAAATACATGCTGAGAAAATGAGAAAATTAGCTTTAAGAATCGGATTAGATATGAGTAAATTTGTACCTGAACTTATGCCTACAGAACCTGCAGGAGATAGAGAAAATTTAGAAGCAGGTATAAAAGGGGAGGTTTATGAATCTACTATACTTTATCCTCAATTGGCACAGGTTGCAATAGAGCAAAAAAATAAATTGGTAAGCGATACAGTAAACTCTTTAGGTAAAGTAGAAACAGAACACGCTAAGCTTTTTCAAGATATCATAGATAATTTTTTAAATAAAGACGGGGATGTAACTTTCTATCTTTGTCCAAGCTGCGGTAATATTTACAGAGATAAATGCCCTGAAACTTGTGAAACTTGCGGAGGTTCTGGAAAAATGCTCCAAAAATATTAATATAGCAATTATTTTTTATATAATATATCAATATATTATTGACTTTATAACAAAACTATGTTAATAATGTTATATTGTAAAAATGAAGAGGTGAAGTATGAATATAGTGATAATCATCACCTCTGTTGTAGTTGCGTTTGTTTTTGGATATATAACCCGTTTTATTATCGCTAAAATTAAGCTTAATTCTACGGAGCTAATAACACATAAACTGCTTCAAAGTGCAAGGGAGCAGGCAGAAAATGAGAGAAAAACCATACTTTCTGAAGCCAATTCTGAAATACAAAGGGAACGTAGCAGACTAGAAAGCGAGAATAGAGACAGAAAAGCTGAAATTCAGAAATTAGAAAATAGAGTACTACAACGAGAGGCTAATATCGATAAAAAGTCTCAATATTTGGAAAATAAAGAGCATAATATTGAGAACAAAATGAAAAAAATAAAAGAGCAGGAAGATAAATTAACTTCTGTAATAGAAGAGGCTGAAAAAGAACTTGAAAGAATAGCAGGTTTATCAAAAGAAGAAGCTAAATCTAATTTAATAAAAGATATAGAAGAAGATGCCAAAAAGTCCGCCGCTAAAATTGTTGATAACATAGAAAAAAATGCTATAGAAGTAGGAGAGAAAAAGGCTAGGGAGATTATAGTGCAGACTATACAAAGACTCTCCAGCGAAGTAGCACAAGAAACTTCTGTAACATCTGTGTCATTGCCAAGCGAAGAGATGAAAGGAAGAATTATAGGAAGAGAGGGAAGAAACATCAGAATGCTTGAAACTCTCACAGGAGTTGATGTTATTATAGATGATACCCCAGAGGCTGTTGTAATATCATGCTTTGATCCTGTAAGAAAGCATATTGCTAAAGTTTCGCTGGAAAAACTTATATTAGACGGAAGAATACATCCTGCAAGAATAGAAGAAGTTGTTGAAAGAACCAAAAGAGAAGTTGAAGATTCTATAATGGAGGCAGGAGAAAATGCTATTGTCGACTTGAATCTTACAACTATGCATAATGAATTAATAAGACATATGGGAAGACTTCAATATAGAACCAGCTACGGACAAAATATGCTTCTTCATAGCAAGGAAGTTGCAAATATTGCTGCTATGATAGCCGCTGAAATAGGTGCTGATGTTGAAATGGCTAAAAGAGGTGCATTTTTGCATGATATAGGCAAAGCTATAGAAAGAGAAGGAGAAGGCTCTCATGCTATGAGCGGTGCTGATTTAGCTAAAAGATGCGGAGAAAAAGAAGGGGTAGTTAATGCTATAAGGGCTCATCATAATGATGTTGATACTCAAAGCGTAGAAGCTGTAATAGTGAAGGCTGCCGATGCTATAAGTGCGGCAAGACCGGGTGCAAGAAGAGAATCTTTTGAAAGTTATATAAAGCGTTTGGATAATTTAGAAAAAATTGCTGATAGTATAGATGGTGTTGAAAAATCATTTGCTATACATGCAGGAAGAGAACTTAGAGTTATGACTAAAAGCGATGTAGTAGATGATATTCAGGCTAAACAGATGGCAAGAGATATTGCTAAGAGAATAGAAGATGAATTAAAATATCCTGGTATTATTAGGGTTACTGTTATTAGAGAGACTAGGGCAGTTGAGGTTGCTAGATAATAATATAAATAAAAGGTAAATAAAAATGTCTGTAAAAAATATACTATGTATTGGAGATATTGTAGGTGTTGCAGGACGTTATGCTATAAGAAGGCATTTGGAAGAAATAAAATTAGAGAATAATATAGATTTTGTAATAGCTAATGGAGAGAATGCTGCTAATGGCATAGGCATTACTAGAGATACATCGGCTGAATTATTTGCTTCGGGTATAGATGTGCTTACTTCTGGTAATCATATATGGAATAATAGAGATGTTTTTGCTTTAATAGGTAATGAGCATAGGCTTCTTCGTCCTTATAATTATCCAAGCGATGCTCCCGGATTAGGTTATTATATATATGATATGTTAGATTGTAAGATTGGTGTTATTAATCTTATGGGAAGAACCTTTATGGATCCTTTAGATTGTCCTTTTAAAAAAGCCAATCTTGCAATTAAGCATATAAAAGAAAAAACCAATATAATATTTATAGATTTTCACGCTGAAGCTACAGCTGAAAAAATAGCTTTTTCATATTATCTTGAAGGGCAGGTTTCATGCATATTTGGCACTCATACGCATGTTCAAACAGCAGATGAAAAGATATTATCTTCTCATACAGCTTATATATCAGATGTTGGAATGTGCGGAAGTTATAATTCGGTTATAGGTATGAAAAAAGAGGCTGCTATTGCCAGATTTGTTACTAAAATGCCCCATAGATTTGAAGTTGAAACGAGCAGTCCTATGATTAATGGTATTATAGTGCAGATTGATACATCTACAGGCAAGGCTATTTCAAATAAACGCATAAATTTAGTATATCATAATGATATTGTAGAGAAACGCGAAAAGTAAACTGCATATTATTTTTATGGGGATGCTTATGGAAAATGATAATAGCCCTAAAATTTTTTTTAGACATTTCTTTATTTTTTATATAAAAGTTGCTGTAATTCATACTCTTACTTATATGTTTTTCGGTATGCTTTTTTCAAATATTTTTGATTATAAATCAATATACAGTAATGATATAGTTGTTAATTTTATGAGGGGATTTGAATCTCCTCTTACATTTATAGGTCCTTTTTTACAGCCTATAAGGGCGATATTTATAGCTATAGCTTTATTTCCTATTAGAAAAATTATAATCACTAAATTCGGCTGGTTTATAGTATGGCTTATATTTGTATGCATTGCGATTATATCAGCCCCTGCATCTGCTCCTAGTTCAATAGAAGGGTTAATATATACTCAATTACCTATAGAATTTCATCTTATTAATTTGCCCGAATTACTTCTTCAGACTTTTAGTTTTTCTCTTATACTTTGGATTTCTGAACTTCTGCCTCATAGCAAAAAAGAGTTTTCTAACAGAGCTTTTCTATCTAAAATATTCTTTTCGATTATATACACTATGATAGGCATATTTTTAATTTCTATATGCGGTATCATTATAATTAACTTTTTGGAATTAGATTATAATAATGCCAAATTAAACAAAGAAACTATTTCATATTTAACTGCTATATCTATACTTACAATTATTATCTCATATTCATTTGCAGATAAAGTTTATAAAAATAAATTATGGCTTTTACTCATAATTCCTTTAATTTTATTATTGTATATAGGCTTTCCTTATGGATATAATTATTTATTTAATACTGTTTATAATAATAAAATGGCTTTAATACCATATAGTTTATCAGCTATTTTAATGTCTATTATTTATTATATCATTTTTGCTGTTATTGTAAAAAAATTAAAAAATATTAAAAAGAATGATGTTTCTGATATAATTAAAACTGATAATGATGAGAATGAAGAAAAAGATGATATAAAACTTATAGATATTATACCAGAAAATAATGAGGATAATAGCAGTGATGACAATAAATAATGATATGTATTAATAATTTTTACTTGTTCGTCGCTCTGCATGCCGATATCGGTGTAATCTCTGCCATTTAGCGAATGTCAAGCACTCACAAGTTTTTTATTTTTTTATTGTTACTAGCGATAAACTTTATATATATTACTATACTCGTCTACGCCTATAATAAGCAAATAAATGACTTTGTCCGCCTTTGGCGAATTTATTTGCACGTCTGTGCCCCTGTGGGGCTGGCTTCGGCTTGCTTTTTTATTATTATTTTTAATAAACTCTGCCATTCTGTGAATGTCAGACGCTCATAATTTTTATATTTAGCTTTCTAGCATTTAAAAAATTATTAGTTTTATTATTGCTAATAAAAATTATGAGCTTTGATACTCTGCCATTCTTACGAATGTCAGACGCTCATAATTTTTATATTTAGCTTTCTAGCATTTAAAAAATTATTAGTTTTTATTATTACTAATAAAAAACTTGTTCGTTAATGATATCCTGCCATTCTGCGAATGTCAGGCACTCACAAGTTTTTTATTTTATTGCTAACAATATTTTTATCAGAGATAATAAAATTATAAAGCATACTCTTACTTTTTATTAACATCTGCAAATATATAAATAAGACATAAATTTTAAAATGTTTATTAATTTAACTACAGTAAATATTAAATGTAGTATTTTTTGTATAAAATGTAGTTTAAAAATAGGTTAGTAATAAATTTTTTTATTATTTAAAGCAAAATTATGATATATTGCTAATTTAAGATATTTACTTATGTCTTTTTTAGTATATTATATAATCATATAAAATAATTAATTTTTTAGATATGGCTTATGAAAAAGATATTTTTTTATTTAGTATTAATATTATTTGTAAACAGCTTTCTTCTTTTTTCTAAAGATAATATAGAAAGAGCTTCTTCTTATAATCCAAATTTCAGTTCTTCTAAATTTAATAATTGGCTTTTAGAGGCAGTATTTGACAAGAATAATATACCAAGTTTCAGATTTGTGGATAAAACAGATGATAAGTATTGGCAGATTATTAATGAAGATACCAAAGAATATAAATATAGCGGAAAAAATTCAAAAGCAGGAATGTTTTTTATATCATCTATGACATACTATCAATACAGAGGATATAATCCTTTATACACAGAAAAAAGAAATAAAGATAATGAAGATATGCTTAAACGCTTCTATTTTTATAGATTTACAGGAAAAGGCGGCGGAGTAATAACTTTAGATAATACATTAGTAGCAGTAGATATTTATACTAAATATGTATATATATACGGTGTTCCAGTAAAAGAAAATATTGTATTCGGAGTGGAAGTTCCTCTAAAATGGGGTCCTTCTGATACAGTTTCATATAGAGGCTCTGTTCTTCCTTTTTACAGATATGATCCTGTAGGTTATGTTAATGAAGACGGAAGCGTTGTTTTATATTCATCTTATCAGAATTCATTTTTGGATAAAGAAAACAGATATCAGCCGCTTTATAACAGCAAGTATATTTATAGATAAATCATAAATATAAATTTTATTTATTTATATTTTATTTATTATCTTTCTTTAATTGATTTTAAGTATATTTTGGATATTTGCCAATCATCATTATTCATAGATTTCAGTTTTGATTTTAATTTGGAAGTAAACTCAGCTATTTTATTTTTATCGCATATTTTAAACCCATCGCCTAAAAAATATAATCCTGTAATCCATTTTTGTTCTTTTCTAGTATACAGACAGTAAAAAGCATCTTCTCCTAATGGATATCTTATTTTTATATTGAATTTAGAATTTTCAGGAGGTATTATATAGTTTTTTCTTGCTTCTATTTTATTTTGGTATTCATTATTAAAGTCATTAGGGTACATTAGTATTGTATTGCCGTCATTTTGAAATGCAAAAATATATAAATAACCTTCATTATTGGATCTGAAATTTATTGTAAAACTTTCTCCTTCTATTATTTCACCCTTATCATATATTGCATTTGTTTTATTTTCTAATGTAATTCTCTCTATTCTTACATTTATATTTATTCCGTTTATAGGAGATTCTATTGATTTGAATATGGAGTTTGAAAAGTAAAATTCAAGGTATATGCATATTTCCTGTATCACTGATATGCTTTCATAATGATTTTTAAGTTTATATTCATTAAGTGTATCTCCAGTATTCATATCTATAACTTTAAAATTATACATTATTTCATAAAGTTCTTCATTTGATTTATATATTTCTTCTGTTTTTTCTATTTTTTTTCCTATGCTTTCTTCTATTAAGTCTCCTAAATCCTTTATTTCATTTTCATTACTTAAAATATTATAATTGCTTATATTGTTTGTATTTTTTAATATTTTTTCACTATCCATTATTATTGCGGCTTTTACTTTAAAATTTGATGCTATTGTAAGCCCTTCTTCTAAGGTGAGTTTATTAGTAGAAAATAATTTTTTCTTTTCTCGGTCTATAGAAATTGAAGTTTTTTGTTTAAGGTATGCAAATCTGTTTATAGTTTTTACTAATTCCTTTCTAAAAGGCTCATTAGCTCTTAAACTATTATCTAAATCAATCACAGCTATAAGCATTCTTTCTCTTGAATAAAGATTTAATGATATAATACTTATAATAAAAATATATTTTAATATAAACTTCAAAATCACTCCTAATATTCCAGAGCAGGTTTTATGCTGTTTTCTTTTTCATATAATTTTTCGAGCATATCCATAATTCTTGATAAATCATCTGAACTATAGTATTCTATTACTATTCTGCCTTCTTTTCCATTTTTATCTATAACATTAACTTTAGTAGAAAATATTTTTTCTAAATCATTTTCAAGCTGTCTTATATTAGGATCTTTTTTATTATCTTTTTTTATTTCATTTTGATTTTCTGTATTTGCAGCAGATATATTATTTTTTCTCTCTTTTACTATCCTTTCGCATTCCCTTACAGAATATCCATTTTCTGCTATTTCTTTTGCAAATATTTCTCTTTCATTTTCATCATTTAATGATAATATAGTTCTGGCATGTCCTTCTGTTATTTTAGATTCTAATATCAAATTTTGTATATTTTGGCTTAAATCTAATATACGCATAGAATTTGCTATAGTGCTTCTGTTTTTTCCTACTCTTAAAGCCAATTCTTCCTGTTTTATATCCAAATCATATATTAATTTTTTATAGCTTAATGCAATTTCTATAGGGTTTAAATCCGCTCTTTGTATATTTTCAATTAATGTAAGCTCAAGCATTTTTGAGTCAGCGATATTTTGCAGAACCAATGCAGGAACTTTGTATCTATTTAGAAATTTAAATGCCCTAAATCTTCTTTCTCCTGAAATTATTTGATATTTACCGTCTTTTTCTCTTAAAGTAATAGGGTTTATAAGTCCGTTTTCTTTTATAGATTCAGCAAGACCTTGTATTTCTTCTTCATTAAATATCTTTCTAGGCTGATCTGGATTTACATCTATAAGAGATATATCTATTTCTAATACTCCGTTTTTTTCTGCCTCTTCAGCCGCCCTTTTTATTTCTTTATCTGCTGATTTTATTAAGGCATTCATACCCTGACCGCCAAGTCCTCCTTTTCTGCTCATATAAATCCTCTTATAATTATATTACTTAATTTACAGCTTTTTCAAATTTAAAAAACTCTTTAGGACCGCTGTTTATTCCTTCAAGTTTATTATGTTCATTATAAAAAGCAGTTATACAAAAACCGCATTTATTTACATAAAAATTTATATTGCGTTTTTCAAAATACGGAGTATAGCATATCCAAGTTTTTGTTTGAGGATATTTATTTTCTATAGCTTTCCAAGATGAATATCCTATTTTTTTATTTTGATATTCAGGATAAATAAAAAAGAAATGCAGTTCATTATTATTAGTTTTATCATTTGTTTCTATTACTGCTCCGCCTACTTTTTCATTATTAAGAATTAAATGATAAGGGTGTACTTCATCTATACTTAAAGATTCTTCAATATCTTTTTCTTCTGGTACTTTATCTTCAATATTTTCTCCAAAATACATTTTTGCACCGAATATAAATGATTCCTGCAATTTATTTTTAAATATACAAATATCTTTTTTTTCTACATATTCTAAAATAATATTATTCATAAATGATATCCTCATATTAAAAAATCATAATTATTTAGATTTATCAACAAATTCTTTAGCAAATTCTTTATAGCTTCTGGCTCCTACACAGTCTTTATCATAATCGCCTATAGCTTTACCGTAAGAAGGAGCTTCGCTTAATCTTACATTTCTAGGTATCATAGTTTTATAAGTTTTTTCTTTAAAGAAATTGGCAACTTCCCTAACAACATCGGCAGATAATTTTGTTCTGGCATCATACATAGTAAGAAGTACGCCTTCTATCTTTAACTCTTTATTAAGATTTTCTTTTACAAGTGCTATTGTATTATTAAGTTCTGCTACTCCGTCTAAAGCATAAAACTCGCATTGTATAGGTATAAGTACAGAATCAGCCGCAGTCAATGCATTAAGAGTTAATATGCCTAAAGTAGGGGGGCAATCTATAATAATATATTCATATTCATTTTTTACAGTTTCTACAGCTTTTTTTAATTTATATTCTCTGGCTATTTCATTAACAAGTTCTATCTGAGCACCTACCAAATCGGAATCGGCAGGTATTAGAAATAAATTTTCCTGATATGTAGGTATTATAACTTCTTCTGTATCAGCCTGTCCTATCAATACATCATATACGCTCTTTTGCATTTGTTCTCTTGTAATGCCTATACCCAAACAAGCATTCGCCTGAGGATCTATATCTATAAGAAGAGTTTTATGTCCCATTTTGGCTATGCTGGCACTTAAATTAACAGCAGTGGTAGTTTTTCCTACTCCGCCTTTTTGATTGACTATAGCTATAACTTTAGACATAAATATATCCTCATAAATAAAAAATCTTATAAAATTAATTTATTATATCAAAATCGGCTATTTTATCAAGTTTTTATTATGTAAATTTTATTCATTAAAATATAAAAAAATAGTATAAATATATACTGTTATATTATTAATTTAATGGTATTTTAAATAATATTTATTATTTTATTTGAAATTATGGTAATATACTTTATAATTTTTTTATACCTTTTTATTATTTTTTTTACTTATCTTTACTTTATTTAAAAATCAATTTCAGAACTTTTATCAAAAAAATAGGCATTAATATATACTGTTGACAATGCATATTTTTTGTACTATATTATATATAGTTAGGGTTTTATCTTTTTATTTGTATTTTTATATAAAAATATTGTTGGGAGTATATTTTGTGAGTAAGTTCAGCAGTTTAACTTTTAAAATACCAATAACTATAAGTTTTATGTCTATATTAATGCTTGGTTTTTTATTAACAGCATCCATATTTTTTTCCAGCAAGGGCGTAAGGCAAAGTACAAATATGGGTTTTCAAAATACAGTAAATGCTTATGCCAGCTTATTTGATTCTATATTAAATTCTCAGATTATGGTTTCTATGTCCTATTCAAGCAGTGCTAATATTAGGAATTTTTTAATATATAGAAATGATGATTATGAGCAGGCAGCATTAATAGATTTGGATTTATTTATAAAAAGAAATGATTATGTAGAAAGCATATATGTTATAGATAAGATTGGAACTATTTTACTTGATAAGGATAATGAATTAACAGGTCAAAGTATGGAAAAATTGAGACCTGGTATGTGGAATAGACTAAATGCAGGCAATTTATATTCTGTTGGAAATAATATGAGGAAATCAGCAAAGACAGGGGAGTATACTATATCTATCGGAACTCAAATATTAGATTTTGAAGAAAATGTAATTGGTTATTTAGTATTAATAGTAAAATCTTCTACAATACATGATACTTACTTTAATGATATTACACTTGGTAAAACAGGAAGAATTGTTGCTGTAAATGATGAATTAAAAATTGTTATGGATACCGATTTTGGCAGTGTAGGTCAAGATGCCCCTGCTGAGTACGGCAGCATTTTTTCGCAAGGTTATCAAAACGGCAATTTGCAGTATATAAGAGATAATCATAATAGAACAGGATATTATGAAAAAATGAAAGTTCATCCTTGGATAGTTGCTTATGCTATGAATGAAGAAGAGATTTATGAAGTTAATAAATCTATTATTATATCCAGCATTATAATAGGCATTATATCTATGCTTCTCATGACATTTGTAGTTTTCTTATTCACTAAAAGTATAACAAAACCTCTTAATTTGATAGTTGAAGAAGCTAAAGAAATAGAAGAGGGCAGACTTATAATGCATGGAAGAAAATTAAACAGAAAAGATGAGATTGGAAAATTATCTGTTTCATTCCATAATATGAAATACAAGCTTATAGAGGTAATAGAAACAACTTTGCATAATGCAGATAAAATGTCGGAAGCGGCAAATAATATTTCAGAAGAAAATAAGGATTTAGCATTTAAGGCAGAAAATATAGCAGCAAATCTTGAAGAAACAGCTTCTTCTATGGAAGAGATATCTTCAGCAATAACAAGTTCGGCTAATAATTCAGTAAAAGGCAATGATATGATGAAATTATGCAGAGAATCTATAGAGGATGCAGCATTAATTATAACCGATACAGTTCAGAGTATGGCTGAAGTTAATGCCGATAGTGAGAAGATAAAAAATATTATTAAAGTTATAGAGGATATAGCTTTCCAAACTAATATTTTAGCACTTAATGCAGCAGTAGAGGCGGCAAGAGCTGGAGATCAGGGAAAAGGCTTTGCTGTGGTAGCAAGCGAAGTTAGAAGTTTGGCACAAAGCAGTCAGGACTCATCTAAAGATATAACAGAACTAATTAATCAGGTTTATGAAAAGATTAATAGAGCTAATAAAAAAGTAGAAAGTCAGGAACAGATTTTTATCGGTATAAAAGAAAGAATAGAAGAAACATCAAATATAATTAGAGATATAAGTTCAGCAGCATTAGAACAGCAGTCCGGAGTTTCTCAGGTAAATAAAGCTGTTATGGAGATGGATACCATTACTCAGGAGAATGCGGCATTAGTTGAGGAGGCTACTACTTCTTCTATGGAGCTATACAATGATGCAAAAGAACTGCAGTCTCTTATGAGCTTCTTTAGAATAGAGAAATAAAATATTATTTTTAAATATTAAATTCTTTTTTTAAAAAATAAAAATTAATAAAAATGTTTGCAAAATTGATAATAAATAATATAATATTAATATCCTAAATGAATAACTTTAATGTTTATCATAAAGGAATAATTTACTAATATATACTGATTTATTTAAAATGGAAAATGATAGAATTGCTGTTATAGGTATAATAATTGAAGACACTAATGATATATCAAAAGTGAATGATATTTTGCATAGCTACGGTGATTTTATTATAGGAAGAATGGGAATTCCTTATAGAGAAAAAAATATAAATATAATTAGTATAGTCTTAAATGCTCCTAGTGATAAAATTAATAGTTTAACAGGCAAACTTGGAATGCTTGACAATGTTTCTGCCAAAGCACTTTATGCAGGTAAAAAGTAACAAATTTTTTAACACTTTAATTATTAGGAGTTATATTTATGTCTTGTGCATCTTTATTTAAATACGATTCAAAATCAAAAAATGCAAATGAATTTATTAATGATGAAGAAATTTTAAAAACTATATATCAAATAGAAAGCGGAAATTACAATATTAGAGATATATTAAATAAAGCTAATGAAATGAAAGGGCTTGAACCTAATGAAGCATTGGCTTTACTTCTTTGCGATGATAAAAGCGTTGAAAATGAAATGTTTGAAATAGCCAAAAAAATAAAATTAGAAATATATGGGAATAGAATAGTTTTATTTGCTCCTCTTTATTTATCAAATTATTGTATTAACGGCTGTGTTTACTGTCCTTATCATGCAAAAAACAAACATATCGCAAGAAAGCAATTAACTCAAGATGAAATTATAGCAGAAGTTACTGCATTGCAGGATATGGGGCATAAAAGACTTGCATTAGAAACAGGAGAGGACCCAGATTATGCAAGTATGGAATATCTGCTTCAATCAATAAAAACAATATACAGCATCAAACATAAAAACGGAGCTATTAGAAGGGTAAATGTTAA
This sequence comes from uncultured Brachyspira sp., assembly GCF_910578695.1. Lineage (GTDB taxonomy): Bacteria > Spirochaetota > Brachyspiria > Brachyspirales > Brachyspiraceae > Brachyspira. The sequence continues at coordinate 39,678 of NZ_CAJTQJ010000016.1, forward strand.
TATAGCGGCAACTACAGTAGAAAATTATAAGAAGTTAAAAGATGCAGGAATAGGTACTTATGTTTTATTTCAGGAAACCTATCATAAGCCTACTTATGAGAAAGTTCATACAAGCGGTCCTAAAAGCAATTATGAATATCATACTGAAGCAATGGACAGAGCTATGGAGGCTGGTATTGATGATGTAGGCATAGGCGTATTATTCGGGCTTTATGATTATAAATATGATTTTACTGCTATGCTTTATCATGCTAAACATTTAGAAGATACTTTTTTGTGCGGACCTCATACTATAAGCATTCCCAGAATAAGACCTGCTGATGATGTTGATGTTAAGAGTTTTCCTAATGCTATAACCGATGATTTATTCAAAAAAATAGCTGCTGTTTTAAGAATTGCTGTTCCTTATACTGGAATAATAGTTTCTACCAGAGAGAGTCAGAAATCAAGAGAGGAAGTTTTAGAAGTAGGAGTTTCTCAGATAAGCGGAGGTTCAAGAACTAGCGTAGGAGGATATGCTGAAGAGGAAGAAGAAAGCTCAAAGCAGTTTGAAATTTCTGATAACCGCTCTCTTGATGATATAATAAAATGGCTTGCCGATATTGATTATTTGCCTAGCTTCTGTACTGCCTGCTATAGAGAGGGAAGAACAGGAGACAGATTTATGGCTTTTGCTAAGAGCGGACAAATAAAAAATTTCTGTCAGGCTAATGCTGTATTAACATTAAAAGAGTATGAAAATGATTATGCTAAAGAGGAGACAAAAAAGTCAATAGATAAAATTATGATAAATGAAATAGAAAAAATACCAAATGAAAAAGTTAAAGTTAAACTGATAGATGCTTTGAAAAACATAGATAAAGGAAAAAGAGATTTTAAATTTTAATTTATTATTAATTTAGTTTTTGATATTTTTTATAAAAAACCTTAATAATAATATAAAGCATTATGGAATATTAAAAAATGAATGAAACACCTAACTCTAATAGAACTCATATAGCAATATTTGGAAGAAGAAATACAGGCAAATCAAGTATTATAAATGCAGCTGCAAATCAAGATGCAGCTATAGTTTCTGATACTGCAGGAACTACTACAGATCCTGTAAAAAAAGCTATAGAAATAAATACATTAGGAGCATGCACTATAATTGATACTGCAGGTTTTGATGATGAGGGAGAACTTGGAGCTTTAAGGATAGAAAAAACTAAAAAGATAATGGAATCGGCAGATATTGCATTGCTTGTATTTGATGCTTCTTTTAAAAACGATAATTATCTGCTTGAATTAAAATGGAAAAACGATCTTAAAAGTTTTAAAATACCTACTATAGCTGTTGTAAATAAAATAGATTTGAATAGTGACTATAAAAGTATAGAAGAAAATATAAAAGAAATTTTTAATTTACAAACTGTTTCAATAAGTGCTTTTAATAAATTGAATATAGATAAATTAATTGAAGCTGTAAAGTCGGCAATTCCAAAATCGGAGGAGATTAGCATTACAGGTCATATAGTTAATGAAGATGATATTGTTATGCTTGTTATGCCTCAGGATATTCAGGCTCCTAAAGGAAGGCTTATTCTTCCCCAAGTTCAGACTATAAGAGATATTTTAGATAATAAAGCTGTTATAATATCTTCTACATTCGATAAATTTGAAACAGCATTAAAAGCATTAAGCAAGCCTCCTAAAGTTATAATAACAGATTCTCAAGTTTTTAAAGAAGTAGAAAAATTAAAGCCTAAAGAAACTCTTCTTACTTCATTTTCGGTGCTTTTTGCAAGATATAAGGGTGATGAAGAAGTATATAAAAGAGGTGCTGATTTTATAGATAATTTAACTAAAGAGAGTAAAATATTAATAGCAGAAAGCTGTACTCATATTCCTTTGGAAGGAGATATAGGAAGGGTAAAAATTCCAAATTTATTAAAAAAGAAATTCGGATTTTCTTTTGATATTGATTATGCTCTGGGCAATGATTTTCCAGATGATTTATCAAAATATGATTTAATAATACATTGCGGCGGCTGTATGGGTACTAGAAAGCATATATTAAATAGAATAAGAAAATGCGAAGAGCAGAATATACCTATAACAAATTATGGTATGGCTATAGCAAAAATAAATAATGTTAAATATATATAATAAATAAAATTAAATATATTTAATAAAATAAGGAAATTAAAAATTGATAAATATAAGCAAAGCAAAAGAGATAATTGATAAAATAGATATTGAAGAGAAAATATCTAAAGAAGATGCTTTGACTCTTTTATCATCTTTTGAATATAAAAATGATATTAATATAAAAGATTTAAGTTACGATGAAAAGAAAGAAATAAATGTTCTGAAAGAGTATTTGAGAGTAAAGGCTAGAGATAAAGCTGATAAAATATTCGGAAAATATATTTTTATGAGAGGACTTATAGAGTTTACTAATTATTGTAAAAATGACTGTATATACTGCGGAATAAGAAAAAGCAATAAAAATGCTCAAAGATACAGACTTAGTAAAGAAGAAATTTTATTATGTGCAGATATCGGCTATAAAATAGGGTTTAGAACTTTTGTGCTTCAAGGAGGAGAGGATCCTTATTATAATATAAATATTATGTCTGATATAGTGAATGCTGTTAAAACAAAATATAATGATTGTGCTTTAACATTATCAATAGGCGAGAAAGAAGAAGAGTATTATAAAATATTAAAGGAAAAAGGTGCTGACAGATTTTTATTAAGACATGAAACTGCTGATAATACTCACTATTCAAAACTTCACCCTAATAATATGAGTTTAGAAAATAGGAAAGAATGCCTTATGACATTAAAAAAGTTAGGTTATCAAACAGGCACAGGCATAATGATAGGAAGTCCGTATCAGACTTTAGAAAATATTGCTGATGACTTGGTATTTATGCAGAATATAAATCCTGAAATGATAGGAATGGGTCCTTTTCTGCCTCATAATGATACTCCGTTTGCCGATGAAAAAAAAGGAGAATTGGAGCTTACATTAATACTTATAAGCATAGTCCGTTTGATTTTTCCATCAGCATTAATACCTGCCACTACTGCACTTGGTACTTTGAAAGAGGGCGGAAGAGAACTTGGAATTTTACACGGCTCTAATGTTGTTATGCCTAATTTATCTCCTATGAATGTGAGAAAAAAATATCTGCTTTATAATGATAAAATAGCAACAGGTACAGAATCTGCAGAGGGTGTTGATAGTTTAAGAAAAAGCATAGATGATATTGGGTATATTCTTACAGGAAGCAGGGGAGATTTTGACATAAACCGAGGATATTCTGACATAAATAGAAAAAATAATTTTGATAACTGTATTTGTAAAAACTGAGATTATATATTTACATATACTCAAATATATATTAGAATAGCGTATATTATTTTAGGGGCTGTCCTAGATAACTTAAATTTGTTAAAATTTAGGTATGAAACGCAGTA
>NZ_CAJTQJ010000017.1 GCF_910578695.1 uncultured Brachyspira sp.
TAACTTCATTATTATTGCCAATAAAAATGCTCTCTAGCTTTTATAATAATCATTATAGTATAGCAATACTTATAGAATTAGCAAAACTCTAATAATTTTTATACAATAATAGTGTTTAAACACTATTATTGTATATTTAATATTAACCTTTTTTTACTTCAGTACCTGTAGAAGCATATCTTTGCAATTGAACAGCAGCAGCCTTAGGATTTTTAACTACGCAAGGACCTCCTACACATCCGCCATTACAAGCCATAACCTCAACAAGATTAGGAGTATCATCAGTAATAGGAGTTTCTCCAGACTGGACTTTTCCGTATCCCCTAAGCTGTTTCATACCTTCCTTATCAAGTCCGTTAATAACAGCTGCCTTTAATTTTTCAGGGTGTTTTAATCTTACCTTAACAGCCTCAGAAACGCCCCCGCTTACAGCATACTTTCTTCCTGAAGATGTAGGAACAACCTCTATATCCAAATCAGGCTCTTTTGAAACTTCTGTACCTGTAGCTATAAATAAAGCCTCAAGTTCTTCCATAGATAAGCAGTAATCAACCAAGTCATCATCTATACTCTCTCTTCTTTTAGCAAGGCAAGGTCCTATAAATACATTAACAGCATCAGAATCTTCTGCATACATCATTTCAGCAGTATAATGCATAGGAGTTCTTGTTTCAGATACACAGGGAATTAATTCAGGCACATGCTTTCTCACAGCTTTAACATAAGCAGGACAGCATGAAGTAGTCATAAGTTTATCTCCCCTTTCCATTCTCTCTTCAAATTCAGCCGCTTCATTATCAGAAGTAATATCAGCACCTAAAGCAACCTCCCAAACTTTATTAAAACCTATCTTTAATAAAGCACTTTTTAATTGTCCTGGCTTAGCATTAAACTGAGAGGCTATAGCAGGTGCATACATTACATTAACTTTTTCATCATTTTTCAAATGCTTAAGAACATCTAAAAGCTGCCCCTTATCCATCATAGCACTGAAAGGGCATTCTCTCATACAATTACCGCAGAATATGCATTTATGATAATCTATTACCTCTTTACCATACTCATTTTTATTAATAGCACCTACAGGACAAGACTCCTCGCAAGGTACAGGTATATAAATAATAGCGTGATAAGGACAATTTTTTAAACATAATCCGCAGTTGATGCATTTATTACTGTCTATATATGCCCTTTTTTCATCTAATATAGTTATAGCATCTTTAGGACAATTTGTAATACAAGGTCTTGCAAGACAAGCCTGACAGGCATTTGTTACCATAAAATTAGCTCTAACGCAAGCATTGCATGCCTCATCTAATACTGTAAGCATAGGCCAAGTTGGTTTTTCTCTTTCCAATGCCAATTTAGAATATTCCGACAATGGTATACCGCTGTCTTCCTTACCCTCAACGCTTATTCCAAGCATTGCAATAATTCTATTTTTCATTATTTCTCTGTCATTATGTATGCAGCATCTTATAGATTTGCTGTCTTTAGGAATTATTTCTATAGGCAGTCTGTCAATATCTTCTATCAGTCTATCTTCAATATACATTAATGCTATCTTTACTAGGATATCTTTCTTCAATTGAGAAGCGTTATTATTAATATTCACTTTTATACTCCTAATTTTTTAAGTGATTTTTCATTAAAAAAAAATATTATATTTTGCTTAAGTATTATAATATGAAGATTATTTTTTTCAAGCATAACGCTTAAACAATATACATAACTTTATTATATATACGCATAAAAACCTGTATATAATCACTTTTTAATTGATTTGTCTCTCAATTCATTATAATTTTTACTCATAATGCTATACCAATAATCTAATTTAGAATTATCATCGCCTTCTATATCCTTAAAATAAAACGGCTCTAAAAATCTTACATATATTTTTTTGAAAGGAGTTATTTTAATGGTTTTTGCTTTCATAATATCTTTAGTGCCGTATATAACTACAGGCAAAACAGGTATATCCGAACATCTTTCTGCTATTTTCAGTATGCCTCTTTTAGGTCTTTTTATCTCTCCCGTATTGCTTCTAGTTCCTTCAGGATAAATTACTATGCTTATATTATTTCTAAGTCTATTTTCCATATCATCTATTGACTTTACAGCTCCTACAGTACCTCTCTTAACAAATATATAATTAGCAAGAGACATAGCAAAACCTATCAGAGGAACTTTTCCATAAGTATCTTTTGAAACAAATGCAAATGATTTTTTAAATATATTAAAACATACAAATATATCGAATGCACTTTGATGATTAGGAGTAAGCAAATAAGTTTTTTTATAGTCATAATTTTCTATGCCTTCTATATCAAAGGAAATAAAAGCCATTTTTATTAATCCTCTGCCCCAAAATTTAGCCATAGAATGAACATAATTAGATGCTTTTCTCTTAGAAAATACTCTTATAAAAGGATAAACAGGATATGCAATAATAAAGCATATAAATGTATAAATTACAGCTAGTAAAAAATAAATTAAACTAAATAATATCATTTATATAGTTTATTATAAAAATAAAAAATTATCAATATATAACTTGCTATATTGATAAGTTTTGTTATAATCAATAAATATTTTAACCTTTAATAATTTTATATTAAATATTATGAATGATGATGTAAAAAAAAGAATAGGAATCATAGTTAATACGATTAATGGATATCCTGCATATATTTTAGAAAAAATATATGATATTCTAGGAAAATATGATATAGAAACTATAATAATAGATTATGATATATCTTCATATATAAATATAAAAAAAGCAGGTAAAGAATTAAAAAATGTATCAATGCTTATATCTATAGGAGGAGACGGAACATTATTATCAGCTTTAAAAATAGCAATAAAATATGATGTGCCTGTTCTTCCCATATATAATGGCACATTAGGTTTTATTTCAGAGATTCCTCCCGAAGAAGCATATTTAATATTAGAAGAATATATTGAAGGTAAAAAAACTCTCTATGAGATAGAACCTAGAACTTTATTATCAATAATCATACATTCTAAAGAAAAAAATATAAGCAAAGAATATTTAGCAGTAAATGAGCTGGTATTAAGCAAATGCGACGGAAGAGCCATATATATCAATGTCATAATATCAGGAAAATTAATATCTTCTATAGTAGGCGATGGTGTAGTAATAGCAACTCCCACAGGCTCTACAGCTTATGCTTTAAGTGCAGGAGGTCCTATAATTGCCCCTACAATTGATGCTATATCTTTCGTACCTATATCCCCGCATTCATTAACATTCAGACCTTTGGTTATACCTAAATGCGATAATATAGAACTTGAATTGACAAAAAAATCATTAAAAGCTATGATAACTATAGACGGATATGATATATACCAATTTAAAAATCATGATAAAATAGAAGCAAAAATAAGTGATAAAAGCTGTTATATATTTCAAAGTGTAAAAAGATTGTTTTATGATATACTTAGGAACAAACTTAATTGGGGTAGATGATGCTTAAATATCTTGAAATAAGAAATTTTGTATTAATAGATAAATTAAAAATAAATTTCAGCAGCGGGTTTAATGTGCTTACAGGAGAAACAGGTGCAGGAAAAAGTATTATAATAAGTGCATTAGAACTCATTACAGGTGAAAAAGGTTCTACTAGAATGGTAGGAGCCAATGGAGACAGACTTATTGTATCTGGAAACTTCTCTTTACAGTCATCTGCTGATATTGTAAAAAACAAATTAAAAGAGTGGAATATAGAAATCAATAATGATGAACTTAATATTAAAAGAGAAATTACTAAAGACGGCAAAAGCAAATCTTTTATAAATAATGTAGGCGTTAAAGTAGCTGAATTAAAAGAATTAGGCGATTTAATAGTAGATATACACGGACAGCATGAGCATCAGTCACTATTTAATCCTGCAAATCATCTTAATTTTTATGACAGTTATTTGAATATTGATGGAAAACTGGAAAATTATAAAAATCATTATAATAAGCTTATAAAATTAATAAAACAGTATAATGAAATATCGCAAAATAAAAATACAATATTAAAAGAAAAATCATTTTTAGAATATGCAATAGATGAAATAGAAAGGGCAAAATTAAAGCAAAATGAAGATGAAGATATAAAAAATGATATTACTATGATGTCGAATGCAGAAAGCATAGCCTCATCTCTTTCTGCTATCAATAAGGATATATTTGGAAGCGAATCAGGTGCATATATAAAATTAAACAGAAGCATAGGAGCTTTACAAACTATATCTAAATATGACAGCAGACTTTCAGATATTGCATCGCAAATAGAGGGAATTACATTAAATCTTGAAGATATAAAAACAGTTTTAACAGAAATAAGGTCCAAAACTAAATTTGATCCTGAGGAGCTTCAGGCTCTAAATGAAAGACTTTTTTTTATAAACAATTTAAAAAAGAAATACGGTTCTAATATAAAAGAAATACTTGCTTATGCAAAAGAAGCTAAAGAAAAATTAGAATCTCTGAATTTCTCCGAAGAAGATATTGAAAATTTAAAAAAAGAAATAGAAGAGATGAGAGAAAAAACTTCTATGCTTGCAAAAGAAATATCAGATATAAGACATAATAGAAAAGAAGATTTTATAAAAGCAATAGAAAATGAAATGAATGATTTAGGAATGTCCTCTATAAGATTTGATGTTGAAATAACTTTAGATGAAGATGATGAAGGCATACTCAATATAGACGGCTCTAATATAAAGGCTAATTCTACAGGAATAGATAATATAGAGTTTATAATAGCACCGAATAAGCAAAGTATGTTTCAGCCTCTTAGAAAAATAGCATCAGGAGGAGAGATATCAAGAATAATGCTTTCATTAAAAAATGTATTATCTTTGGGAGATTATTCTGAAACATGTGTATTTGATGAGATAGATGTAGGCGTAGGAGGAAGAATTGCCGAAGTTATAGGCGAAAAAATAGCAGCATTGTCAAAAAGAAAGCAGGTGCTTAGCGTTACTCATTTAGCACAGATTGCAATATATGCTAATAATCATTTCAAAGTTACAAAAAATGAGGGCGAAGATATTGTAACTTCAACTATTGAAGAATTAGATAATGATATGAAAGTAAATGAAATTGCTAGAATGATAACAGGAAAAGAAATTACTGAAGCAAGTATTAAACATGCTGAAGAACTGCTTGAACATGCTAAAAAATAGTATTATATATAATTAATATTTTTAATTTTTTATATAAATATAATATCTGATAATATAAATAAATTCGCTTGACAGATTTTAATTTAAATAATATATTATTGTAATTTAATTAATCAAATATAATAAAAGGAAGTAATTATGCCTACTTATGAATATAAATGTGAAAACTGCGGAAATGAATTTGAGGAATTTCAATCAATAACATCAGAAGCAAAAGCTGATTGTCCAAAATGCGGCAGCGAATCAAAAAGAATGATATCTTTAAATAGCGGTATTATTTTCAAAGGCAAAGGATTCTATGTTAATGATTATAAAGAAAAAAATAGTGCATCTAGTTCATCAAGCACAAGCGAAACATCATCTGCTCCTAACAAAAGCTGCTGAATAGCAAAATAAAATAATTTTTATTTATATTAAAACTTAAAATAAAAATTATGAGCGTCTGACATTCGCTAAATGGCAGAGTATCAAAGCTCATAATTTTTATTAGCAACAATAATAAATTATGGCTAAAAAAATATCTATAATGAATGTTTCAGAAGATGAATTATCTAAATTCTGTGCAGAAAATGATTTTCCTAAATTTCATGCATCTCAAATACTAAATTGGATATATAAAAAATATGCATTAAGTTTTGAAGAGATGAGCAATATACCAAAAAATTTAAGAGCTTTATTAGATGAGTTTTATTTTATACATAATTCAAAAATAGAACATATTTCAGAAGATGAATACGGCACTCAGAAATTATTAATATCATTATATGACAGAAAAAAAATAGAATCAGTCATTTTAAATAAAAAAGACAGAGTAACTTTTTGCTTATCATCTCAGGTAGGCTGCGGTTATGGATGTGCTTTCTGTGCTACAGGAAGTATGGGACTTTCTAGAAATCTCACTGCAGATGAAATACTTGCGGAGTTCTTACTTATGAGAGCTGTAACCAAAAAAGTTAATTCTATAGTATTTATGGGTATGGGAGAGCCTTTAGCAAATACCAAAAACCTTTTTAAAGCAATAGATACAATTAATTCATTCAAAGGTTTTAATTTAGGAATAAGACATATTACAATATCAACTTCGGGAGAGGTGTCAGGAATAAAACAGTTAATAGAAAGAGATTTAGACTGCAGATTGGCTGTTTCTTTACATTCATTGAAAAATGATGTAAGAGATAAAATTATGCCTATCAATAAAAGATACCCTATAGAAAATCTTATGTCTATACTAAAAAGATACAGTAAAAACGGTAAGAGAATGATTACTTTTGAATGGGTGCTTATTAAAGATATTAATGATTCCGTTAATGATGCATACAGGATTGTAAATTTAAAAAAAGAATTTCCTTTTAAAGTTAATATCATACCTATAAACCCTGTAGAACATGCACCGCAATTTCAAAAACCAAATAAAGATATTATATTAAGATTTAAATCCATACTTAAAGATAATGGAATTGAAGTCGCTGAGAGATTTAAGCAGGGACAGGAAATATCAGCAGGCTGCGGACAATTAGCTATTAAAAACATGTAAATTAGTATAGTATTTATTATTTATTAAATACTGGTATAATATAAATATATTTTATAGGATATTAAGAGTAATTTATGAAAAAATTTAATAGTTCTTTATTTAGCAGGAAATATGAAGGATATAATTTAGAAAAAGAAATATGCATAATTAATATGGGTATAGTGGAAAATGATATATATGCATTGGATTTTTTAAGAGAAGCTAATTATACATACAATAAAGATAAAGAATATTTTTATTCATTATACAAAACATTAGAAAATAGTAATAACTGCGGTATATATTTGATATTAACTGCTATACTGCTAATAAATAATGATAATAAGGCTAATATAAAAATAGCTGATAAAAAAATAGATATTTTACTTCAAAAGGTATATGATTCTTATTATGCAAAGTACAATATAGTAGAACATCTTGGAACTCCTAATAGTATTGCTGTAATAAATAATGATATTATATATGAAGATGATAAGAGATATGAATTAATAAAAAGATTTTATGTAAAAAAATCAGCATTCGGATATTTCAGTGCTGCAAAACCTTATAAGCCTTATAATATAAAAAAAACTCCGAATGATGAGGATATAGAATTTATAAAAAAATCAATACTGAATAATTACAGATTATATTATATTTTATTATTATCAGATTACTCTAAAAAATCTAAAAAGCTTCTTGATATAATATTAAAAACAAATAGTTATAAAGCATTCACATATTTAATTTTAATCAGAAAAGAGGGATTTAATATTACATATCAGGAAAGCTTAAATTATTTAACCAATATGGATGTAGCATTATCTGATATTATTATTTCTTATATATTTTTCTATTCTTATAATGATAGAATATCATATTATGATTCATTTGCAGTTCAAATAAAAAATAAGGAATTTAATAATTTTTTCTATTCTCTCATAAAAAAAAATGTGGATTATTTTGAAAGTTTATTTTCAAATAAAAAATTTGTCAGCAGAATAACAAAAAGCAGTAAGAATTTTATACCGTTTTTAAATGAATTATATAGTAAGGAAATAGATTTCGGTTCAAGTAAAATATTATGCTCGCTTTTAGAAAATAAATCTCCTAGTATAAGAAAAGCTGCTATAAAAATAATTAATAAAAAGAAAAAAGAATCTTATGAATATTTACAAGCTTTGGACAGCGATTTAGCAAAGGATGCATTAAAAAAATGGAGAAGCAAGAAAGTTATAGATTCAGAGTTCAAAGATACTTATAATATAGTTAGCTATGTTAATAAAAATTATGATAAAAAATATGAAAAAAATCTATTATGTTTAGATGAATCTTTACTTTACGGAATTATTAGTAAAGACTCAAATCAGGATATACCTATTATAATTATAAAATATATATATTTGGAATATTCCAAGCTAAAATCGCCGTCAAAAATAAAAGATTTAGATAAAATTATTTCATATTTTAATTTTGAATCTTTTATAAATGTAATAAAAAAAATATATGAAAGATGGATATTTGAGGGAGCAGATACAACTTATAAATTCGTAATGATACCCTATCTTGTTTATGAATCTGATTATAAAATAGATAAAGTATTAAATAATATAAAAGACTGGTGCGAATCTGGAAGAATCTCTCTCGCTAATTATGCTATATCAGCATTATCTTCCAACGGCAGTATTTACTCTTTAACTCTAATTGACTGCATATCAAATAATTTTAAATACTACAAAATAAAAAATACATCAAAATTGGCATTCAAATCCGCAGCAAAAAAATTGAATATTTCAGAAGATGCTTTAGAAGATAAGATTATACAAAATTACGGTATAGATAAAACAGGTAAGAAAATATTAAAAGATGATTTATATTCTTTTACACTTTATATAAATGAAAAATTAAATATTGAAAAAATATTTGATAATAATAAAAAAGAATATGTATCTAAAATAGATAAATATAATAATATAAGCAGTAAATTATTAGATGAGTTTTATAATATAAAAAATAATATAAAATCAACTTATAAATTTCAAACTTACAGACTTCATAAAGCATTAATGACAGGAAAAAAATGGACTTTAGATAATTGGAAAAATATATTTGAAGAAAATTATGTTATGAATATATTATCTGATAATTTTATTTGGACTGTATATAATAAAAATGATAAAATACTTCAGCATATCAAATATGATAGAAAATCAAATACATTTCAAACATTAGATAATGAAATATATAAAATTAATAAACAATATAAATTATCATTAGCAAGCCCGATAGAAATGAAAAATGAGACAATAGAAAAAGCTAGAAAATTAATAGCAGATTTAAATATAAAGCAGCCGTTTAATCAAATGCAAAATATTAATTTTTCTTTTGATGATGAAGATATAAAAGAAAATATCATAGTAAAATATAGAAATAAAGAAATAAAAATAAAAACTTTCAAAACCTTAGCAGACTCTCTCGATATGGAATTAGATTATGAAAGTTCATATATAACAGGATATAAAATTTCAGATTCTTCTATATCTATAGGAGTAAAAATTAACTTAATGGGCATAGATAATGCTATAGATGATAATGATATAATTTTACTTGGAGATATAGTATTTTATACAATAGATAATAGCGAAACATTCTCTTATAAAAATATAATAGACCCTAGAACTTCTAATATTAGATATGTTAAATATATAATGTTTAATATAGATAATCATATAAAGAAAAACTTAGAAAGAAATAAAAAAACTCAAACTGCAAATAAAAGGAAATCAAATAAAAAATGAAAGCTATTATAGTACTTCCTACATACAATGAAAGAGATAATATAGAAAAAATGCTTAATACAATATTATCATTACCGGAATATATAGAAGTTTTAGTTGCAGATGATAATAGTCCTGACTGTACTTATGAAATAGTAGAAAAATATTTAAATAACAGCAGAGTTCATTTATTAAAGAGAGAAAAAAAAGAAGGATTAGGACCTGCATATATTGCTGGTTTTAAACATTCATTTCAGTATAATCCTGATTATATTATAGAGATGGACGCTGATTTTTCGCATGATCCTAATTTCGTTATTAAATTTATTGAAAGAATGGAAAATGAAAAATTAGATTTGATAATAGGCTCAAGATACTGCAATGGAATAAGTGTTGTAAACTGGCCTTTAAGAAGACTTTTTTTATCATACTATGGAAATAGATATGCCTCATTTATATTAGGCTCTAAAATTATGGATATTACAGGCGGATTTAAATGCTTTAGAGCATCTGTATTAAAAAATATGAACTTTGATAATATACTTTCAGCAGGCTATTCTTTTCAAATAGAAATGAATTACTCTTTTGAAAGCAACGGCTACAAAGTAAAGGAAGAGCCTATAATATTTTATGAAAGAAGAAGCGGACAATCAAAAATGTCTAAAAATATAATAGCAGAGGCATTATTTAGAGTTATACGTTTAAAATTCAGAAATAAAAAGAAGTACTTTAACAATTAATCTAAAATATTATAATACTATATCAGCCCCAATACTTCTAAACCGCTCTATAAAATCAAAAGATGATTTATTAATAGACTGAGAATCATCTATTGTTATACTTTCATTTGAAACAACAGATGCTACTGCAAGTGCCATAGCTATTCTATGATCATTATGCGAAGTAGTATTTCCTCCTCTAAGTTTTTCAGTACCTTCTATAAATATTTCATCATCTCCTACTTCTATATTTGCCCCTATTCTAGTAAAGCTGTCTTTTAAATCATTAATCCTATCGCTTTCTTTATATTTTAGTCTTCCTGCATTATATAATCTAGTTCTTCCTTTGGCAGTTGAAGCAAGCGTTGTAATGATAGGTGCTAAATCAGGTATATTTGACATATCTATATCCAAAGCATTCAGTCTGTTTGACTTTTTTATTGTAATAGAATTATCATCATTATAATATATATTAGCTCCCATAAATTTAAGAATATTGAGTATCTCTTTATCGCCTTGAATTGAATAATTATTGAGTCCGTATAATGTAGTTTCTCCGCCTAAAGCTCCTGCAGCGGCAAAAAAAGCGGCATGCGACCAATCTGATTCTATTTCATAATTAATAGAAGAATAATTCTGATTTCCATATACTTCTATTATATTGTCACTATGTCTTGATATTTCTATATTAGCAGCCTTAAGAGTTTTTAAAGTCATCATCACATAAGGAGCAGATTCTAACTCTCCGTCTATAATAATCTTAGAATTATTTTCTAATAAAGGCAAAGCAAATAAAAGCCCGCTTATAAATTGGCTGCTTATATTACCTGATATTCTAAAATCAGATGGTTTAAGTTTTCCTGATATATTAAGAAAATCTTTAGAAATATTAAATTCCAATCCCTGCTCTTTCCATATATTCTTATAAATATCCATAGGCCTTGATAATAATTTTTCAGAACCCATAAAAGTGCATTTTATTCCAAGTGCAGATATAATAGGAATCAAAAGCCTTAAACTAGTACCTGATTCTTTAACATCTATAGTAATCTCTTTTTCATATTCTTTTTTAGGCGAAACTTTCAAATAATCATCAATTATTTCTAAATCGGCAAAATTAGAAACAGCACTCCTAGTAACATCTATATCAACACTTACATTACTAATACAAGGCTTTATAATACTTACTTCTTTTGCTAATGATGATGCTATTAAAGCTCTATGAGCATCACTTTTACTCATCTGAATATAAACAGAACCAAAAATCTCTGAAGGTCTAATAGTAATTGACATAATATAATCTCCAATCAATTGTATGCTATTGCAATATAGAATCTACAAAGCTTTCAGCATCAAATTCTTTGAAGTCATCAACTTTTTCACCAAATCCTCCATAATATATAGGAAGTGATAAATAATGAGCAATGCTTATTGCCACTCCTCCCTTAGCTGTACTATCTAGCTTTGAAACTACAGCACCCTGTATATTCAAAGCACTAGTAAATACTTTAGCCTGCTCTATTCCATTATGACCAACATTAGCATCCAATACTAATATAGGTATAAAATTAAATTCTGTAAATCTTTCTGTAGCAATTTTCTTCATCTTTTCAAGCTGTCTGATTAAATTTTCCTGATTATGAAATCGTCCTGCAGTATCAACTATAACAATATCAGCATCCGATGACTTAGCCTTATCTAAAGCAGAAAATAGTACGCTTGCAGGATCTCCAGCCTGCTGTCCTTTAACAATGGTTACAGAAAGTCTGTTAGCCCATTCCTCTAACTGCTCTATAGCAGCCGCCCTAAATGTATCAGCTGCCGCCAATATAATTTTATGATCATTTTTTAATAGATTAGCTAATTTGGCTATTGAAGTTGTCTTACCTACTCCATTAACGCCTACTATAAAAAGTATAGTTTTATCTTTAAGTTCTATTTTTTTCTGTATGAATTTAGATATTAAAATTTCTCTTAAACATTTTTTTGCTTCTGCAGGTTCTTTTATATTTTCTTTTTCTAAAGTTTCCCTTAATTTTGAAATAATATCTTTAGTAGTTTCAACGCCTGCATCAGCTGTTATTAACATATTTTCCAAACTTGCAAAAAACTCATCATTAATTGATGAAGTATTAAATAAAGATGATAATGAAAATTTACTTTTAGAGCTAGTTAATGAAACTTTAGGTTTTTTAGATTTTTTTATTAATACCAAAACTAAAATCAAAAGTACTGCAGAGCAGACTATTATTATAATATTCGTATACGGCATTTATTAATTTCTCCAAATAAAAATTATTTAGAATATTATATAAACTATTAAGATTTTTTCAAGTTATAAAAAAAGCATCGATAATAAAAAATATTATCAATGCTTTTTGCCTCATTAAATAATAATTAATTAATTGAAAGCCTGAAAAGAATTAGCTGTAGCATTACATAAAGGGCATTTACTTGGAGCTGAACCTGCTTCAACATATCCGCAAACAGGACATAAATAATAAACTGTAGGTAAAGTTTTTTTAGCATTTAAATCCTGCATAACTTTATTATATAATTGAGCATGAGTTTTTTCAACAGAAGCTATTCTATTCATCAAATCAGAAACATTTTTATTATTTTCAGATACAGCAACTTTACTGAAAGCAGGATACATTTTTGTATATTCATAAGTTTCATCAGCTGCTGCACTTTTGTTATTAGTTTTTTAGCTAATTTAAATGTAACTTGAATATGCATTCATCTGCATACATTATATTTAAGTATTTATCCTATCGTAAAGCCAACAAAATAAATGAGAATAATAATTAAAACAATATAGAAAAAATAATTTTTTTAATTATATTTTCATTTTTAATATAGTTTTTAGGTTTTTCTTTATATATTATAAAGTATATGATATAAAAAAGACAGCCCAATAAAATGAACTGCCGTTTTTTACCTATTTATTATTTACGCATTTTTTCAATAACTTTAGCTAATATGGATATTCCCTTATCAATATCTTCAGGCTTGGAATTTGTATAATTTAATCTAAAAGTACCAAGCCCTCTTTTGGCTTCATAGAAAGGCTCTCCTGCTGCAATGGCAATGCCGTCATCAGCAGCTTTTCTTGAAAGTTCAACAGCATCTATTCCATTAGGAAGTTTAGCCCATATAAACATACCGCCTTCAGGACGATTCCAATGCATATCATCAGGCAAATATTTATCCATAGCTTCAAGCATATAACCGCATAGTTTTCCGTATAAATCTATTATCTTTTTTATATGAGAATCATAATCATTATCTTCAAGGTACTGACTTACAACTAATTGAGAAAATGTGCCTGTATGCAAATCTATAAGCTGTTTATAATCTTTCATCTTGGTGTAAAGCTCTTTTTCTCTGCATGCTATCCAGCCCAATCTCATACCCGGAGCAACTGTTTTAGAAAAAGTTCCAAGCAATATAGCCTGCTCGCCTAAATATATACCCATAGATTTTTGATGTTCTCCTTTAAATCTTAATTCTCCGTAAGGATTATCCTCTATAAAAAATGTATCTTTACCTTTAATTATATCTGCAATTTTTTCTCTTACTGCATTTGTATAAGTTATTCCTGTAGGATTTTGGAAATTAGGAACAGAGTAAAAAAACTTATGATTATGTTTATTAACAGCATCTCTAAAAGCTTCTGCATCAATACCATCTTCATTTAAATTAACAGTATGAATATTAGGATTATAAAGATGAAATGACTGTAAAGCAGCTAGATAAGAAGGATCTTCAACTAAAATATCATCATCAGGATCTATTAAACACGAAGAAATAATATCCAATGCCTGCTGAGAACCATTAGTCATAAGTATATCTTTGCTTTCTATATCAATACCCTGATTTCTGTATCTATTTGCAATAAACTCTCTTAAAGGCTCATACCCCTCAGTACTATTATACTGCAAAGAATAAGCACCTTTAGTTTCTAAAACTTTATTTGCCGCAGCTTTAATATCTTCTACAGGAAAAGACTCAGGATTAGGAAGCCCTCCTGCAAATGATATTAAATCACCCTTAGCAGCAACTTCAAGCATAATCTTAACAAAACTGCTTTGAAAATCTTCTTTTAATGCTCTTTTTGATAATCTTAATTTCATAATAATATCCATTTAAAAAATTTGTTATATATTATACACTACTATTCATAATAATGCTACAGCAATTTTTCTTTTTTATAATAAACTAAATAAAAGACAAAGTTTTTTTAATTCAGCTAATTTTTATTATATCTTCCAATCAGGGAAACGTTTTATAACTGCAGAAATAATATCTGTTTTATAATGCTGCTCCAAATTCACTAATTTTTGGAATTCGCTGAATATAATCTTAACATCTTCTTCAGATTCATGCTCTATAAATTTAAGCAAATAAGCCTTATCAAATACTAAATCATATACAACTTTTAAAAGTTTTCTAGCCTGAGAAGAAGTTTCTTTTTTATCAGCCATCTTTGATAAATGCGGTATTATACTAAGCAAGCCTATCATAAGCGAATTTTTATTTATTTTTATATTTCCGTCTGCATCATCATAATATTCGCCGTCAAGTATCTTCTGAGCAAAATAAACAAATGATTCAGGACATTCTCTGTAATGAAGAAATATATCATCTATAGTTTTGGCAAGCATATCAGCTTTTCCGTCTTCAAATAATTTATTTACTATAAGATAATTATTTTTAACATGAGGGGAATAAAGCATTTTTAGTATTATATTATAATAATCATCTCTTTTTCCGTCCCAAATAGCTTTTATAAATTTTTCTCTGTAATTAGAAGAAGGAAGAACTTCATAAATATGAGTATAATCATCAATATCTTTAACTATATCAGAAAGCAAAGGTATGCTGCTGTCGGCATTAGACTGACTTCTCAAATATATAGTACTTACTATCCTAGCATCATTAGGCGATTTTTTATCTTTTGAAACATTAATAAAATAATTATTCATTTCTTTAGCTTCTTCAGAGTTAAGGTTAGGAGTATAAGTGAGATATTCCATATATATTTGATATCTTTCAAAGAAATCATTAGTTTTATTAAATTTAGATAAACTTTCAGCATCATAAGTTTCAGCCTCTTCATTATAAAGGAAAGTATTTTTATCAAATTTAACAGTAGTAGAAGCTCTTACAGATTTTTTAGCACTTTCAAGCCATTTAGTATAAGAAGACTCTGAAACTACAGAAGCAGGCTTTGATGTTAATTCATATTTCAAATCTTTAGTTGTAATTGTTTTTTTATACTTTAATATAATAGTTAAAAGTTCTGTAGGATTTTCTTCTGCTATTTTTTTTATTTCATTAAGTCTATAAGCCTTATAAACATTAATATCATCGCTAGGCAATGTTATTAAAGACTGTATAGCCATATCAAAAGTCATTTTTCTAATATCTTCCTGAGATACAAATTTAATATTAACATTATTTATATCTATTGATTTAATCTTACCTACTCCGAAATTTCTATGAATAACATATTTATCAACATCATACTGTATATACTTTTCAAAAATATCTATACAATCTTTCGGCTTTTTATTAACATTTGTAATAGCTGATATTTCTTCTATTTTTTGAAAAAGAGTATGATTAGGATATAAAGCCTCGTAAACATCTACAAGTCTATGTCTGAAAAATTTAGCTTTTTTATTATTTTGTGCAACTATATCCTGTTCATAATTAAGCAAATTTTTTATAGTTTTTAAAGCATCATTATATCTGTTATTTTCAAAATAATAGAAAAATATTATTTTCCAAACATCTATCATTATATTAGAATCTACAAGAGACTTCAGAGCATTCTCATATTTTAATAAATAATTATAATTATCAGGTTCATATTCCAATATTTTTTTAATATCGCTTTCTGCATTATTTCTTTCTCTCAAAAGATTTCTTTCAAAAGCAATTTTATAATAATGCACAGCACTATTTATATCGCCTGCCAATTCTTTTGTATGAGCTATTTTTTCAGGAAGCTCAGGATTAGATACATCAAATCTAATAAGCCTTTCTAAAATTTCTAATGCCTCAGAATCTCTATTAGTGCTTTGATAATAGCTTGCCAAATATCTCAAAGCATAATCGCTTTCATAATACTCATCTAAAATCTTCTGACATACAAACTCTACTATATTCCATTTTTTGGCATTTTTAAAAATTCCAAGTAATTTTTCTAAACTCATATCCGAATAGTTTGAAATTTTTAAATTTAAAAATCCATTAGCATATAAAGCTGATATATGATTAGGATTTTTTTCCAACTGAATTTTAGCAGTATCTATAGCTGTATTTATATCATTACTGTCATTTATATCATTAATAATACCTGATAAATCAACAAAGTATTTATTAGTATAATTAAGCAGCGGTTTTCTTGTAAATGTTTCTTCCGAAAATATATTTTCCAATTTTTGCAGAGCTTCTGACATATTATCACTCCTTGTATAGTATTTTTATATAGTATTGCAGCAAGTCCTTATCTATCATAGCCATCTTTCTGCCCCATACCTTAATCTCTTCAACATCAGAATCATCTTCTTTCATAATAAGATATGCAGTTAAAAATGCATACGAAGATAAAAGTTTAGGAGCTGTAGTTTCCCTTAACTTTATCTTTCTATAATCTGCCTCTAATCTGGATATATTTCTTCTAAGCTCAAATTCCTCCTGTTCGCTTAAAGGCTTCTTTACATCCAGTATATTCATAAGTTCACCATAAGCACTCATCCACATTATTATCTCTTCCTGACTGTTATTATGAACTCCCCTTTTAATAATTATATCTCTGATTTCTCTAACTGCTTCTATACTGATATTTTCAAAATCTATACTTAAAGGATCATAAAATAAAGCTTCTCTTATATACATTTTAGATTTCTTATAATCGCCTAATTTATCATATATCATAGCTATATAGCTAAGTGTTTTAGAATTATAAGGCTCTATCATATTTAAATATTCATAAGATTTTAATGCTCTGGAATAATCCTTTAGCTCTATAAAAGCATTAGAAAGTAAATGTAATTCCTCCGTACCTTCAATATCATCAGTATTTTTCTGCATTATTAATTCTATGATTTTATTATAAACATAATAATGTATAGCCTTAATAGAAAGCAGTTCTTCATTATAAGATTTACCCCGTACAAAAATACTAAATTTTTTATACGAAGAATCTAAAAGCTTACAATATTCTATGCAGTTTTTCTCTGCATTTTTAAACTTATCTAGTCTGTTTATCCAAAATTTTACGCAAGATATATTTTCATAAAGATCAGCATATTCAAAATCTTTGGACATAATTCTGTCAAAATCTTCCATAGAATCTATAAATAAACCCTGTTTCAATTTAGCTTCTATAATGCTGAAAATATCTTTAACAGATTCTTTTCTAGAAAATAATTCTTCTTCCATTATATTTAAAATAAACTACTCCTATAAAGCTAAAAAATGTATAGAGATTCATACATATATTATAATAATATAATAAATTAAAACTAAATTGTCAAGTCTAAATAATAATCAATACAGCAAAAAATATAAAAAATAATAAACAGAGCAGCATAAATTATAAAGCAAAAAAATAAAGAGATAAGTCAAAATAAATATATTTTATACCTATTAAGATTTTATATTACTCTTTTTTATATAATTCATTAATTTATCATAATCGCTGTTAAGTATAAGATGTTCTGGAAAATCTATAGATGATAATAATTCAACAGCATCTTCATGACAGCCCACTTTATACTTTGAATGAGCGTCAGATGTTACAACAATATTAGCTTCATATTTTTTGCAAGTTAAGGCTATATCTTTGCATATAGTAAAACTTCCCTTTCTAATAATAAAAGATGATGAATTAATTTCTATAAGTTTATTATATTCCTTACATAATTTTACAATATATTCTATATCAAATTCAAATTTAGGATTGCCTATATGACCTAAGCAGTCAATATTAGGATTTTTTATTACTTCAGCATATCCTTTAGTATGTTCTTTTTTTGTAATAGGCTCTATAGAATCTTCATGATAAGATGCTATAACAAAATCTAAATAACTTAATACATTTTCACTTAAATCTACTTTTCCATTATAATCTATTATATTAACCTCTGAGCCTTTCAAAAGCCTAACACCATTAATATAATCAGGCAGACTATGCATAGCCTTAAAATGAACTGATTTAGCACCATCGCTTGAAGCAGGACCATGATCTGTTATAGCCAAAGCTAAAAAACCTTTATCTTTAGCTGAATTTACCATTTCATCTACAGTACTATAAGCATGTTCGCTTACTAAAGTATGCGTATGTAAATCAGCTATAATCTTCATAATAAAATACCTATTATAATTTTGATTTAGCTATTTCTTCTATAATTTTTATAGTATTATCTATACCTATAAAATCACTATTTAAACAAGCATGATAATTTCTAGCATCTCCCCAATTCTTACCTGTATAATAATTATAATGCTTAGCTCTTAATTTATCTCTATCTTTAAGTATTTTTTCTATATTGGAGCTGTCTAATTTATATTCCTCAACAGCCCTTCTAATTTTGCTTTTTATATCAGAATAAATAAATATATTAATACAATTTTCATTATGTTCTAAAATATGATTAGCACATCTTCCTACTATAACGCATGAATGTTTAGATGCCACTTCTTTTATAACATTACTTTGAGCAAAAAACATAGTGTCTTGCAAAGATTCTCCATTACCAAAAACCATATTACCTGCATAAGAACCAGTAATAGCAAAATTAAAAAGCGAAGCACCTGTCAGTTTCTGTTCATTCTCTTTAATATATTCTTTTGAAAAACCTGTTTTATCCGATGCCATTTCTATTATAGCTTTATCATAAAAAGGTATATTCAAATTCTTAGCAGCCATTTCTCCTATATATCTTCCGCCGCTTCCAAATTCTCTGCTTATAGTTATAACAATATTATTACCCATAAGATATACCTCCTATTAACTACTATAATAGTTTATCAATATTATTTGTATTTGTCAAATTTAAAAAACTTCTTTTCTTATATTTAAGTACAAATATTTATACAGATAAAAGCTTTATTATTCATCTAATAAAAAATAATATAATTTTTAATATAATTAATTGTTTTTGAATGATTGAAAATCACTAGGTTTAATTATTATTTTATTTGTATTTTTATTAAATAAACCTGCTAAACTAGCAAATCCGCCTAATGATATAATCTGATGTTTTGCAATTGATATTAAATAAACATCTAAATGCGGAGGATTTTTTTCTTCACTTACTTTATATAAAATATTTTTACCTAATTTAGATATTATATTATTATTTACCCAATTTATATCATTTGAAAAAAAGAAAAATTTAGGATTATTATCTTTAAATTTATTATAAATATAATTTATAGATTTTATAAAATAATCAGCATATTCGCTGTAATCTGAATTAAATATACTTCTAAATGTATCCATAACATTAACATCTCCAAGCCTTGCATGCACAGAAATAGAAAAATTATTTTTTAATTCATTATATAATAATAAATTTTCTCCTTTAAGACTTTTAAAATGATATTTATCTAAATCTATATTTTTAACTATATCATCAGCATTAATATCTTTTTTAGGGTAACATTCAATATACACATTTTTTTTAGTCTGTAAAATATAATTTAAATCCTCATTAGTTATATATCCTTTTAACATATTATTAAAGTTATTAAAATTTGCCTTATAAAAAAACAGCTCTTCTTCTGAAGCTATATCATAACTAATATCAGGACATAATTTAAGTAATTCAAAATGTCTGTCTTCTTTTTTATAATAATCTTTATGAACTGTTCTAAACCATGTATTATCATATTTCACATTAAAATCATAATTTCTTTTTATTGACTCTCCAAGAATATAATGCCAAAATTGATCTGCTAAGCCGCCTGAAGAACATATAATAACATTGCCTTTATCATAGTTTTTTAGATTAATTTGATTAGCTATATATTCCAATCTGTACATAGAATTAACCATATCATACAAAATTTTTCTGAAATTATCTCTATGTTTTTTTGATGGAATAAACCATACTATTTTATTAATAAAATGTTCATAGTCATTATAAAGCATAATAAAAGTCCAAATGAAAATAATTTTTAAGAATTTTATTAGAATAAAAAAATATATTTAATATTAAACAAAGAAAAATGCACGAATATACTAAGGAACTATATATTATAAAAATAGTCCCATTATTATAAAAATAATACTTTATTAGATTATGTGATGTGATGTGATGTGATGTGATGTGATGTGATGTGATGTGATGTGATGTGATCACAATATTACTGTCTATTTTAAAATACAAACTCATAATAATATTATATTATACAATATTATAAAAGTCAAGCAAAATACATAATTATATAAATCAGAAGAAATCTGAAAAAGTTTTTTCTCTTGCATTTTCCTCCTGCATTACCCCTATATCATACAAATACCTTGTAACTGCTAATGAAAAACCGCCCTTTATAGGAGTTTTAGGATAAAGTATTATAATAGGAGTTCTTTTCTGAACAGATACCATAACTTTTTCTTCATCAAATAAAACAGGACCTAAGAGAACCAAATTAATATCAAGAGAAAATTTAGATGCTACTTTTTTAATTTCTCTATATAAATTGATAGCCCAATCTATATTTTTTACTTTATTAACTATCAAATACATCTTATCTGTCATATTATTAACATATATCATTTTCATAAGTCTGTAAAGATCTGTTAAAGCTGTAATTTCAGGATTGGCAACAAGTATAATATCATTAGACATCTCATAAAAACGCATCATAGGCTGAGTAATTCCTGCTGCATAATCTATTATAATATAGTCATAATCCTCTGACAAAACTTTTAAGTCTTTAGCTAAATTAGATAAGTTAAAATCATTTTCAAACTGCACAAATCTCTGTATATTAACTCCTGCACTGATAACATCAATACCATATTCGCTTTTTATAACACAATCTTTCAGAGTCAATGTTCCTTCAAAATATTCCTGTAATTTAGACTGCGGCTTTACATGAAGCAGTATAAATACATTAGAACAGTTAATATCTATATCGAATATTAAAACTTTATATCCTCTAGAAGCTAATTCAGCAGAGAAATTAACTGAGCATAAAGTTTTACCTGCCCCGCCCTTTCCGCTTGAAAAAGATATTATTCTTCCCATAATTATTGTCCCGTATATAATTTTAATACCTGAGCCACTTTAATACGGACATCCTCGTCCCAATCTAATATATGCGGCTTCAAAGCTTTAATTACACTAGTTTTATCGGAATTTTCTACATTTTTAGCAAGCTCATCAAGAGCTTCTAATCTTTTTTCAACCTCTTCGCTTTCTAAAAGTGCAAAAATCTTATTCATAGTACTTCCCTTTAAAAAATAGAATAAGCAGTATCCTAACATTATAATTATACATTATAAAATATTTTTGTCAAAATCTAAATTTATAAACTATAAGAAAACTCTAATAAAGCATAAGTTTTATTATCCTCGCTGTCAAACTTCAATAAAACTTTATCATCAATTACAGCCTTCCTGACAATAATAGTATCTCCCAATTCAGCAGGTGTTCTATATTCTATTCTTATTCTTTTATAATAATCATCAGCATAATCCAAAGACATATCAATATATCTTGCATTATTTACATGGTTATTATCATCTATAAAATATTTCTTAACTTTAAATCTATCAGCTTCTTTTAATAAATCATTATCAATATTTATTTTTCTAGGAAGATAATTCATTTTCTGTTTTTCATCAAATTTAATTTTTTCTATAAATGAAGAAGGAACTCTAATCAAATTACCATTAGATAAATCTACAAATCCTCCTATAGCATAGCAAATGACAAGCTCATTATAATTTTCATCATATATAACAGTATTTCTATATCCGTAAGCCTCATTACATTCATATACATAAGTGCGGACTATAATTTTATCGCTGTATTTAGGAAGTTTATATATATCAACCTGTCTGGATACTAAAAACATACTGATATTATTTTCGTTAAAATATTTAGTTAACTCTTCTTCAGAATCTAATTGAAAAAATGAGCAGTCCTGCATCAAATCAAATATAGATGAAGTTTTTAAAAGTCCGTCTTTATCAATCTGACTAGTTCCTACAACTGTTTTCATCTCATACATAAAAATAAACCCTTTACCTTAATGTAATCATTATAATATTAAAATTATAATTGTCAAAGCTAAATTATAAATCCCGCCATTTTTTATTTATTACAAAAAATAATGAATAACTCTTTTATTATTTTAATACTAAACGCCCAAATTTTGATTATACTAAATTTACCGCATAATTAATATTTATTTTTTTTAATAATTAAATTTGAAAATAAAAATTAGTTTAAGCTATTAAATCTATTTAAATACAGTGCAGAATATAAAATTATAATATAACACCAAGAGTAAGCATTCTTCCAATTTGTACTCCGTCTCTTCTATATGAATAAAACTCTTCATCATAAGTATTTAAATTAGAAAGTTCAATATTTTTCTCTAAAATACCGCATTCAATCATCTGATTTTTTACTTCCAAACCATTATCAATATGCCATTTATTATTAATAATAGTTTTATTCTTAAAATGCACTGCTACCTCATCTCCTACCTCATAATCCTTTTGAGCTATATAAGGACCTATATAAGCATACATTTTTGACAGATTAATACTATATTCTTTTTTCATTAACTCTATTGTTTTTGATGTAATATTTTCAGCAGTACCTCTCCAGCCTGAATGAATGGCTGCCATAGATTTGCTTTCATCACAATAAAGTATTATAGGTACGCAGTCTGCAGTCTGAACTATTAAAGGAATATTTTTAATATTAGTTATCAAAGCATCGGTATCTTTAACTAATTTTTCTCTGCTTCCAAATAAATGAATATTAGACTCATCTATTTTAACTATATTATTTTTATGAACTTGATGCATAAATACAGCTTTATTTATATCAAAATTAATATATTTAAAAAACTCATCTTCAATTTTTTTTCTATATTCAAGAGTTATATCTTCTGCATTAATATTTTTACCCTTTGAAAGAACGGATATATGTATCTTCTGCTTATTATTTTTTAAAGGATAAAAAATATTATTCATTCTTAAGTCTTTTAATCTCTTCTTCTAATTCTTTTACTTTTATAGTTAATTCTTTAGTTTCGATTCTGGACTGCTCCATAATATTTTCATATAAAGTAAAAAACTTTTTAGCATATTCTAATTTTTGCTTTAACTCGCTTATCTCTTCTTTATAAACATCTATCTTAGAAGAAAGCAGTTTATTATCTTCCTGTAATTCTAAAATAATGTCTTTATCGCTATATTCCACTTCTGAAAACCCTCTTACATTATATATATAATATTTATTATGTACATTATAAATAAATTGTCAAGTAAATAAAGTAATATTATAATAGAAAAGGTTTTTTTAATATATAAAAAAGTTTTAATTATAATATTAATATCATATAATTATATATTTGATACTATTATATCCCCCATTTCAGAACATTTTACTTCTTTATATGAATATGACATCGTATTATATTTAGGCATTATATCATGAGTTCTATAATTATCATCTATAGCCTTATAAACAGCATTTTCTATATTATCAGCCTCATCAGTCATATCAAAAGAATATCTAAGCATCATAGCAAGTGAAAGTATAGTACCTATAGGATTCGCTAAATCCATACCTGCAATATCAGGAGCAGAACCATGAATAGGCTCATACATTCCAAAAGTTCCGTCAGAAAGACTAGCAGAAGGTGCCATACCTATAGAACCCATTATAACGCTAGCTTCATCAGAAAGTATATCCCCAAACATATTTTCTGTTACTATAACACCGAACTGAGAAGGATTAGAAGCTATCTGCATAGCGGCATTATCAACATACATATCATTATATTTAATATCACTGTATTCCTTAGCTAAATCATTCATAATTTCACGCCATAACTTTGAGGTATGAAGAACATTAGCTTTATCAACAGAAGTTAAAGGCTTTTTAATTTTTCTTGCTATTTCAAAGGCTGTTTTGCCTATTCTTCTTATTTCAGTTTCAGTATAAGACATAATATCAGATGCATGTCTTATACCATTAATAGTTTCAAATTTATGCTCTCCGAAATATACTCCTCCTGTAAGCTCTCTTACTATAACAAAATCTATTATATCTTTACATATAGTTTCTTTAAGAGGAGAAGCATATTCTAAAGATTTTAAAATTTTTACAGGTCTTATATTTGCATAAAGATTAAGTTCCTTACGAAGCTTCAATAATCCCATTTCAGGTCTGTTTTCAGGAGCAATATTATCCCATTTAGTACCTCCCACAGAACCAAGAAGTACAGAATCAGACTTTTTACATTTATCTAAGTTCTCATCTGTAAGAGGGATTCCGTATTTATCAATAGAAACTCCTCCCATATCAGCATACTCTAAATTAAATTCATGCGAATATTTTTCAGATATTTTATTCAAAACTTTAATAGCTTTATCAACTATTTCAGGACCTACTCCGTCACCTTTTATAACTGCAATATTTTTTTTCATAATAATAATCCTCAAACTTTTTTATATTAAGAAATAATAAATTATTAAGAGTTCTTTATAGAGTTTAAAAGCCCATTGGAATTTATAATATTTTTAATAAACTCTGGAAAAGGCTCTGCTTTATAACTTTCATTCTTAGTAATATTTAATATTATGCCATTATCAAAATCAACTTCAATCTCATCATTAGAATTTATTTTTTTGCTTGCCTCTTCGCATTCTAATATGGCAAGTCCTATATTAATAGAATTTCTATAAAATATCCTAGCAAAAGATGATGCTATAACGCATGATATTCCAGATTCCTTAATGGCAATAGGTGCATGCTCCCTTGAAGAACCGCAGCCGAAATTTTCTCCTCCTACCATTATATCGCCTGTTTTAACTTTGCTTACAAAATCTTTATCAATATCTTCCATACAATGAGATGCCAGCTCTTTATGATTAGCAGTATTTAAATATCTAGCAGGAATAATAACATCGGTATCAACATTATCCCCATATTTATGAACGAAACCTTTAGCTTTCATTTAATCAATATCTCCTATAATAATACTAAAACTTTTTTGCTTATAAAATAAAAATAATTATTTAGGCTCTGTTATATACCCTGTCAAAGCACTGTATGCAGCAGTAGCAGGACTAGCCAAATATACTTTTGAAGTTTTATCTCCCATTCTTCCTACAAAGTTTCTATTAGTAGTGGTAACGGCAACTTCATCATGTGCAAGTATTCCCATATATCCGCCTAAACAAGGTCCGCAAGTAGGCGTAGATACAGCACAGCCTGCATCAATAAATATATCCATAAACCCTAATTTTATACATTCTTTATAAACTTTCTGAGTAGCTGGAATAATTATACATCTTACATTTTTAGCTATTTTCTTTCCCTTTAATATTTCAGCAGCAGCAGCCATATCTGATAATCTGCCGTTGGTGCAAGAACCTATAACTACTTGGTCTACTTTTATATCTTTTAATTCTTTAGCCTCTTTAGTATTCTCAGGCAAATGAGGACATGCTACTGTAGGCTCTATTAAAGATAAATCTATATCATACTCTTTTTCATATACTGCATCATCATCAGCTTTGAAAATAGTATAATCTCTTTTTACTATGTCTTTTAAAAACTCAATAGTTTGATCATCCGCTTCAAATATTCCGTTTTTAGCACCTGCCTCAATAGCCATATTAGCAATACAAGCCCTATCGTCCATAGTAAGAGATGAAATGCCTTCGCCTCTAAACTCCATAGATTTATACAATGCCCCGTCAACGCCTATCATACCTATAATATGAAGTATAACATCTTTACCAGATACATTTTTATTCAATTTTCCTTTAAGATTAAATTTAATAGCAGAAGGAACTTTAAACCAAACCTGTCCTGTAGCCATAGCAGCCGCCATATCGGTACTTCCCACACCTGTAGAAAAAGCCCCGAAAGCTCCGTAAGTGCATGTATGAGAATCTGCCCCTATTATAACTTCTCCGGGTGCAACTAATCCTTTTTCAGGTAAAAGTGCATGTTCTACTCCCATATCTCCTACATCATAATAATGAGTAATATCATATTTATTTGCAAAATCTCTGCATTGTTTGCATTGCTCAGCAGCTTTAATATCTTTATTAGGAGCAAAATGATCCATAACCAAAGCTATCTTTTCTTTATCAAAAACTTTATCAAAACCATACTTTTCAAATTCATTGATAGCAACAGGACTTGTAATATCATTTCCCAAAACTAAATCAGTTCTAACCATAATAAGATCGCCTGCTTCTACCTTTTCAACATTAGCATGTGCTGCCAAAATCTTCTGAGTAATAGTCATATTCGTATCCTTAAAAATTTTATTATTTATTTATTTTCTAATTTTTATTAATAACAGTAAAAATATAAAAGGGCTTTTACAACTTTTTAATTGAATAAGCCCTAAAATTTATAATTTATTTAAGCCATTAACATAAGCTCTTAAACTAGCTTCTATGATATCTGTACTTACTGCTCTTCCTATTACAGTTTTATCGTCAGAAGCCAATTTAACAATAACCTCTCCCAAAGCATCTTCGCCTTCAGTAATGGCATTGATACTATAATTAATCAATTTAGCTTTATTAGAAGTGATTGAATCTATAGCTCCGAAAGCTGCATCAATAGGCCCGTTTCCTTTTCCTATTCCCTCAACAATATTATTCACATTATCCATAATAGATACAGTAGCTAAAGAAGATATTGAATTTCCATCATTAACAACAAATCCGTTTAATGTGTATGTAGGATTTTCTGAATCATTGCTTCCTATTAATAATGCTTCTATATCAGAGTCTGTTACTATTTTTTTCTTATCAGCTAAAGCCTTAAACTCTATAAACTTATCTTCCAAAGACTTATCATCAATATCATATCCCAAAGATTCTATTCTGTCTTTAAAAGCATGCTTTCCTGAATGCTTGCCTAATACCATTTTATTTTGAGGAATTCCTATATCTTCAACATTCATAATCTCATAAGTAGAACGTTCTTTCAATACCCCGTGCTGATGAATGCCCGCCTCATGAGCAAATGCATTAGCTCCGACTATAGCCTTATTAGGAGCAACCGCCATACCTGAAATTGTAGATAATAATTTTGAAACTTTATAAATGCGTTTAGTATTAATATCAGTATAAGCATTATAAAAATCTTTTCTAGTTTTAATACCCATTACAATTTCTTCTAAACTGGCATTTCCTGCTCTCTCTCCTATGCCGTTTATAGTACATTCTACCTGAGCAGCACCTGATAAAATAGCAGATAAAGAATTAGCAGTACCAAGCCCTAAATCATCATGACAATGCACAGATATATCAACATTTTCTATACCTTTAACATTATCTTTTAAATATTTAATAAGTTCAGACATCTCAATCGGAGTAGTATATCCCACAGTATCGGGTACATTTATAGTAGTAGCTCCGTTTTCTATGGCAGTAGAATATACTTGTGCTAAAAACTCCCTGTCGCTTCTTGAAGCATCTTCAGCAGAAAATTCTATAAACTCAAATTTTGTTTTAGCATAAGAAACAGATTCTTTTATAGTTTCCAATACCTGCTCTCTAGTCATCTCTAATTTATACTTTAAGTGTATATCGCTTGCCGCTATAAATGTATGAAGCATAGGATGTTTTGCCCCAGCAAGTGCCTCATAAGCCCTATCTATATCTTTTTTATTGCATCTAGCCAAACTAGCTAATTTAGCATTTTCAACAACTTTGCTTATCTCTTTTATGGCATTGAAATCATCATCAGAACACATAGCAAAACCTGCCTCTATAATATCAACGCCTAATTTATCTAATTCAGCTGCTATTTCTAATTTTTCAGCTAAATTCATTGTACAGCCGGGAGACTGTTCTCCATCTCTTAAAGTAGTATCAAAAATCTTAATCTTTCTCATTGTTAAAACCCTTATAAATAAAAAATATCATTTAACTAAAGATGTCTTGGACTATATAAAATATATTATAATTTTTTATTTATTATTATATAAATATCTGCTATTTTTTATCATTTTATTTTTTAATCCAACTCATCATTTTTCTTAATTCAGCACCGACTTGCTCTAATTTATGCTCGCTTTCTAATCTCTTAGTAGCATTAAATTTAGCCTTGCGTCCTGCTCCGAATTCCTGAATAAACTCGCTTGCAAAAGTTCCGTCTTGTATCTCTCTTAATACTTTTTTCATTTCTTTTCTAGTTTCTTCAGTAATCATTCTTCTGCCTGTTCTGTAATCCCCATACTCAGCAGTATTTGATATAGAATATCTCATCATAGCAAAACCGCCTGAATATATTAAATCAACAATTAATTTCATTTCATGTATACATTCAAAATAAGCCATTTCAGGTTCATATCCAGCCTCTACCAAAGTATCAAAACCAGCTTTCATTAATTCTGTAACACCGCCGCATAATACAGCCTGCTCTCCGAATAAATCTGTTTCTGTTTCTTCTCTAAAAGTAGTTTCCAATATGCCAGCACGTCCTGCTCCTATACCAGCTGCATAAGCTAAAGCATAATCTTTTGCCCTTTTGCTTTTATCCTGATAAACAGCAATCAAGCTAGGAACTCCCCTGCCCTCTAAATACTGACTTCTTACAGTATGTCCAGGTCCCTTCGGTGCTACCATTATAACATCTATATTTTCAGAAGGTACTACAAATTGAAAATGAATATTAAATCCATGTGCATACATAAGTACATTTCCCTCTTTCATATAAGGTGCTACCTGCTTATTATATATATCAGCTGATACCTCATCAGGCACAAGCATCATTACTATATCAGCAGACTTAGCCGCTTCTTCAACTTCCATAACTTTCAAACCATCTTCAGAAGCTTTTTTGAAATTAACACTGTCTTTTCTAAGCCCTACAACAACATTAACTCCGCTGTCTTTTAAATTTTGTGCATGAGCATGTCCTTGACTGCCGTATCCTATTATTGCTATAGTTTTATTATCTAGCAGTCCTAGATTACAATCAGCATCATAATATTTTTTTATCATTTTTAATTTCTCCTTTTTATTATTTATTTTTATTAAAATCCGAATTTATTAGTTATATTCATATTAGGCACATCATCTCCAATCTGTATAGATGTTACTCCTGTTCTTGAAAGCTCTAAAATATTAAAATCTTTTAATGCATTCAAATATCCGTCTATTACTGTAACAGATGCTGTAATTTCAACTATAATACTTTTTTTTCCTATATCAAGTATAACTCCGTTATGTGCATTAGTTATATCGCATACTTTTCTTCTATTGCTGTCATCAATTTCTATTTTTACTAATAATAAATCTCTTATTATGCTGTTTGAATGATCTATCAAATGCACTGAATGAACTTCTATAAGTTTTGAAGTCTGTTTCATAATATGCGTTATATGAGAATCATCGCCTTCTGTTACTATAGTCATTCTTGATATGCTTGGTACGCAAGTTACTGAACATGTTATCATTTCTATATTAAAGCCTTTCTGACTAAATAATAAAGTTATTCTATTTAATACGCCTGAACTATTATCTACAAATAAAATTAAAACTCTTCTTTGCTTAGCTTCCATTTTTTACTCCTGCAATTATTAATCTAATATAATATCATCTATAGTACCGCCTGAAGGTATCATAGGAAGAACTTTTAAATCTTTATCTATAATACATTCTATCCATACAGGACATTTGCATTCTAAAGCTTCTTCAAATGCCTTTTCAAATTCATTTATAGTTTCACATCTAAACCCCTTAGCACCGAATCCTTCAGCTACTTTAACATAATCCATTTTTTTATTAATATCAGTACTTGAATATCTTGATTCATAAAATATAGTCTGCCATTGTCTTACCATACCTAATGTACTGTTATTAAGTATAATTGATATTATAGGAAAATTATATTCAACTGCAGTTGCAACTTCATTTAAATTCATATAAAAAGAACCGTCTCCTGTTATATGTATTATTCTTCTGTCAGGCTTTGCAGCTTGAGCTCCTAATGCAGCACCGTATCCGTATCCCATAGTACCTAAACCTCCGCTTGTTATGAAGCTTCTAGGTTTTGTATGTCTTATATATTGAACTGCCCACATTTGATGCTGTCCTACATCTGTAACATATACAGCATTATCTTTGGTTTTATTTCCTATTATATCCATAATCTTGCTTGGATAAATTCCTTCTTTATTTGTATTTCTATCAGAATCTTCTTTCATTTCTTTAGCTTTCAAAGATGATAAATATTCTACCCATTCATCATTATTCACTTTTTTTACAAGTTTTTTTAATCTGTCAAGAACATCTCCCAAATCACCTATTATACTATAATCAACATAAACATTTTTATTTATCTCGCTTCTGTCAATATCTATATGTATTTTCTTAGCAGCTCCTCCAAATTTGGAAGCATTCAAAGCAACTCTGTCGCTGAATCTAGTGCCTATAGCCAATATTAAATCAGCTTCATTCATAACCTTATTTGCAGTAGCAGAGCCATGCATACCTAAAAGCCCTATATTTAATTTTTCATTATAACCTAATACTCCAGCCCCCATTATAGTATGAACTGAAGGTATATTAGAATTAATCATAAACTCTCTTAATTTATTACTGGAATCTTTAGCTCCTCCGCCGAAATATATAATTGGTTTTTTTGAATTATTTATTAAATCAGCTGTTTTTTCTATTATTTTTTCATCTTCTGAAGTTATTTGAACAGTTTTAGGAATAATTTTTTCTTTTTTTGTAAATTCTGTTTCTGCAAATGTTATATTCTTAGGTATATCTATTAAAACAGGTCCTTTTCTTCCTGAAGCAGCTATAACAAAAGCTTTTCTTATAGTATCAGCTAAATCTTCTATGCTTCTTACAACAAAATTATGTTTAGTTATTGGTATTGTAATGCCCGCAATAAAGACTTCCTGAAATGAATCTTTTCCTATTAAGCTTTCAGGCACATTAGCTGTTATAGCAACTAAAGGAACACTGTCCATATATGCGGTTGCTAATGGAGTTACCAAATTGGTAGCACCCGGTCCGCTTGTAGCAATTATAACTCCTGTTTTTCCGCTTACCCTTGCATATCCGTCAGCAGCATGGCATGCCCCTACCTCATCAACAGGCATTATATGTTCAATCTTATCTCTATATTTGTAAATAGCATCATATATA
Organism: uncultured Brachyspira sp.; assembly: GCF_910578695.1. GTDB lineage: Bacteria > Spirochaetota > Brachyspiria > Brachyspirales > Brachyspiraceae > Brachyspira. Next base: position 31,624 of record NZ_CAJTQJ010000017.1, read on the forward strand.
AATAAAGCTGCCCCTCCTGGATAGCCGAAAATTTTATCTACGCCCTCTTCTATCAAAACTTCCATTATTATATCAGACCCGTTTAACTTCATTAAATAACTCCTTAATTTATTTTATAAAATTACAATTTACCATATTAGATTTCTACTTATAGAAACATAATTTTAAAAAGTATCTTATTTTAGTAATTATGTATTTTACTTTTATTTTAAATGATTATAGCAGGATATTGACAAGAATAGAGAGGAGAATATTTAAGATAATAATATTTTTATTTGAATTAGTTGATTTGAAAATATTGTTAGCTGATGCATCTTGTTTTGTATTATTAAAAACAGAATACATACAATAAAAAGACGGCATATTCATCTTCATTCTCCTTTTAATATAGCATATATTATAATATTTTTTCGTAATATTGCAATACTTAAATATGATTTTTTCTTAAACTTTTAAAAGTAATAATAAAGCTCTGTTTTATATTTTAAGCATAATAAATACTATAATTAAAAAGCATAATTTATATAAAAATATAATGAAGCATATTAAATATAAAAATATGTATTATGAAAATTTAATAATTTAATAACTATTTAGAAATAGTTATTAAATTAAATTATTAATTAAATTATTCTATCAAATCATTTCTAAAATTATTACGCATACTTTTAATAGGGATAAACCATGCTAATTTATTAATTATTTTATTAAACCTTCTATTTACATATTTTTCCATAGCAGATAATCTTATTTCTAAAGACTTTATTTTCATATAGAAATCATGATTGCTTTCAAAAGCAGTTTTTTCATTTCTTATATTATCATTAATTGCTGTAATTTCTTTTTTATAGTAGGAATAAATATTAATAAACATATCAATATATTTTTTATCATAATGCTTAATAAATATATTTTTTGTAATCTCTATATCTTCATCTGTAGGTAAATATTCCCATGGCAAAGTCAGTAAATGAAAATAATCATAAACTCTATCCAATATATCATCGTCTAATATTACAGCACCTATATTACCAATAGAATTAAATATACCATCATTCGGTATAATTTTTCTTCCCTTAAGTGCACTAAATAATACACCGCATGTATATACTAATTTATTATTTTTATATGAAAATGTATGATTTGCCACATCATGTATTATTAATACAGCATTTTTTTTCAAGTAAGGAAGCACCATTAAAATATCCATAAATTCACCCGGATTAATATGTGCTGCATCAATAAAGCATAAATCTATATCTTGCCCTATTTCTTCAATAAATTTAGCTGTAACTCCTCCTGTATATAATTTATGCCTGCTTAATAAATCTCTATACTCTTCTTTATCCAATATAAAACCTGACTTTTTAGTATTATCTGAATAAAGCAAAGTATTATAATCTACAGAATATAAAAAAGAATCATTAAAATCTTTAATAGCATTTAATATTATTGCTGAACTCATACCTGCAAAAACACCTATTTCCAGTACTTTTTTTGGCTTAACTTCTCTTACAACTCCATTTAAAAACTTTCTATCTACGTCACTCATAAGCGAATATTCTTCATAAATTTTTATTCTATTTAAAATATTATTATCATAGCTTACAGGATTTTCTAAAAACATAAAATACTCCTAGATTGCAGCAAAAAATATAAATTATTTATTTTTAAATAAAGATTAGACGCTTGCTTGCTTGCTTGCTTGCTTGCTTGCTTGCTTGCTTGCTTGCTTGCTTGCTTGAGATTAAGCAAATATTGAAATAAATATGATTATACATTCTCTTTTATTATATATTAATAAATAAAAAAGTAAAGTAAAAAATAATATCATAATAAAATAGATTGACAATATAAATTATTTTAGTATACTATCAAAAATCATAAGGCTGCATATTTATAAAAATATTATGAAGATATTAAAAAATAGATACAAAAATAAAATATCATATATTAAAAATAATAAAGAAATATTAAATAAAAAAATATATAATAAAAATAGTTTATATAAATTTGTAAATTATTTAATTTTTATTTTTTTATCAGCTTTTAAATTTTTACCTGAAATTATTATTATATTAATTTTGTCATGCATTATAATATACTCATCAGTATCCTTATATTCAAGAAAATATATATATTCTTCAATAGAAAAAATACCCTATAATGATGCTGCATTGGTTTTGGGAACAAGCAAATATTTAAATGACGGAAAAATAAATATGTATTTTAAATTTAGAATGGACGCCGCATACGAATTATACAAAAAAGGAAAAGTAAAATTCATACTTGTAAGCGGAGATAATAGATATAAATCATATAATGAGCCTAGACAAATGCGTTTAGATTTAATGAAATTGGGCGTTAATAAAAAACATATATTTTTAGACTTTGCAGGATTTAGAACTAGAGATTCTATAATAAGAGCAAATAAAGTTTTTGAACTCAGCAATTTCACTATAGTATCTCAGCCTTTCCATAATGAAAGAGCTGTATTTATAGCAAGACAAAAACATATTAATGCAATAGGATATAATGCTAATAATGTTAGAAAATTGTACAGAATCAGACAATTTCCAAGAGAATTAGGAGCAAGGATTATAATGTTTGCTGATATAATATTAGATAAGCCTCCTAAATTTTACGGAGATACTATTAAAATAGAAGAAAAAGAAATAACAATAGATAAAAGCAATAAAATAAATAAAAAATTAATAGGAGATATAAAAAAAGAATGACTTCAAAACTATTAACTGAATTACTGCAATCATTATCTTTATTATCGCTGCTGCTTCTTATAGGTGCTTTACTTAGAGCTAAAGTAAAATTATTTCAAAAATTATATCTTCCAGCTTCTGTAATAGGAGGATTTATAGGACTTTTAATATCTCCTGAAATTATAGGTAAAATTTCAAGTTTCTCTATATCTCAGGATTATATTAAAACATATTCGCTGCTTCCCGGAATTTTATCCATACCTATATTTGCTGCTATTCCGCTTGGTATGTTTTTAAACGAAGAGAAAAAAATAAAATCTCTTTACCCTGCAAAAGTTTTAATGGCATTTGGTATATTCCAATGTGCAAGTATGCTTCAGTCTGCTATAGGATATGCAGTTAATATACTATTTACAAAAATAAATACGGATATAAATATATATAGAACATTCGGCTATGAACTTTCAGCAGGATTTGCAGGAGGACACGGACTTGCTGCTGCCACTGGAAAAATGCTTGAAGGATTTGGAATTGCTCAATGGGAAATAGCTCAAGGCGTGGCTTTAACTACTGCAACTATAGGGCTTGTAGGAGGAATGATATTCGGCATTGTATTTATAAATATTGCTGTTAGAACTAATAAAACTAATGTCATTAAAAAAATTATTAATGAAAATGAAAATAATAAGAATATAAAAAAAATAGATTATAATATGGAAGCAGGATATAATAATGATATAAAAAGTCAGGAAAGTTTGGGAAGAGAAACTTTTTTAAGCAGTTCTATAGAAACTATTACTTTTCACTTAGCTGTAATATTTGCAGTATGCGGATTAGCCTTTATAGTTTTGAATTTCATAAAAAAAATTGGTATAGCAGGTTTAGATGTTCTTCCTGTATGGACTTATTCTATGATTATAATGTTTGCTTTAAATATGATTATAAAAAAATTAAAATTAGAATGGATGATAGATTCTAAAGTAAAAGCAAGAATTATAGGTACACTAAGCGACTTTGCAATAGTATCTGCAATAACAAGCCTTCCTATAAAAGCAGTAATTCATTATACAGCACCTATAACAGTTATGTGCATAGCGGGATTTATAGCTACTTATCTTATAGTATTTATATTTAATAATATGCTATTTAAAAATGACTATGCTTTTGAAAGAGCAATAATTTCTTGGGGAACTTTGACAGGAGTACTTATAACAGGAATGACTCTTCTAAAAATATGCGACCCCGAATATAAAAGTCCTGCTCTTACAGAGTTTTCTTTAGGTTTTTCTTTAATGTCTGTTACTGGGCTTTTGGTAGTTCCTATACTCAATACTATATTAGCTGTGGGCTCTACTTTAGATAATCTTATAGCTGCATTAATTACTTCAGCAATTTATCTGATTATTGCATTTACTGTTTATTTAATACATAAAAAATCCGTTAAGTTATGACAAATAAATAAGTTATAATAAATAAATAAGTTGTAATAAATAACAGAGAAATAATATATAATAAAAAAGACGAAACTCATATATTGAATCCCGTCTTTTATTTTACTTTTATTATAAAGAATTATTCTATTTCTTTAATATATACTTTATTCATAGTAGAATTTTCCATAGGATTATCATTATGATCTCTTTTTAATGACACTATTTTATCAACAACTTCCATACCATTAACAACATTTCCCCAAACTGTATACTGTCCGTCTAAATGAGAAGCATCATCTACGCAAATAAAAAACTGCGACCCTGCACTGTCAGGATGCTCGCTTCTAGCCATAGAACATATTCCTCTTTTATGTGCAATATCATTAAACTCAGCAGGTATATTAAAGCCTGGACCTCCTGTACCATGCAAATGCCTTTTTGAAGCATCTTTACTTATAGGATCTCCTCCCTGTATCATAAATCTAGGTATTACTCTATGAAATCTTATTCCGTCATAAAAACCTTCATTAGCAAGTTTTTTAATAGTTTCAACATGTTTCGGAGCTTTATCAGGATAGAATTCTATTTCTATAGTACCGTATTCTGTTTCAATAAATAAATGTTCTTTCATTTTAATTTCCCCTTAATTAACTGTTTTCACATAAACTCTGTTCATTTTAGCAGGCTGTATAGGATTATCATTAGCATCTCTTTTTAATGATACTATCTTATCAGCAGCTTCCATACCGCTTACAACTTCGCCCCATACAGTATATTGTCTGTCTAAAAATGTACTGTCAGCCACACAGATAAAAAACTGCGACCCAGCACTATTTATGCTTTGTCCTCTAGCCATAGAACATATTCCTCTTTTATGAGAAACATCATTAAACTCCGCAGGTATAACAAAATTAGGTCCTCCTGTTCCATGCAAAGCTCTGTTAGGCTGCTTACTTAAAGGATCTCCTCCCTGTATCATAAAACCCGGTATAACTCTATGAAAAAGCGTACCATTATAAAAACCCTCATTAGCGAGTTTTTTAATAGTTTCAACATGTTTCGGAGCTTTATCAGGAAAGAAAGCTATTTCTATAGTACCGAAATCTGTTTCAATAAATAAATGTTCTTTTGAAGCTTTAGGTTTTTGTGCTATAATAACAGATGCAAATATTATAATACCTAATAACGAAATAATAATAATTTTTAACTTTTTATACAAAATCAGCCCCTCTTAAATTATATTAACTTCAGTAATATTCGTAATTATTTTTTATAAATTTAAACCAATTATATTATTTATTCTGCAGCTGCCGCATCTCCGTCAGCTTCCATATCATCAGCAATTTCTTCTTCAGACATTTCTATACTCTCACCAGCTTCTATATTATCTGTCTGTTCATTTATGATAGGCTCTTCTGCTTCTTCATTATTATCAGCATTATTTTGAGTATCTGAATTTGCATCATCTTCCATAATCATATTGTCTTGTGTCTGATTAGCAGAGAAAGTATTTATATCACTGTAAGTTTTATTAATATCATAAACTCCCTCTCTGATTTCACCTTTAAGACTAGGTATAATTAATCTCATACCTTCTCTTATAATATTAGGATCCCTTATAGCATTTCTATTAGCTTCATAAATTCTTCTCCATAAATTACCGTCGCCATATATAAAGCTATAAGAAGCTATACGCCATAATGAATCTGTATTAGTATCTCTTAGCTGAACTACATAATACTGAGGGAATACTGCTTTGTCTAATAACTGTTCTCCTTCTGAGAAAGATGAATTTTCCATTGAATTAACTAAACTAATAACATTTTTTGAATGCATTAATGAATCTGAATAATTATTAGCAGCCAAAGTTTCTCCTGCTGAAGTTAATGATTTTGAAGCTTCATCATATAAAGAAGGCTTGCTGTCATTATAACCATCTTCTTTAGCTTTATCCATAGCCTCCTGAGCCTTTGCATAAGCTAATGGTGCTTCTAATCTGTCAAGAATACTCATAGCATCTCTTGATTTTATCAAAGAATTAGTATAATCTCCATTAGATAATAAATCTTTGGACTCATCTCTTAAAGCTGTAATTTCCAAATCGGTATCATCTCCGTTAGTTAATAAAGATTCATTCATTAGATATTCTCTTCTTAAATCTATAGAAATAATATTATATCCCAATTCAGATTTATCAGCTGATTTGCTGTATTCAAGCATAGTATTTGTATAATCATCATTATTAGCAGCAGCATTAAACATATTATTTGCTGAATTAATATCAGAAACAGATCCTTCATATAGAGGAGATGTTAATTCATTAGTATCTCCGCCAAGTCCTTTAAAAAGATTCAATTTTCTTTCAGCATATCTTTGGCTATTTAATACATACTCATAAACTCCGTATCTTAATATAATTTTATCAGAATATTCTTTGCTTTGTTTTGAGTATTCTATACTTTGATTATAATCCCCTGCCTCATGAGCTTCTATCGCCATTTCTCTGTATCTTTGAGCTAATTTATAGTCATCACTTTCTTTTATGCTTTCAGGCAAATCTGAAGGCAGTTCAGGCGGTAAAACTAAATCATTAGTCTCCTGTGCATACAAGAAACAAGATAATATTAAAGCAATAAATAAAAATAATCCCTTTTTCATTTCTTAAACTCCAATTTTATAAAATTATAGTTTATTTAGCAGATGATGACTTATCTAATTCATCAACCTGCTTAATTTTTTCTTCTGCTTCTTTTATTCCTCTTGAACTTTCATCATATCTTACTTTAGTCGTAAAATATGCTTTATGATGATATTTTTTAGAATTTAGAAAATAATTCACAGCTTCTTCATAATTATTAGTACTTAAAGCGGATAATGCATTTATATAATTAAGTTCTGCAAACTCATAATTATCTTTATCTACTCTATATGCTTTTATTTCTTTAGAATATACTCTCTCAAAAGATATCTCTTCTTTTAATATCTGGGCATACTGAGGAAGAACATTACTTAATACTGTTTGATATGAATTTGATGCTGCTGTTAAAAGTTCTTTAACTTTAGCAGAATCTTTATTTTCATTTATAAGTATTAGAGCTTCTGAATAATTTGCTTCAGCTATATCAAATTCTTCTTTTGAGTATTTCTGCAAATCATATCTTACAGCCTTTTCTCTCAAAACAGATGCATCTTTATATTCCTTTAAAGGCATTGTCTCCGAGCAGGAAATAATTAGAATTAAACAAAACACTAAATATATAAAAAAGTATCCTCTAAATTGCATAACAGCTCCAATAATTTTATATAAAAACAGTAATATATACTTTTATATTATATTACTAATTATAAAAGTCAATAGTTTATTAAGAATTTATATTAAAAAGAAAAAAGCAAGACAATAAAAATATTATTATCTTGCTTATTTAAAAAATATTAAATAAAAATATTATTCTTCAACAATATTTTCAGTATTTTCAACGTTAACAGCATTTTCAGTATCTTCAGCATTAACAACATCTTCAGTAATAACTTCTACATTACCTTTAAAAGTATAAATTAAATTTGTACCTGAATCAGTAGTAATAGTTAATACATCTCCGTCTAAAGAAATTGTATCTGCACCATTTAATATTTCTAAGTATTCATATTCTACTGCCATATCTTCTTCAGGACCTGCCATTTTAGTAGAACCTAATGCATTCAATATTAATTTGCCTGAATCTAATGAATACTCTGTAAAATAGCTATTAACAGCTGATTTTCCGCCTAACATATTAGTATCAGAAAAAGCTATTGTAACTTCTTTACCCTCATACATATTAGTAAGGATAAATTCTTTACCTGTTAAATCTTCAACTGTTGTAACTACTACTGTATCAGTTTTTTTTGCATTATTGCCGCATGACAATACAAATATTGCTCCCATAATTATGAGAATTGCAGATAATAATTTTTTCATTTTATTTTCCCCAAAAATTTATTTTATTGTAAATTATATCATAATTAAATTTTATATCAATGTTATATAAACAAAAAAATAGATTTTTTTAGAATATAAAAAATATTGTACAATAATTATATTATAATGAAATTTAATATTATAAAAATTTGTAATTAGTTTACATAAAATAAGAAAGACTATTTATTAAAACTAATATAAACTACAGCAAAATACTCATCATAACTTTTTAAAGTATATTTGAAAACTTATTATACTTTATAAATTATGGTATAAAGTCAAGTTTTTTTAATAAAGATAATAATGAATGAGAGAACATTTTTCTTATGGTTCCAGAATAAAATTCATTATAAAATATAAAAGTATCATAATTTTTCAATACGCCATATTTAGAAAAATACATTTTTAAAAATAAATTTGTAGTAAAAAGTTTTTTGCTTAAAGAAATTATATTAATTGTATCAATAAGCAAATTATAAGCATCTTTATCTTTAATATCCTTATAAAGATAAAACAAATAGCTTAAAACATAATTCATAATATTTAATTTATAATCATTACAGCAGTCATTATAATAATTAATTAATATAGGCAAATTATTTCTTGCATTTTCTAATACGCTTTCCTTTGAACCTTTTTTACTTAAACTACTTTCCCTTTGAATATAATAATACTTTGCCGCCCCATTATAAGCTGTAATAGGATTATGAGCTAATGCCATAAATAAAAAGTAAAAATCTTCGGAATTATTTATATTTAAAAATTCTAATTTATTTTTTAACAAAAAATTTAATTTCCAAATTTTACAGCATGCATACCAACTCAATGTATATTCTAATGCTGATTTTCTTAATTTATTTAATAAACAAGAAGTATCAATATTTCTAGCCCCCTCTTTAAAACTAAAATTATTATTTGAAATGTAATTTTCTGTATTGTCATTTTCATTGCAAAAATATATGCTTTCTGTATTTACTAAATCTGCATCAAACTTTTTTCCTGTATTATACAGCAATTCAAGATATTTAGAATCTACAAAATCATCTGAATCTATAAAAGCAATATATTCTCCCTTAGCAATATTTATTCCAATATTACGGCTTCTGCCAGAGCCTTTATTTATTTCATTTTTTATTAGAATAATTCTTGCATCTAACTTGCTATACTTTTCTAATATAGATAAACTATTATCTGCAGAATAATCATCTATGCAAATTATCTCTATTTCTTTTAAAGTTTGATTAATAATGCTGTCTAAGCATTTAGCTAAATATTTTTCTGCATTATAAACAGGTATAATAATGCTTACTTTAAGCATAATTATACCTGCCAGTTAATATATGTTTAAAACAAAACAACGATAGCCTATTATGATTAATAGGCATATATATAAAATATTTTTTAGAATTGCTTGCTTGCTTGCTTGCTTGCTTGCTTGCTTGCTTGCTTGCTTGCTTGCTTGCTTG
>NZ_CAJTQJ010000018.1 GCF_910578695.1 uncultured Brachyspira sp.
TCAAAAATATTATAAACTCTAAAAAGGTTAGTTTTTCGGGAGTATTATAATGTTTGATAAAAAAATAGATATATTAATATTTTTTATTTTAATACAAGCTAATCTTTTCGGATATATAGATCCAGGCACAGGAAGTTTGCTTTTTTCTGCACTTTTTGGGATAATAGGCACTTTATTCTTTTTATCTAAAGCTCTTTTAATAAAATTAAAAACTATGTCATTTTCTAAAAATAAATCCATAGATACAGAGGCTTCTAAAAAGGCTAGGATAATAATTTACGGAGAAGATAAAAGATACTGCAATGTATTTAAGCCTATAATAGAAGAATTAATTAAATTAGAAATGCCAGTAATATATTATAGTTCAAGCGAAGATGATCCTATATTTGAAATAAAAAATGATTTGCTTCATACGGAGTTTATAGGGGTAGGAAATAAAGCTTATGCTAAATTGAATTTTATAGAAGCGGATATCTGCTTAATGACAACTCCGAATTTAGATGTTTTTCAATTAAAACGCTCTAAAGGGGTAAAAAAATACATTCATATATTTCATGCTCCTAATGAAGCATCATTATATTGCTTGTATTCTTTAGATTTTTTTGATGCTGTATTATTAAGCGGTGAGAATCAAATTTCTGATATAAGAGAATTAGAAAATACTAGAAATACTAAATTAAAAGATTTAGAAATTATAGGAAGTACTTATTTAGATGAACTCAATAAAAAGAAAGAAGCAGCTTCAAAATCTATTACTAAAGTACAAAATAAAAAAACTGTTTTGATAGCTCCTTCTTGGGGTATGAACGGGCTTCTTACTAGATTTGGAGAAAAAATTATAGATCCTATTTTAGAAAGCGGATATTATGTAATTATACGCCCTCATCCTCAATCTAGTATATCAGAAAGAGATATGCTTGAAAGATTAAAAAATAAATATAAAAACAATGCTGATATAGAATGGGATTTTAATATAGACAATATTTATTCTTTATCAAAAGCTGATGTTATGATATCTGATTTTTCAGGCGTAATATTTGATTATGCTTTTCTTTTTGATAAACCTGCTATTATACCTAGTTTTAGTTTTGATAAAAGGGGATATGATGCTTTTGAATTAAAAGAAGAAACTTGGACATTCAAAACCTTACCGAATATTTCTATTTCAATAGATGAGAATAACTTTTCTAATATATCAAGTATTATTGAATATACAATTAATAATAATGAATTAAAAGATAATATTATTAAAGCTAAAGAAGAGGCTTATAAGTTTCAAGGAGAAGCGGCAAAAAATGGAGCTTTAGTTTTGAAAACATATTTAGAATCTGTTTAGGAAACTTATTTTATGATTAAAGCTTATGATTTTATAAATTTATTAAATGAGTACAATATTAATTTTTTTACAGGAGTTCCAGATTCTAAACTGCAAAGTTTTTGTGATAAACTTATGGAAAAATATGGAATTTCGGATAGTCATATTATAGCTGCTAATGAAGGCAATGCTGTTGGTCTTGCCTGCGGTTATAATTTGGCTTCAGGCAATTATCCTTGTGTTTATTTACAAAATAGCGGAATTGGAAATATTATAAATCCTGTTGCATCTCTTTTAAATGAAAAAATATATGCTGTGCCTGTTTTATTTATTATCGGATGGAGAGGTGAGCCTGATATTAAAGATGAACCGCAGCATCTGTTTCAAGGTGAGATAACATTAAAACTGCTTGATGATTTAAATATTGTATATGAGGTTTTGGATAAAAATGCTACATACGATATTGTAAAAGATTTTTTAAGTAGTTTCAAATCATTATTAGATAAAGGCATACAGGCGGCATTTGTTATTAAAGACGGTTTTTTTGAAAAAGAAAAATTATTTGATTACAAGAATACTAATGAGTTAATTAGGGAAAAAGCCATAGAAAAAATTTTAGAATATTCTAAAAATGATATTATAGTTTCAACTACAGGTAAGATTTCTAGAGAGCTGTTTGAAATTAGAGAAAATAATAAATTTGGGCATAATAATGATTTTTTAACAGTTGGTTCTATGGGACATAGTTCTATGATAGCATTATCCATAGCATTACAAAAGAAAAATAAAAGAATTTGGTGTTTAGACGGAGATGGTGCCGTACTTATGCATATGGGAGCTTTACCAATTATTGGAAGCAGAAAACCTAATAATTTTGTTCATATAGTTTTAAATAATGCAGCCCATGAGTCTGTCGGAGGAATGCCTACAGCTGCTGATAAAATTAATTTACCTGAAATAGCCAAAAAATCAGGCTATGAATTTTCAGCTGCAGTTGATAGTTTAGATGAATTAGATGATATACTTATAAATTTAAAAAATGTTTTATCATTTATTGAAGTAAAAGTTTCTATTTTTTCTAGAAAAGATTTAATAAGACCTAATATAACTCCATTAGATAATAAGAATAATTTCATTAAATTTTTAAGAGAATAAAACATATCATTAAACAGCAGGATTTTTATGAAAGCTATTATTTTGAAATCTGATTTTTCTTCATATATTGTTCATAATGATGAAGATTTATTGAAAAGGCAATTAAGATTATTAAGTAAATTTGCAATAACAGATATATATTTTTTATATAACAGCAATAGTATAGATGAATATTGCAGGGAATATAACATTAATTATTATATTGCAGATGATATTTATAATGTGATTGATGGAAATTTAGAAGATGATATACTAATATTAAATGGAGATTCTATATTTTCTGAAGCTGTTTTAAGCGATGTACTTTCTTTTAATACTAAATCAGCTGCTGTAAATAGCTATGCAAATATTTCTGATAATATAAAAAATATAGATATTAATACAAGAGATAATTTATTCTATTATTTTCCTATAATAAAAATTAATAAATTTTCAAATATAAGTGATTATAGTAAAATATTTGAATTTGAGGATATTTCATTAATAGATAATAATAGAAGTGAAATTTGTATAGTTTTAGATGATGATATAAAAAATAGAGAATATATTAATAATTATTTTAATAAGCAAAGAGTTGTTTATTTAGCATTCAGTACAGATATAATACATGGCGGACATATAAGAATATTGAAAAAAGCTAAAGAGTTAGGAAAAGTTGTAGTTGGTGTTATGGGCGATCAGGCTGTAGCTAGTTTTAAAAGGTATCCTGTACTTGATTATGAACATAGATACGAAATTATCAAAAACATTAAGTATGTTGATGAAGTTATTGAGCAAAAGACTTTGAGTTATACAGATAATTTAATGAGTATAAAGCCTGATTATGTTGTACATGGCGATGAGTGGAGAGATGATAATTTAAAATATATTAGAGAAGAAACTATAAATACTTTAAAAAAAATAGGCGGCATATTAATAGAATACCCTTTTTCTAAAGATAAGGAATTTAATGTATTGGAATATAAATCAGCTGAATATTTGTCTGTGCCAGAAATAAGGAGAGGAAGATTAAAAAAAATACTTTCCTATAAACCAACAGTTTCTATTATAGAAGCACATAATGGTTTAACAGGATTGATAGCTGAAAAAACTACAGTAGTAAAAGATGGAAAATATTATCAATTTGATGGAATGTGGGTATCTAGCTTATGTGATTCTACTTCAAGAGGAAAACCTGATATAGAATTGGTTGATTTATCATCAAGACTTCAGACTATTAATGAAATAATGGAAGTTACTACTAAACCTATAATATTAGATGCTGATACAGGCGGACTTATAGAACATTTTATCTATAATGTAAAAACTTTAGAGCGTATAGGAGTTTCTGCTGTTATTATAGAAGATAAAATAGGATTAAAGAAAAATTCTCTTTTTGGAACAGAAGTTGAACAGCAGCAGGATACTATAGAAAATTTTTGTAATAAAATAAGTTCTGGTAAAAAAGTATTAAAAACAAAAGATTTTATGATAATAGCTAGAATAGAAAGTCTTATTTTAGAAAAAGGCATGGAAGATGCTTTAAATAGGGCATTTGAATATTCTAAAGCCGGAGCTGATGGTATAATGATACATTCCAGAAAAAAAGAGCCAGATGAAATATTTGAATTTTGTAATAAGTTTAGAGAAAAAGATAATAAAAGCTATTTGGTTGTTGTGCCTACTACATTTAATACTGTTACAGAAGATGAATTTAGCTGTATGGGTGTTAATATAGTTATATATGCTAATCAGCTTACAAGAAGTGCTTTTCCTGCTATGAAGAAAACTGCAGAAACTATACTTTATAATAGAAGGGCAAAAGAGGCTGATGATATGTGTATGTCTATAAAAGATATACTTACTTTAATACCTGAAGAATAAAATATAATATTTTTGGAGATAAATTTATGAATATAAAAAGAAATATATTATTAAATCCCGGTCCTGCTACAACTACTGATACTGTTAAAATGGCTCAAATTGTAAGTGATATTTGTCCTAGAGAAAAAGAGTTTGGAGAAGTTATGGAATTTATAATTGAAGAACTCACAAGCTTTGTTGCTGATACTAAAGATTATACTGCTGTTTTATTTGGAGGAGCTGGAACTGCTGGAGTGGAGGCTGTTCTTTCTTCTATCTGTAATGGGAAAAAGATTTTAGTTATTAATAATGGTTCTTATAGTGAAAGAATGATAGAAATACTATCTACTTATGACGCTGATTTTTATAATTATGAGAGCGATTTAATAAAACCAATAGATTATCAAAAGTTAGAAGAAGTTTTAAAAAGCAGTAATTTTGATTATATATGTGCTGTGCATAATGAAACAGGTACTGGGCTTTTAAATGATATTGGGCATATAGGTTTATTAGCAAAAAAATATAATATTGAGTTTATTGTTGATGCTATGAGTTCTTATGCAGGAATTCCAATAGATATGAAAAAAATGAATATACATTTTCTTATAGCTAGTTCAAATAAAAATATTCAAGGTATGGCTGGCATTGCTTTTGTTATATGCAATAGAGTTTCACTAGAAAGATTAAAAAATATTAAATCAAAAAGCTATTATTTAGATTTATATGCACAGTATAGTAATTTTACTAAAACCAAACAAACAAGATTTACGCCGCCTGTTCAAACATTATATGCTTTAAAACAAGCTGTAATAGAAACAAAAGAAGAAACTATAGAAAATAGAAATAAGAGATATACAGAATCTTTTGAAACTTTAATATTAGGTTTGAAAAAATTAAATTTGAAGCTTTTATTAGATTATGAGTGTCAGTCAAAGATTATAACTGCAATATTTGAACCAGAATGCGAAGGATATAATTTTGATAATATGCATAACTATTTATATGAAAGAGGCTTTACTATTTATCCGGGTAAAATTTCTAATTTTAATACTTTTAGAGTAGCAAATATTGGTGCTATAGATAAAAATGATATATCTGATTTTTTAAATATTTTAGAAGAATATTTAAAAAGTATTAAGTATATATAATAAGGATTTTAATGAGGGGAATAATACTTGCAGCTGGAAAAGGAACTAGGCTGTATCCATTTACTTTAAAAGAACCCAAGCCTTTATTTAAAGTTAATGGCAGGACGCTTTTGGAAAGAAATATAGAATTTCTGCATTCTAATAATATATACGATATTACAATAGTTACAGGCTATATGAATGAAGCTTTTGATTATTATGCAGATAAATATAATTTGAAAAAAGTTGTATCTGATGTATATGATAAAAAAAATAGCAGCAGTTCTCTTAATTTAGTACTCGATATACTTGATGATACTTTAATTATTAACGGAGATATTTATATAAAAGAAAATGTTTTTCCATATATAAAACCTAATGTTTCACAAATAATATCAAAACAAATAGTAAAAGGCGAGGAAGACGGATACATTGCAAGAGATTCCGATAATAGGGTAATAAAGATTGTAAAAAAATCTGCTTCAGGATATGGCGATACAGGAATGATGTATTTAGTTGGTGATATGGCTAGAGCTGTTGCAGAAAAATTGCCGTTTGCAAAAGATGATGAATTTTGGGAAGATATAGTTTATAGTTTAATTGATGATTATCCAATATATCTTACAAAAATACCTAATATAGTTGCTGAAATAGATTCAGCAAGAGATGTTATATTGGAAGGATTAATGACTAAAGAAGATATCATTAATGCATGTAATAATGATAGTTATTTGCTAGAAAAAATTGAAGATATATTAAAATTATAATTGTGACTGTCTTAGATAATTAAAAAAGCTCCGTTTTTGCTTAATAATACCAAATAATGTTGTATTTATTATTTTTACATAATACTTTCTTCATCTTTTCAATAAACCAAATATTTATATTTTATCTTTAGCTCCTATTCCTCTTTTTCCTTTTCTTTTACCGCCAAAGTATCTTTACGAAGTACATTCTTGCGGTGTCATCAACTTCTATTTCACCATTAAAAATTTCTTTTTCTGTTTCATATTCAAATATTAATTCTCTTAATCTTAAAAAATAATAAGAAGCTCTAGTTTTATTAACTTTTACTAAGATTAAAGATGTCCTTGCTGCAAAATGTTCTATTAATTTTAATTGCTTTTCTTTAATCAACGCCAAAGGCGTGCATTTCATACCTAAATTTTAACAAATTTAAGTTATCTAGGACAGTCCCTTATTTTTTATTATTTATAATATAAATTTTTTTTATAATGTTAGAATATAATTTTTATTATATATTACAAAATAATGTATAGAGTAATAGTCCTACTTTTTTATAAACAAATGGTATTTACTTAATTTAAAATTTATTATAAAATAAACGGCAAAAATTATGTTAGGGTTTTTTAATATGACTTTGTCATTTACTAAGATGCATGGCATAGGAAATGATTATATTTATATAAATTGCTTTAAAGAGAAATTTACAGCTGAAGATGCTGCCGAATATTCTCCTATACTAAGCAATAGACATTATTCTATAGGTGCTGACGGAATAATACTTATAATGCCTAGTGAAAAAGCTGATGTGCAAATGAGAATGTTTAATTCTGACGGAAGCGAAAGCGAGATGTGCGGCAATGGTATAAGATGCGTAGCAAAATATACTTATGACAGAGGAATTAGTAAGAATAATCCTCTAAAAATAGAAACATTAAGGGGAATATTAGATGCCGAATTATTTATAAAAGACGGAGAAGTTGATACTGTAGAAATTAGTATGAGTTTTCCTATATTTGAAGGTCTTAAAATCCCAACTACTATAAATAAAACTCCTATTATTGATGAGCCTATGATATTCAATAATAAAACATATTATTTTACTGCTGTTTCTATGGGAAATCCTCATTGCATTATATTTGTTGATAATGTTTCAGATATGAATATTAATGATATAGGAAGTTATATAGAAAATAATAGCATATTTCCAAATAGAACTAATGTAGAGTTTGTAGAGATTATAAATAGGGGAGAGGTAAGACAGAGAACTTGGGAGAGAGGCAGCGGAGAAACTTTAGCCTGCGGTACAGGTGCATCAGCTGTATGTGCGGCAGGTTTTATTAGCGGCAGAACAGATAATATTATACTTAATCATCTTTTAGGCGGAGATTTAATATTAAGATATGAGAATAATATTGTATTTATGAAAGGGGAAGCAAGATATTCTTTTGACGGCTCTGTTAGTATATAATTAGATATCATCTCAATATGCATAAATCATAGTAAAAAGTCATATTTTTTAACGATATTTTAAGAAAAATATCAATTTTTTAATATAATTAGTATAATTTTTTTTATTTTAATAAGTTATTTAAATAACAGAAAATAAAATTTTAAATAGGAAGTTTATGAAAAGAATAATTATAATATTAATTTTATTTATTTGTAATCTCAATTTGGAGACGCATAGTTTTAACATCAATGACTACTCTTTTCCTTCTAATAATGTTGCAACTTTAATTAAAGATGTATCTAATCATTATAATCAGGATTTTTGGTTTATAAAATATGTTTTTGATGTTTGCAGTAATTATAATGTTGATCCTCTTTTAATGGTTGCTTTAATCAAAGTAGAAAGCAGTTTTATACCTACAGCTTTATCAAGAAAAAATGCTTACGGATATTGTCAGATAACTCCTATAGCTAATAAAGATGTTGATCCTACTTTAAATAGATATAATGTTAAAGATAATATTATACTTGGAGTAAGATTTATAGATAAGCTTTTGGATAAATTTGACGGTGATATTGTAAAAGCCCTTAGATATTATAATGCTGGAAATTCTTATGATGTATTAGGAAAAACTTATGCTGAAAATATAAAATATGAGTATGATACTATGGTTAATCTTTATTTAAAAGATGAAGATTCTTATAAAACTATATATAGAAAAGAGGCTTTTTAAAGCCCCTTTCTATTACTAGTTATATTTTAGTTTTTTATTTATCTTTTTAAATTTACAACAGTAGCAAGTAAATTATCGCTTGTCTGTACTGCTTTAGAGTTCATTTCATAAGCTCTTTGTGCCACAATCATATCCACCATCTCATCAACAACTTTAACATTAGACATTTCTACAAAGCCTTGATGTATTCTAGGAAAACCGTTTGTACCAGCCTCTCCTTCAAAAGCAGGTCCGCTTGCTATTGTTTCTTTATATAGATTATCTCCTATAGATAGAAGTCCTGGCTGATTTATAAATCTATGAAGTGTAATTTGTCCTATTTCTACAGGATCATTTTCATCGCCTATCTTTACGGAAACAACTCCCTCTCTTGATATATTTATTTGTTCTATTAAAAAATTTTCAGGGAATACTATTTCAGGAAGCAGTCTGTATCCGTTTGAAGTAACCATCTGTCCATTAGCATCAATCTTGAAAGAACCGTCTCTAGTATATGAAACACTTCCGTCAGGCATTAATACTTGAAAAAATCCTTCTCCTTCTAATGCCAAATCAAGTTTATTTCCTGTAGCCTGTAAAGAGCCTTGATCAAACATTTTCTGAGTAGCGGCACTTTTTACACCTAATCCTGTCTGAAGTCCTACAGGTGTTACAGTATCTTCTGTAGCAGGAGTTCCTTGTATTTTTAAGTTTTGATATATTAAATCTTCAAAATCAGCTCTTACTTTTTTATATCCTATAGTATTAACATTTGCAAGGTTATTGGCTATAGTATCAGTTTTAAACTGCATACCATTCATACCGCTTGCAGCTGTCCATAAAGAACGTACCATATAATACACTCCGTTATTTTATAAATTTATTGATATTAAATTTTCGGTAATTATAAAAATTGCTTTATAGAATTTATATTAAGCTGTTTATGTTCTGTTTTCTAAAATACTTGTTAAAGATAAAATTCTATTATAAAATAATACAAATTAAAAAAGGTATTTTGAAAATGTCATATTCCAAGCTAATAATTAAAAATTTCGGTAAAATTAAAGAGGCAGAAATAGAACTTTCTAACTTTATATTGTTTATAGGCGATAATAACAGCGGAAAAAGCTATTTGATGACATTGATATACGGTTTGATAAAATATAATAATAATATTGCAAATATTATGCTTCAGGATAAGGAATTTATTTACAGCTTGGAAGAATATAAAAAAATTAAAGATATAGTTGATAAATACATAAATATAAATGATATAGAAATAAAAAATAACAGTTTTATTTTAGATAGTTTTTTAATATATAAAAATGCTGATAAACAATTTAATCTTTTAAAAAAGAATGAAGTTGATTTATTTTATGAATTATTAAATAAACTATTAAATAAATATAAAACAGAAATTTTAAAATTCATTTTTAATGATAATGATAATTTAATAAATTTAGATACTATATATTTTGATTATTCAAATTATTTATTTAATATTTTTATTGCTAAAGAATTTATATTTATTAATAAATTAGATTGTATTTCTCAATTAGATATAGATAAAGATGATAATATTGATTATATTTTTATAATTAGAAATATAATTTCCAATCTATTAGAAAATAATTTTTATTCTTTAGGGTTAAAATTTTTACCAACATCAAGAACAGGTTTTTTATTAACATATAAAGAATTATCAAAAATATCAAATATGCAGCAATTTAGCATTGGGGAGAAAAAAGAAAAAACTCTGTTTCAGAAACCTATTATAGATTTCATTAATAGCTTAATAGGTTTATCTTATAATTATAAAGAAAATGATAATTATAAAGATGTAATAGAAATACTTGAAAACAATATATTTAAAGGTAAAATAAATCTTAATGAAGAAACAAATGCTATGTATTATCAGCCTAATAACAGCGATTTGAAAGTACCTATGCATTTATGTTCTGCTGTTATAACAGAAGCTGCCCCATTATATTTATTTTTGAAATATAAAAATGAAGTCGGAAGTTTATTTATAGAGGAGCCTGAATTATCATTGCATTTAAAATTGCAGAAGCAAATAGCTTGTGTATTAATTAATTTAGTTAATAAAAAAAGAAATATTATAATATCTACTCACAGCGACACTATATTAGAACATATAAATAACATGGCAGTGCTTCATAGCATAAAAGATGAAAATAAAAAAAATCAAATAATGAAAGAGTATTCATATACAGAAAATGACATAATAGATATAGAAAAAGTTAGAATATATCAATTTGATACTGATGATAATGATATAACAGCTATAAAAGAATTGAAAGGAGGCAGAGAAACAGGATTTTATATAGAAACATTTCATAAATATATAAATAATGCCTCTTTAGAATATGATGCAATAAATGAAGGTTAATAATTATGGACGATTTTGATAAACTTTATAATTCTCCTTTCATATATAATCAAAAATATTTATTTGATAATAAAATGTGTAAAATTGATATCAGAGAAGATGTTTTTACTATAAAAGATAAAAAATCAAATATGGAATGTTGTATAAAATTAATAGGCAAATCTATTTGTTCATCAGATATAGAAGGACAAAAAAAATTTAATCATTTAAAAATTCAAAAATGTGCTGATGCCGTTATTATAAATAAAAATTCTAATAATACATTTGACTTGCATATAATAGAATTAAAAAATAGTATTCATGATAATGATTTAAAAGAACTTCACAAACAATTTTTAGGTGCATATTTGAGAATAAGAGCTATTTTTCTAGCTTATTCTAATGATATAGAAAATATAAAGTTTTATTTAGTATATAAAAATAATATTAATTCTTATAATAATTCCAAGCAAAATAACAGTACAAACAAGATAAAAGACAATATAAATCTAAGAAGATTATTGAAACAAAATAAGATAATTAATAATGTACATTTAAAAATCTATCCTTTTAATTCTAATATATTAGATATAATAAAATATGATATAAGTAAAAATAATGAAATTCTTAACTTAATTTAAAATAAATTGTTATAATAAAAAAAGACAGATTAATTTTTTAATCAGGCTTTATAATTAATTAATATTTTTTATTTTAAAGCATTAATAATTAAGGTACATTAATATTAGCAAGAATATTTTCTATTATCATATCGCTGTTTACATTTTCAGCCTGAGCTTCATAGCTTATGCTTATTCTATGTCTTAATATCTCATAAGCAACCGCTCTTATATCTTCAGGCATAACAAAACCTCTGCCTAGCATCATAGCATTTGCTTTAGCTGCTTTAGTTAAATATATTCCAGCTCTTGGAGAAGCTCCGTATTCTATATATTCGCTTTGAAGCTTATAATCTTTTGGATTTCTTGTTGCATCTATTATATTTACTATATAATCTATTAATCTTTCTTCTATATGTATTTGATTAGCCAATTTTCTTAATTTTTCTATAGTTTCTATCGTAGTTATAGATTTTAATTCAGCAGGTTTTGAAGATGACATACTTTTAATGATAGTTTTTTCTTCGCTTTTTGTAGGATATTTTACTATTACTTTAAGCATAAATCTATCAACCTGAGCTTCAGGCAAAGGATATGTTCCTTCCTGTTCTATAGGGTTTTGAGTGGCTAATACCAAAAATACATCCGGTAATTTATATGTTTTATCTCCTATTGTAACCTGATGTTCTCCCATAGCTTCTAAAAGTGCTGACTGTACTTTAGCAGGAGAGCGGTTTATCTCATCTGCTAATATTATATTAGAAAATATAGGACCTTGTTTTGGAATAAATGCAGAATTTTTTATATCATAAATCTCTGTTCCAACTATATCTGCAGGAAGCAAATCAGGAGTAAACTGTATTCTTTTGTATGAGGCGTCTACTGTGCTTGCTAAAGATTTTACAGTTAATGTTTTTGCAAGTCCGGGTACGCCTTCCAATAATACATGCCCATCGCATATAATACCAAGTAAAAGTTTATCTATCATATTTTCCTGACCGATTATAACTTTTTTTATTTCATTTTTTATAGCATTTACAACATCAAGTGCCATTTTTGAGGCTTCGGATATAACCTGCAAATCTTTACTTGTGCTGCTTATCTCATTATTAATTTCATTTGTATTTTCGCTGTTATTAATATTATCTGACATTATCATTCCTTTATGTTTTTTAATTATTCATTTTTTTATTTTTAAAGTTATTATTATTTAATTTATACTGATCTTTCACAAATTTATAAATTAAAAATGCAATAAGTACTATAATAATCCATTGTCCTATTATAATTAATAAGAACCAAAAATTAAATACTCTTATATTATATTCATCTATCATCTGTTCTTTGGGAATCAAGCTGTTTCCTCTTTCTATGTTATAGTATCTTGCCTCTAACTGCGGTATTTTAAGTTTGCCGCTTCTTACAGGCTTCATAGTATATATTATTTTATAATTCATAGTTGGAATTTCATTTTCTTTATGTATAGTTTCTATTTCAACTTTTTCATTAATTACTTCAAAATCGCTTACGGCATTAGTATTAATTCCCTCTGCTTTGAATTTATCCGCATCTCCTGTATAAATAAGAGAGTACTCCAAATTCTGCCATAGATACATATTTTTTTTATTTATTTTTTCTTCTACTATGACTATTGAATATAGGGCATTTGATATTATCATTATTAAAAAAATATAGTATTTAATCATTGAAGTAGATTATATAAAAACATAAAAAAAGTCAATATATAATAATAAATACTTATAAAGTTATTGGTATATATTTTATAATCAATTATCTTACAAATCTGCTGAAATCAAATGTATATGATAGCGAAACCCCTATACCAAAATAGAATCCGCTTGCTAATTGCTCCAAATACGGAGTTAAGTTAAATGAAAGACTTGCATCGCTGTTCAATACTAAATAAATACCAAGCCCTAAACGGTTAAGATATAGTACAGCACTATTATAAAAATCATAAGCAAAATGATATTCTAAATATATTCCAGCTAAAGAAAATCCGAATAAAGCTCCAGGATAAACACCGAAGGCAGTTTTTAATCTAATAGATTCAACTACACCCCTAGGATCATTAAAATACATTGGAAGCTCAAGATTTAAAAATATTGTAAAAAAGTCTCCCAATCCTATTAAATAATGCAGCTGAGGATTAAGCCCGAACTTTTGTTTAGATGAACCCGGAAATAATACTTCTACGCCTCCTATAAAACCATTAAAAAATTGAAATCTAGGCATTATAGAAAATTGAGGCTGTCCTTCAACACCTACCCCTAGTTTGGGCGTGTATGTAATAGGAAGAACTCTTGCAAATATATCAAAATTCCTTAATATTCCGAAATTGAGCATAATAGGTGTTGAGAAAGTGTATTTATTTTTTACCCCTATTCTGTCATTATTAATATAAATTGTACCGCCTAAACGCAATGCCCCTGTCATACCTGTATACATATTGTATGGAAAAGAGTATGCTAATGCAGATGTCATTAATATTAAAACAAATATAAACAAAAACTTTTTCATTATTTTTTTTCTTAAAAACTATAATATATTTCACATTAATAATAGTATATTATAGAAAAAATATCAAGCAGCAATAATCTTCATAAATCAGCAGAATATTGTTTTATAAATAAATTAATTAATTAATTTATTTATGATTTATTCTTTTTTTATAATTTTTATAGAATTTTTTTTATTTTTGATATATATTTATAGAAAAATTTTTATGTTATTTTCATTACAAATAGCAAATAATTTAAGAGGGATAAATTAATGTCAGAAAATCAAAATAATTCTGAAAATACGCAAAATGAAAAAAATACTAGTGCAGAAAAAGAAAATAGAAAAGAAAAATTAAATGCATTAAGAAGTATGGGAATTAATCCTTTTCCTAACAGCTATGATGTAACTTATAAATCAAAGGATATATCGGATAATTTTGAAGAGTTAGAGAAAAATGAAACAGAAGTTGCCATTGCAGGAAGGATTATGCTTTATAGGGTAATGGGCAAATCTTCATTTTTAACTATAAAAGATGCATTAGGAGCAATTCAGGCTTATATACAGAAAGATAAAGTAGGAGATGAATTTTATAATACAGTATTTAAAAAGTTAATAGATATAGGAGATATTGTAGGAGTAAAAGGAACTGTTTTTAAAACTAAAACAGGAGAGATAACAATATATGCTAATGAGCTTAAACTTCTTACAAAATCACTTAATCCTCTGCCTGAAAAATTTCACGGATTAACAGATACAGAACTTCGCTATAGACAAAGGTATGTTGATTTAATAATGAACGATGATGTTAAAGAGGCATTTATTAAAAGGTCTAAAATGATTTCTGCTGTAAGAGAGGTTATGATAGAAAATAATTTTTTAGAAGTAGAAACCCCTATGATGCATCCTTTAATAGGAGGAGCTAAAGCCAAGCCTTTTATTACTCATCATAATACTTTGGATATGACTTTATATTTGAGAATAGCACCTGAACTTTATCTGAAGAGATTAGTTGTAGGAGGATTCGATAAAGTTTTTGAGCTTAATAGAAATTTCCGTAATGAAGGCATATCTACAAAACATAATCCTGAGTTTACTATGATGGAAGCATATATGGCTTATGCTAATTTTCATAAGGTTATGGAATTGGTGGAAGAAGTTTTTTCTAAAGTATGCTTCAAATTAAATGGAAAATATACTTCTCAGTATAAAGATTATGAGATTAATTTTAAGCCTCCTTTTGCAAGAATTTCTATGTCTGATTTGGTAAAAGAGCATTCAGGACTTGATTTTAATGCTATAGAGACAGATGATGAGGCATTAGAAAAGGCTAAATCAATAGGAATAGAAATAGATACTTCAAAAACTAAGCCTTCTAAATGGGAGATAATGGTTACAGTATTTGAAGAAAAAGTTGAAGAAAAACTAATACAGCCTACATTTGTTATTAATTATCCTAAATCAGTTTCACCTCTTTCAAAATCATATCCTGATAATCCTGAAATTACAGAGAGATATGAATTATTTATAGGCGGTATGGAGATGTCTAACGGATTCAGCGAGCTTAATGATCCTATAGACCAGAAAGAGCGTTTTGAAGAACAGCTAAAGGCTAAGGAAAGAGGCGAAGATGAAACTATGGATATGGATTTAGATTATATCAATGCTTTGGAGTATGGGCTTCCTCCTACAGGCGGGCTTGGAATAGGTATTGACAGAATGGCTATATTATTTTTGAATGTAGGAAGTATTAGAGATACTATACTTTTCCCTCAGATGAGGAAATTAGATTAGTGAAAACTATATAAATACTTATTGTTAATTTTTATTAATATTTTTAATTAAAAAATTAAAAAATAATCAAATATAAAAAAGAGGGTGAATATGAAAAAATTTTACTTATTGTTAATCATTTTTATGCTTGCTATTTCTTGTTCTAATAATAGAGAAAGCAATCATAATAATGCAGCAGAAACTCAATTAAGTTCAAATACTCAAGTGTTTGAAGGGGATTTTGTTTATTATGCTGATTCTGCTGTTTTCAGCAATTATGCAGAAATGAAAAATTATCCTGTAGCTATGGAAGGAGAGTATATTAATTTGGAGAGAGAATATACAGGATTTAATTTTGATGAGCCTTTTAAAGTTAATCTAAAAGCTGAAGGTTATTTAGAAGAAAGGCAAGGAATGGAAGAAGGTACTACAAATATGTTTTTAATAGTTACAAAAATAATAGGTTTTGATACTAATAAAACAATGCCTTTATTTCAAGAATAATAATATTTTAACTATGCATATATTATGCTGGTATATAATTTTATGTCCGCATTTTTATTTAAAAAATACTAAATAAGATTGTTAAATACCGCAGATAATAAAATATTATTTGCGGTACTTTTAGATATTTTTATTTATTTATTTTCTTTACAGCCTCAACCATATTCTTTAAGCTAGGTTTTACCTCTTCCCATTTTCTTGTTTTAAGTCCGCAGTCTGGATTAATCCATAACTGTTCTTTAGGAAGTACCTCCAACAAAGCATTTATTTGATTAATAAACTCTTCTACACTTGGAATTCTAGGGCTATGTATATCATAAACACCAGGTCCTATTTCATGAGTATATCCTATTTTTTCAAAAACTTTTAAAAGCTCATTTCCGCTCCTTGAAGTTTCTATACTTATAACATCAGCATCTAATTTTTCTATTGTTTTTATTATGTCATTAAAATCGCTGTAACACATATGAGTATGAATTTGTGTTTCAGTTCTAGCTATTGAAGTTGCTATTTTGAAACTTTCAACTGCCCATTTTTCGTAACTGCTTATATTTTCTTTTCTAAGAGGATATCCTTCTTTGAAAGCAGCTTCATCTACTTGAATAATTTTTATACTAGAGTTTTGCAAGTCATTTATTTCATCTGATATTGCAAAGGCAATTTGTTTGCAAACTTCGCTTCTATCTATATCATTTCTCACAAAGCTCCAATTAAGTATAGTAACAGGACCTGTGAGCATTCCTTTTACTATTTTGTTTGTTAAGCTTTGTGCATAAGCTATCCACTTTACAGTCATAGCTTTTGGTCTTGAAATATCTCCGTAAATTATAGGAGGCTTGACGCATCTGCTTCCATAACTTTGAACCCAAGCATTCTCGCTAAATACAAAGCCATTTAATTGTTCTCCAAAATATTCAACCATATCATTTCTTTCAGGTTCTCCATGTACTAAAACATCTAAACCTACACTTTCCTGAAATTCGATTGTATTTTTTATATATTCTTTTATTTTTGATTCATATTCTTCTGCGCCTATTTGTCCTTTT
This sequence comes from uncultured Brachyspira sp., assembly GCF_910578695.1. Taxonomy (GTDB): domain Bacteria; phylum Spirochaetota; class Brachyspiria; order Brachyspirales; family Brachyspiraceae; genus Brachyspira. The sequence goes on from NZ_CAJTQJ010000018.1 coordinate 17,201, forward strand.
TTATAATACATTCTTACAGCTCTTATTTCACTCGTTTGAGGGTATGAACCTATTGTTGTTGTGGCAAGATTCGGGTATTTTAATAATTTTCTTTGTACTTTTATTCTTTCTTTAAAATCTAAATCTCTGCTTATTTTATAATCACTTTTCATTCTATTAAAAACATCATCATCATTGATTTTTTTAGAGTTTAAACGATTATTATTAATATTTATATTTTCTTCAAAATATTTTTTCTCTTCTTCTGATACTTTATCAAAAAATATATTTTCTAAAACTTCTATTTCTTTTATCTTATCCATAGAAAAACTAAGCCATGAAAGTATATCTTTATCCATTTTTAATTCATTATTTTTGCTGTAAGGAACATGAAGCAAAGAGCATGAACTGCTTATAACTATTTTATTTTTTGGTATGTATTGCGATATTTTATTAAGCATTTCTAATTTATTTTGTAAATTACTTATCCATATATTTCTGCCGTCTATAATGCCAGCATAAAGAGTTTTTCCTGATTTTGATATTTTTTCTATAATTTCTAAATTTTTACTTCCGTATACAAAATCTAGTCCTAAAGCGAATATACCAGTTTTTAGAAGTATATTACTAGCTTCATTGCTATGTTCAAAATATGTTGTTACTATAGCTTTCAAATTTTTTTGTGATATTTCATTATACACTTCTTTAATATATTTAAAAAATAAATTATTTTCTCCTTTCACAAAAATAGGTTCATTAAATTCTATGATAATTTCTTTATCTAATTTTGATAATTCATCTAAAAGCTCAAAGTATATATTTTTCACATTATTGAATATCTCATCAAAACTTCCGTCTGTAATTTTACTAAGTTCTATAAAAGTAAATATTCCTATTAAACTTATTTTTGGTTTATACCCCAAATTTTTAGCTTCATTATACTGCTTAATTATATAATCAATATTTAATTTGTATTTATCATCAATACTAAGTTCTGGTACAACATAATGATAATTAGTATTGAACCATTTTGTCATTTGGCATGCAACAGAATCTTTATTTCCTCTAGCCATAGCAAAATAACATTCTAATCCATTTAAATGTGAAAATCTCTTTGGTACAGCACCTATTGCAAATGCTAAATCAAGCATATTATCATAAAAGCTGAAATCATTGACACATACATTATCAAGATTTTTTTGATAATTCCAATGTTTTGCTCTTAGCTCAGCTGCTGTTTTTTCTAAATCTTTTTCACTTGATTTAGAAGACCAAAATAATTCAAGAGATTTTTTTAGTTCTCTGTTTTCTCCAATTCTTGGAAAACCTATAATATGTCCCATATAGAACTCCTTTTTATTTTTTGTATATTATTACCTAATATAGGTATATAATTTTGCATAATAATTGAGAATTATGAATTGTATTTTTGATGCAGTATTATACTGCTAATATTTTGGTATTAGCATAAATCTTACAATCAAAGTTTTGTAATTTAATAAATGAAAATCACATTAGAATAGTTAAAGGTATTTTAAGAAACATTAAAGTTTTAAATATTAATAAAAGATTATTAATTGTTATTTTGTTTTGCATATTAACTCCTTTTAATAAAAAATTGCAGATTATAAGATGATGCAATCTTTTATAGGAGTGCAAGAGAAAATTATTAATCTAGTGCACTCGACTGATTATTAAAATAAGGTATTCCGACTTCGTTAACTAAAAATTAGTCAATCTTTACGGCTGCGTGCCAGCGAGGGATTTTCACCCAGATTCCCCTTAAATATTTAATATAAATATTCTTGTTTATTATAATATAAAAATATTTTTTTTCAATACTTTTTTATATTATAATAAAATACTACCTGCTATTTACAAAAATTACTATTAAGATATAATCTTTTTTATATAATATTTTGTTTTGGATATTTTGTATATTTATGAAAAAAATTAATATGCTTATTTGCTTTATATCAATAATAATCACATTCATAACATTATTTTCTTTAAGCTATTTAAATAAAAATGATACTGACACTTCTTTAAGCCATATTAATATAATGAATACTAATTATAAAGAATCAAGAGATTATATACTAGATGATTATTATATATTTGATTATTCTCAAAAAGAACAGAAATTAAAAGAAATATTTAAATCAAGTCCTATAACATCAAGATTGAAATATAGAGCTAGTTTAATATCTCATTTAGGCGAAGAAGAAATAGTAATAAATGGTATTGATATAAAAAATGATAATGAGGTTTTCGGCATTTTTAATGATTATACATTAGAGAATTTTGATTTTGGCAGTTCTATTATAATAAGCAAATCAATATCTTCAATATTAGATGTTAATACAAATGATACTATAATATTAAGACTTATTACAAAAACAGGACATTATAATGCTGAAGAGTATACTATAATAGAAGTATCTGAAAATCTTAATTATAATTATGCTCTTGTAGATATTAGCCATTTGAATGAATTTGCAGGATTAAAAAATGCTGCTACAGAAATGTATATTAAAGATGATATGAATATTGAAAAATTAACTGATAATAATATAAAAGAAATTTTTTTAGATGATTTTGCTGCTTATTCTAAAAAAGATATTTTAGGAAATAGTTATGATATTAATACAAATTATAATAAGTATAAAATATATATAATATTTATCTATTTATTTACTTTATTTTCAGTATTCATTTTTATTAATTCTTATACTATTAACAGTTATAAAAAAACACTCAAATCAAAATTATTATTCAGTTCTATCGGATTTATAATATCTTTTCTTATATACATTTTAATTTATAGAAATGAATTTAATTATATATATATTATATTATTTTTTATAAATATATTGTCTGTTATTTTAGCTAATATTAAATATTCTATTATTGAGAAATTATTTATGCAAAATAAAGAATATAATAATAATATATTAATGATGTTTCCTATGATATTTAGTTATATATTAGTTTTTATAATTATATATTTATCATTTTTTATATTTGCAGACAACAGCGTCAAAAATAACGATATATATTCTGAAAAAATAGTGAGAATAGTAAAAAATAATACATCTAAAAATACATTTTTATTTAATGGTTCTATAGATTCGCATTATATTGATAATAGTATAACTAATATATTATTTAATGAGATAGCATCTTATGATAAATACGCTGATATAGAAACAGTATTAACTTTTCCTGTAGGAGTTGTTATAAGAACAGGAAGCATATATTCAAGAGTTTATGCTTATGATAAAAATATACTTGAAAATGGAATGAGCTTATCAAATATTATAACTGAAGGGAGCATATTTGAAAGCCCTAAAAGAGAGATTATAGTAGGAAAAGATTTAGCTGATTATTTGCAGTTAAAAATAGGAGATACTTTATCATTGATAGCTAAAGCTTCAAGGGGTTGGCTTGAAACGGGATATTTTTATGTAAGCGGAATATATGATTTTAAGGATAAAAATTATGATATTATAGGAGATATGACTGCTATGAATAGTTTTATATATCTAAAAGAAGGCAGTAAATCCCCATATAATGAAAGTATAATTGTTTTTTCAGATAATGATAATATATACTCTCTTTTGACTAATAGTAGTATTATAAACTCTAATAACTTAAAAGCAGTTTCTTATGATATGAAATATTATTTAGAAAATAATAATTCAATTAAAAATATTGCTTTTATATTTATAATTGCTTCAGCATTTTCTCTTTCTTTATTATCTTCTTCATTGCTTTCATTGTTTTACAGAAGATTATTTAAATATTTTGATATTCAGGCTAGAAAAATATTAAATAAATTATATATAATATCTTTGCTTATATCTTTAATAATATCTGCGGCAGTATTATTTATTTTCTTTTCTTTTATATTTAACTTTTTGATATTTACTATATCAATAATATTATTATCATTTGTATTATCTGTTTTTATATCAAATTATAATACATAATAAATTTAAGGCTGTTTATATGAAATTTTTAGAAAAAACATCAAAAAGAAATAAAATAATATTTTTATTAGTTATAATATTCTTTTTTATAATGTATGTCTATATGTATAAAACAGCACATTCTATAAGAATTAGATATATTACTTTAGAGTTTGAAGATTTGCCTATAAGCTTTGATAATATCAAATTAGCTTTAGCTGCAGATATGCATGCAGGGATTTATATACCTGAAAGCCATATAATAAGAATGTCTGATTTGATAATGAATAATAATCCTGATATTATATTATTTGCAGGAGATTATATTTACAGTGCCCCTCATAGATTTAAATATTATAATAAAAAAAATACTGATAAGTTCAGTAATGGAATAAAGGGATTAGAAGCTAAATACGGAAAATATGCAGTTTTGGGAAATCATGATAATTGGGAGAGCAGAGAAGATGTTTCTAATGCTTTGTATTTTAATGGATTTAAAGTAATAGACAATAATATTTTATTTATTACAAATGAAATAGGAGAATATATATCTATAGGAGGAGTAGGGGATTATTTAACAGATGATGTGAGATTTGATATTGCTGTGAGTAATGTTAAAGCAGAAGATTTTCATATAGTTATATCGCATGAGCCTAATATGCCTTTAAAGAGAGCTAGAGAAGGAGGATATGATAAATTAATAGATTTCTTTTTTTCAGGACATACTCACGGACTTCAAATAAGTTTTCTTCCTATGAGTTTTTGGGAGGCTGTAAATAAAAATAGAAAATACCCGATTTTCCCTGCTGTTTACGGATTAATGAATTACGGCAGCATTAAACTTTATATTACTTCTGGAATAGGGGCAGTGCTTTTACCTTTCAGATTATTTGCAATTCCAGAAATTGTTATAGTAACTTTAAAAGCAAAAATATAATTTAATAAAAACTAAAAAAGAAAAATAATTAATATGAGTTTCTGAAGATTACTATTTTTCTATTTATATACTAATTTTTTTTAATTAAAGAGCTTATATTTTATAAGTAAAAATTGACTAAATACTCTTAATATGTTAGTATATTATCAATATAGCTTAGGTTTTTGTTTATGAAAAGGCTTGCTTGTTTATTTATGGTATTTCTTACTATACTTAATTTTTGGGGATGTTCTAATAATATTAGTTCTCCTTACTATTCTTATTCTTCATAGTCTTATTTTGGGAATTGTAGAAAAAATATCATTTAATAACTTTTCTATAGGTATAGGAGGAGGAATATTACTTCCTATATCGGGATTAGGTAATTCAAGTAATGGTATAAATGATAATACTTCATTGGTTATGCCTCAAAAAAAGAAATTAAGTTTTTATGATATAAAAAAATTATTTATTACTCCAGTATCTCCATATATAAAAATAATATTTGAATATGCTTTTAATCCTTTTAAAGCAGATAATTCTGAGATTGGTTTTATGCTTGGATTATATATAAATTATAATTTTGGTATGAAGTATGATGTTTCAGTACTAAATAAAAATACATTTAAAAGCCCTTTAGCAATATCATTTAATGATATATATAAAAAATATGATTATTCAAATTTAGATTTCGGCATTAGTTTCGGAGTTTTTTTTAAGCCTCTGTTTTAATATAAAAATAAGCTTTAAACTTATAATAAAGCAAGCCTATTTTTATAATTTTTATTGAGTATTAAAATATTTTTGTATAGAAATGACAATACGGCATAGAGCCTTTTTTAGTATAATAGTCCTGATGATAATCTTCTGCCTCATAAAAGTTTTTATATTCTCTTATAGCTGTAGCGACATCATATTTTCTTTCTCTTAATATATTAACATATTTTTCAGCTATTTCTTTTTCTTCCTGATTCTGATAAAAAATTGCTGATAAATATTGAGAGCCTATATCAGGACCTTGCCCATTTTTCTGAGTAAAGTCATGAGTTTCAAAAAATAGCTTTACCAACTCTTCATAAGTAGTTTTTTCTGTATCATAAGCAACTTTTACAGTTTCTAAATGTCCTGTAAGTCCTGTGCATACTTCTCTGTATGTAGGATTTACTTTATGACCTCCTGCATATCCGCTTATCACAGAAATTACTCCATCAGATTTTTCAAACCAGTATTCTGTTCCCCAAAAACAGCCTGAAGAAAAATATGCATATTTTATATTTTCATTATTATTCATACTATTATCCTTATTAATATTTTGATTATAAAGTTTTTTAGAACATGAAATAATAGATAATAAATATAATATTATTATTATTGTTTTTTTTATCATTGGGTATTCTCCTTAAATTTATGTAAATTTATTTTTTATAATATTTATTATCTAAAATTTCTTTATTATCTAAAATTATTTATTTATATTGTTTTCATTTGTAAATTTATGAACAAAAATTAATGAAACAGAATTAATACAATATCTTGTTTCTTTATCTGTAAATCCTTCTCCATAAAATACATGCCCCATATGACCATTGCATTTTGCACATACAACTTCAATTCTTTCTCCGTCTTTTAATAATTTAATATTTTCAGTGAAAGCATCATCAAAACTGGGCCAGCCTGTTCCTGAATTGAATTTATCTTCAGATTTGAAAAGAGGCGTAGTGCAAATCCTGCATATATAAACTCCTTCATCTTTTATATTCAAAAGATCTCCTGTAAAAGGTATTTCTGTGCCTTTATTTATGAGAACATTATATTCTTTTTCTGTAAGCTCATTAAAGTTAAATACCGTTTCTGACGGCAGTTTATTTACTGACTGAAATTTGTAAGTTTTACTACATGTAATTAATAAAACAGAAATAAATAATATTAGTAATATTTTATTTTTCTTAATAATCATAATGATATAACCTTTCAAAATTTATAATTATTTTTTATTTTATCTATATGTATTAATAGGAAAAGAATAAGCAGTCCTATCTTTTATATCAAATATATTTCCTGCAGTATCTATAAATTTATAATCAAACATACGGGTAAATTTTTTATATTTTATTTTTGACGGCAATTGCAGAGCTTCTATATTTCCAGAATAGCCGTCTATTCGGTATAAAACCATAGTGTCTATTTGATTATTAGACATTTTTTCCTGTATTATAGCAGGGGTATCTAAATATACTTTATTATCCTCTTTCAAGTAGAAAAAACCTCCATTATAATAATTAATAAATGATAAAAACTGAACCTTCCATAATATTTTTTTATTATTATATAAAGAAATAGATATATCATTATCCAATAATAATATAGATTCTCCTTCCATACTGAATATTTTAGAAACATTAATTTCAGAATACCCTATTAATTCTTTAGTTTCTGTCAGCGTATTAAAGTTTAAATGATTTATAACTCTATTTTCTGTAATTGACGGATATGTAAATATTTCTCTTTTTTCATTAAAACATCCGTTCATAATATATATGCTGTCTTTTAAAGTAAACATAACTTTTTTAGTTTGTACATCATATATAAATACTTTAATAATATTTGTTTCTTTAGCTCTTAAAAGTATATATCTTGGATTGGCTGTAAAATATGCTTCGTATACATATAAATTATTTATTTCCAGCAATACTTTATTCGTTCCTATTTCAATTATTTTAAATACATTATTTTGAGAGTCATTGTCTGCAACGGAAATAGTCATAATTTTAGTACCGTCTAATGACATATCTATTATAGAGTATGATTTTGCATTTTTATGAAAAGTTCTGCATATATCTAATTTAAAATCATATAAAAAACTATTGCTGCTTCCTTTATAATACGGCGTAAATATGCCTTTACTTGTTTTTTGATTTATATATATATAATAGTCGCTTCTTTCTATTTCATTATACAATACATTTTGTTTTGATATCATTAACTATTCTCCTTTAATCATTAACTATTCCCTTTATCGTTAACTATTCTCCTTTATTTAAATTTACTAATCTTTTATTTTTACTGTCATCATAGGCTCTATTTTTATATTCGTTTTATTTTCTAATACAGAATAATTATCATATACCTCTATAACTTTTGCCGATGCTATAAGTTCTTCTATATTCTTATAATACCTATATTTATAAAGTGTTTCGCTTGTATACCAAACATCTCCTTTTTCATTAGTTCTTACAGGCATATATTTTTTAGTATTTTCATTTTGAGGGAAAAAAATTTTAGGGTTATTGCTTATATTTGCTGATTTATTTTCTTTGCTGCTATCAGGCAGTTCAAGTACTTTATCTGTTTTGTATATATTAAACACATCTCCTTTTTTTATATTATTTTTTTTTCCGAGATTTATATATAGCTTATCATTTTCTACTCTGGTTATTATTCCCATAATTGGAGGATCGCCTAAGAATTTTGTTATATCATTTGCTATTTTATTTAATGCTATTGATGAAGCCTTTCCAAGAGCAGTTTCTGTAAAAAGAGCATCTTCAGAAGAATATACAGGGCTATTATTAGGAAGCGTATAAGTACCTGCATTTGTAAAAGATTTTAGTATTTTTAATGAATCTATATCTATAAGATTTATTTTAAATGCTGTATTTGCCGTATCTTTTCCGCCTTTTTTAAGGTTAAAATCTATTATTTCTCCTGTTATTATATAGTCAGAATCGAAAGTTTCTTTTATAAAATCAGATGCCAGCTGCAAATTGGTTTGTAATGTTTTGTATGAAACTACTATATCATAAGATTCAAAATATGATATTAGTAAATCATAATCTGTAACATTAATCATTTTTGTATTTATTAATGAATCTTCTAATACTCTGGGTATGCCGTCATCTGCTTTGTATTCTTCTATCCATAATTTATCCGTACTTGAAAACGGAAGTATAGTTATGGTAATAGTGTATATTGGAATATTGCATAAAAATATTAATATTAATATAAATTTATTTTTCAAAAAAAGCATAGTATTTTAATAATCTTTTGTAATCTCTTTTTCTTTTTTGGGGCTATGATATGAAACTAAAGTATGTATGGATATTAATGACAAAAGCAGTCCCAAAATAAAAATAATTTTTCTAAAAAATGCCATATTAAAAAGTCCGTTATATTTTATAATGATATTATATTATAAAGTTTAACAATTTCAATAGTTAACATAAATATTTTTAAATAATATCTTTATATAAAAAATATATTTGACAACTCAATTAACATAATATATTATATATAAATGAAAATGAATAAAAAAAGTGAAAAAAGTATAAATGATAAAGCTTTAAAAACAATAAGTAATGCTAATAAAAAAGCTGTTATGGCTGTTATTTTTACTATTATATTTTCAGTATCTTTTATCATTATAATATTTTATTATTTTTTCATAAGCAAATTGTATATTGCTGAGAAAAATGATGAGCCTTTATATTTTTCAATTTTATTTATAGATGATGATAAAGAGATTTACGGTGCTTATGTAGGAATAGTATCGAGTTTAAATAATAGGATAGGACTTATAGGTTTGCCTAGAAATATAGCATTATGGGAGAATAAAAATTATAATCCTTCAAAATTGAGTGAATTATATAAAGATAGAGGAGAGAATGCTGTATTTAAGGCTATAAGTACTTCTGTTAATAAAAAAATAAGTTATAAAATCTCTATTGATAATAATCAGATATCTGATATTATAGATTTAATAGGCGGCATTAAAATGTATATTGAAGAGCCTATAGAATACAAAGATGAAGAGAAAGGATATGAGCTTTCATTTGATATAGGGGAATGGCTTTTTACAGGAGAAAAGACAGTATCATATTTGCATTATTTAACTATGAAAGGCTATGAGGATATAGAAACTTTATACAGATTAGAAGATATTATAATTAATTCTATGATTGGATTAATACAAAATTCTCAGCTAAAAAATATAATTAATGCCAAAAGTATGAGAAATGCCGTATTTTCTAAAGTAAGAAGTAATTTAAGACCGCCTGATATCGAAGCTTTTACAAAGATACTTGCAAACAGCAATGAAAGAACTTTAATTATAGAGAATATAGATGCAAGAATCGGTGATAATGGTGTCTTAGTTCCTATATTTGATGGAAATGCATTTATTAAGCAGATGGACGATTTGACATTATATGTTGAGCTTAAAACACAAAAAAGCGAATTAAATAATGAAGATGTAAGTTTAATAGTATTGAATGCCACGACAACTGCAGGACTTGCTGACAGAATAAATATTAGAATGCGTTATAGAGGTTTTTCTGCAGGGGAGTATGGTAATTTTGGTGCTAATCTTAATGAGAGCGTTGTGCTTGTAAGGGACGGAAATATAGAAAAGGCATTTATGGTTGCTAATGAAGGCAGAATAAACCGCATATATGCTAAAACAGATAGAAGAGTATTAAATAATGTTGTATTAATTTTGGGGAATGATTATTATGAAATTACACGATAAAAACAATAATGAAGAAAATAAGGAATTATCTAATAACAAGGCAAATGAAGTTTTAGAAACTAAATTAAAAAAGAGAAAGAAAAAAATTATAGATAAAGATAGAGCAAAGGAATTAACTTTAAAAGCAGCTAAGTCTTTATATGATAAGAAGCTTGAAGATATAGTTATATTAGATTTAGAAGAAGTAACAACGCTTTCTGACTTTTTTATATTAGCTACAGCCTCTTCTTCGCCTCAGATGAAAGCAGGTTCTGATGCCGTTTATAAGGATTTGAAAGAAGAAGGAGTACTGCCTTATGCTGAAAATGATAATAGTTCGGAATCTGTTTGGTATTTAAGCGATTATGGTTTTTTGGTGGTTCATATATTTACTGAAGAGGGAAGAGAGTATTATAATTTAGATAAGTTATGGTATGAAGCCAAAAAAATAGATATGTCTGAAATATAATTTATATGTTAAATGTTTAAGGAGATTTATTTTTATGAAGAATATTACAATTATTATTTTTTCAATCATTATGATATTTTCTAAACTTTCTTTTGCTGAGAGCAGCTGGCAGTTTGGAATTATGATTCCTATTGGGGCTAGTTTTAGTTTTTATAATGTTCGTTTTAATAATTCTGAAGCTACTGCTGATTATATAAAAAATTATCAAAAAATAAATGGGGCAGTAGGATTTGATGCAGGAGTTAATTTGCAAGGCGGATATTTGATATCTGACGGAGATAAAGGAATAAGCTTATTATTGGATTTGGGATATTCTCATGATTCTTTCGGATTATCAAGTTCATACAATGAAGGAAATATAAAAGTAAAAAGCACTGAATATTATACTTTTGAAAGTTTATCTATTGGAATACTTCCTAAATTTCATTATAAAAATTATTCTTTTGGTTTTGGGGTAGGAGTAAAACTTCCTTTATATCTTACGCATTCTGCAGAAATTGCAAAAGATAATGAAATTATTAAAACATACAGTTATTATAATACTTCTAAAATGAACAGCATTATGAAAAATACTGTTATGACTTATGTGAAATTAACATTTGACTATTCTTTTTATGTTCACGAGAATATTGCTTTATTATTGGGGGCTTATGTAGGTACAGATTTTGGAATAGATTTAAGAGGTGCTGAATTAGTAAAAGTTGACAGCAGAAATCTGGCTTCATTTGATTTAGGCATTCAATTAGGCTTAAAAGTAGGAAGCGGTTTATTTAATAATTAATTTATATTCATAATTATATGTTTTAAGAGTGAACATAATATTTGAAAAAATGCAGTTCTATTACTTTTATAAGATAATATTTTAAATCTAAAAATATTATTTTTGAAATAGTTAATAGAATGCGAATTAATTTAATTAATATATAAAAATAATTTAATTATCAAATAAAAATAATATAATAAGTCAAGTTTAAAAATTCTAGTCATTAATAAAAATTTGCAAAAAAAATATAAATATGTTATACTTGCATAACTAAAATATTTAAGTGCCTGTAGCTCAATTGGATAGAGCATCAGATTGCGGTTCTGAAGGCTGGAAGTTCAAATCTTCTCAGGCACAAATTGGAGAGATGTCCGAGCTGGTTGAAGGAGCACGATTGGAAGTCGTGTGTGCGTAAAAGTACCGTGGGTTCGAATCCCACTCTCTCCGTAAGCTTAGTTTTTATACATCTCTTATAGCGGGGTTCTACGGCAGTTGATGATGAATCCGCCAGGTTCGGAAGGAAGCAACGGTAAGTCAACCCAACTGGGTGCTAGTTCTCCTGCTGTAAGGGGCCTTTTATTTCTCTTAAATCCAATTTTATTTTTATTATTTTTTCTTTATTTTATAATTAAATAGCTTGACAAAAACAATGTATTTTTATATAATATATTAAAATTTAATAATTTTAGGAATCAATATGAATGATGAGCAATTATTAAATTCTTTTTATAATTTAATTTGTAACAAAAAAGATTTAATTTTTGATTTAATTACTGAAGAAAATAAAAAAATTATTCCCCAATTCAATATAACAAAAATTTTAGATTATTCTAATTTAGAAATATACAATAGTAAATTAATATATGAAATGCTTAAATTAAATTTTATTGCTGATAATGAAAAAGAAGTGAACTTTGCAAGAGATTTTTCTAATTATGTCATAAAAAAAGGATGTTCTCATACTGAAATAAATACTGATGAGAAAATAGAGGTTTATAGAGAAGTTCTTACTGCTAAGAATAGGAGAATTGATATTCTTATTAAAAGTGAAAATAATTTTGAAATAATTTTAGAAAATAAAATAAATTCCTATGAATTAAATAATCAGCTATATGATTATTATATAGACAGAGAATCACATATTGACAAAAATAAATTATTTGTGGTTTTATTAACTAAATATGGAGATAAGCCTAATTCTTTAGGAGATAAATATAATGATATATCAAAAAATAAAAGAATAAAATGTTTATCGCATGATGAGCTTGGAGATTTTATTGAAGAAACTATTATCAATAAATATTCTTTTTTGCAGAAAGATATAAAATATCATTCTCTTTATTCTGGTTTAATACAGATGAGAGATAATGAAAAATTAATTACTAAACAATTTAGGAATGAAGATATGGAAGATAAAGTTATAAGAGAGTTTTTGGTCGAAACAGATGAATATAAATCATTGAATAGTGTTGAAGATATTAATAATTATGCTGATTTACTTTATAGAGCTGCTAATATAATTAAGATGAAAAAAATAGAAGTTTCTCCTATAAAAGAGAATATTACTTTATTAACAGAAGCTATAGAAAAATTAAATAAATATTTTGAAGACAAAAAAAATAGTAATAATTATATTTTATCTATGGAAAATATTAAATATCAGCTTATTAATGATGATTTTTCTAGGGCTGTAACTTTAAATTTAAAAGATTTAAGATTATCTGTAATATTATGGATAGCTATTGATAGTAATCAGTTTTATATTAGTGTGTTTTCAAATGATGCAGAAATTAAAAACAAATTATATGATAATTCTGTTAGAGATAAGATATATAATATTATGGAATTTGAAGGAGAAAATGAAAATAATTTTTTATATACTAGATATATATATGATGATAAAGCTGAAGATGTAGTATCTATTATGATAAGACTTTATGAATATTTAGAAAAAGCGAATTTATAAAAAATATTAGTTTTTATATATAAATACCTTGACAAAATAATGTATTTTTGTACAATGTATTATTATATTAATATTAATTTTTAGGAGAATTTTTAATATGGCTACTAAAAAGAAAGAAACTGCTGAAGTAAAAAAAGATGGTAAGAATGAAGCTATTGAAGCTATTACCGATCAGATAAATAAAAAATATGGTCCTGGCTCTTTTATGAGACTTGGGAGCAATAAAACTGTTAATGTTGATGTTATTTCTACTGGGGCATTAACTCTTGATCATGCTTTGGGAGTTGGAGGAGTTCCTAGAGGAAGAATTATAGAAATATACGGACATGAGGCTTCTGGTAAAACAACACTCACTTTGCATATCATAGCTGAGGCACAAAAGGCAGGAGGTTATGCTGCTTTTATAGATGCAGAACATGCCCTAGATCCTGTATATGCCAGTGCTTTAGGAGTTGATATAGATAATTTATATATTTCTCAGCCCAACAGCGGTGAAGAAGCTTTGGAAATATTAGAAAAAGTTGTATCTTCTACTGCTTTTGATATAGTTGTTGTTGACTCTGTTGCGGCACTCGTTTCAAAGGCAGAGCTTGCAGGAGATATTGGAGATGCCCATATAGCTTTGCAGGCTAGACTTATGAGCCATGCTTTAAGAAAACTTACAGCTATAATAAGTAATACTAATACTGCTGTAATATTCATTAACCAATTAAGACAGAATATTGCCACTACTGGTTATGGTGCAGGTCCTTCTGAAACTACTACAGGCGGTAAGGCTTTGAAATTTTATTCGTCTGTAAGACTTGATATTAGAAGAACTGAATGGATTAAAAAAGGCGATGATACTATAGGTCATAAAGTAAAAATTAAAGTTGTAAAAAATAAATTATCAGCCCCATTTAAAGTTATTAATTTAGAAATAATATTCGGTAAAGGCATATCATCAGAGGGACTTTTAATAGATTTGGCAATGGAGGCAAAAATCATTACTAGAAGCGGTGCTTGGTTCTATTATAATGGAGAACAGATTGCACAGGGTAAGGAAAGGGTTAGAGAACTTTTGGCATCGGATCCTAAAATGCGTATGGAGCTTGAGATACAGATTAGAGAAACATTAAATATGGGCGGTGCTGATAAGGTGAGAGAAAAACTTGATGAATATTTGAAAGAACAGAAAAATGAAGCAGCTAAAGAAATATCAAAAGAAAATAATGATGAAAATGAAGAAAATCACTCTTCAAAAAAGAAATCAAAAAAAGCATCTGAAGATGAAAGAGAAGCTAATCTTTTAGTGAGTGCTGAAGAGGCTTATTCTGATAATGAAACTTATAATGATAATGATTTTGAAGATACTATTGTAACACCTGTGAAAAATTAATTACTTATTTTTGCAAAAATATATAATTTCATATTTTTTATAAAGTGTTATAATTATAATATTGAATGTTTTAAATGAAGTTAATAAAATTTTTATTTATTTTTACAATTATATATATATTAATTATATTCAAGCCTCTGACAGCTCAAACTAATATTCAGGCTGGTCTTTACATAGGTGCTGATTTAAACGGAAGATTTAGCCCGTATTTAGACGGCGGAGGAAGAATATTATTATTTTACAGATTTATTTCAGATGTTTTTCCAAGATATGTTTTTGAAGGCATAAAAACTGATGTAGGCATAAGCGATCATATCAGTGCTGAAATGAACAGACTTACATTATTTGTTAATAGTTCTATATCTCAATATTTTAATATAGATGTTAAATTATCAATGCTTAATTATTATCTTTCTTATGCCAAAAGAGGATTTATTAATTTTGATACTCCTAATACAGATTTCGGCACAAATGGTATAAATGCTGCTAATAAAACTGCTAATTTATCATTTGAAGCTGAGATAACTCCGACATTTAAAGTAAGTTTTTTAAGGTTATTATTTGAAGGAAGAGGCTTGATTTTGCAGGCAGGTGTTTCTTTTAAATATGTACATAATATGCATGGAAAATATCATTTAGATTATGATTTGCTTTTGATAAGGGATCAGGATGATATATCATATAAATTAGATTCTATGTTTCTTTTTGACTTAATGCCTTTAACTGTAGGTATTAATTATATGCTTGCTTATATGAATAATACAAAACAGTTATGGCATTCCATAGGTGCTTATGCTCATTTTCAATATGAGTTTTTAAATAGAATATACACTGAAGTAAATCTGAGAATAGGGCAATATATAGCTCATCCGCAATATTCTGGAAAATTATATTTTGATATGAATGCTATGATTACATATAGAATAATATAATAAAAAATTATTTTCTTGATTTACAAACTTCTACAAACATATCAAAAATATTCTGCATTTTTATATTTTTTGCACTCATCAATTCAGGATGCCATTGAACTCCGAGTATAAAAGAATCTTTTTTCTTATATTCTATAGCTTCAACTATTCCGTCTTTTGCCGCTGCTGTAACTTTAAAATCTTTAGCTAATTTATCGACAGCCTGATGATGAAAGCTGTTTACTTCTGAAATTTCATCTAACATATCATATATTATGCTGTCTTTTACAGTTTGAATTTTATGTGTAGGTGCATAGTATTCAGCTGTTTGGCTATGAAGTATATTAGTATTTCTTTGACTTGGTATATCCTGTATCAAAGTGCCTCCGAAATAAACATTAATTACTTGTATTCCTCTGCATATTCCAAATATAGGCTTATTCATTTCAACTGCATATTTCATCAATTTAAAATCAAATTCATCTCTTTCAGTTAGAATATTACCGATTTTTTCTATAGGTTCTTCATTAAATCTAAATGGGTGAATATCGGCTCCTCCTGTCATTATGATTCCGTCAATATTTTCAGTCATTTTTTTTATAATTTCTTCATCTTCTGTAATGGGCATTATAAATGGAATTCCTTTAGATCTTATAACAGAGTCAGCATAATAACGATTAATAAATGCTTTCGGTATAGAATTATTTTCATATAAAATATTTCCAGATAAGCCTATAACAGCCATAAATATATCCTTTTATAAATTGCTTAAAATAAAAATATTTATTTATATTACAAGTAAAATAAATTTTTTACAATAGATTTAGGTGGAATAAAGTTTTAGCAGGCAATATTATTTATTAATTTATAGATAAAATAAAAGTATTTTGATTAAAAAATATTATTAAGAAGAATACTTACTTTTATAATAAAAATCTGTAAAAAAACTCATAAGTTTTTTTTATTGCTTTTTTATTAATTTATTATATAATCTGAGAATATGATAAGTTTAATATCTATTCATAATATAATATCTTTATATTCTTATAAAGCAAGCAAGCAAGCAAGCAAGCAAATAAATAAAATATTTCAATTTATATATATACCTATTCTAATTAATAGGGCTATTTTTATATTGCATAATTTTATATGTAATACAAATTCGCATCAAATTAATTCTCATTTTAATTTTCGTTTTTCAAAAAAAATAATGCAGTTAAATGCTAATGGAGCATAAAATGTCATATTACTGCGAATGCGAACAATGCCGAAATCAAGAATTTAATCCTGAAGAATACATAATAAAAGAAAAAGATTTTAAAATACTTGATGAATATCGTCCTTTAGGTATATCAGGACATTTGAGAGTAAAAGACGAAGCTATGAGTGTAGCTGAATGTATAGATTCCTGTATTGATGCTTTAGATGAGCTTATTATAACATACAATAAATCATCAGACTCTACAGAAGATATATTGAAAGAGTATGCTGCAAAGTATCCTGATAAAATAAGACTTTATTACTATAGACCTAACATTATTAAATATCATAAAAATGAATATATTACTAAATATTCATTAATTCATTATTTGCCTAATTATTATAATTTTGGATATTTAAAAATAAAATATAAATACTATATGAAGATAGATGCTGATCAAATTTATTTTAAAGATAAGCTTCTTGAAATTAGAGAGGCTATACTGTCAGATATTAATTGTTCAGAAACTATTAATAAATTATTAAAAATAGATAAAATTTCTTGGTATATACCAATTAAAAAATTAAGAAATAATTTCAGAACATATTACATAAAAAAATTATTTAATATAAAAAATAAAGATTATAAATTTAACGGAGTAGAAGAGCTTTTAAATTTAAAAGATTTTATTATATATTCAAAAATAAAAAATGAATATAATTATTGTTTATTGTTGGGAGGATTTAATTTAGTATTAAATAATAACAGTTTTTATTTAAACACATTAAATGTATATAATGGATGTGTAGGAGATCATTTTATTTTTTTGCCTTCAAAAATATATAAATATAAGATATATGAAGATTTAGGAGTGGAGATTATAAATATACCGCCTAGTAATTATATATCCGGATTTGTTTGGGTGCACTTAGGTTCTGTAAAAAGAAAGCATAATGTAAATAGTGAAATCGAATTTAGTACAATAGTTAAAATTACAAGCGAAGATATATTGAAATATATAGATGAAAAAGATTATATAAAAAAGGATTTTACAATAAAATATTTTGATAATGATAAAAAATATTTAACGCAAGAGTTTTATGATAAATTTTTAAAAAAACCTCTTAAATATTCTATGGAGCATTATAATGATAATATAAAAAGGCTTTTGTAATATATATTATGATATTTAAATTATATATAATGCTGAATAGATATATAAAGACATCAAATAAAGTTCGGCTATGCAATTTATGTATATGGCTGAATATATAGTAAGTATAATCAAATAACATACACATCCATTTATATTTTATAGTTTTATTTAGATAATAAAATTTTAATTATTTTTAAAACTTAATTAGGAATTTTAATCCCGCTCAAGTTTTTATTAAGTAAAAAAACTATACACCGTTTATTTTTCTTGATTTATATACTAGATAATGAAAATAATACATTTATATTTTTTCGTATATTTACCTTTATTTCTTTTGTTTAATTTTATTTACCTTGAGAACTTTTATTAACATAATATAGTTGACATAATTATATATTTGTTTATTATATTTATTAAATTAATTTATTTTTTGTTTAAAAAATAAAAAATATAATAATAATAAAAAAACAATATAAAAAAAATAAATATTAAAGAGAATAAATATTAAATAGAGTAAATATTAAAGAGAGTAAATATTTATGAAGAAAAATATTTTTATAATAATTTTACTTACAAATATATTTTTATTATCCTGTTCTAATAATAAATCATATAATGATGACATAGTTGTATCAGTCGGCGGAATGCCGAGCAGTTTAGACCCTGCATTTGCAAAAGGTATTAATACAGCAGTTTATATAACTCATACTTTTGAAACACTTACTCAAAGAGATGAAAAAGGAACTATAATACCTGCACTTGCTGAAAGCTGGGAGTCTATGAGTAATAACACAGTTTATATATTTCATTTAAGAAAAAATGCAAAATGGTCAGACGGAAAAGATTTAACAGCTAATGATTTTGTATATACTTTAAGAAGACTAATAGACCCTAAAACAGCTTCTCCTTTTTCTTTGGGTTTTGATATAATAAAAAATGCTCATAGTATTATGAAAGGCGAAAAGAATTTAGAAGAACTTGGAGTTTATGCTTTAGATGATTATACATTAAAAATTGAGCTTGATATACCGCTTCCTTATTTTGAAGAGGCTATGGCCAGCGATATCGCTTCTCCTGTGAGAGAGGATATTATAAATACTTATGGCGGGAATTGGGCATTGAGTAAAGAGCATTATATAGGAAACGGACCTTATATAATTACAGAATATGATGAGGCTGTAAAAATAGTGATGGAGAAAAATCCTTATTATTGGGATAAAGACAATGTAAAAGCAAAAAAAATAACTTTCGAGTTTTTAGAAGATGTTAATACTGCAGTTGCTGCTATTTATGCAGACAGCATACTATTTTATCCTGAAGCACCTGAAAATGAAAGGGCTTCTTTGATAGAGCAGGGTATAGGAAGAGAAGCTGATATAACATCTATTGCATACTATATGGTTAACTTAAAAATAAAGCCTTTTAATAATCCTTTAGTAAGAAAGGCATTAGCATTAGGCATAGACAGAAACTATATAGTAAATAATGTTTTAGGAGGAGGAAGAGCTGCTGCTGACGGATTTGTGCCTATTAATGTAAAAATAGGAACTAATAATTTCAGGGATAATGCCCCTGAATATTTTTCATTAAAAGAAAGCGATTATCAAAAAAATATTGAAGAGGCTAAAAAACTTCTTGCAGAGGCTGGATATTCTGATATAAAAAAATTTCCTATAATAGAATTAATTACAACTACTAATCCTTCATCTCTTTTTACAGCCGAAGCTATTCAAAATATGTATAAAAATAATTTGGGTATAGATTTAAAACTAAGGTATGAAGAGCCTGCAACATATTTGCAGTCAATAAAAGACGGAAGTTTTCAGATGATTAAGGCGGGTACAAGTGTTGCTTATAATCAGGCATCTGGTTATTTAAGGCTTTTTCAGCTTGAAGGATTAGGAAATGACGGCGGATACACAAATCAAGTTTATGATTATTTAGTTGATATTGCTATGACTAATGCAAATGAAGATATAAGAATAAAAGCAGCTTATGATGCAGAACGCATACTTATACAAGAAGATATGGCTATTATACCTATATATTATGATAAGGCTACTGTTATGCAGAGTAAAAAACTTTATGGTGTAAAATATGATATTTTTTCTATATATGATTTTAGAAATGCTTATATAGAGTAATAAAAATTAAATTTGAGAATAGTATTTATTAAATTAGAAAATACTAATAAATATAAGTCTCAAACTAAAGTTTAATATTTTTATTTTTTAATATAAATTTATATATTTAATTTGCTATAAAGACTGTGTATTAATAAATTTATTGATGTTTATTATTTTTATTATTCTTCTAAAAAAATATTATTTTTATCTATATCTCTTAATCTTATCTGCATAGTTTCTTTTGATACTTCAAATATATTAGATAATGTTTTAATATCTGTTATTCTTTTTTCGTAAAAATAGTTTCTTAATTCTTTTATAGGTAATAATATTTCTGCTGCTAATGTATTTGCTTGTCTTTCTAAAACATTGGATAGTTTGCTTCTATACATAGCACTATCTGTTAAATTATCTCCTATTTTATCTTTATGCAATAAAAAGTGTGCTATTTCATGTGCTATTGTAAATCTTTGTCTATTAATATGGTGTGAGCCATTAACATATATTAAGTATTTTTCATTATCATAGCCAATATTTTTGCCAAATATAGCACCAGAAATATTTTTTGACATATCAGCACGATAAATAGTTATTCCTAGTTCTGAAGCTATTTTAGTAATTTTTACAGGAATAGTTTCTTGATTTTTTTTTATTATATTCAAATAATTTTGATTATACATATTTTCATTAAAAAACATCTTTTACTTCTTCCCCCTTTTGGTTTTCTTCTAATTTATCTGTTTCTTTTGTAATTTTTTCTAGTTCTTTATTAGAAGTTTCTTTTGCATCACCATTATTTCTAATATTTTTAACCTGCTTTTTAATACTTTTTTTAAATCTTTTAAACTCTTTTTTCATACTCAAAAAATTAAAAAAAGCCACAGAACCAATACCTAAAGTTATTATAGCAAGTAATGTTTGTAATATTCCGACATTTATTGATAGAAGAGCTATAGGGTCATAATTCCATTTATCCCCATTATTTTTAAAACCTATAAATTCTAATATAGGTGATAATGAAAATAATACTATAAATGAAGTTAATATGCCTGTTATTAAAGAAATAAATCCTATTACTATGTATCTTACTATATTCATAAAAAAATTTCCGGCTTGCTGTATTATAAATCTTAACAAACATCTATTGTATTATTATATAGTATTTTATCATAAAGTCAATATAAAAATATACAATAATTTGACAATGTTTGAAAAATATATTGTGTTTACATTTAAATAAGCAGTTAATAAAAAACTAACATAATCTATAATATAAATATATACTGTGTTTTAATATAGTTTTTAATTTGCATAAAATATATTATTATCTTTATAAGAGAAGGATTTATATATGAGAAAATTATTAACTTATATAACTATTTTATTATCTGTATCATCTATAGCTTTTGCTAAAATAGATATTATAAAAGATGATTTTAATGGTACAGAATACTATCAGACAAAAGAAATTACTTTGAGTATGTCTAAAGCTGGTTTTAGTACTTGGGGACAAATTAGGTTTAGAACTGCTAATGGTAATAAAAATATAATCATTATGGATGTTGCTGTTAGTTATACGCCTAATACTGTATTTTTTTTAGATAGATTATATATTAAATATTCTAATGATTATATAATGCAGGCTGAACCGAAAAATAGAATATCTGATTCAGGAATTAATTTTACTTATTATGGCAGTGCTAATGAATTTATATTATTTCAATTTATTTTAAATGATAAAAGTATAGAAGCTATTAAAAGTAAAGCAACTATATTAAGAATGGAGAAAAATAATTCATATCATAATCTTAATGTTACTAAAAAAGAGGCTGAAAAAATGATACGTGCATTAGATGAATTATTAAAATTTATAGATAAAAAGTAATAAAAAAAAGTTATAAAAAGATTTAATGATGCTTTATAAAAAATTATAATTTTAGTTTTTATATTCTCTTACTTACTTACTTACTTTAAGCTAAAAAACATAAATGGTGATATTATGCCAAAAAAATTACTATTATATTTATTATGTTATGCCTGAAAATGATGATTGCTTAATAATAGTATAGATTTAATATTTAATAATAAAGTCATATCCAAAGTAAAAGAATTAATTAAACAAAATAATCTAAAATTCGGAGAAATTAAACCTAGATACAGCAAAACAAGAGAAGAAGAATATATGTTTTTTGGCTGCCCCAAATAAGGTGATTGGTTTTTATATTTGATACAGTATATGAAAAACAAGGCGATATAAATGATATAGAAATCGAAATAAATATATAGAGTTATTAGGTATTTTTTTATTAAGGCAGTATATTCAAGCCGCATGAAGATGAGGGAGAATATAAAATTGACTTTGTCCGCCTTTGGAGGAGTACAAAATTGCAGAGGCAAAAAAAGAGAGGGAGCAGAACGCACTTTTAGAAATAAAGAAAAAGGTAAAATGAATAGTCATAATACAACTATGCATGATGAGTATTGGGATAGTATAACAAATAAAGCGGCTGAGTTAAACCTTTCAGCAAGTCAATATATTGTTATGATACATAATGAATAATATATAAAAAACAAGTAGATTGACTATTGCGGTGAATTTTCATTATTTATATTAATTATTTTCTTTCTGTTGTCATAGATGCACTTTCGTGATTAAAATATGGGCGAATTTTTTCTTGCCATTTATGATATGAGTAATATTCTTTATCATCTTCATAATAAATATAAAACTCATTATTATTAATATTATGTAATTTTTGCTAATATCGTGTCTGGTTAATCCTCTTTTAAGAAGTGTAGGAATAGTTTTTTATAATTTTAATTACAGTCTTTTTTTCTTTCGGCTTTATAAATATTTCTTTTATAAATAAAGGATGCGACTTAATGAAGTCTACATACATATCAAATAGAATAGTATTATAAAAATAAATCTCATTTCTTGACAGCTCTCTTAAACAAGAAAATTGATTTTTTATATCAGCTTCTATTTTACGCATATTTTTTACTTCGCATATGAAAAGAAAGCTGTAAATATTATCTTCGGATTTTCCTGTTATTGAATTGTATTCTTTTAATTTTCTTTCAAGGTTATCAGTTATTCCGATTCTACATTTGTCAGGCTCTAAAGAGGATTGTACTATATACATATATTCTTTTTTATTCGCTAAGGCAACATAACTCTGATTTTTATTTAAAAGAGTGTTGTGTTGTGTTGTGTTGTGTTGTGTTGTGTTGTGTTGTGTTGTGTTGTGTTGTGTTGTGTTGTGTTGTGTTG
>NZ_CAJTQJ010000019.1 GCF_910578695.1 uncultured Brachyspira sp.
TAATAAAAACTAATAATTTTTTAAATGCTATAAAGCTAAATATAAAAATTATGAGCGTCTGACATTCGCAGAATGGTAGGAGATAATGCTGATATCTCCACAAGTTTTTTAATTAGTAAATAAATTGTAAGAAATATTTTAAATGATCAGTTAACAAATAAAGTTATCAGTTTTATTAAACGAGTTTATAAATAAAATAGTTTTTTATTATAATAATTATTTAAATCTAAGTATGAAATGCACACCCTTACCATAAATAAACAAAAACAGTTATAAATTATATATAATTTAGCAGAAAGTTAGCTTTTTTAGTTATCTAGTAAAGACATAAACATTATTTATTTTTTATAATATTTAAAAAAAATATATTTTTAATATTGACTTAATTAATATATAAGTATATTATTATATTATAATATACTTATATAAGAGAGACTGAATTATGAAAAAAGATAATATAAAACCTGAAGATGAAGTTTTTAATAAAGAAATTAATTATGATGATGACTGCGAAATAAATACAAAAGATTCAAATATATCATCATTAATACCTAAACTTCCGAATGATGAAGAATTTTCGCTTTTAGCGGATTTCTTTTCAGTATTTTCTGATTCTACAAGATTGAAAATAATATCAGCATTAAGCGAAAAAGAGTTATGCGTACATGAATTATCATCTTTGCTTGATATGAAGCAGCCTTCAGTTTCTCAGCATTTAAAGATGCTTTGGCAGGCTAGGGCAGTAAAAAAGCGGAAGGTGGGGCTTCATGTTTTTTACAGATTAGATGATGAACATATAGAAAAAATTTATACTTGGGGGTATGAACATGTTAAAGAGTAAGGAAAAACTTTTATTTTTATCAGAGATTTTTTTAGGGCTTGCAGCATTAGTATTACTGCATACTTTACATAAAACTATACACGGCATTTTTGAATATATTATTTTCTTTATACCATATCTTATTTTAGGAAGGGAGGTATTTAAAAATGCTGCTTTAGACTTTATTAAGGGAAAGTTTATGCGTGAAAGTTTTCTTATGAGTATTGCTACAATAGGAGCTATTATACTTCATAATCTTCCTGAGGCTTTGGCGGTGCTTATATTTTATAGAGTAGGGGATTATTTTGAAGATATGGCTGTTGATAAATCAAAAAGAACAATAGCGGCTTTAATGGCTATAAGACCTGATTATGCAAATATTATAAGAGAGAATGGAAATGTTGAAAAGGCTGATATATCTGAAGTGCATATCAATGATAATATAATAATAAATCCTTTTGAAAAAGTTCCTCTCGATTCTATAATATACGAAGGGGAAAGCTGTATTGATACTAAGGCTTTAACAGGAGAAAGTATGCCTAAAAATGTTAAAGTTAATGATGAGATTCTTGCAGGTACTATAAACGGAGATAATACAATAAAAGCAAAAGTTATAAGAAATTACGGAGAATCATCAGTATCTAAAATATTAAAATTAGTTCAGGATTCGCAAAACAGAAAAGCAAATATTGAGCAGTTTATAAGCAGATTTGCAGGTATATATACTCCTATAGTGGTATTAGCTGCTATTTTACTTACAGTCATACCTACTATAATGTATGGCAAAGAAGTTTTTAGTAATTGGTTTGAAAGATCTTTAACTTTGCTAGTGGTTTCATGTCCTTGTGCTTTTATGGTTGGTATTCCATTAACATATTTTGCTTCTATAGGAAGAGCTTCAAAATTAGGCATTATGGTAAAGGGAGGGGTATTTTTAGATTTGCTTGCTAAAGCTGATAAAGTTATTTTTGATAAAACAGGCACTCTTACAAAGGGAGAGTTTTCTATAAGAGAGATATATAATATAGGTTTATATGATGATGAAACTTTACTAAAATATGCTGCTTATGCTGAAAAAGGTTCTTCTCATCCGATTGCCGTATCAATAGTCAAATATTATAAAGGTATTATAAATGACAGCTTGATTTCTAGTCATAAGGATATAAGCGGAAAAGGTGCTTCTGCTGTGATAGAAAATAAAAATATACTTATAGGAGGAATTAATTTATTAAAAGATAATAATATTAATATACCAAATTATAAAGAAAATATTAATGTTCATATAGCTGTAGACTCTCAATATGCCGGAGGTTTTCTGATTGATGATACTTTGAAAGATGATGCAAAAGAGGCTGTTTCTTTATTAAATTCTATGAATATAAAAACTGCATTGATAAGCGGAGATAATACTAATAGAGTAGAGGCATTTGCAAAAGAAATGAATATACAATCATTTAAAGGGGGCTGTCTGCCTGAAGACAAAGTAAGCGTATTAGAAGAGATGATGAAAGATTCTAAGGCTTCTATATTTGTTGGAGACGGTATAAATGATGCTCCTTCTTTGGCTCATTCCGATATAGGTATAGCTATGGGCGGACTTGGTTCTGATGCTGCTATAGAAAATGCCGATGTTGTTATAATGGATGATAAGCCTTCAAAAGCTGCTCTTGTCATAAAGCTTGCTAAAAAGAATCATATTGTAGTTTTACAAAATATTCTTTTAGCATTAATAATAAAATTTGCGGCGATTATTTTAGGTGCTTTGGGATTTGCTTCTATGGGGCTTGCTATATTTGCTGATACAGGTGTAACTGTTATAGTAGTATTAAATGCTTTAAGGCTTATTTATCCTTTGGGAGAGAAAGATGATATCATTGATATAGATACTGAAAACTGCAGTATAAAAGTTACTGACTGCGGATGCGGACATTGATTAATTTATTTATAATTATATTTTGAATATTAGAAATTATATAGATGCATTATTATTATGCATCTATATTTCTTTATTTTTCATAATTTTTCATAATTTTTCATAGTCTTTCTTATCATTAATTTATGCATAATAAACATTAGTAATAAAATTAACATTAAATAAAACGGCAGAATTGCTATAGATATATGATTTGCAATATAGCCGAATAATGGAGGCATTATAGATGTTCCTATATAAGCACTAGCCATTTGTACTCCTATTATAGCTTGTGAGTTTTCTGCTCCGAAATTATACGGTGTGGAATGTATTATAGAAGGATATATAGGGGCACATCCCAAACCTATAATTATAAATCCTATTAAAGATACAATATTTACTGCAGGAATAATCATTAATATTATGCCTATAAAAATTAGAGTTTCTCCTAAAATTATCATTTGATTATCATTTAATTTCATAGTAATAAAACCTGATATTGCTCTTCCTATAGTTATGCCCACATAGAATAAACTTCCAAATGAAGCGGCTGTTTTTATGTCTATACCTTTATATAAATTTAAATAACTGCTAGCCCATAATCCTGCAGCAGCTTCAAGTGCACAGTAGCAAAAAAAACATATCATAATTTCTTTTATACCTCTTATTTTTATTATTTCTATCACACTTAAAGTTTTTGTACTTATTTTTTCTTTATTTTCTTCATCATTTTTATTCCATAAAGAAAGACTGAAAAATAAAATAGCCGTAAGTACTATTTGTATTATTGATATATATCTGTATCCTATATTCCAATTATTATTAGTAATAGCATATCCCATTATATATGGTCCTGCTGCAGCACCTACTCCCCACATACAATGAAGCCAGCTCATATGCTTGCTTTGATAATGAAGTGCAACATAATTATTTAAAGAAGCGTCTACACTTCCTGCACCTAATCCATAAGGTATAGCCCAAATACAAAGAAGCCAATATGAATGCGTAATAGAAAATCCAATAAGTGCTATAGCTGTTATTGCTGTGCTAAAAGCTGTAATTTTTCCAGCTCCGAATTTTTTAGTTAATCTGTCGCTTTGCAAACTAGAAATTATAGTTCCTATAGATATAATCATAGAAATGATGCCTGCATAAGAAATCGGCACATTAAATTCTTTATACATACTGGGCCAAGCTGAGCCAAGAAGTGCATCTGGAAGTCCTAAACTGATAAAAGATAAATATATAATAGCAAGAAGCAGATTAGCCATATTGGATATCCTTAAATTAATTATTATATTATAAAATAAATAATTTTTTTTGAATGGAATTGATAAAGTCTGATAAAATAACTTCGCTTCCTTTATCAGTAAAGAGGTATCTGACAAAATAATCATTTAGAGTATTAAAATATTTTTTATTATTAGCTTTCATACATAATATTATACTAAATATATACTAATTTGTCAAAATATTTGAATTATGAACTTATGAACTCTTATTTTTATTGCTTATTATTGTATTGCTAATAAAAAATTACTTGATTATAACTTTTCTACTTCTTCAAATATAGCATTTTTCTTTGATAAAAATATACATATCTTCCCGCTTAAAAAAATTACCAAAGAAATGAATTCTTTATGTATATTATCCAAACTTTCTATTTTTATAAATATTTTTTTAATTGAATTTAGAAAACTGCATTAAGAAATTAAATTTCCTCTCCATTTTCTATTTTTGTAATAAGATCGATTCTTTTAGTATGTCTTCCTCCTTCAAACTCAGTATCAAGCCATTCTTTAACTATCATTTTAGCAAGTTCAGTCCCTACAACTCTGGAGCCGAAAGCTATTATATTAGAATTATTATGCAGTTTAGAAACTTTAGCAGAGTAAGGCTCACTGCAAACTGCTGCTCTTATTCCTTTTACTTTATTTGCTGCCAATGATATTCCAATACCTGTACCGCATATTAAAACGCCTCTTTCATATCTTCCAGATGCAATTTCATCAGCAACTTTTTTTCCGTATATAGGATAATCGACACTTTCTGAAGTATATGTTCCGAAATCTTTTACCTCATGTCCTAATTCTTCTAAATATTTTACTATCTCTTTTTTTAATTCTACAGCAGAATGATCTCCTCCTATAGCTATTTTCATAATTTATACCTCACATAATTTTTGTATATTATAATACATATATATTAAAATACAATGCATTTGAATATTTGATTTAAAAATATAAAAATCTTTGTATGCAGTATTTTTTATAAAGTTAAAAACTTAGTTAATAATATAATAATTAATATATTATCAGCTATTTTTTTAATTTATTTTGTCTTTTTTAATGTTACTAATATATCTTCATTTTCTATATGTTTAAAACTTCCTTCATATCCGTATTTTAAGCATCCTCTGATTACACTTTCGCAGCTTGAATGTCCGCTTACCAAAACTTCTATAATAGTATTTAGCTCTTTGTTATTAATAGCGGCATATTTGGCTTGAAAAGATGCCTGAGAACATGACATTCCTCTAGTATCTACTTTTACAATTTCTTTCATAAAATATTTTCCAAAAACTATATTTTTTTATATATTTATTTTCTGCATATTAATTTTTTATAATACCAGTAAAATTAAATCTTTTAAATTTTATTGAAAACTTTAATTATATTAATAATGGACATTGTATTTTATTATAATCTATGCCTTGTATTATCATAACTTTATTAGTTTTAATAATACAAAGCAATAGGTGTTGCCTATAAAAAATTATGATTGATATTTATTTTTATATAATAATTCAAGTCAGCATAAAAAATATATTATTCGGCAGTATTTTCTTTCATTGTAAAACCAATGATTATACAAAATATCAATCCTAATATAACAGCTCCCATTCCATATATAGTAGGACCTGCAGCTGAACTTGCCAAATTAAAATTATGAGCAAATCCTGCACCCACAAGCATACCTATAACAAAAATAAAACTGTCCATATTGCCTTCTGCCGATTGTATCATTTGTCTTCCCGGACATCCTGCCCCTAATGTAAAGGCTAATCCTGTAAGAATCATCGATACAGTATTCCATAAAATATTTGTATGTGCTATCGGCTGATTTTCCATAGAAAGATTAAATCTTTTATATACTATATTTACTATAAAAGCAGCAATCATAAAAGCTATAACGCCTTTAGTCATATGAAAATCTTTCATAAATATTCCGTCTCTAAGTCCGCCTACAGTACAGAATCTTGATTTCTGAGCTATAAATCCTATAATTATTGATGCTGTTAATCCTACTATTATAGGGGCTTTCATACTTCCAGGACCTGATTGAGAAAAGAATATTGCCCCTCCTTCTGAAAATTTAGTCTGCTTTAATAATAAAATTAAAAGTATTATTGATACAATAAAAGGCAGAAAACCTACAAGTTTATTTTTATAAGCCTTAGGCTGTCCCAAAGAGAAATTTTGCTTCCAAAAGAAAACGCCTATTCCTCCGCCTATAATAATGCCTATTAATCCAAATATTCCGTTTATATCCCCTCCTGAAACTCTAAGCAAAGTTCTCCAAGGACAGCCCAAGAAAACTAAAGCTCCTATCATAGCAAAGAAGCCTAAACAGAATCTTATAATAGGCGAGCTTCCTCCCTTAGGAATGAACTCTTTAGAAAGTACAGCAGAAATTGAAGCCCCTATAATAAGCCCTATTAATTCAGGTCTTATATACTGTACGGCAGCTGCTCTATGCAGTCCTAAAGCTCCTGCTAAATCTCTAGTGAAACATGCGATACATATTCCCATATTAGCTGGATTTCCCATTACAGAAAGCCAAGCAGCTATAGCACCTATAATAATACCTGATATTATTATTCCTATAGAGCTTGTGAAAATGTTTTTCTTCATTTTCAACTCCTTAGTAATATATTTTTGGATAATTTTATAATAAAAGATACTAATTATCAATATTTTATATTTTTTTTTTGACAATTATTGTTATTTGTTTTAGAATATATACTAATTTAAAATAAAGTTATGGATTTTTATTATGTTTTATTTACAAAAAGAAAGTGAATTTTTAGAAGAGTATAAAGATATTATTTTTATAATAGGATCTCCTGATTTTTTCGGAGCTGGAATCCAAGATGATAATAAACTTAATGTTCTTATTATGTGTATTGCTTATAAGGATATTGAAACGGGCTATATAGAAAAAGATAAAAAAATAGTAGTTAGAATGAAAATAAAAAGAAATGAATTAGACTACTATAAGAATATAATTAAAAGAGAATCTATTGTAAAATTAAAAGTAAGATGTGAAAAAGAGCAGGGGGATAAACTTGCTGAGTTTTTGCTTGCTGATATTATAGATAATAATTATAAAAAAGATGAAGATTTAAACTCTATGCTTGAAGAATATTTAAAGCCTGTTTATTATAATGATGCAATTCTTGGAGATTTTTTATATAATAGAACAGTTGCTTCTTTTGATAAAGAGCTTGAATGGGTTAATAATAAAAAAATTCTTGTTGCTTTCGATGATTCCACTGAAAGCGATAAAAATAGGGCAGTTTCATTTTTGCGGGATATATTTTTAAATAAAGAAAAATTTGATAAAAAGGTGAAGGAATATTGTGCAATGAGGATTATAAAAGAGGGTAATAATGTTTCTGCAAAAAACAGCAGAAATACTATTGATGATGAGATTTTTATTAAAGAGTTTATGAGTAAAATTGATTTTTTAGAGATTATAGTTCATGAAATGGATGATTATGTTAATTACAGATTGGGCAATAAACAATTCTCTAAAATGGATATAATTGTCGGGGGTGATTTAAACGGAAATTTACTTGATCCTTATATAACTCCTTTTTAATTTCAGTTATATATAAGTATAATATGTATTATAAGAATATTATTACTAATAGTATATAATAACTATTATTAATAAATATGTATAATTATAATATTGATATTTTCTAACATATAAGTATAATATTTATTAAAAAATAACTTTTTATGGATTTAGTATTATGATGAGAAGTATCATAAAATCTAAAATACATAGACTTACAGTAACGAGAACAGATTTAAATTTTAAAGATTCAATAACAATAGATGAAGCTTTATTAAATAAATCGGATATAATGGATGGCGAAATAGTATCTGTTATTAATTTAAGTAATGATAATCGTTTTGAAACTGTAGTAGTTAAAGGTATGAGAAATACAGGAGTTATAGGCATAAACGGAAATAATGTTTATAAAGCAAAGAAAGATGATACTATAATAGTTCTTTCTTATGGTTATATACCAGAAGAAAGTATAAAGAATCATAAATCTAAAGTTATATTTGTTAATATGAATAATATGATAATAGAGTAGTGTAAAGCTGTATAAATAAAAATATAGGAGGCAATTTATGAAAAAAATTTTTAAAGCCGGCATCGATATTGGTTCAACTACTGCCAAAATGGTTGTTTATGATTATAATGATAATATGATATTTAAAACCTATGTTAGACATAATGCTGATATAAAAGATACATTATTGTCTATACTTGATAATTTGAAGGCTATGCATGGAGATTTAACTCTTTCTTTAGCTATGACAGGTACTGCAGGTATGGGTATTTGCGAGAAAACAGGCATTAGCTTTGTTCAGGAGGTTATAGCTTCTTCTACTGCCATTAGGAAAATATACCCTTATGGAAGAACATTGATTGATATAGGCGGAGAAGATGCTAAAATCATAGTTTTTGATGATAATTTCAAAGCTGATATAAGAATGAATGGAAACTGTGCAGGAGGAACAGGAGCTTTTATAGATCAGATGGCTACTCTTCTTAATGTGCATCCTTCAGAACTTTCTTTACTAGCTGAAAAGTCTTTATCTGTTTACCCAATAGCAAGCAGATGCGGAGTATTTGCTAAAACTGATGTACAGACGCTTATAAGCAGAGATATACCTAAAACTGATATTGCCAAAAGCATATTCCAAGCCGTTGCAGTGCAGACTGTTAATACATTAGCTAAAGGTTTTGAGATAAAGCCTAAAATATTATTTACAGGAGGACCTTTAACATTTCTTCCTGAACTTAGAAGAACATTTTTAACTCTTTTAAATGCTTCTGAAGAGGATATGTATACGGTTGATCACCCTGAATTAACTGCGGCAATAGGAGCTGCTTTTTGTGAGAAAGAGGAGCAGACTTTAATAAAGGTTTCTGATTTTTACAGATTAGCTGAAAATATTTCTGCTGATGTAAAAATAACTAGTTCAAAAACAAGAGAGGCATTATTTTCAAGTCAGAAAGAATATGAAGATTGGCTTGAAGAACATAGCAAAGATAAAGTAAAATCTGCTGATGTATCATCTGTTAATGATAAAAATACATTTTTGGGTATAGATTCAGGTTCTACTACAACAAAGATAGTTATTATTGATGAAGACGGACAGGTTGTTTTAAGACATTATAGGAATAATAATGGAAATCCTGTAGGTGCTGTTACTGAAGGACTTACAGAGATAAAAAAAGAGTTAGATGAAAAAAATATAAATATTAATATAGCAAGAACTGCCGTTACAGGCTACGGCGAAGACTTAATAAAAGCAGCATTCAATATGGACGAAGGCATTGTCGAAACTATGGCGCATTACAGAGGTGCTAAGGCTTTCGATAAGGATGTAAGTTTTATACTTGATATAGGCGGACAGGATATGAAAGCCATATTTATAAAAGACGGTATAATAGAAAATATTGAAATAAATGAGGCTTGTTCTTCAGGCTGCGGTTCATTCATAGAAACATTTGCCAGAGGAATGGGTTATAAAGTTGCTGATTTTGCTAATATTGCATGCGAATCTGCAAGCCCCTGCGATTTAGGAAGCAGATGTACAGTATTTATGAATAGTAAGGTTAAGCAGTCGCTTAGAGAAGGTTCTTCAGTTTCAGATATTTCTGCAGGACTTGCTAAAAGTGTTACTTTAAACTGCTTTACTAAAGTATTAAAGATTACGGATACTTCTATTTTGGGAGAACATATAGTTGTTCAGGGCGGTACTTTCAAAAACTCTGCCGTTCTTCGTTCTGTAGAAAAGTTTTTGAATAAAAAAGTTATTCGTCCTGATATATCCGAACTTATGGGAGCTTACGGCTGTGCATTGCTTGCTTTAGATACATATAATACCAAAGAAGAGGATACAGCATTTATAGGCTTGAATAATTTGCAGGAAGCTAATGATTATGAAAGAAAACAGCTTACCTGCAAAGGCTGCGAAAATCTTTGTACTGTTACAAGATTAAAATTTAAAGATTCAAAATCATTCTATACAGGAAATAAATGCGAAAGAATATTTTCTAATAAAGGTACAGGAAAGCAGAAATATGGTATGGATATCACTCAGAAAAAACTTTCATTACTATTTGACAGACCTTTGGCGCCTGCTTCAGATGAAATAAAAGGAGTTATAGGAATACCTAGAGTACTTAATATGTATCAGAATTTCCCATTTTGGGCTACAATATTTGTGGAATGCGGATACAGAGTGCAGGTTTCATCTCCTTCAAGTATGGCAATAGCAGAAAAAGGTTCTGGTACGGTTATGAGCGATAATATATGCTTCCCTGCTAAAATTGCTAACGGACATATATATGATTTAATAGAGTCTAAAGTAGATAGGATATTTTATCCTTCGGTAGTGCTTGAAAAAAGCGAAGAAGATGGAAGCGTTAATAGTTATAATTGTCCTGTGGTAACAGGATATCCCGATGTAATAGACAGTTCTATAAGTCCATTAACTAAATACGGCATACCTTTTGATGCTCCTGTAATAAGTTTTTTAAATGAAGATTTATTATACAAAGGCTGCAAATCATATTTCGTTAAAGTTTTAGGAATAGATAAAAAAGATTTTAACAGAGCTTTTAAAATGGCTTTGCAGGAACAGGAAAGAATAATAAAGGAATTAAAAGCAGAAGGTAAAAAGATTATAAAATATGCTGAAGAAACTCAGACTCCTACAATACTTATAGTAAGCAGACCTTATCATATAGATCCTTTAATAAATCATAAAATACCTGAAACTATAGCTTCATTCGGTATTAATGTTCTTACAGAAGATGGTATCGATGCAGATAAATCTCTTGATGATGTGCAGGTTTTAACACAATGGTCTTATCCTAATAAAATGTTTAAGGCTGTTTTATGGGCTGCTGTTCAAAAAGATATTAAACTTGAAACTGTACAGATAAATAGTTTCGGATGCGGTCCTGATGCTACTACTTCAGATGAAATAAAATCTATACTTAATTCTTATGGAAAGAGTCCTACTTTGGTAAAAGTTGATGAAATATCAAGTCCCGGAAGTATAAGACTTAGAATACGATCTATGATAGAAAGTATGAAGATGAAAGGCAGCTTTACTCCTAATGATGAGGCAAAACGGGTTATAACAAAGAAATATGAGAAAAATGACAGAAGAGCAATACTAGTGCCTAAATTCGGTTATTTTTATGATCCTATGATTTTAACTTTACTTGAAAGAAGCGGATATGAAACTATTTCTTTGCCTGAACCTGATATTGAATCTGTAGAATTAGGCTTGAGATATGCCAATCAGGATATATGTTATCCTGCTACTATCATAGTAGGCGATATTATAAGAGCCGTACAAAGCGGAAAATATGATACTGAAAAAATAGCTGCAGGAATAACTCAGACAGGAGGACA
This sequence comes from uncultured Brachyspira sp., assembly GCF_910578695.1. Lineage (GTDB taxonomy): Bacteria > Spirochaetota > Brachyspiria > Brachyspirales > Brachyspiraceae > Brachyspira. The sequence continues at coordinate 11,473 of NZ_CAJTQJ010000019.1, forward strand.
ATGCAGGGCTAGTAATTATGCTTCTCTTATAAAGAGGGGACTTATTAATGCAGGTTATTCAGATGTTCCTGTTATTACTGTGGGATTAACAGTTAATAATGATCAGCCCGGATTCAAAATTTCTAAAATGGATCTTATGAAAGAAGGCGTAGTTGCTATGCCTTATGCTGATGCTGTATCAAGAATGTATTATTATACTGCTGTGAGGGAAGTTAAAAAAGGCGAGGCTTTGGCTCTTGCTAATAAATATATAGCTTTGCATCCTAAAGATTTTTCTCTTAAAGATACTGATAAATTATTAAAACAGGCTGTTGCTGAGTTTAATGCTGTAGAGATTAATGATGCTGAATTGCCTAAAGCAGGATTTGTTGGGGAAATATATGTAAAATATAATAATTTTGCTAATGGAGATGTTTGCGATTGGCTTATGTCTAAAGGAATTGAGGTAATAGTGCCTCCTATATTTGACTTCTTTGTGCAGAAAGTTATAAGCGAACAGGTAAATAAAGAAACTAATGCCAGAGATGTTTCATTTTTGGGATATTACGGATCTAAATTATCAGAAAAAGTTTTAGATGCCAGAGTTAATTCTATAAATCAGATAATGTCTAAATTCAGAGGCTTCAGACCTATACATCATATAAGGCAGATAGCTGAAAATGCTGCTAAAGTTACTGCTATGACTAATCAATTCGGAGAGGCTTGGCTTTTACCCGGAGAGATAGCTACTTTTGCAGAAGAAAATGTAAATAATGTGCTTTGTCTTCAGCCTTTCGGATGTATTGCTAATCATATCATAGCAAGAGGAATAGAGACAAGACTTAAAACCAGATATCCTGATTTGAATCTTCTTTATTTGGATATGGATGCAGGTGCAAGCGAAGTTAATACTATAAATCGTTTAGAGTTCTTCGTCCGTTCTGCTAAAGACAGTATGAACTCTCATTCTGTTAAGGATTATATTAATGAATCTGTAGGAGCTTATGCTAAATAATAATTATTAATAAAATAATAATATATAATAAAAGGTTTGCAATTAGTTTTTTGCAAGCCTTTTATTTTATTCATTTGATTATTCTTATAGATTAACTTATATATTGATATAACAGAGGGAAGTATATTGAAGATGATGAAGATAATTATATATATCAGAATTTGTATAATAAGAATAATGATTTCGACTTTTATTTAAATATCAATAAATTTAAAGATGTATTAAATCAGTTTGAGAAAAATTAAAGATAATACCGTTTGTCTGTAATATTAGTATAAAATGTTTTATATGTTTTTATTTTATATATAATTTTTATTTTAATGTATAAAAATATATTATAATGGCTTGTATTAAATTCAAAACAAATATATAGTATCCTTATACTGTATAAAAATATACTGTATAAGGAGAATATTATGAAATCATTTCAAACTAATATTTATTACAAAAAGCTAATCAAAAATATACTAGATAATATAAAGGAGGATGATTATTTTTACAACAAAAAATATAATTGGGAGGAATGGGTTATAATGAGAGTTGATATTAATAATGCAGTAAGCAAATTAGATGATATCGATATAGAAGATTATGAACCTGAAATTCTTGACAGAATATTATATATTTTAAAGGAGTATTAATATAATGTGCAGTTTATGTCCTAAATATGATACTTGTAAAAAACTTTGTAATGATGTTTTGAAAGAGATTAATAAAAGTTTGGGTACTAGAAAAGCTAATTCTGATAGAACAGACAGCAGAGAGAGCATATTAACTAATGATGATTTGGATAATATACTTTATACTAATGCTTTAACAGAAAGTGAGTATATCAGAGTTTCAAATTTAATTATAGCTATACTTACACCGAAACAAAAAAGAATAATGAAGCTCTTTTCTGAGGGAAGAAGTCAGGAAGAACTAGCCGAAATGCTTAATGTAACACAATCAGCCGTATCGCAGTATTTGAGTGCCATAAAACGGGAGATATCCAAGCAGTTTAATATCGTTATTAATAATTAGTAATTTTTCATTTGATTAAAAAGCAGCAAAAAATAAAAGGGGCATTCAAAAGAATGTCCCTTAATTATGGTTAATATTACAACATTATTAATTATTGTAATAATCTAAGAGCTCCTTGCGGTAACTGATTAGCCTGAGCAAGCATAGACAAGTTAGCTTGATTAAGAATCTGGTCTTTAGCAAGTTTAACTGATGCTTCAGCCATATCTGTATCACGGATTCTGCTTTCAGAAGCCTGCATATTCTCAAATCCAACCATTAAGCCTTGAGCTGTCATTTCTAATCTGTTCTGATAAGCACCTAAATCAGATCTTTGCTTCAATACTTTAAGTAAAGCCTCATCTACCATACCTATAACACCATTAGCTTTAGCAGGGCTTGAAACACTGATGAATGTAGCTGTAGTAGCTGGTCCAACTGGGTTTTTAAGTCCGAGAGCTTGGCTGTTCATAGTACCGATATAAACGCGTTTTCTTTCGTCCATATTAGCACCGATATGAAGCCACATAGAAGCTGTAGGAGTGTTTTCGCCTGTAGATCTAGCAAATCTTCCAGTAAGCATATTTAATTTGTTGAATTGAGCTTGAGAAGCAACTCTGTCGATTTCATCTACTAATTGAGAAACTTCAATTTGTACATAAAGTCTGTCTTCATCAGTATAGATGCCGTTAGCAGCTTGTATAGCTAATTCACGAATTCTTTGAAGAATATTAGTAGTTTCATCTAAGTATCCTTCTGTAGTTTGAATGAAAGATATACCATCTTGAGTATTTCTTTCAGCCATACGCAAACCTCTAATCTGAGTTCTCATTTTCTCAGATACTGCTAATCCAGAAGCATCATCTCCTGCCTGATTGATTCTCATACCGCTGGAAATTTGAGCAGCGTCTTTTTTAAGATCTACTTGGCGGAATTTTAAAGTGCGTTGTGCATTTATAGCACTTATATTATTGTTGATAACCATATGGTTCCTCCATGAATTATTTGTATGTATTCTTCCTTGAACACATAATTATTATCGGTTATCAATTTTGAATTATTAATTTTTTTTTAGAAAAATAAATTTTTTTCTTCAGTTTTATTAAAAAATATACACTAATATTATGTTAATACTATTATGTTAATATTAAATAGCTTATATTTAGTTTAAGCATAATTAAATACATTTTATTTTTTATTTTGTTTATTTATATATAATAAAAATTAGAATTCTAAATTAATATATATTTATAGCTTTACTTTGGATGCATATTTAAGATTTTGAACCTAAATAAAATAGGGCGGGTGGGTGGGTATGCTTTTTCTAAGTTAATATACCAAAAAATAATATGATTATAAAATCAGAAATAAGTTTTAAATTTTATAGGGCGGGGTATGTAAATTAAGTTTTAAATCTTTTATAATTCTTCGTCTATTATAATTTAATTGTATAAAAAATAATATATAATAAAAATTTTAATGGTATAATAATAAAAATATTATCAATATTAAAAAACATAAAATTTCATTTGAAAATGCATATATGTTTTTTTAGATAAAAATGTTATTATTATGAAAGATGAAGAGCATTATGATTACTGAGTACAGATGTATTATTATATAGATGTATTATTATATAATGGTAAATATTAAATCAAAGTTTATTGCTGCTGCTATTTATGCGGAGAGAACAAAAAAAATTAAAATAAAGAAATTATAAGAATTATATATAAAAATATTATAAAATATTTAATTTGTATATTATTTACAAATTAAAAACTTGATTTTTTATACAGTTTATAATATATTGGTTATATATACTTATAATTTTTCTTATTATTGTAGGATATATTTTCGATAATAAATGAAAGTAGTTATTTATGAAAAATAGAGGCAGAGTAAATATAGATACTGCTGATTATTTATATGATAATACACAAATATTTATTAATTGTATTAATAAATGTAATAATGATGATGTCAATCATATTATTATAGGCAGGTGGTATTATGGGGTATTTCTATTAGCTAAGGACTATTTAATTTCTAATGGTTATAGTCAACATTGTAATAAAAATTTTAGAGGAAAACCTTGTAAAATAAAAAATTGTAATCTTGAATGTTTAACACATAAAGGAAAGAATAATTCTATATGGCTAACATTGGTAAATTATGCTAATAAAAATAAATCGTTAGCAACTAATGGCAAGCAGCTAGCTCAATTAAGAGAAAATTATGAATATTCTGGAAGAATATGTGATAAAAATGCTTTAAATAAAGCTAAAAATTATTTTAATAAAATATTGAAAGATTTATAAATTTATAATCAAAAGGAACTAAAAAATGAATAATTTTAATAGAGATAATTTATTATTATCTATACTAAAAAAATATTTTAATAATTTTTTAAAATTAAACAATAATATAAAACTAATAGAGCAAAATGATTATTATATAATTTATTTTATGGATGAATCTTCTTTTAATAAAAATAAAGATAATATAGAAAGTCTGTTTAAATATTTAGATAATAAATATAAAAATATATTATCGTTTTTGGATATATTTATTGGATGTGATTATATTTATAATTTTTATGTAAATGAAAAAGATTTAATTGAACAAGAAGAAGACGGATTATGCAATGATTTAACATTGAAATTATTACATAATTATAATAGTACAATTATGATACCAGAATATTCAAAAATTTTATCAGTATTATTAGATTTATGTATAGAAACTTTTAAAGAATTTCATCATAGTATTATTTATGATAAAAAAAATATAAATACATCTATTAGTGATTGTAATATAAAAGTAGAAAATAAAAAAGAATACAATAATGTAAATAATTATGAGGAAGATGATGAATACTTTGAAGCAGCATGAAAATTCTACTTTTTCTATAACAGAAATTAAACTTGTTAAAGCTAATTTTTGTCAAAAAAATAATATTATTAATAAAGATGAGATTGCTATAAATTTAAATATGGGATCTTTTTATTCTAATAGAAATGATATAGAAAATTCTATACAGTTAAATTTATCTGTTGATATAGAACTATCTCAAGAAAATGAAAATAAAGATAATATTTCTATTGCTACAGTAGAAACAATAGTAGTTGGTATATTTGAATATAAAAATAATATTTCAGAAAAATTGCTTCCAAATTTAGTTTCTATTTTATACTCTTATATTAGACCAATTGTAGCACAATTTTCTGTTATGGCAAAATTACCCCCTATAGATTTACCTATATTAAATTTAAGTAAGATAGATGTGAAACATATAGAAGAAAATTAGATTGTTCTTTAAAAATACCATATTTATGTGCATTAACTATAAATAATCTTGAGTCCATTTTAAAAATTTACTAAAAGTTTAAAGAGTGTGCATAATATACAAAGTCTGTTTTATAATCATCTGTTTAATAAGAAATAAAAAATATTATATAATTAATAAAAAATTATATAATAAGAAAATCCTTATAAATAGGTTTTTTATATGTCTAAATATGATTTTAATATTCTAATAGAGCAAGATGAAGACGGAATGTATATAGCAGCAGTTCCTTCATTAAAAAGCTGTTATACTCAGGCAAAATCAATAGATGAACTTTATATAAGAACAAAAGAAGTTATATAACTTTGTCTTGAAGTTGAAGAAGAACATAACTATTTGAAAGATAATTATAAATATAATAAACTCATAAAAGCTGGCAAGGTAGAAGTTAGTATATGAGTAAATTATCTATATGCTATTCAAAAACTATGATTAAAATTCTTAAATATTGCTAGGATTCAAAGAATTAAGACAAAAAGGAAGTCATAAATTTTTTATTAATGATAAAAGACTTACTGTTATCATATCAGCATACCAGTTCATAATGAAGATTTAACAAGAGGTTTAATCAGAAAAATTTTAAAAGACATAAATATCACTATAGATGAATATGAGAAGCTAAAAAAAGAAATTTGATAATAAAGCATTTGCTAAAAAAAATTAATATAAACCTTTTAGATTTTTTCTATCAAATTATTATATTCAAATTATTATATTCTTTATACATGCAAATATATTTACTCTACATTATCATTTACAAACTCTAAAATAGTATTCTTTTGATTATAGTTAATATTTTTATAATCATTTTAATTAAATTGATGAATCATCTTAATAAATGAAATATATTTTTTATAATAATATAAGGAATAATACATATTTTTAATTAGTAATAATTATTAATTTTTTTAAAAAAATATTTGATTTTTTATTTTATTATAGTATATTAATAAATAGTTCTTAATTTTTTAATGGGTTTATTTTATGAAAAAATATATTTCTATCTTTATGATATTTCTTGTTTTATTTAATTTTTATTCTTGTGCTAAAAATGCTTTAAGTCTTATACAGTACGAATAAATTTTCAAGGTGTTTTTAAGGTGTTTTTCATGAATAAAATTTATATATTTATAACTTTTATTATCATATTTTTTATTTTTTCCTGTAAAAATGTAAAAATTTTAAACCCTAATGAAAACGATGTAGAGGTTTTCTATGCGGATTCAATTGCAGAAGATTTAACAATGATAGTAGAATATAAAAGTAAAACAAATAATGGAAAAATAGATTTGGTAGGCTGTACACAATTTAAGATAAAATGTTATGAAAATGATTTTAAGAATATTTATTCTATGAGGCATATTCATAATAATTATTTAGCATATGAACAAATATTAATAGACAATAAAGATACATTATTTGCTCTTGAATTTGTTGTTCCTTTTGATATTAGTGAACCTTATATTGATTATATATGTGTTTTTGGCAATGGACAGCATGCACAATCTTGGAGTAATTCTATAAAAGTAGCAATAGAAACTAATGGAAAATTAATTTTTGACTGGGATCGCCCTCCTTTTTATGGATTGCCTACTAATGTTGCAACTCCTTTTTATTTTAGAGAAGATGAATTTAGAGATTATGATTATTTAACAGATGAAGAAAATATTATTTTGAATTTCATCATTTATACAGTTAAATTGTATGAAAGTTTATGTACTAATGGTTATTTAAAAAATAATAATGGATATAAATAATGAGTAAATTTATATATAAAATATTGATTATAGTTTTAAGTATTAGTATAAATTTATTTGCTAATTTTGAAATAAATTTTTATATGCCTTTAGGATTTAATTTTAGTTTTAGTTCTATTACATTAGAGAGACCCAACAGACTATATGAATCTATTAAAGGAGATTTAGGTTTTGATTTTTCGCTTATGCTTCAGCTTGGATATAATTTGAAATTAAATAATAATAATTCTAAAATAAGAAGTATAGGTTTTCTTTTAGATGCTGGTTTTTATATGCAGGATATTAATATTAATTACAAATATCCTAAATTTGCTAATTATAATGATTACTATAAAGTAGATGATGAGTTTTTATTTTACGGCATTCATTTAGGTGTCATTCCTAAAATAAATTTTGAAAATTTTTCTATAGGTTTGGGTCTTGGAGTTAGAATTCCAATTGAAGCTGAAATATCTCATCAAAAACTAGAAGATGATAACGGTATTTATTATAAAGGTTCTTTAATGTATAAGGATAAATCAGAGTGGAATTTTAATGATATTAAAAAAGTATTTAAATATCCTGTGTTTCCGTATATAAAATTAAGTTTTGACGGTTTTTGGTATCCTTTTGATAAAACAGCTTTTATGTATGGAGCATATTTGCTTTATGATTTTTCTAGTCCTTATAATGTTAACAATATAGAGACTTTACAAAAAGGGTTAATAAAAAAAATATAATTTATCTTCTTTATCTATTTGTTTTTATGTTGGTGTTTCTTTTGGAAGGAAATAGATAATATAATAAGGTTTATGGCAGGATAAAAAGTTTCTTAATTAAAAAGAAAATTATTCTTTGATTTTTATAAGTAAACAAAGATTTTTCTGCCTGTATGAAATAATTTTATTTATATTATGAAATTTATCTGTAAAAATTTAAAAAAAATTACTTAAAAAAATATAATTTTTTATTTGTGAATTTTTTATTATATAGTATAATATATTTAGGACAAAGCTATATTTAAAAAGGAGTTTACAAATATGGTTACAACTATAACAGCAACAGAAACAACTAATGTCTATGTTACATCAATAGGCGGGGTAAATATCACCGTCAGAAATAATTTTTCTGATAAAACAGCTACTGTCGAGGTAGAGCCGAAAATCACAGGCGGTGCTTTAAATGTGCAAGGGTGATTTTTCCCCATATCGCATTTTATTATCGGTTCTTTAATTGAATACTTTAGTAAAGTAGTCTTTTGTTCACTTATTAAAAGTAATGGGGTTGTTCGTGGGAAGCAGCCCCATTTTTATTATTTAAATCAGCTTAAAATTCAATAATAAATAATGTTTAACAAAAAATAATAAGGCTGAAACTTATTTTAGTATAAAACATTAATAAAATATACAATATTGACATATTATTATAAAATGTTTATACTATTTTATAATAAGCAGGTATTAATATATTTGAAATATTAAAGCTATTTTTATTTACTGAAGATTTTATTTAACAGATTATTTTTTCTTTTCTATAATTTTAATATTGGATAATATTTTATATTAATTGTTATAATAGAGCATATTTTTGTTTTAATTGTTTAAGGAATAAAGAATGGAACTGAATAGCAAAACTTTAATAGAAAACAGCAGCATAAATTTATTTTCAAAGTTTGCAATACCAAGTATATTAGGAATGATAATGGGAAGTGCTGCTGTATTTGTAGACGGATTTTTTGTAGCACATTTTATATCATCAGAGGCTTTTACTGCCATTAATATAGTCTGGCCCATAACTGCATTATCTTTCGGTATTTATGTAATGCTTACTATAGGTGCTGCTGCTCTTGCTGGAAAATGCATAGGTGAAAACAATATAAGAAGGGCAAATTTAATATTTACTCAAACTTTAATTGTAGTTTTTATTATAGCAAGCATTCCGCTTATTATAGCATATATATTCAGAGAGAATTTACTGCCTATTTTTGGTGCACATGGCAGGATTTATAAATTATCATTGGATTATATAGAAGGTGTTTTAGCAGCAACATTTTTTTGGGGTATGGCTTATGTACTTAGTCAATTCGTAAGGCTTAACGGTTCTCCTAAATTTGCTTCTTCAATGTTTATAATAGCATCTATAGTTAATATGATATTGGATCCCATTTTTATTATAGTTTTTCATTTTGGAATCGCTGGAGCTGCTTGGGCTACTGCAATATCTCAGATAATAGCTTTTATTATGGGGGCTTTATATTTTTTTAAGCCTAACTGCAGATTAAAAGTTATTAGAATATACGGAGGCTGGGTATATATACTTAAAGCTGCATTTAATGGATTTTCTGAATTTTTGAGTAATATTTCTTCAGGTCTTATACCTTGGCTTTTTAATATAACTGCTTATAATATTTCTGGAAACAACGGCATACTTGTTTACTCTGCTGCAAATTATGCGATTATGTTTTTTATAATGCTTGCATATTCTGTAGGGGAGGCATTAGAACCTTTGGTTAGTGTTTCTTACGGAGCTAAAAATACAAATGGAATGAAAGATTTTTTGAAAATATCTATATTTTTAATTTCTTTTGTATCAGTATTAGCTTCTATTATACTTTTGATTGATCCTAGTGTTCTTGTTAATATGCTTTTGAAAGATGTTGACAATCAAACCTTTGATGATGCTTTATTTTTTGTAAGGGCTTCAATTCCTACATTTATAGGGGCTGGAATCAATATTATAATGAGTGCATATTATACTTCTATTCAAAAATCAGGGGCTTCTGCAATTATTGCTGCTTTGAGGAGTATGATTCTTCCTGTTTTATTGGTAATGACGCTTCCTAATATATTTGGTTTTATTGGTTTAGTATTGGTTCTGCCTATAAGTGAAATTGCTACATTAATAGTTTCCTTTGCATTATATAAAAATAGAAGTGCTGAAGTTTTGATTAATGATTACAACTATTAATTTATATAATATTTCTTAAGCTAAAAATTGTATAATCTTAAGCTATAATTATTAATAAATACTTGGACTAATATTTTATTTTCTTATTAAAACTGTAAAATAAATAATTATTAGATTTTAAAATTAATTAATGAATTTAATAGGCAGCTTTGTTAAAAAGTTTTAAAATTTATTTTAATTCTAAGTCTATTATTCTCTCATTATTCTTTTATAACTTTAATTTTTCTTTTTTTATTTGTTTAAACTGTATTATAACATTCACCTTAGTTTTTACTAGATTTAAAATACTTATTTCGCACGGTGAACATATTTTTAAACATAATAAAAATTGTATTATTAATTGATTTATATATTTAGTTTAATTTAGTGTGCGTTGTATAAATTATAAATTTAAAAAAATCTTGGGCGGGCAGTTATAATTACACTATAAATAAAAAAGAAAAATAATATAGAAATGAGAGAAAAAAATTTAAAGCATAGAGGGCGGGCAAATGTAATTAGATTTTAAAACTTTTATTACAATACTGCCAATTATTATTTTATAATTTTAACTTTTCTTTTTTATTTGTTTAAATTATAGTACCTGCCTAAGTTTTATTTAAATTTAGAATTTATTTTACGAACGATAGATAAAAAAATAGTTAATAATTGAGCTTTAAATTATTAACTATTTTTTTATTTTTTATCTGTTTATCGTATGTTAAATAAAAAATTAGTCAGGAAAAACGCTCTTTACTATGCTGTAAATTGAAGAAGCAAATCTTTTATTTACTTTCAAAGGATTAATCAAAGTTTCAATGCCGTCACTAATTTCATAAAACTCAATATCCCAAAACTCAACATCTTCATTAACATCTATTCCGAAATACATATACTCAAATGTTATGTGAACGGAAATATTAAGATAAGTATCTTTTAATATGTACTCAGAGAAACTTCCTCCGTCTAAAGTCTCGCCTCTAGCCATATCATATTTATTTGCTAATGACATTAAAACTCCAGCCTTTAATGTTTTTGAGTTTAGAGAATTAATTTTATCTTCGCTTATGTCTCCTTCTGTAATTTCTTCATATTTGAAATCAAGCTGTTCTATAGGCTGCACTATCTCATAATCTGATAACTGAGTTTTCCATTTTTCTATAGTGTCAGCATCTAATTCTGAAGAATGAACTAAAGTTATTAAACTGTTTTCTTTTAAAATATATTCTTCTTCATTAGCTGTATTGAAAGTACCGTCTTCCATATATCTGAAACTTTCTATCAAATTGTTATTCTCATCATAAACACCCCAAATAAGTTTTAAAGCAAATATATTCATAATAGGGTTTTCAACAAATATATTTTTAAAATTATTATAAGTCCATTTCCTGCCGTTTAGTAAAACTTTCTGAAGCCTTATTTTCTGACTTTGAATTAAAGTTTTTATTTCTTTTTTAAGAGTAGTGCATTCTTTTTTAGCGTTGTCAGCTTCTGTCTTATCATCTTTGCTGTTTGGTGCAGGAAGCGATTTTATTATTTTTTGTTTATCATTATCTGTAATAATAAGCTCAAGATTATTATTTATTGATAATGTAAATGTCCTTTTTGCTTCTCCTCCATAGCTTAATACTTTCTCACCTTTTTTATTAAATCCGAAATTAGGTATTATTCTGTCTGAAAGCTCATCTGCTGTCATATCAAGCATATATGCAGCATTCTCCATAGTTTCTATTGCTGCTTGTTTTATTTTTGCTGTAGGCGATTTTCTTGTAAGAGAGTCTACTAATATCAATGCATAACTCTTTCCATTTAATGCCATACATTTTACAATAAAAGATGCCATAACAGTACGCGATCCCTTAGCAAATTCTTTTATTAAAGGATAAACTTTATCTATTTTCAAATCATCAGAATATATCAAATAAGGTATTAAAATATTTTTCTTTGACGCTTCATAATTAGAATCTTTTAAGTAAGTATAAAGCATTTCCAAAGCATTAGCAAATGAAGAAGCATCAAGAATTTCTGCAAGCATATCGCAGTCTTTTAATCTGGCAGGCTCTAATAGATTCATATACTCCATAATGATATATTTAAAAACCCGCTCATCGGCTAATTTTCCATTATTATATAAAACTTTTGTCAAATGAATATCGTCTAAAAACTTTATATTTTTTTCATAGTTTGTATTGTAGTAAGCGTCAATAAACTCCAAAGCCTCATCAATACTTTTGAAATTATCACCGTATTTTTTAAGATTCCAATTCTTAATAATATTTTTTAATGCACCTTTTAATTCTGATGATCTTGATTTTTCTGACATTTTCTCAGCATAAACTCTTGTAATATCTTCATTATCAGAAATAACTTTAAGGCAGTATCTTTTTACTTCAGCTATTTTCATATTTTCAAGAACTTTATAAAGTAAATTATAGTCATTATAATTAAATTCATTATAAATAGTCTTTAATATATCTAATGCTGTGTTTTTACTGCCTGCTATATCATTTTTTATAAAGCTTTCATCATTTAAAATATTTTTTATTTCATCAAAATAGCTTTTAAATAATTCATCTTTTACACTATTTATAACTATATTATTATTTTCATCTAAGCATCTAAGTTCATGGTATAATGTGGCGGGATTTCGTCCGTTGTAATAATAACCTGAAACATCGCCTGCATAATATGAAAGCAAAATTTCTTTTAATGTAATATTTAACTCTTTATTGTTTAATAAACTGTCAATAACCTGTTTTAAAGTTTTACTTCCTATAGCCGACTGTATTTCTATATATTTTCTTATTCCCAGCTGAATAGGAAAATATTTCAAAACATCATAAGCAATTTTTTTGAAGTTTTTTATTTGTGCATTATCATAATTAAGTAAACAATAAAAATAACTAATATGCGAAGCAAAATTAGCTTCAGGATAAGTATCATTTCTATTTAAAAAAATGAATGAGTTTTTCTTGTCTGTATAATATTTTATAAGCTCATCAAATTTTGTATTTTTATCTTTATCAAATATTTCTTCAATTTTTTCTGTGCTGGTGAGAGCAGGAGTTGTAATATACCTGCTTTTATTTTCCATAAAATGATTAACTATATCTTTTAATATATATACTGATTTTATGAATTTTTTTAAATCTGCTTTTTCTATATCATTATGTTCAATTAAAATAGAAGTAAGCACTATGAATATTCTTTTATTGCTTTTATCATCTATATTTTTTCCAACCAAATTATAAATTTTATAAAAATCTTCTTTGCTTTTTAAATATAAATCTCTTGCCTCATATATGAATTGATAACGGAAATAATTATAAAAGTGTTTAGCTATAAATCTGAAATGATTCGGATAATTTATTGCATTGAAAAATTTTTCTTTAGCTTTATAAATATTGTCATCATAATCTGAGTATCTTATATCTGCTCCAAGTTCAATATTAATATCAATAATATATTCTTCATTACTATTCAATACATCTATAAATTTATTTTTTATGATTTCATTTTTATCTAAAATAGCAGCAATTACATTTAAAGTGTCAAAAAGATTAGGAAGAACATCAAATGATTTTACAGCTGCATTTATATATTTTTCTTTGCACTCTTTATTACTTTTTATAACAGAACATATTGCAATTAATGGTATCACCGCATCTCTGCCCATTTTATGAAGTATTTTTTTATTATCATTTTTATTAATAATATCAATATATTTATCTGTATAATCATTAAACTCTTTATTAAAGTATTTATTTATGTCTTCAAACAATTTATATAAATTGTTTTCATATACTATCGTCCTTGTATAATCCTTATAATGTTTTTCATAATTATAAGAAATATATCTCAAAGACTTTTCAAAATCTTTATTTATTATATAATCGAAAATAACAAACTGATATCCTTCCTCTCCATTTTTTTCTGAACCGTAAAGAAGTATTTTCATAAAATGTTCATATCTTTTTTTCAAGTTATCATCTTCTATAGTAAAATAATCTTTTAAAAATTTATCTCTCTGATGAAAACGAATATAACTATACTTCGCTATTTTACTAAAATCGTTTGTAGATTCGCATTTCTTTATATCATCTTTTATACAAGAACATTGATAGTACATTTCAAGTTTTTTTTCTAAGTCCATAACTTAAATCTCACTGATAATATTAATTTATGTACTCTTTATATATTATTTTTATGTTTTTTTCAATATATAAAAGATTGTTGTTTTATTTATCGCTAATAAAAATTGTACGCTAAAAATGTATGCTATTATTGTTTTATCTGTAATATAATAAACTTTAATTTAGGATCTATAAATTATGCATTTCCTGAAATCCTAAATATCTAAGCATACTAGTATATTTTTATTACTAATATACCCTAAAAAATAATGCACAAAGTAATCATTCATTCTCTTGATATTTATCATATATGGATTATGACAAAATAATATAAAAGTAAATGTTTGAAATATTATATTTTTATTAATAATTAAATTTATATTATAAAATGCAGTACAAATATATAATTCATTTTGAGCTATTTCTTGTAAAAAACTGCTTTATTATTTATAGCTTTAATTATTTTTTTCTCCAAGTTTCTTTTTCAAACTCTCCTGCAATTCCTACTAATGATTCATCTAAATCTATATCAAGCACAGAATTAAAAGTATTGTAAGCTATCATCCAAGAAATAAAGCCTACTATAACAACTATTTCAGAGTCATTAAAATGCTTTTTAAGATTATTCATTAACTCATCAGTTACACCATTAGGATCTTTTACCATCTGCATGCCTAATTGTGATAATAATTCTTCTTTTTCATCAAGTTTAAGGTTTTTAGGATCATCTCCTATAGCTTTTAAATCTCTTATGAAGAATAAAGAACATAATATGCATCCGTTTGTAGTTGAAACAGAATGTGCCAGTATCATAGCAGCTCTTTCTCCCACAACTTCAACTAATCTGCTGTATGAAGTATACCAGCCCATCATAGTGTCGTAAGTTATATAATCATTAAGAAGTGCTTTTTTCATATTTGTAACATTTCCGCTTTTTTTTAAGTGATAATCAAAAGCTTCTTTTACTTTTCCTTGAGCCTCTTCATATTCTACAAATTTAACTCTAGCCATAATAAATACTCCTTTTTTATTTAATAATTAGTATTTAAGTATAACATATATAATGATAATATAAATACTTTTTTATAAAAAAATATTGAAATTTATATTTTATATGTTATACTAAAGCTATATTGGTTTAATGGAATATTTATGACATCAGACATCAGACATCAGACATCAGACATCAGACATCAGACATCAGACATCAGGAATAATATATTAATAAATATTATTTCTATATTTTCATTGCATAAAAATATTAAAATTTATTCAGTTTCAGCAGGTATTTTATGAAAGTCAGTATAATAATACCTTGCTATAATGAAGAAGATGTTTTAAATACTTTTTATGAAAGAATAAATAATGTTTCAAAAGAATTAATCGATTATGAATTAGAATTTCTTTTTATAAATGACGGCAGTAAAGATAAAACCGAAAAAATAATAGAAGAATTAAATAAAAAAGACAGCAGAGTAAAACTTTTTTCATTTTCTAGAAATTTCGGACATCAGGCTGCGGTAAGCTGCGGCATTCATAATTGCTGCTCAGATATTGCTGTGATAATAGATGCAGATTTGCAAGACCCTCCTGAAATTATACCAGATATGATAAAAATGTATGAAGATATTAAATGTCCTATTATATATGGTAAAAGAGTTTCAAGAAAAGGAGAAACTTTTTTTAAAAAATTAACAGCTTCTATATTTTACCGCTTAATTAATTTATTATCAGAAGTAAAATTTCCCGTTGATACAGGAGATTTCAGATTAATTGATAGAAATGTTATAGAAACATATAAATCTTTCGGTGAAAATCCTAAATATATAAGAGGGCTGATAAGCTGGACGGGTTTTGAACAAAAGGCTTTTGAATATGAAAGAGAAGCAAGAGCTGCAGGACATACTAAATATACATTCAAAAAAATGTTAAAATTAGCCCTTACAGGAATTTTATCATTTTCTGTCAAGCCTTTAAAAATATCTTTATTTTTAGGGACTCTAGCTATATTTACTGCCTTATCTTTTTCTGTCAGAGTATTTTATTTATATTTATTTAATCCTGATAAATTAGTAAAAGGCTATGCTTCAGCTATAATTATTATTCTTTTTATGGGAGGCTTTCAGCTTTTATCCTTATCTGTTATCAGTGAATATTTAGCCAATATTTTTAATGAAATCAAAAAAAGACCTGAATATATATTAAAAAAAACAATTAAATAATTAATTATTTTGGAGCAAATTTATTATGAAAAAATATATTTATTATAGTGCCTTTATAATCCCTATTATTTTAACAGTAATAATACATATTTATGGTATACCTAGAGCTAAAGCTGATTTTGATCAATATAAACAATATGATGATATGCTTACATTTTATAATAATAATGCATTTCCTACAGCAGGCACAAAAATGTGGAGTGCATATGATGATTATACTCCTAGAATGCCCGGAGGTTTTTACTATATTGTTTATACTATATTATATAAAATTACTAATGAAAATTTTATGTTATCTCGTATACTATTTATGATATTATGTTTATTATCTTTGGCTTTATTTTTATTTTGGCTTTATAAAAGATTTGGTAAATATATTACATCAGTCTTTTCAGCTTTAATATTATGTAATGCTTATTTATTTTTTGCAAGTATAGATATTTATAATCCTAATATTATGATATATTTATCATTTATATTATTAATATTATTTTGCGAATATGTTACTGACGGAAAGTATTCATATATTTCAGCATTATTTATATATCCTGTGACCGCATTAATGGCTCAATGTCATTTTGCTGTATTTTTCTCTATAGTTCCTTCGCTATTGATTTATCATATAATAAGATTCAAAAAACTCACAAAGAAATATATAGTTCCTCTTTTAATTAGTGTTTTTATATCATTTTTATTATATTTGCCTTATTTGATTAGCGAGATTAATAATGGATTTTCAAATACGCTATCAATGCTTTCATTTAGAAGCGGAGGAAAAATTATGGCTTTTCCTCAGATTTACTGCATGCTTATATATCCTACAACTGAGATGTCAATATTTTATGGAAGAACTAATGCTATACTTTATTTTTGGTTTAAAAACAATCCTTTTTTATTTTTTGAAGCTTTAATTCTTTTACTTACAGCAGCATTTTCTTTAACTGCTTTAGTATTCTCTATAAAAAGAATATTTTTAAATAATAATCAGTCTAATGATATTAAAGATATAATGCTTAGAGAAAGTATGATATTATATTTAATATATATACCTACAACATTATTTGTCTTTTTTACAGCAAATTCAAAACCCGGTACTTTTCATTATATTTATAATGCATTTGCATTATCTTTTGTGCCGATATTAATTTTTATAAGAAATATAGAGCAATGTAAATTAATAAAATTAAAAACTATTTTGCCTTTATTTACAATTTTGGTAAGCATATCTTTTTCTCTTCAAATTATAAGAACTATTAATTTATATACAAATCCTTATAGTTATGATAATAATAGAGCTTTAATGGAAGTTATATTAAATGATGCTGATGGAGAGGAGTTTAATATAGAATCTATAAGGACTGTTTCAATGATTAGATATATGTATGAATTAGCATCAGATATGTATGGTATAAAAAATAAGTGGAATATGAATGAAAATGCAAAATTAACATATTTTATTTATAATAGAGATATGTATTTTTTTGAAGGTAAATGGAAAGATGTAAAAGATGATAAGAATAAGCCTATTCCTGAAAATTCTGTAAAAATATATGGAAATGATGCATTATCAGTATATAAATATATAAAAGATTAATAATCAATCTATGGTATTTATATAATATCATAGATTAAATTTGTTAAGTTAATATTTAAGAAAAATCTTTCAAATGCCCTTTTGATACTTTCTTAAATGCCCTTAAATAATATTTTATATCGTCTAAATCTCTGATTGACAATACTTTATGCATTAAAAACTGCGGAGTAAAACTAAGATTATAAAGTTTTTGTATCCAGCATTTTATTTTTTCTTCTCCTACATCTGTTTTCATTACAGCACTACGCATATCATAATCTTCCCAATTTTCTGTGGTAAGCCAATTTTCTCTTTTGCATTGATTGAATAATTCTGTTCCAGGATACGGAATTATTATTGTAGCCTGCATAGTTTTGGCATATCCTTTTAAAAGAAGTTTTTTAGTAAGTTCATAAGTCTTTTCAATATCTTCTTCAGTTTCCCAAGGATAGCCAAGCATTACTGTTATATGAGGAGAAAGCCCTGCATCTGAAGCTGCTTTACAGGAAGGAAGTATTTCTTCAGCTTTATTTCCTTTTATGAGTCTGTCTAATGTAGTCTGACTTGCAGATTCCAAACCGAATAATAAAAATCTAAATCCCGCTTTTTTCATAAGTCTGTATTCATCTTCATTACAAGCACCGAAACGCATATTGCAGTCTATATTAACTTTTTTATTTAACTTTTTATCTATCATAAAATTGCAGAAATCATTAAGCCATTTTTTTACAGGAAAACAGCCTGTATCGTCCATTATTTCTCTTATACCATATTTATTATAAAGAAACTCTACTTCATCAGCAACATTCTCAGCAGTTCTAACACGGAAATTTGTATATATGCCAGTCCAAGAACAGAAAGTACATCTATGATGCCAGCAGTCTCTTCCAGCCATTATATAAGTTCCGGGAATTCGTTTGAAATTGCCGTTATCATAAGCATATCTTTGCCACTGTGTTAAATCTCTGTCTATAAAAGGAAGGCTTTTTAAATCATGCCTTAATTCAAAGAATCCTGTATTTTTTATATTATTATTTTCTCTGTAATATATTCCTTTTTCTAATTGGGCTTTTCCATTTAAATATTCTATTAAATTCAAAAGAAGAAAATCATAATCACCGCCTGTAAGCAAATAATCAGCTTTGCAATTATTCATGGTTTCTTCAGGCATAGCAGTAATATGATCTCCCGCAATAACGACAATCATATTTGGGTATTTAGCTTTTAAGTCATCGGCTATTTTCCAAGCTTTATATATAACAGGAGTTTTAACTTCAAAAAATAGTAAATCAGGAGTTCTTTCATCTAAATATTCATACCATTGTTTTGTACTCATATTTCTTGCAATAGCATCTGTAAAATCTACATCATATCCTGCATTTTTTATCATTGTAGCGGCAGTTGCAGGAACAACAGGATAAATATATGTAGGACTTTTGAACCATTGAAATTGTCTGTTCTGCGATAATAATGCTACTCCTCTGTCGCTTTCAAATGGGGGATAGCCTATATATATTTTATTTATTTTATTCATAAATTAATTTGCCTTTATAATTAAAAAATATTATGTTTATTTAATTTAAATAATTATACTTTAATTAATAAAAATGTAAATGATTGATTGAATTATATAATTAAAAATTAATAGTGAAAATTTCTGTATAATTATGAAAATCGCTTGAATATAAAGTTATAGAGTCAGCTAAAAAAATTAATGGAGTAAAATATATTCTTTCAATATTTTCTTTTAATTTTTCATTATCATAAACTTTTTTAACTCTTGCTAATGTGATATGAGATTTGAAATCTTTTTTATCATATTTTAGATTTTCTATATCGTTTAAACTTTCTCTTAAAGTTATAACATAATTTTTTAATTCTTCGCTTACAGCATTAATGAATATTATATTTATATCTTTGAATTTATTTGTAAAGTAAGAAATATTTTTTAAGTTTATATTAAATGGGGCAGGGGAGGAGTTTATTACTTTTTCTTTTATTTGTTCTATTTGCTTATCTTTTATATAATCAAAAAATACTAATGTTATATGTATTTTATCTTTTGAAACTTTTTTTAATTCTGCTGTATTTTTATTTATATTAAGAATATTAGAATATTTATTTTTTATTTCTTCATTTAAGTTTAATGCTAAGAATGCTCTCATAATTAATAATTTTATATGTCAAGATTCAATAATTTAGATATTTTGTCCATTGTAACATCTTTATATAAAATTGTATTAGGCATTACATTGCCATTAACCTGTTTAGCAGTTGTTTCGCTATTATCAATGATTTCTAGGATTTCTATAATCATACTAGCTTTATCTAAATATATTTTTTTATCATCATTATATTTGAATGTTATATACATTTTTAGATTTGACATAACAGTATGCTCTACAGTGAAAAAATTATCCTTATAAACTATATTGCCTATAAGCCCTTCGCTTTGATTAAAACTTTTAAAAGCAATAGTTCCAATATACTGATATTTATTATTTGATTCTATTTGAAATAGGGCATAATAATACCAATTATTATTTTTTAATATTATCATTTCATAAGCACTATTATCTTTAAATCTTATTTTTCTAATAGCATAAATTGATAATTCTTTATTATTTTTTAAATTGCCGTTATCAGTGAAATAATTTTTATTTATTTTTATAGGCTTATCATCAATATTTTGCGGGTAAATATTAAAAGAAAATAAAATAATAAATATCAATGCAAATCTCAGCATATATAAAAACTCCGAATTATAATAAATGAAATTATACTCTATAACCCTTTATTTATCAATATTGATTTATTTTAATTAAATTGTTTGGGCTGTCATAGATAACTAAAATTATTTTATTATTACTCCATTTTGCAAATGTTAGGAATTCAAAATTTTTATAATTAGATTTCTAGTATGTAAAACTATATTATTATTAATAAAAAAATAGTCTTTACTTTTTATTTTTTCACTATAAAATATACTTATGGGTAAGAAATATTTTAATACTCTAAATGATTATTTTGTCAGATACCTATTCACTGATAAAGGAAGCGAAGTTATTTTATTAGACTTTATCAATTCTATAATGATTAATGCTAAAATGAAAACTTTTCGTTCAGTTGAAATTTTAACTCCTTCGCCAAAGGCGGGCAGTCGCCTTAACTTAAAGAAAAATAAAAATCTAAAAGAAACGATAGTCGATGTTAAATGCATAACACAAAATGGAACTGTAGTTATAATAGAAATTCAGCTTCAAGGAAATTCAAGATTTCCAGAAAGAATACTTTATTACTGGGCTGTTAATTATAGTAAATTACTAAAAGACGGCGAGAGATATGATGAATTAACTCCTGTTATAAGTATCAATCTTCTTAATTTTAATTTAGATAAAAAAACAAAGAATATTCATTCCTGTTATATGCTTTATGAAATTAATAATAAAAAGTTATTAACAGATCACCTGCAAATACATATAATAGAATTAAAAAAGTTTAATAGTAAAAATCTGTTATCTAAAGATTTAAATTGCTGGCTTAATTTTTTTACATCAAAAAAGCAATAATAACGGAACAATTATAATTTTTATGTTTGAGCCTAAACTTATTAATAGTTTAAATTCTATGGTTCAGAGTATGCCTGATAGGCTTATTATAAGATATATTGATAAAGTAAGTATTGCATATTTATTTGCTTCTCCAGATTCAAGAATAAAAATAATTACAACTCAAATAGTTTCAGCTTTTATAAATATATTTATACTTAATTTATATATTACTATTTTATACATTGCTGTAAGCGAATCTATGTTTAAAATGGAACTTGATATATATAGTTAATATAATAATTGTTAATATTGGGTTTATGGTTTTATTTTTTATCATATGTTTTTTAAGTTCTGTAAACTTTTCTTCTTCAGCTGTTTCTTTATGGTCTGGTTTAGGACTTTGTATATTATTTGTGCTTTTGCAGATGATTTCAAGGGTGGGGGAGAAAGCAGAAATTTTTAAATATTTTAGTATTATAACTTTATTTAATCATTCTAAATACAGCGATAACTTAAATATGTTTTTATTAAAAAGCATTATATTATTTATAATTAAAATAGCAGCTAGTATATTATATATTATTATATTTAATAGATAATATATATAAGTTTGAATTTTATAAATCTGCTGAATATTTTATATTTTACAGCAGATTTTTATAATTTTATAATTTATCCTATACATTCGCAGAGTATTGATACAGCCTTTTCTAATTCTTTGTCTGTTATTGTAAGCGGAGGAAGAAGTCTTATTTTATTTTTAGCAGTCAGAGGAATAACGCCTTTTGATATGCATTTCTCAGCTATTTCTCTTGCATTTAATCCTTCTTTAAGACCTATCCCAAGCATTAAACCTATACCATCAACGCTTTCTACATTACTGAGTTTTATTAATTTATTTTTTATATATTTAGATTTTTTATTTATTTCTTTTAATAAATCTTTATTTATTATATTTAATACTTCTAAAGCAGCAGCTGCAGCAATAGGATTAGCACCGAATGTAGAGCCATGATCTCCATTAACAAATACACAAGAGCATTTTTTATTCATAAGCATTGCCCCTATAGGAATACCGCCGCCTAAACCTTTAGCCAATGTAGTAATATCAGCCTTAATTTCAAAATGTTCAGAACATAAGAATTTTCCTGTTCTTCCTGCACCTGTCTGTACTTCATCAGCTATAAAAAGTATATCATTTTCTTCGCAGTATTTTTTTATTTTTTGTACATATTCTTTATCAAGCGGTATAACTCCTCCCTCTCCCTGAATAAATTCAATCATCAAAGCACATGCATTATCTTTTAATTTTTCTACAGTATCATTATAATTATTAGCCTCTGCAAATGAAAATCCTTCTAAGAATGGAAAAAAGAAATTATGAAAAATTTCCTGTCCTGTAGCAGAAAGTGCAGCTAAAGTTCTGCCGTGAAATGAGTTTTTTAATGTTACTATTTTGTATCTTTTATAGTCTTTGTTATTATCAGCATATTTATTGAAAGAGTATTTTCTTGCACATTTTATTGCAGCTTCATTTGCTTCAGTGCCTGAATTACAGAAAAATACTTTATCATATTTTGTTATAGTGCATAGCTTTTTAGCTAAATCTATATAAGGCTTAGTGTAGTAAAGATTTGAAGTATGCTGCAAAGTTTTTAATTGATTAGCTGCAGCATTGATATAATTTTTGTTTCCGTATCCTATGCTATTAACTCCGATTCCGCTGCCTAAATCAATATACTCTTTTCCTTCAATATCTTTTAACTTTGCTCCTTTTCCAGATTCTAATAATAAATCAAATCTTGCATAAGTATCAGCAGTGTATTTTTTACTATTATTAATATAATATTTTTTTAATTTTGATTTTTCATTGCTTTTATTATTTATCGTTTTTTTGCCAGCCATTTTTTACTCCAAATTTTAATCTTTATAAAACATAGTTCCTATACCTTCATCGGTAAACATTTCTATTAATAATGAATGGCATAATCTTCCGTCTATTATGAATACTTTTGATACGCCATTTTCAACTGCATCTATACAATGCTTAACTTTAGGTATCATTCCTCCTGATACAGTGCCGTCTTTTATAAGATTATTTATATCTTTAATATTAATTTGACTTATTAATGTATTTTCATCATCTTTGTCTTTTAAAAGTCCGGGAGTGTCAGTCATATATATTAATGTTTCAGCTTTTAAACTCTCTGCTATTTTTGCAGCGGCAGTATCAGCATTGATATTATAAACATTTCCTTCACTGTCGCATCCTACAGTTGCAACTATTGGAATATATTTATTTTGTATAATTGTATCAAGCAAATCTGTGTCTACATAATCAACATCTCCTACGAATCCCAAATCAGCATCATCTTTATATTTACTTACTTTAAACATATTTCCGTCAATACCGCATATACCAAGACATTTAGCTTTGCAGCTTTCAAGCGATGCAACTAATTCTTTATTAACTTTACCAGCAAGAACCATCTTTACTATTTCAGCAGTTTCTTTATCAGTGTATCTAAGTCCGTTTATAAACTTTGATTCTTTTCCTATTTTTTTAAGCATTGCAGTGATATCTTTTCCTCCGCCGTGAACAACTATAACTTTTATTCCTACAGTAGAAAGTAAAGCAACATCGCTCATAACTTTCTTTTTTAATTCAGGATTTTCCATAGCACTTCCGCCGTATTTGATTACAACAGTTTTTCCTGTATATTTTTGTATATAGGGCAATGCATGATTAAGTATAAATGCTTTATCTCTATTTGAAATATTATCCATTTTATATTTTCCTTTTTGTTATAAATAATTTTAACTTCTGTATGAACCGTTAATTTTTACATAATCATAAGTTAAATCACAGCCCCAAGCTGAAGCATTGCTTTTGCCTGAGTTCATATTTATTGTAATTTTTATTTCATCTTCTTTTAATATTTTTAAAGCTTCATCTTCATCAAACTCTATTCCGTATCCGTCTTTATAAACATTCATATCTCCGTATTTCGAGCCTACATTTATAGAAATTTTATTTATATCAAAATCCGCATCAGTATAGCCTATAGCACATGATATGCGTCCCCAATTCATATCGCATCCGAATATAGCAGCTTTTACTAAATTTGAAGTTATTACAGATTTTGCTGTCTTTCTTGCTAATTCTAAATTTTCGGCATTAATCACATCGCATTCTATTAATTTTGTAGCACCCTCTCCGTCTTTTGCCATTTGCTTTGATAAATAAGTATTAATAGTATTTAATGCTTTACAAAATATTTTATAATTATCATCTTCTTTATCTATTAAAATATTTTCTGCCTCTCCGTTTGCAAGCACAACACACATATCATTTGTAGATGTATCTCCATCAACGCTTACCATATTATAAGTTGATTTTACATCTTCGCTTAAAGCCTTTTGAAGCATTTCGCTTGTGATATTGCAGTCTGTAGTTATAAATGCAAGCATTGTAGCCATATTAGGGTGAATCATACCGCTTCCTTTTGCTATTGCCCCAATATGAACTTTTTTTCCGTCTATTTCAAATTCATAAGCTGCTTCTTTCATAAATGTATCAGTTGTCATTATTGCCTCTGCAGCATTTTGGGCATTCTCGAAAGAATTATTTGCATTATCTATTAACTTTTTTATATTTTTTTGTATAGGCTCTATAGGAAGAGGTATTCCTATAACACCTGTAGAAGCAACTGCAACATCTTTTTCATCAATTGCTAATATATCAGCGGTAAGTCTGCACATTTCTTTTGCTTTATCAATACCGTCTTTATTGCATGTATTGGCATTTCCTGAATTACATATAACAGCTTTTGCCTTTCCGTTTTTTAAATGTTCTTTGCTTACTATAATATTTGCTCCGCATACTTTATTTTGAGTATATACTGCCCCTACAGAGCATAAGCTTTTACTGTAAATTACTGCTAAGTCTTTTTTATCTGTATTTGTTTTTATTCCTGAATGCATTCCATTAGCTAAGAAGCCTTTAGCTGCACATATTCCGCCTTCAATTTGCTTTAAATTACTCATCTGTATAAATCTCCTATTATTGTTATGCATATTATTATAATATAAAATTGATTTAATTAAAAAGCGGGAGGTATCATATTTAATCCCTCATCTTTTATTATTGCTAATAAAAATTGTTCGCATTAAGTGTCTGCTAAGTGAACTTAGCCGACGCTCACAATTTTTATTGCTTAAAAAGCAGGAGGTATCATATTTAATCCCTCATCTTCTTTTAAACCTAATGCTATATTCATATTTTGTATTGCCTGTCCTGCAGCTCCTTTTACCATATTATCAATTACTGATACTATTATTAATTTATTATTTCTGCTGTCTATATGCAAAGATATATCGCAGTAATTTGAGTATTTGACATATTTTAAATTTGCTGTTTCTCCTATATTTAATACTCTTATAAATTTTGAATCTTTATAAAACTTTTTATATGAATTATGTATATCTTCTAATTTGATATTTTTATTTTCTAATTTAGAATATATTGTTGAAACTATTCCTCTGTTTAATGGAAGCAAATGCGGTACAAAAGTAACTTTTATATCATCGCCGTATATATTTGATAATGTCTGTTCTATTTCGGGTGTATGTCTATGCTCAGCAATTTTATACGGAGAGAAAGCTTCATTACATTCTGTATAATGGGTATTTAATTTTAATTCTCTGCCTGCTCCTGTTGCTCCTGATTTTGAATCAATTATAATATCATCTTTCATTATTAATTTATTTACTAATGCAGGTGCAAGTCCCAAGCATATAGAAGTAGGGTAGCAGCCCGGATTTCCTATAATCTTTGCATTTTTTAATTCTTTTTTATTATATATATTATCATATTTAATTATTTCAGGTATTGAATATACTGCTTCCTTATGAAGATTTTTATATTTATATTCTTTATCATAATAATTTTTATAATCTTCTTCATTATTAAGTCTGAAATCAGCACCTAAATCTATGAATAAAATATTTTTTTCAAAACATTTATTTGCAATATCATCGCTTAATCCTGCAGGCAATGATGCAAATACAACATCAGTATCTTCAAATATTTCATTTTCATCTATTAATAATTTATCTAAATTTTTGTTTAAATTAGGATATACTTCATTTATATTTTTTCCTGCAAAACTTTTTGAGGAAAGATTTTTTAATTCTACTTTACTATGAGACAGCAGCAGTCTGATTAATTCTAATCCTGCATATCCTGTTGCACCTATAACAGATACTCTTATCATATAAAACACTCCTATAATAATTTAAAATGATACCATAAAAAGAATAATATTTAATTTGCTTAAGAAATATAAAGAATAAAATAGAGGCTTAACGCCTTGAAAGATTATTTTTGATATAAAAACTGATATTATACATTTTTATTTTTCCTAAAAACTGTTTAATATTTGCATACTATTGTACTATGAATAATAAAAAAGTCAAGGATTTTTTTAATAACTTTTTGGAGTTTTTGGGCATTTTCTATTTTTTAGTTAGATAATATATTTTTATGCCGTATAATAGTTCACCGCAGTAATTAAAATTGTAGCTTTTAAAAAAATTATTGCTGTATATTGAATTATAGTTTGTATTAATAAAAAAATAAAAATCGTTATCAGATATATAATTTGAAAAATCTGATTCATTTGTTATTACAGTGCAGTATGAATTCGTATTTATATAGTTTATATATTGTACAGGAAGCATTTTATTATAAAAATATATATTGCTATTATTGTCAAATGCTAGATTTTTATCAGATTTTTCAAAATAATTGTCATAACTATTAAATCTATTTTCAGTAAGTATATTTGATAGAAATGTAATAGATAAATATATTAAGACTAAAGTTCTTATTATTTTATTACTTTGTATTAATGCTATTATAATTGGAATTATAAATAATATAAGAATATAGCTGCTTCCTGAATATCTAGCTGCATTATACGGAGATATTATACTAGATATAACAGAATAAATTAATGCAGATATAAAAATAAAAATCATTATCTTATATTTATCATTAGAAATTATAGTTTTTGTTATTTTAAACTTTTGTAATATTATTGCTGCTATTAATAATACTATTACTATATGTAATATGTCGCAAAATATAAGTTTATTAAAAAAGTCTGGTAAATTAATTGGTAATTTTATGCTGTTAGAAGCTCTATTTCCTGCATTTAATAAAGTATCAAAGAATTTCATATATAATAATTGCGATAAAAATAATGCTGATATAAATGATGCAGCATAATATAATATTATTTTATAGCTGTTTATTTCAAGTAATGGTTTAATAAAAGTTATATTTTTTTTATTAATATAGCTAATACAATAATTAATAAATAACATTGCAGATAATATAAGAATAAATAACATAGAAGAATATAATGTTAAATATGATATTGATGCTATAATTGTAGTCAATATGAAATTTTTTACAGAATAGTTATTGTTATAAATAGTATTCAATACAATAAAAGTTATAACTACAAAAAAAGTTTCCTGCATTTGATATGGTCTTAAAAACATAGAAAAACTTACAGACATCTCTGATATAGAGAAGATTAGAATTAAAGGTAATATTATTTCTCTATTATTTCCGAATATAAGTTTCAAAATCTTGTATATAAATATAAATGATATTATATAAAATATACAATTTAATATAGTTCCTGTGATTATCATATTTTTTATTGTATATGCTTCTCTGCCTATAAATGCTGTTCTTAATAATATATAATAAATATTTGATATAAATGAATCTTTAGAATCTTTATATAGTTCCTTTATATCTAAAAGTGCATCTTTTAAAGTTTTATCATTAAATCCAATATCTTTTATAATGTCAAAACCTACAATTTTATTATATTTATTAGCATTACTAAAATATTGTGAGCGGTTAGAACTTATTATGCTATAATATTCATCACCATGCATCATATCTTGTCTGCTAGCCCAGTATATTCTTATAAAAATGGAAAATACCGCTATGATAATAAGTAATAAAAAATATATTTTATCATTAATTATTTTATAATATTTCAGCATTATAAATAACGAAATAATAATTAAAAATGAAATTAAATAAATTATTAATGAATATTTAATTTTTAATGTATAATTAACATTATCAATTTTTTCAAAATCTATTATTTTATCAGAAATTAAATTACCAAAAGGACTGCCGTTTTTATCCATATTAATTTCTTTAATGAAAGAATTATCTTGTAAGACTTTATTAGTATCAATATAAACTCCGTAAATATCGCTATGTCTGAATATTTTACTGTAATATTTTAATTTAAAACCATAATTATAATTTGTAATTGCCTCATTTGTAAATATATAATTAATTAAAGCATTATTATCTAACTGATTATCTATAGTGAATAATTTTTTAGTTTCTTCGATATCTAAATTATTTAATTCTAAAGTTTGATTAATATGAATTTCATCAAATTTAAATTCGCTTAAATATCCTTTTCTAGTTTTATTTCCTAATATAGAGAGTATTATTAAAGCTAAAGTATAAATTATAATAAAAGATATACATATTTTACTCTTCATATATAAACTCCATAGTATTCTACTATTAAAATACAAATAAAAAAATTAATATTATTCT
>NZ_CAJTQJ010000020.1 GCF_910578695.1 uncultured Brachyspira sp.
ATTATATATAATTTAGCAAAAAAGGAGCTTTTTTAGTTATCTAGGACAGCCCCAAATTATAAATTACTTCTCTGATACAGAATGCGTAATCCTAAAATAATCGCATTCGCCTGAAAGCCTTAAACTTTTAAAATTTAAATCAAAATATCTTTTAATGAAGCTGTTATTTATATAATTTATTATACCTGACACTATATCGCTTGCTGTAAGAAGTGCATTATCCTGAGTAAGTTCTGCTAAAGATTTGGTAGATCCTTTATTTAAACCAAGTGCTTTAATATCTACCCCCTTATTTTTAAATAGTGCTGAAAGCATACTATCTCTAAAATTATACCATTCATCAGCATCAATACTTTCTATTTTTTCAATCCTGCCGTATTTTGAAATAAAAATTCCTCCGCCGTTATTTATAAAATTTCTTATTTCTCTTTCTGCTTCTTTTCTTTTGCTGTCATTAAGTTCTGTATTAGCTATAAAATTAAAACTATGCTCTCCTATATTTTTTAAATTACGGTTAAAACTATTATCCATAGACTCTAAAATCTGCCAAAGAGAATATGCACTGTATAAAAAAGGCTTTCCTATAATATCGCCTTCAATACTTCCATAACTTGCATATCCTGCTATTGCCAAATCAAAATTTATATCTGTAATATATGCTTCATCATAATTATAATAGTCTTTAAAAAATTCTTTACGGCTTTTTATTATGCCTATACTTTTTATTTCATCAGCATCATCTTCGTAAAAATTAAATTTATATATTGAAGAAGGATCATAATATTTAAATCCCCTAAGTCCGTCAATCCTTCCTTTGAATCCGTAAGATTTAGCAGACAGAACTTCTAATTTAGGAGTGAAAAAACAAAATCCGTAAACTAAAGCATTATAAGAAACATTAACTATTAAATTTTTAAGTCCTCCTGCTCTTTCAAATTGGCTTATAAAAAAATTATATGCATTATTTATCTTTTCATTATTTTCGCATTCTTTCGGCTTTTCTAAAAAATAGTTAAAAGAATTAAAAACTCCTCTGTAAAACTGCAGTATAGGCTCAAGATAAATAGAGCTCTCCATTCTTTTGCAAGTTAATGCCCATTTATGAGGAAATGAAAAATCATCGCTTTCATCTCCTCTATTGTATATTGTATTTGGAATGCCTGAATTATAACTGCTTGTTGCTGCTCTATTTAACTCATCATTTAATCTTTCTATCTCTTTGTTTTTATATTTTAATTTATTGTCATATTCTTCTATAATTTTTTCTATTTTTGACTGCTTTAATTGAACTTTATTATCTTTCATAAATATAAATCCTTAATTAATAATTTTATTTATTAATATATAATAAAAAATATAAGCTATTATAAGTTAAATATATTTAATATAATTAATTTATAAAAATAAAAAACCTGCATTCATATATAATAAATACAGGCTTTAATAATTATAATAATCAGAAAATAAATAATTAAAAAATATCTTTAACTATTATAGTCTCTTCCCTTTCAGCTCCAACTGATACAATAGATATATCTGTTTCAATTATTTCGCTTAATCTTTTTAAATATTTTTTTGCATTTTCTGGGAGTTTATCATATTCTCTTATATCTTTTATGCTTGTTTTCCAGCCGTCAAATTCTTCATATACAGGCTCAGCTTTTGAAAGTATTTCCAAATCAGCAGGATATCCTTCCAATATCTTGCCTTCATATTTATAGGCAATGCATATTTTTAATTTATCTAATTCATCTAATATATCAAGTCTTGTTAAAGCTATGGAATCAAGCCCGTTTACATAAGAAGCATATTTTACAACGCATGCATCAAGCCAGCCGCATCTTCTTGCCCTTCCTGTAACAGTGCCGTATTCTCCTCCTTTATCTCTTATAAACTGTCCGACATCATCAAAAAGCTCTGAAGGAAAAGGACCTTCTCCAACTCTTGTAGAATAAGCCTTAACAACTCCTATAACATTATCGATTTTGCTAGGACCAATTCCAGAACCTGTACAAGCTCCTCCTGCTGAAGGGTTAGATGAGGTTACAAAAGGGTAGGTTCCATAATCCAAATCAAGCATAGTAGCCTGAGCACCCTCAAAAAGTATATTTTTATTTTCTTTAACGGCTTTATTTAATATAATAGATGTATCTGCAATATAGGGCTTTAATCTATCGGCATATTCTAAATATTCTTTTAAAAGATTATCATAATCAACGCCTTCATGATTATAAAGTTTTTTAAGAAGTTTATTTTTAAGCTCAACATTAAACTTTAATTTTTTTTTGAATGTTTCTTTATTTATAATATCGCATATTCTTATACCCAAACGGCTGGCTTTATCCATATAGCAGGGACCTATTCCGTTTTTAGTAGTGCCGAGTTTATTTTCTCCTAAATCAGCTTCCTGCATCTCATCTAATATTTTATGATAAGGCATAATTATATGGGCTCTGTCTGAGATTTTAAGGTTTGATATATTTACATTCTTTTTCATAAGATCATCAATTTCGCTTAAAAAAACTTTAGGTTCAATTACAACCCCGTTTCCTATAACACAAATTTTATCTTTATGAAGTATTCCAGAAGGAAGAAGTCTTAATTTATATTTAACATTATTTACCATAACAGTATGACCTGCATTGCTTCCGCCATGAGAACGGACAATATATTCGCATTTATCAGCAAGATAATCAACTATCTTTCCTTTGCCTTCATCACCCCATTGAGTACCTACAATAATTATTGAAGCCATTTTAACTCCTTATTCTGTTTTTTAATTAAAAAACAGATATAATTTTTTAACACTATACATTTTGATATATCAAAAACACATAGGGGATATTATATTAATATTTTTTTATAATTTCAAGTAAATTTGATTAGAAATTTCTATTTATAATAATGTTTTACTATTAATATATTGTTTTTAATATTTCTATAATGCTTTATAATAAATAAAAAATATTTTGGATTATTTTATGACTGAAAAATTAAGAACAAAAATAAAAAATCTAATAGAAGGAAAATATTTTGAAGAAGCAATAAAGCTATGCGATGAAGCCATTGAAAAAGATAATAAAGATGAAGATGCATATTTTCTCAAAGGAAGCAGCTGCAGAATATATAAGAAAAGTACTTCACTTAAAAAATACAGAAATGAATAAATTAGATGATATAAAGGTGAGTATATCGAAAGCACCTTTAAGGTAATTATTAAAAAAGTCAATTATTCATAATAATGAGTTTTACAAGCTGTTATAAATATTGAATCATTTTCTATAAAATACACTAATCTATGTTCTTTATTAATTCTTCTCGAATATAAATTTGATAAATCTCCTTTTAATCTTTCTGGTTTTCCTATACCTTGTAAAGCACCATTTCTTTGTATATCTTTTATTAATTCATTTATTTTATGCAAAATTTTTCTATCATTTTTTTGCCAATAAATATATTCATCAAAAGCATCTTTTTCAAATACTATTTTTTTATTCATCAATTAATTCCTTAACTTCAATACCATCTCCTTTTTTTAAATTGTTATATCTGCTTTTTAATAAATCAATATTTTTTTTATTATAAAAATTATATTTTTTATTTCTTTTGATTCTAAAAGGAATTGACTGATTACTTATAGATTTTTTTAAAAATATATTAATAGCAGTATTAGTATCCAAACCTAATTCATTAAAAAGCTCATCAGCATTTTTTTTTAACTCATCATCAATTTCTATTTGCATAATAATTTTCGGCATATAAAAATCTCCTTAAAATTATTATAATTCATATTAAATAAATTTGAATACCATAATTTTATTTTATCTTGTGTACATTTGACTGTTTCTAGCTTTATAGCTGTTCATAAGCCTATAAACTTCATCAGGATTCAAAGCCTGCTCTACATTTATAGTAATATTCCAAATATCTCCTTTAGAAAAACTTTGTTCTTGAAGCTGTGCATTACTTTGAACTGAGATTTTTCCTGATTTATTTGTCACTATTTCTGCACCCATTTCTCCTACTATAGCAGAACCTCCGTCTGGAATAATATATCCTGCACTTCCGAATGCAAACTGAGGAGCCTTAGGAGGATTCGATTTTATATTATCCAATGCTTTTGCAGATGATACTACTCCTGAAGCGGCAGAAATTGCAGAAGATACTGCAGCAGCTGATACTATAAGTCCGGCCGCAAATCCTGCAAGTCCTCCCTGAGCAAATGAAGTGGCAGTTCCTAAAGCTGACTGAGCTATAGTGAGAGAAGGTATTAAAAAAGCATCAGCTATTGCTTTAGATTTTTCCATTTCAGCAAGTTTTACATTATTATCCCATTTTGCATAAGCCTTATCATATTCAGCCTGTGCTAATTCTCTTTCTAATAATTTTCTTTGATTTTGTATATCTTTTTCTTTTTGTAAATCTTCTTTTTCTTTGTCCTGTTTTTTCTTTAACTCCTCCTGCTTTATTCTTATAGCTTCTTCACTCATAACATCATTATTATTGATTGCTAATTCTAATTCTTCATCAAGCCTAGCTAAATAATTTTCATAATATTCATCATCTTCTGTTTTTTTATTTTCTTTTAACTCTCTTTTATAATCATCAAACTCTTTAAGTTTATTTTTTGCCGTTTCTATTTTTTTATCATAAAAAGTTAAATCATCATCAAAAAAAATAGAAAATACCGAACTTAAATCTTTATATATACTTAATATAGATGAAAGAGAACTCTTTATATCATTAGTAAAATTTTTTACATCAATATCTTTTATATTCTTATCAAGAGAATTAAGAGAATCTGAAGTATTATCTACTGCTGTTTTAGTTTCTTCTGCCGATGATGTTAAAGAATCAAATATTTCTTTTGAGCCTTTAAAAAATGAAGAAGATTCGTATGCCGAGTTTATTTTTTTTATAATATTTTCTGTATTTATAAGTTCTTTATTTGTATTTTCAATATTTTTATATGTATCTTTTAAAAAATTATTAGTCATATTTATAAACCTATTTGTATAATTATCCGTTTAGAACTTTCTCAAGATTCTTTCTTTTTTCTTCCTGATTATATAAATAATTAATAAGATTTACATTCATCTTTGATAATTCCAAATCTATATTAAGAGCATTATTTTTAAATTTATAATCAATGGTTCTTATATTCATATCAATACTTCTTGAAGCAGCATCAAAAAAACATATAAACTTTTCATAAAGTATATTGCCTCTCTCAGAAGTTATTATAATATCTCTTTTATCATATCCCCTTACATCAAATACTCCGAAACCATTAGTAAAATATTTTCTTTGTGAATGTTCTTTATCTTCAATTTGAAATACAGCTGAAATATTTGATGATTTTGTTTGTTTATCCTTATTATCTTGAATACCGTCAGAAAAAAATATAACTATTTTATTGATATTATAACTTTGACTGCAAATTTGCTTATAGTATTTATCTATATCCGAAAGTGCTACAGAATATTGCTGTTTATAATTAGGATATTTTTTATACTCTATTTGCTCATCAATATTTATAATGTCTGAAGAATAAATTTTATTTAATCTGCTTTCTGTTTCTGTGAAATCATTAAAATCTATAATCTGATAAAAATTATTAACAGGTTTTAATATGCATTCTATACATTCATTAATATTCAAATCATAATTTTTATGATTAAGGCTTTTTATTTTAATAATTTCTTTCTTTGTTTGATTTGTCAAAAACTGATATGCATAATTGTATGCTAAATCATAATTTTCTAATTTATATTCTATTTCAAATATATCTGTCTTTATTCCTATTTCTTTTTCTAAAGGTATTTGAGGATAGAGTTTATCTGCTCCTACTATTTTAGGAAGAGTTCTGTATACTTCTTTTTCATTTCCTTCATCATCAGTAATGCTGTCTTTCATCTTTATAATATATCGGCTTACCAAATCAGCAGAATCTTCTTCATAATAGCTTTCTGAAAAATCATTATTATGCCAATTTAATTTTTTGCTTGGCATATCTGAAAACTCTTTAAAATAAAAATTATTATCAAAATCTACTCCCCAGCACCAAGTATCAGACATATTTTTTTCAACCTCATCAAGTATATCAGAAATATTTTTTCCGCTGAATGATATTGTTATGTTTTTATCATTATTAAGCTTTATATTTTCTTCATCAAATATTATTCCCATCTCTTCAATTTTTTCTTTTAATGATAAAACTATATCCAATGCCCCTTTAGTATGCTCTAATATTAAATTGCCTTGTATATACTGATGAAGAAGTTTTCCCCATATAGGAATAATACTTAAATTAAGCCCTGCATTATCTATACTCTCTATATATCCTGCAAATCTTTTTCTGCCGTTAAGATAATATTCAACTCTGTCATTAATATTAAAATAATTTGAAGGAGTGCTGAAACTTACTTTACTTACATCTCCGCCTCTTTTATTAACTTTAAACTCATAACTTAAATATGTATTATAAGCATTCTCAGTATATATATTATCATTAATCTTTATATAATTAGCAAACTCCTCAAATTTAGTATAAGGTGCAGGAGGAAGTTTGTATATTTTATTTCTTAAAAAATGATAAGGCATTTTATTTATCATATTAGAATACCTCTTTTATATCTTATAGAAGCCTTAATGCAGGTTTGATTGCTTTCTAAATAAAGTATATTATTTCCTACATTGAGTTCTGGCTGAATCCCCTTATAATTATAAGCAACAGAATTTATATTTAATTTCTCTCCGTCAAAATCTATATTATAAACTCCGTTTCTTAATTCAGCAGAGCATTCTACTGCGAAATTCTGTCTGTTTGCAAATAGAAATTTCAGCTCTCCTCCTATAACTATAAACTCCAAATTAAAACTTAAGGGAACAGGCACTAAACTTAAAGATTTATAATTTATATCCTGTTTATATTCTTCTGAAATTATTAATTCATATTCTTCTTCTTTCTGTCTTAAAAATACTTTATCCAATGCCTCAAGCGAAATATCTATAATGCCTAAATTATTTATATATTTAATATTATATCCGCCTACAGATTTAATAATATATTCTGCCTCATAAATTTCATTTTCAAATATAGTTCTTATAAAATATCTTTTAATATTACTGGATAAAATCATACTTGTATATTTTGTATATTGCTCTTCAATTTTTACCCAAGAACCTAAATCATTTCTATACTCATAAATTGGAATTCCTATATTAAATGATCTTCCGCTCGAAATATTTCCTATACCTGTTTTTATAGAATAATATCTGTTTCCGTCAGATACCTTATAATCAGTTTTTATATCATCAGATTTTATATTCTCTGCGGTATTTATAATATCAAATATCTCTTCAGAATATTTATCTCTTACTATAAGCTTAAAATCAAATGACATAAAAAATGCTCCTTAAATAATATACATATATAATAAAAAATATAAGATATTATAAGGACTGCATATTTTATGCTTATATATTTAAATACTAGAAATATAAAAATTTTAAATTACTGAGATTTGAAAAAATAATAAAAATTAAGAATATATTTTTTATTTTGCATTAATGTTTTTAGTATTGGTATGATTTAAAAATATTATAATAGCACTGCATTTTTATAAAAATTACAGCACTATTATAAAAGTGATTTTTATTTATATGATTTTTCTAATATATTTAATACTTCTTCATCTGTAAAATTATGAGGATCGCATTGAAATAATCCGCCCATAGCAAATCTTGCATTTTTAGCTATATCAGGCAGTTCTTCTTTTTTTATGCCGTAATCTGAAAGCTTTAAATTATGAACATTGCATGCTTTTTGTAAATCTGTCAAAGCCTCTACAAAATCTGTAGGTTTATCAGCATCTTTTCTGCCTAAAGCCTTTGCCATATTTATCATTTTTTCATTGCATACATTAGAAGCAGCAATAATAGTATAATATTCTTTACTGATTATAATAAGCCCTGCACCATGTTCAAGTTTAGGATAATAAGCACTTAAAGAATGTTCAATAGAATGTTCGGCTGTGCAGCTTGAAATACTTTCAACTATTCCTGATAAGGTATTAGCCATAGCAACATCTTCTCTTGCCTTCATATTATTTCCGTCTTTTACGGCATTCGGCAAACTTTTTCCTATAAGTTCTATTGACTTTAATGCAAATAAATCGCTCATTTCACTTGCTATTTTATTTATATATCCTTCTGTACTATGAAACAAAGCATCAAAACCTTGATAAGCTGTAAGCAGAGGGGGCACTGTTTTCATAAGTTCAGGATCAACTATAGAAAGATAGGGATAAGTTTTTTCATATCCGAAGCCTATTTTTTCTTTTCCATTAGTTATTACAGTCCAAGGATCTGCCTCTGTTCCTGTTCCTGCAGTAGTAGTTACAGCAACTATAGGAAGAGGATCATTCGGTATGCTCTTGCCTTTGCCTGTGCCTCCGAATATATAATCCCAATAATCGCCTTCATTAGAAGCCATAATAGCAATAGATTTTGAAGAGTCAATACTGCTGCCGCCTCCTATACCTATTATAAAATCGCAGTTTTCTTTTTTTGATAAAGCTGCACCTTCCATTACATGTTCTTTAATAGGATTAGGAAGAATTTTATCAAATAAGCAGTAACTTATATTAGCTTTATCGAGCTCTTCTTCTAATCTTTTTAAATATCCGTACTTTTTTATAGAAGTTCCGCCTGTAACTATTAATGCTTTTTTGCCGGGTAATTTCTGCTTATGCAGTTTATTTAATGAGCCGCATCCGAATATTAATTTACTAGGCATATAAAAATTGAAATTCATATTATCCCCCATTATATAAATATATTATGTTTACTATTATATCTTTATATTATATTTAAATCAAATTGATAGTATTATTATGCTGTTTTTATTTAAGATGAAGAATAAGGAAATTTTTTTATTATTTGAAGATACTTTATAAATCTTTTTATTTTTATATTTTTTTTATTAACGGCTAATGCCTTTTTATAATATTCTAAAGAATTATTATAATATTCATTTACTTCTCTGTTTTTCTTATATTTAAAATAATAACAAATTCCAATGCTGAAATATACTTCATAATCATTTTTACCATAATATTTATTATCTATAGACAAATTATAATTATATATAGCTTTGTCAAGATACTCATCATCTTGTTTTTGTTTTTTATACAAAAGTAAATATATATCCCCAATCAATGAATATGCTTTAATATTGCCGAGTTTTACAGATTTATACAAATTATGAAATGCATTTTCTATATAATCAATTTTCAAAGTTTTTTCAAATAAATGTTTTAATATTAAAGCTTTATTATAATTGCATTTAGGATAATTATTATTAATATCCAAAACTCTGCTGTAGCAATGAAATGAATGAATTATATACTCATAATTATTAGTTTTTAAAAATATACTATAATATAAATTTCCCATATTAAAATAATAATCTATATTGTTATTTTCTATACCTGAAATATATTCCAAATAAAATAAAGTAAATAATGCATATTTTATTTTTTTAGTAATTTTAAATAAATACTGAAAATAATCTATGCATAGCTTTATAGAAAGTATATCATTGCTAAAATTATTTAAGTATTTTCCTGCTTTTATAAGATATTTATTATTTTTATAAATATCATACATAACATTATTTAATATAAATAAATACTTATTTGCTAATACCTTATTATCTGTTAAAAGGGAAGTATACTTATCAATATAATCGTTTATAGAAGCCTTATCATCATATTCAGTAAATAGCATATAATAAACAGAGCTTAATTTTTTATAAATAGAATTGATGCCTATACCATAATTTACAGCCTTATCATAATATTCTATGCATTTTATAATATATTGGTATTTTGTTTCTCTGTCTAAATCATTATTAGATATTTTTAAAATATATAAATCTCCAAGCCCTTCTAATGCTGTTAATGAATTTTCATTATTATATAGTATAGCTTCAAAGCAGGAATGAGAATTATTAAATATTCCATTAACATTATAAACTCCGTAAACTATATAATATAAAAATCCCAAATTTTCTATAGCAGAATAATACATATTATCAATATTAATAGCCTCAAGATAATTGCTTTCAGCTAATTTATAATCTTCAAATCTGCTTTCAATTATTCTTAAATGATAAAGAAGTGCCGAATTATAATATAATGTTTTATCATACTGATTGATTTCTAATGCATAATTAAAATTATCCAAAGCCGTATTATAATCTTTTATATCTTTTTTTATTTTATATTTTTCATAATAAAGTATAGCTTTCTGAGATAAAGTTTTCATATCATATTTGAAATTTTTAAAATGCTTATCTATATATTTTAATGATAAATCAAAATATTTATTTGTATTATGATCTTCTATATATTTTAATCTGTAAAGTTCGCTTACGGCAATAAAAGAATTTGAACGGCTGAAAAATAATAATGATTTAGTAAAAAAATCATCTCTTAAATTATAATTAGATATTTCAAAATTATCTTTTAAACTTTCAAAATATAAATAATAATAAAAATATCCCATATTATAATCAGCATAATATTTTAAAATATAGTCAGAATCTAATACTCCGTCATTTAATAAAGTTTCATAATCATTTAATGATAATGTAAAATAATTTGAATCATTAAAATAATTAAATGCCAATCGGTATAACTCAAATCTGTTAATATAAGTATAAAAATAACTGCTGTCAATGTTAATTGCCTTATTATAAAAAAGCATAGCATTGTCAAAATCTTCTTTGTTTTTAGTTATATTAAATTTAACTTCATACAAGTAGGCAATTGAGTTTAATATATCGCATTCATTTAAATCTAAATGATTGAATGAAGAAATAGCTGCATTAAAATACAAATCATCTAAAGTATTTTTATAGCATAATATATATAGATGAGCCATAAAATAATATGCATTATTATCTGTATCTTTAGCTTTATCATAATAATTCATAGCTAAAATAAAATCTTCTATATCTTTTGTTAAATCATATTTTACAGCATAAGTATATCCTAAAATATTATAATAATTACTGCAGTTTTCTATATTTTCTAATATTGAAACGGCATCATCATAGAAATATATATATTTGCTGTATTTAAACATAATTGCATGCAAAAAAGCAACATTAATTAATGTATTGATATCATCATTTACATAATATAATTCTATATAATAATTTACAGCAAGCAAATAATAATCAGAATTTTTAGTAAATAAAAATTTATCCTTATATAATTTAGCTGTATAGTATAATGCAAAAATATTATCATTATCAAAATCTAAAATATTCAAATATGCTTCAGCTGCAATATCAAAATATTTTTCTTTTTCAGCATTAGAATATTTGTATTTATATAATGAAAAAATATTATAGCTTAAATTAATATCATTTTTTATTAAAGTTAATACTTGTTTATAGCATTCTAAAGATTTATTAAAATATTCATTGTCTTTAGTATTAATATATTTAAAATGATAAAGTATTGCTAAAATAAAATAACTTATCTCATTATTATGATGTATTATTTTATTTATATGATCTAATGCCAAATCATAATAAATATTATCAAAATTATAAATATATTTTGTATAGTATAAAAAAGCAGCTTTGTTTCTAGCATATAAATTACCGCTGTTTTTTATAAGTATAGAATTAATTCCCGCTATAACATTTTCAAAACTTTCATCATCTCCATTATAAGCATATTCATCTATATAGGAATCTATTAGTATTTGAATTATAGCAGTATCATTATATCTTATATTTAACTCTTTATTATCTTTTATTTTTTTAATGCAGTCATAAAAATATTCATCATTATATTCTAAAGTTTCAAAATTAAGTTTTTTAAGAAAGGAAAGTCCTGAATCTGCTTTCATATTATTGATAAAATTATAATAATTCATATATCATTAATTTAGAATATATAATATAATTAATTATATATAAAAAATAATTTATTTAAATATATTTATTTATCAAAAATACTATTTTTTTATTATTAATTATTAAAAAATTACCAAGACATTTGAACACCTAGTCCTACATAAATATCATTTAATGACGGATAATTTTTTAATGTATTATCATCTATTTTTTTAGGCAGATTTAAAGCAAACATTATATAAGGCTCTCCTGTTACAATATTTTGATGTCCTGAAACAGGAATACTTGCATTAAAACCTAATTTCAATGCTGCAGAATGCATATAATCTTTAGAGAAGTATGCATATCTATATGATAAAGATGCAAAGAAATTATCAAAATATATATGGCTTAAATTAAAATGAGAACTCAAATAACCTAAAAGCTCAATATCTCCTCCTAAAAAATAATTTGACTTATATTTTTTGTTTTGCACATAAGCATAAAATTCTTCAGGTGCCTTTACTTCTCTTGCCCCAAATACTGCAGAAGCTCCGTCAAATGCGGTATTTGTACCGAATGCATAAGAACCGTAAAAACTTGCCCTTATAGGAATATATCTTGTCTGAAACTTAGTGCTGAAATCTACTGCAAATTTATTATATTTAATTGAATATGTAGGATAAACTGTAATATTTACTAAATCATCTCTATAAGGCTTATCATTTTGAACTCTGAAAATCATTGAAGCTTTTAAAGAAACATTGAAAGTATATGAAGAATATTTCCAATTAAATGCTGATGAAGTATTGGTTTTAGGATTAACAAATTCTGAAAATAAAGCTCCTATAACTGAAGGTTCAAGTAAAAAATAAAGCTTATCGCTTTCAGTATTAAGGATAAACTGCATAGCAATATAAGAGTTTAATCTCCAATAGTTATAAGAAGAATATACCACATCGCTTTTAAATCCGAAATATAAAGGATAAAGAAAATTAAAAGATGTAACAGTAAGCTCGGTTTGAAGAAAATTAGAAGGTATATCATATCCTATCCAAATTGAAGCTAAATTATTTAATGCAGGAGTAGATATATAAGATAATATTCCAAGCCCATTAATAATTAAAGGAAATGTATTATTAATCTGAGGCAGAGGAATCCACATAGCCCAAGGCTTTAAATATTTAAAAGCATTATAATTTCCAAGCTCCATTTCGGGATTAAACTCATATTTATTTATTTCTTTATCAGTATATTCAATTTTTTTTGATATGGATTCTTTATCAGTATATCTCATAATACTGTCATACTCTGAAAATCTTCCCTTATAATAAATATCTTCTCCTGCATAAACAGCAGAAAATACACCGCCTGAATAATCTTTAGTATAAAGCTTCATACTATTATTATTTAAATCTATTTCTCCAAGTTTATAATATCTGTCATCATTATTATAAGAAAATAGAAGTTTAT
Source organism: uncultured Brachyspira sp. (assembly GCF_910578695.1). Taxonomy (GTDB): domain Bacteria; phylum Spirochaetota; class Brachyspiria; order Brachyspirales; family Brachyspiraceae; genus Brachyspira. Next base: position 13,391 of record NZ_CAJTQJ010000020.1, read on the forward strand.
TATTTGAATGCCTTAAATATCTTACATAATTAAGAGTATTATCTTTAGTATCGATATATTTAATAGATTTATTATTATAATTAAATACTGCCAAATGCTTTATTCCGTTTTCTGTAATTATCAATGCTATATTATTATCATCAATAACAGCAGGCGAACTGTATCCGAAATTATCATTAGCAGGAAGTAAAATTTCTTTTTCATTATTTTCATTTATATATACTAAAATAGAATTATGCAAATCTTTTGATACGCCTATTATGCCTTCTTTGAAATATCTTGCATACTGCAAATCAAACCATTTTCTTTTTGTTCTTATTTTTTTATTTAAATCATATTCTTTAATGATATATTTATAAAGTCCTCCGCTGTACATTACAGAAACTATCAGAGCATTTTTTCCGTCTTTTGATATATCCAAACTTTCAGATCCTCTGTCTATTAAAAATTCCAATTTCAAATCTTTTTTATTATCCTGATTATTTCTTTCTTTTTTATATGAGTATAATGCTCCGATATCTCCGTCTATATAATAAACTGTATCATCATAAGAATAAATATCATTAATAAAAGTTTCCTTATCATTTACTTTCATATTTTCGCTTGGATTAATATTTTCTAATGCGAGAGAGCTTTGAAAGTCATACCATACTTCATTAAACTTAATGCCGTATACCTTTTTAAAAGCTCCGTAAACTCCTGAATTATAAACCAAAAAAGAAAAATGAAGTTTAGTATGCATTCTATTCCAAAACTCATTATACTTTTCCATTCCGAATCTTTCCTGAAGATATTTTGAAAATAAGCCTCCATATTCATAATAAACATTTCCATAAGGCATTTTAGTCCAAACATAGGAAACTTGAATAGGAGTTCTGAAATTTCCTTCAAACATATCCTGTCTTAATCTCTGTTTTACTAAAGGATCATTAGCCCTGCCGAAACCTGTAAAACTTTCCATACTCACAGGAGCTCCTTCAATCATAAAAGGCATAGCATTAATATGCACAAATGATGCCCAATTGCCTAATATCTTAGTAGAAAGTCCTGTATTTTCTGAAGTCATTGAAAGCAAATGAGTGAGTTCATGTATAAATACTGATTCAAAATTATTACTGTAGCTGGTAAAGTTCTCATCTAAATTTGTATCATAAAGTATTAAACTTGAATAAGGGAGTATCATAGCAGCTGAATTAAATAAATTAAAATCAGGAGTTATAGTTATTGCTATTTTTCCTCTTACAGTGCTATTTAAAATTTTAGAATATTTTTCGTATATATTATCAGCAGTTTTTGCAAGATTCTCTGCAGTTCTCCTTGACTCTATAGGAAATATAATTTCAAATTTTTTCGTTTGTATAGTATATAGCTTTCTAAACGGCTTGAAAACTTGAGGATAAAGCCTGACGCAAAAAATATTTATTATACATAAAAAAATAAAAAACTTTTTCATAAATAAGCGATGTTTAGTATATTATAATTCATCTTTTTTGCAAGCTTATATATCAGCTTTATTTTTAATTATTATAATTCCTGCATATAAAGATATTAGTCCCAAAGCTGTCAGTAAAATATAAATACATATTTCAGAAAAAGGAAGTTTTATATTTCTAGGCTTATCAGGCTCATACCATAAAGCTATTTTATCTCCTTTTTTTCTAAAAGGATAATAGCTTTTTAAAGTTGTATACAGCTTTCCGTATTTATCAGTTTCATAGCTTATCAGCATCGTATTTTCATATCTTAACTTTCTATATTTATATACTTTTTTTCTATTATACTTTTCAACTATGCATACGGTATGCTTATAATTTTTTGAAGTCTTAAAAAGATAAATAAATCCTATTATTCCTGATAATAATAAAAATATTCCTAATATAAAAAACATTAATTCATATATTTTTTTATTCATATACTAATATTCCAATAAATTTAGAATTAAATACTAAATTAAGACTGACTTTTATATATAAATATTTTTTAACTAGTTTTATCTTTTTTAAAAATACCCTGAAGCATTAAAGCCAAAGCCCCGTCTCCTGTAACATTGCATGCAGTTCCGAAACTGTCCTGTAATGCAAATATAGCAAGTATCAAAGCAGTTCCGTCATTGTTAAATCCCAAAACTGAAATTATTATACCCAAAGATGCAACTACAGTTCCGCCGGGCACTCCCGGAGCACCTACAGCAAATATGCCTAGAAGTATAATAAATAAAATCATAGTGCCTATAGGAGGAATATGCCCATATAATATTTTAGATATAGTCATAACAAAAAAAGTTTCTGTTAATACTGAACCGCATAAATGTATAGTCGCTCCCATAGGTATAGCAAAGTCTACAATATCTTTATCCAAAGCATCAGATTTGCCTGCACATTTTAAAGCTACAGGCAAGGTGGCGGCTGATGACATAGTTCCTACAGCGGTAAAGTAGGCAGGTCCGTAATGCTTTAATACTCTTATAGGGTTTTTCTTTGATATAATTCCCGCTATAGTGTATAAAACCGTAAGCCATATAAAATGTCCTGCTATTGTTATTATTATGATGATTAAAAATATAGGAATACTTTTAATTATAGTTCCTTCATAAGATAAAGTAGCAAAAGTAGAGCCTATATAAAAAGGAAGTATCGGTACTACTATATTATTTACTAAAAATAAAATTATATTATTAAGCTCATCTAATAAATTTTCAAAATACTGAGATTTAGTTTTAACTATAGCAACTCCTCCGCATATAGCTAAAAATAATGCTGTTATTACAGGAAATAGCGGATTAATATCTAATTTAAATATCATTTCAGGAAGTGCTTTTCCTCCTGCAACATTTGAAGCTATATTCAAATTCGGTATAATAGCATATCCTGCAATAACTGAAAACAAAGCAGCACCCACAGAAGAAAGATATGCAAGTGCAAGCATAACGCCAAGCATTTTATTTGCTTTATTTCCCATTCTGGTAATGGCAGGAGCTATAAATCCTAATACTATTAAAGGCACCATAAATGATATTACCTGATTAAGTACATACTTTATAGACTGCACAACATTAATCACAGCAGCATTTGATAATATGCCTATTACAACTCCTATAGCTATGCCTAACAGCAGTTTTATTAATAAATAATCTTTTTTATTTTCTATATTTTTCATAAAATTATCCTTAAATTTTTATATATAAAAAATAGTATATTCAATTTATATATGTTTGCAAATTATATTTTTATTTTTAAATACTATGAAGATAAAAAAGTATTATGCATAAAATTTATACCCTGAACTATATTTTTTTCCTTCATTTTTTTTGTTATAAGATTTATTATTTCGCTTTTTGATTTTTTCCATTTAGGAGCTATTAAACTATCTCCCAAACTATCTCCCATTAAACGGGATATTATAATATCGGAGCGTGTAAAAGAAACAGCATCTGTCATTAATTCTATATAAAAATCTTCATCTAAAACAGGAAAATCATATTTTTTGTATATGCTTTCAAAATAAGAATCTTTTACTATATCAAGCTGATGAAATTTTACGGCATCAATTTTTAATGATGATGCATCTTTAACTGTTTTCATCATATCATCTCTGCTTTCTAATTCTATGCTGTTATTATTAATTTTTTTAGGCAGTCCGAATATTATATGCGTACATATTATGATATTATTATAATTGTTTTTTATATGATTTACCATTTCAGCAAAAGAATTATAATTATGTCCTCTATTAATAAACTTTGAAGTTTCATCATTTGAAGACTGAAGCCCCATTTCAAGCCAAATTTCTTTGCCTGATGATTCAGATAAATCATTAAGTTTTTTTAATACATCATCTTCAAGCATATCGCTTCTTGCTCCGAACATAAGCCCTACGCAGTCATTAAAATGTACTAAATTATAAGCATACTTTAATGATTCTTTGGAGGCTAATGATGATAATGGTGTTCCAAGCTGAAAATATGCATAGAATTTTTGGTATCTGCCTCTATAATTTTTAACACCGTTTATCCATTGATTATTTATATCTTCTTTTGCAATATAAGGAGGTTTATAGCTATTTAAATTACAGAATCGGCATCCTCCTTCATTGATTTTATGTGCACAGCCGAAATTCGTATCTATGGATATTTTACCTACCTTTGCTTGGAATTTATTTTTCACATAATCAGAAAATGAATAATAGTTTTTATCATTTTTTATATTGTTTTTGTTTTGCATACTAATATCAGTATATCAGAAAATAAATTTTTTAAAACCAAAAAAATAGGTATTATTCATTATAAATGAAGTTTACAGATATTATTAACAAAAAAATAGGAGCTGTAATAGATTTTAAAATTTAAGTATGACTTTTACAGCATTACATTATTAAAAGAAAATTAGATAATTACATATTCTATTTATAGTTATAATGTTTTAATAATCTTAAAGTTGAAAAACAATTAGAAATCATATATAATTCATCAAATATAATACAGCCTACAAAGTTTTTATATATTTTACAAAATATGATTTTTTTGTATTTTATATAAATTAATTTTATAAAAAAATAGGAGTGAATATGAAAAAAATTATATTAGCAGTAATGCTGTTTATAACAACCGCAAGCACAAGCCTTATGGCAAAAAGCGGTTTTGGCGTTGATTTGACAGTGCCTTTAGGTGCCGGCATAGGTTTTTTCTACGAAGACGGCAAAGAAAGCAAGGTATTAAAACCTGATGCAGGATTTGAATTCGGAGTATATTTAAGACCTAATTATTATTTTGATTTAAATGTATTATCACTTGGTATTGCATTAGATTTAGGATATCAAAGAGATGTATTTGCATACCGCAGCGAATCAAATTTAAATAATGGCAATTTGACATTCGACAGCTTAAGTTTAGGTTTAATGCCTAAAATAGATGTATTATTTCTTTCTATAGGTTTAGGAGCAGGCGTTAAATTTCCTCTAGGAGGCACAAGCTATTCTAAAGAAAAAAACGGAGGTGAAAATGTTGAGAAATATAATTTTGCAAATTTACGCAGCAAATTTGATAATTTACTGATACCGTATCTTAAACTAAATTTAGACTTCCTATTATTATACAATGTTACTTTAGGTATCTATATGTCTTATGATTTTCCGCTTATGGATTATAAAGATATTGTTCCTAAAACTTCTTTCGGAGGACTTGATATAGGAGGGCAGATAGGAATAAGATTCTAATAAAACCGTATAATAAAAAAGATTATAAAAGAACCATACCGAATTTTTTCAGTATGGTTTTTTATTTAAAGTCATTCTATAACAGCATAAGCTCTAACAGGAGAACCTTCTCCATCTCTGATTTTTAAAGGTGCTGCACTAAAAAAGAAACTTCTATTTTTTAATTTTTCTAAATTTACCAAAGATTCTATAATGCATATATTATTAGAGAATAAAATTTTATGTGTTAAATTATTTGTTTCTAATGAATCAACAGACGGAGTATCAAGCCCCACAGTTTTTATTTTTAGTTCTGCTAATTTTTCCGCCAATTCTTTATCTATATAGGGCCATAAATCAAAATATTCATCTGTACCCATTTTACTTTCCCAGCCCGTTCTAAATATTAATATATCATTTCCTTTAATTTTATTAAAATCAAAATCAGACGGAAGCTTAATAGCATCGCCTTTATTTGAAGGAATATCTATACAGTAGGCATTTCCTATATAGTGAGATAAGTCTATATTTTCTGCTGTTGGTTTTCCTTCAATGCAATGCATAGGCGTATCGACATGAGTTGCTGTATGAACACTCATAGAAATGTTTGTTACATAAAATCCTGAGTTTTTTCTGTCATTTGTATGTTTTATCATAACTTCAGGGTTTCCCGGATAAGACGGTATTTTATCATATATACTTGCAGATAAATCTATTATCATATATATACTCCTTTAAAATTATTTATTTGAATTATCATATCTTTTTTTATTATTAGATTTAGTACTGCTTAGAGAAGCAAATATCACCATTCCAGCCTCTTTAGGAAGAACATTGTCTATTTCTATTTCAACATTTTTTCCTATCAAATGTCTGGCATTATCAACTACTATCATAGTGCCGTCTTCTAAATATCCTAAAGCCTGTTTATCTTTACCTTCTCTTATCAAATCTATATTTATAGTTTCACCTGGCAAAACGACTACATGAAGACAATTAGCAAGATCATTGATATTTAATATATCAACCTCATGTATAGATGCCACTTTCATTAAGTTAAAATCATTAGTAATAACTTTAGCATCCATTTTTTTGGCAAGCTCAATAAGTTTTAAATCTACTTCTTTTATATTAGGAAAATCTACATCTGTTATTGAAAGAAGTATATTTTTAGATGATTTCATTTTATTTAATATCTCTAAAGCCCTTCTTCCTCTTATTCTTTTCTGCGGATCTCTTGAATCGCTTAAAAATTGAACTTCCTTAATAACAAATTCAGGCAGTATAAGAAGTCCGTCAAAAAATTTCTTTTCAGCTATATCATATATTCTCCCATCAACTATAACAGAAGTATCTAATATTTTAGATGTTTTTATCTTATCAGGCTTGGTAAGTTTCAGCATATTTGATATGTTTGGCGTAAATGCTATAACAATAGCAAAAATTAAATAGCCTTCTGCAAAAAGAATAATCAGTCTTTCATTTGAAGGCAGTGATATTCCTACAGCATCGATAGTGCTTATAGTTAAAAGAACTGTTATCAATGTTAAAAAAAATGATATAAAAAAAGTTAATGCTGTTTTTGAAGATTTTTTTCTTATGAATAAGAATTCAAATAAAAATATAAATACAGAACTGATTACAAATACAGTTAATGTTTTATAATTAAAATGTTTTAGTATAAAATAATCTGCAGTAAGTACTATACAAGATAGTATAAAATATGCAGCTCTCCACATAATTTCTCCTTAATTTTATATAGATATTTTATTTTTATTGGAATAAACTAAGCATAAACTATTATCTATAATTATTCTTTAGAAGTATCTTTTTTCTTTTTTTTGGTATTTTTGGGAGTATCTTTTTTTTCTTTGATAATCTTCTCTTTTTCCAAAGGCTTGGTTTTGAATTTTTTAGCAGATTTCTCTAAAGCATTTGATACTATATCTTCAATTTCATCTTTATCTTTTTTTAATGCTATACTAATTTCATTAACTATAAACATATAAGCTTTTTCATATAAACGTTTTTCGCTTGCAGAAAGCTCTTTTAATTTGTTTCTAGTAAATAAACTTCTTGCAACTTCTATTGTATCTTTAATATCTCCGCTTCTAAGCTTCTCTTCATTTTCCTGATATCTTATTTTCCAATTATTCTCTATATCCTGAGGTTTTGTTTGTAATATATTCAAAAAATTATCAGCTTCTGCCTTAGATATTATTTTTCGTATGCGGTATTCTTTAACTCTGCTTATAGGTACTTTTAATGTAATATTTTCACTTTTACATTCTAAAACATAACATTCTACTAAATTAGAATTAACTTTGTTATCTGATATTCCTATAACCTTACATATACCATACATAGGATATACAACATAAGTATTCAATTTATACATATTAGCCTTTCTTAAATAATATAGTTAATTGTTTATTCTAAAAAATATAATAATATACCTCAGTCTATTATAAGGTTAAAAATATAAAAAATCAAGTATTTAGTTACAGTATCATAAACAATTATATAGCTTGCTATATTTTAAATTATATAGTATACTATGTATTATTATTTTTATTTTTAAAGGAGGAATTGTTAAATGACAGATAAAAAAATAGATTTATTTGAAAATTACCCTGTATCAAAAGCTCTGATTACACTGGCACTTCCTACAATACTTGGAATGTTAGTAAATGTTTTCTATAATATGGTAGATACTTTTTTTGTAGGGCAGACAGGTGACCCTAATCAAGTAGCAGCTGTATCTTTGTGTATGCCTATATATCTGCTTCTTATGGCTTTCGGTAATATATTTGGAATAGGAGGAGGCTCTTATATATCAAGAAAATTAGGCTCTAAAGATTATGAAAGTGTGAAAAAAATATCTTCATTTTCTTTTTATGCAAGTATAATAGTCGGATTTATTTCTATGGCTGTGTACTTGGTATTTATGAATAATATATTAAAAATTTCAGGTGCAAGTCAAAATACATATCAATTTTCTAAAGATTATTTAATGATAGTAGCATTCGGTGCTCCTTTTGTAGTTAATCAAATGGCTATGGGACAGATTGTAAGAGCTGAAGGTTCTTCAAAAGAAGCTATGATAGGTATGATGATGGGTACTATTATTAATATTATACTAGACCCTATAATGATTCTTTATATGAATATGGGTGTTGCTGGTGCTGCTCTTGCTACTATAATAGGAAATGCATGCTCTTCTATTTATTATATACATCATATATTAAGAAAAAAATCTTTTCTATCAATACATTTTAAAGATTTTTCTTTGCATAGAGATTATACTTTTAATATATTTGCTATAGGAATACCTGTTTCTATTAATAATATACTTATGAGTGCTTCAAATATACTTATTAATAATTTAACTGCAGTATATGGCGATAATGCAGTTGCAGGATTAGGTGTTGCTCAAAGAATATTCACTTTAGTAATATTAGTATTTATAGGACTTTCTCAAGGACTTCAGCCTTTTGTAGGGTATAATTTCGCTTCAAAAAATTATAAAAGAATGAATGCCGCCATAAAAATATCATGCATTGTAAGTGCAGCAATAGGATTTTTACTTTTAGGATTATCTTTAATATTTGGAAGGCTTGCTGTAGCAGTATTTATCAATAATGAAGAAGTAATTGATTATGGAATTAAATTTTTGGTAGCTAGTTATTTAATAGCTCCTATTATAGGATTTCAATTTATATTTATGTCTACATTCCAAGCATTAGGAAAACCTATTCCTTCTCTAATACTTTCTATAAGCAGACAAGGTATAGCATTTGTCCCTACTATACTCATAGGTACAAAATTATTCGGAGTAAATGGTATTATATGGGCTCAGCCTATAGCCGATATAGTTACTGTTTTAATAGCGGCAATTATGTACATATATATTTATAGAAAAATGAAAAGAGAAGCATTAAAGCAAGAAAAAAACAAAGAAAGTAAAAAAAGTAAAGAAGAAAAAAGCAAAGAAAATGATAATAAACAAAATAATTCAGAGCCTCTTTATATCAATATATAGTAAATATATTATTAATTTTAATAAATAGTATATTCTTAATTCAATAAATAATATATTATTAAAAAAGACATGCATTTATAAAAATGTATGTCTTTTATTTTATAACTATAATAAAAATATTTAAAAGATTAATTCTATATGTTATAATTATTAAAAATTAATCGGAATTAATAAAAATGCATGAATTCAAACTTATAGAAAAAATAAAAGAATTAACTAAAAATAATAATACTGATAATATAAATATAGGCGATGACTGTGCTGTTATAAAAAATATAAGCAATGATAAAGATATACTGGTAACATCTGATATACTTGTTGAAAATATACATTTCTCTTTAAAATATTATTCCTTTTATGATGTAGGATATAAATCTGCTCAGGTAAATATAAGCGATATTATATGTAAAGGTGCTTATCCTAAAAATGTATTCATATCTTTATCAATACCCAAAAAAATAAATGATAAAAATATATTAGAATGGTACAGGGGGTTTTTAGATGCATGCAAGCCTTATAATATAGAAATATCAGGAGGAGATACAACTTCTTCAAATGATTATTTTTTTATTTCTATAACATTAATAGGTACAATAGAAAAAAATAAAGCAGTATTAAGAAGCAATGCAAAGATTGATGATAATGTTTATATTATAGGATTTGCAGGCGAGAGTGATTTAGGACTTAAAAAACTTTTATCAGGGAATTATGATTATAATGATAAAAGCATACAGTCCCATTTAAGACCAAAAATTTTTTTTGATAAATGGAATGAAATATTAAATAAATATGAAATAAACTCTTCTATAGATATAAGCGACGGACTTTTACAGGATGCATATCATATTGCTAAAGAATCTTATAAAACTATAGAAATATACAAATCTTCTAATTGGAATTTAGTAAATAGGTTTTTTAAATCAGATAATACTAACAATTCAAATAGTACTAACAATAATGAAGAAATACTAAAATCCATTCTTACAGGCGGAGAAGATTATGCTATTATTTTCACAACTCAAAATAATATACCTGAAGAAAATAATTTAATAAAGATAGGAAAAGTTAAAGAATATTCAAATACATATATAAAATTTTTAGATTCAAATAATAAAGAAATATATTTTAATTCATTAGGATTTATACATTATTAAAATAATAATTTATTATTGTTGCTAGCTATAAACTCGCTTTAAATTAGTTAATAACTAAAGTTATTAGCTGCTCGTTTATGTTTATTGTTATCGATAAACTCGCTTTAAATTAACTTATAACTTCCTTCGTCAGTTATAAGCTGCTCGTTTATCGCTTTATTTACTAATAAAAAACTTGTTCGTCAATAATCCCTGCCATTCTAAAGAATGTCAGGCACTCACAAGTTTTTTATTTATTTTATTGTTGCTAGCTATAAACTTTCTATTATTGCTAATAAAAATTATGAGCTTTGATACTCTGCCATTCTTACGAATGTCAGACGCTCATAATTTTTATAATTTAAGTTATAAGCTGCTCGTTTAATGTTTAGTTTTGTATCATATTTTTCTGTATAAAGTTACTTGATTGAATAATATTAGTATGATTTATGTTTATAATTAATATATATAATAAATTGCTTTTTACTTGTAAAACTAATTTTTATTTACTATACTATAGTATGACAGAGTACATAAAAAACATTTTATAATTAAAAAAGGAGATAAACTATGAGAGAAATAGTTATAGCAAGTGCTGTAAGAACCCCTGTAGGAAAATTTTTAGGTTCATTTTCAAATGTATCTGCTGTTGAATTAGGTGCTGCAGCAGTAAAAGAAGCTTTAAAAAGAGCAAATATAAAGCCAGAACAAGTTGATGAAACTTATTTCGGCTGTGTAATACAATCGGCACTTCTTCCTAATGTAGCAAGACAAATATCTATTAATGCAGGAATACCTGTTGATAAGCCTGCATTAACTATAAATATATTATGCGGTTCAGGGCTTAGAGCAGTATCAATGGCGGCACAAATGATTAAAGCAGGCGATGCTGATATAGCGGTTGCAGGCGGTACTGAAAATATGAGTATGGCGCCATATACTTCTTCTGCTATGAGAATGGGGGCTAGAATGGCTGAAACTAAAATGCAGGACACTTTACTTAATGATGCTCTTATATGTGCTTTTGAGCGTTATCATATGGGGGTTACTGCAGAGAATGTTGCTGAAAAATGGGGAATTACTAGACAGGAGCAAGATGAGTTTGCATGCAGAAGTCAGAACAGAGCTGAAAATGCTGTTAAAAGCGGAAGGTTTAAAGATGAAATAGTACCTGTTACAGTTAAAACTAGAAAAGGCGAAGTGATAATAGATACAGATGAGCATCCTACTTTCGGTACTACTATGGAGTCATTAGCCAAATTAAAGCCTGCATTCAAAAAAGACGGTACAGTTACAGCTGGTAATGCTTCTGGAATCAATGATGCTGCTTCGGCTATTGTATTAATGTCCAAAGAAAAGGCTGATGAGCTTGGCATTAAATATATGGCTAAAGTTTCAGGATATGCTACTCACGGCGTTGAGCCTAGAATAATGGGTATAGGACCTATAGAAGCAAGCAGAAAGGCTTTGAAAATGGCTAATCTTTCAGTTGAGGATATAGATTTGATAGAAAGTAATGAGGCTTTTGCTGCTCAGTCTATTGCAGTTGCTAGAGAATTGAAATTTGATATGGATAAAGTTAATGTTAATGGAGGGGCTATTGCTATAGGGCATCCAATCGGAGCTTCAGGAGCTAGAATACTTACTACACTTTTATATGAGATGAAAAAACGCGGTTCTAAAAAAGGGCTTGCTACTCTTTGTATAGGCGGCGGTATGGGTACTGCTTTAGTTGTAGAAATGTAATTGAATCATATAATAATAAAAATAAAATGCATAGTAGTAATAAATAGCAGTAATAATATAAAAACCATTAATAAAAGCAGTATTTATAATAAAGGGTTAAAACCTAATATTAAGCTTTAACCCTTTATTTTATATAGTCCTAAACCTTATTTATATTATTATAAATCAGGTTAAAATTCAATTAAAAATAAGGTTTAACAAAAAATAAATAAGGTTAAACCTTATTTATAATCAAAAACAATTCAAAAAGAACATATTTAGTAATTCCTACTAATAAAGCTGTTAAATACAGAGATGTATTTTATATAAAAAATTATTAGGAGTAAAAAAATATGCACCCAGCAGAAGACAGCTAGAAAACAAAAGAAAATATGAGAAAAAATTGTTCTTTATTATGATTTAAATAATTAAAAAATACTTGGCAGCAGTGGCGAGTTTATATATTTTAAAACTTTACTTAATATATAATAATTTACATACCATTACTAATTTACATACAACAACTTGCCAAATTTAAAAACTTTATTTTTTTAATTAATTAGAAAAAACAAACCTGTATATAAATTCTAAATATAATATAATTTATATTAAATAAAATAGAAGTTTATTTAAATTATGTTATTATAGTTAAGTTAGTTAAAATATTTTATCGGAGCTTTACAATTATGAAGAAATTATATCATAATCTTTATGTAGGAGGGGATAAAGACTGCATAGAGTTTAAAGGGGCTATAGTTCATGCATGCCAAAGCTGTTTTGTGAGAGGTGTGAAAGGAAATACAGGAGGGAATATAGAAAATAAAAAAGTTTATGAAAGTAATAAGAATTTGTATTTGAACTTACTTGATATAAGCAGTCTTTCTTTTGAATATGCTTTTCCTATGATTAAAAGATCTATGGAGTTTATAGATGAATATATAAATGATATGGGAGTATTGGTGCATTGTAATTTCGGTATGTCAAGATCTCCGTCTATAGCACTTCTTTATATGGCAAGAAAAGGATATATTGATAATGCTTCATTTAAAGATGCTTTGATAGATTTCCATAAAATATATACTTACTATTCTCCGGGAATGGGAATGTATAGATATTTTGATAATTATTGGTATGAAATTATGAATTTCTAACATAGCTGTTTTTAAAAGCTTAAAATAATTTTTGACAAATATATATTATGATTATATAATATGAATAGTTAAAATTATAATATTTAAATTAATTTTATTAAAATATTAGGAAACCATATAATGTGCAGATTTATAGACTTATTTGCAGGAGTAGGGGGCTTTCATTTAGCTTTTAACTCTGAAAAATGCGTTTTTGCAAGCGAAATAGATATTAACGCTATTGAAACATATAAATTAAACTTTCCTGATACTATACTTGAAGGCGATATTACAAAAATAGATGAAAAAAATATCCCTGAACATGATATAATTTGTGCGGGATTTCCATGTCAGCCTTTTTCTGTGGCAGGTTATAGGAAAGGATTTGAAGATGCAAGAGGAGCTTTATTTTTTGATATAGTAAGAATAATAAAATACCATAAACCTAAAGCTGTATTTCTTGAAAATGTAAAAAATCTTGAAAATCATGATAATGGGAATACTCTAAAAACAATAGTTGATATATTAAAAGATTTAAATTATTATGTTTTATATAAAGTATTAAATTCTGCAGAATATTCAAATATTCCTCAAAATAGAGAGAGAATATTTATAGTAGCTTTCAATAAAGAAAAAGTATTCAGCTATTTAGATTTTAAATTTCCTGATCCTATAAAGTTAACTAAAACTATTCATGATTTTATAGAAAGTGAAAAACAAGATGATATATATTATTATAATAGTACTAAATATTATGAAATTTTTAATGAAAATATAAAAAATAAAAATACTGTATATCAATGGAGAAGACATTATATAAGAGAAAACAAATCAAATCTTTGCCCTACTTTAACTGCCAATATGGGACAGGGCGGGCATAATGTTCCTATAATACGTGATGATTATGGTATAAGAAAATTGACACCAAGAGAATGTTTTAATTTTCAAGGATATCCTAAAAATTTTAAACTTCCAAATCAATCAAATTCTAAATTATATAAACAAGCTGGTAATTCTATTGTTTATCCTTTGGTAAAAAAGATAGCAGATAATATTCTTAAAGTTATAAATAATATTAATATGTCTGAGAAAACAAATGCTGAATTTTTTTGAATTAGATAAAAAAGAAAATAAAAATTATGTTAAATTAATGAAAATAGTTGCAAAACTTTCTAGGTTATATAGCGACAGCGATACTCCGTATATATATTATAGAGCTATGGAAAACTTATTTTGCTATTGTTTTGGAGCTAAAAATTTAAGCAGATCAGATATTGCATTTGATGCTAAATTAGGAAATCTTGGAATAGGATTAAAAACTTTTATTGGTGAAAATAAAGATTATAGTTTTGAAAAAATAGCGGAGTTTAACAAAGATTCAAAACAGATAAAAGATAAAAAAGATGAAAGAGATATAATAGAATTTCTCGCTCATTTAAGGAATGATAGAATTAGTCTTGCCAAGAATCTTTATGGAATATCAGAATCTTTATATCATATTATAGTGAGAAGAAAAAAATCACTCCTATTTTTTGAAACTGATTATAATGAAATTGATATTTCAAATTTAAGAATAGAAAGGCAGAAAGGAAATAAAGAAGAAAAGTCTTTAAATTTTACAGACGGTAATCATTTATATAAGTTTAATTTCTCAAAAAGTACTTTATTTAGAAAATTTGATATTCCTAAAGAAAGTTCATGTGCAGATGCAGTTATATTTGAAAGTCCTGCAGAACTTTTATTGTCAATTGATGAAATTACATATCAATTTAAACCTAAATGTGAATATGTTATTCTTCCATTGTATACAATAAAAGAAGGAAAGAAAATAGTTCAGGAAAAATCTGCTTTGAATCAATGGAATGCAGGCGGAAGAAAAAGAGATTCTGATGAAGTATATATTACAATACCTTCATTTATAAGAAATAATTTTCCTAATTTTTTTCCAGGAAGGGATACTCCATTTATTCTAAAAACTCCTATAGGTGAAATATTAAATGCTAAAGTATGTCAGGATAATAATAAAGCATTAATGACAAACCCTAACAAAGCATTAAGTAATTGGCTTTTGAGAAATATTCTCAAATTAAAAGAATTCGAGCTTGCTACTATTGAAAGATTAGAAATTTTAGGTATAGATTCTGTCATAATAACTAAAGAAAAATATGGAGAGTATTCTATAGATATACAAGGCTGGGGAAGTTATGAAAGATTTATAGAAGAAGTAAAAACAAACGAAAATTAATTTTATATTGGAGTTACTAATAATGTCAGATACAAAAACTCCTGAAGAACGAAGCCGAAATATGGCAAGAATAAAAAGTGAAAATACAAAACCTGAAAATATGGTTAGAAAATATCTTTTTAAACATGGATTTAGATATATAAAAAATGATAAAAGATATCCCGGCAAACCAGATATTGTACTTCCAAAATATCATACAGTGATTTTTGTCAACGGATGTTTTTGGCATATGCATAACTGCTCAAGAGGAAGAATGCCTCTTTCTAATCAGAGTTATTGGGTGCCCAAAATTAAACGCAACATAGAAAGAGATAAAAATAATATAATTAAACTTGAGGCTATGGGATGGAAAGTTATAATAGTTTGGGAATGCGAATTAAAGAAGAAAACTGCGGAAGAAAGACTGCAGAAGTTATGTAAAGAAATAAAAATCAGCATTAAAGAATAATAATTATTATATTACTTGACAATAGAAAATATTTGTATTATAATATTAATATATAAATCTTCGGGGCTAGGTGAAATTCCATACCGGCGGTAAAGTCCGCGAGCCTTTTTGATAATTGATTTTTTCAAAAACGGCAGATTTGGTGCAATTCCAAAACCGACAGTTAAAGTCTGGATGGTAGAAGATAAAACTAATGTAAACTACTGCATAAAAGAATGGCTCTAATTGTTATTTTTAACATTTAGAGTTTTTTTGTTTACAATCTATAAAATCCGCCTATATAAAAAACCAAAGATTATATTAAAAATTATTTTTAAAAAGTATTAGCATTATGCAGGAAGATATTTATAAAAAGTATATGAAAATTGCAATAGAAGAAGCTGAAAAAGGAGAAGGTTTTACAAGTCCCAATCCTTTGGTTGGAGCTGTTATAGTTAAAGATGATAAAGTTATAGGCATAGGCTTTCATCAAAAATACGGAGAAAATCATGCTGAAATAAATGCTTTTCTTGATGCTGAGAAAAAAGGCGAAAATACTGAAAATGCAGATATGTATGTAACTTTAGAGCCTTGTTCTCATTATGGAAAAACTCCTCCTTGTGCTGATGCTATTATAAAAAAAAAGATAAAGAGAGTTATTATAGGCTGTTTAGATTCTAATCCTAAAGTTTCAGGCGGCGGAATAAAAAAACTAAAAGAAGCAGGCATTGAAGTTATAGTGAATGTGCTTGAAGAAGAATGCAGAAAATTAAATGAAGTTTTCTTCTATTATATAGCTAATAAAAGACCTTTTGTTGTGATGAAATATGCTATGACTATGGACGGTAAAATAGCTGCAGTAAGCGGAAAATCTAAGTGGATAACTTCAGAAAAAACAAGAGAGCATTCTCATAAGTTTAGAAATAAATATTCTGCTATAATGGTTGGAATAAATACTGTAATAAAAGATAATCCTATGCTTGACTGCAGATTAGAAAATACTAGAAATCCTATAAGAATAATTTTAGACAGCTCTTTAAAAATAGATTTGAATTCTAATATTTGTAAAACTGCCAAAAAAATAAAAACTCTTATAGCTACAATTAGTGATGATGATAAAAAAATAAAAGAACTTGAAAGTTTGGGTATAGAAATAATAAAAACAAAAAATGATAATGGAAAAGTAAGTTTAAAAGATTTGATGAGAATATTAGGAGAGGAAAAAAATATTGACAGCATATATGTTGAAGGCGGTGCTAGTTTGCATGCTAGTCTTTTGAAAGAGAGATTAGTAAATAAGGCTTTAATTTATATAGCACCTAAAATATTCGGAGGTTTTAAGGCTAAAAGCCCCATAGGAGGCGAAGGAATAAAAGAGCCTGAAAATGCTTTAAAACTTTCAGACGGCAGCATAACAAAGATAGATGAAGATTTATTTTTGGAGTATTATATAGATTATAAATAGTTATTTTTTATAAATATTAAAATAAGCATAAATTAGCTGATTAAAATAAAAATATATAAGGAAAAAATATTAATAATGTTTACTGGTATAGTTGAAGAAATAGGCACTGTTAAATCGGTACAGAGTAAAGTTATCATAGTAGAGGCAGATAAAATATTTGATGATTTGCATTTGGGCGATAGCGTTGCTGTTAATGGTACTTGCTTAACAGTATCTAGTTTTGATAATAAAATATTTAATGCCGATGTTACTCAGGAAACTTTGAACCGTACTAATTTAGGAAGTTTAAAAAATGGCAGTAAAGTTAATCTTGAGCGGGCTATGACTTTAAGCGGAAGATTCGGCGGGCATATAGTAAGCGGGCATATTGACGGAGTGGGGATCATTAAGTCTATGAAAAAAGATGATAATGCCATTATACTTACTATTGAAGTGCCTAGAATTTTGATGAAGTATATAGTAGAAAAAGGTTCGGTTGCTGTTGATGGCATAAGTTTGACAGTGGCAAGTTTGACAGATAATACTTTTTCTATAGCAGTTATTCCTCATACATTGAAAGAAACTGTACTTTATTATAAAAAAGAAGGTGATAAGGTTAATATAGAGAATGATGTTATAGGCAAATATGTTGAAAGGCTTTTAACATTTAAAGAAGATAATGAAAATAATAATGATAGTAAAAAATCTAATATAACAATGGAATTTTTACTTAAAAATGGGTTTTAATAATTTATGCACTTTTTACAGCTTTTTACAGCTAAAAAATATTAGGAAAAAGCTGAATAAAAAAATAAAAATGGAGCATTAAAAATGGAAAATATTTACAGCACTATTGATGAGGCTTTAGAGGATTTAAGAAAAGGCAGAATAATCGTTGTTTCTGATGATGAAGATAGAGAAAATGAAGGCGATTTAATCTGTGCGGCAGAATTTGCCACTGCAGAAAATATTAACTTTATGGCTTCTTATGCTAAAGGTTTAATATGTATGCCTATGAGTAAAGATATTACAAATAAATTAAATTTAAATCAAATGGTTACAAAAAATACTGATAATCATGAAACAGCTTTTACAGTATCTATTGATCATATTGAAACTACAACAGGTATATCTGCAGTAGAAAGATCTATTACTGCTTTGAAAGTCGTTGATGATAATTCAAAGCCTGAAGATTTCAGACGCCCAGGTCATATGTTTCCTCTTCTTGCAAAAGACGGCGGCGTAATTGTGAGAATGGGGCATACTGAAGCTACTGTAGATTTGATGAGGCTTGCAGGACTTAAAGAATGCGGTTTATGCTGTGAGATTATGAGAGATGACGGCGATATGATGAGAAGAGATGATTTGATTGATTTTGCTAAAAAACATAATCTTAAAATGATAACTGTATCTGATTTGATAGACTATAGAAAAAAGAATGAAGACTTAATGGAGCTTTATGCTAAGGCTAAAATGCCTACTAAATACGGAGAGTTTGAAATACTTACTTTTGTAAATAAAATAACTAAGCAGCATCATATTGTACTTACTATGGGAGATATTTCAAATGGCGAAGATATATTATGCAGAGTTCATTCCGAATGTTTAACAGGCGATGCTTTAGGCTCTAAAAGATGCGATTGCGGTGAGCAGTATGATTATGCTATGAAAAAAATAGCTGAAGAGGGAAGGGGCATAATGGTTTATATGCGTCAGGAAGGAAGAGGAATAGGGCTTGTAAATAAATTGAGAGCTTATGAACTTCAGGACAGCGGGCTTGATACAGTTGATGCAAATATAGCTTTGGGATTTAAAGATGATATGCGTGAATATTATGAGGCTTATCAAATGCTTAAAAAATTGGGTGTTAGGAGCATAAAAATTATGACTAATAATCCTGACAAAATAAAATATTTGAACAATTACGGGCTAGAGATAAAAGACAGAATACCTATACAGATAGAGGCATCAGAATATGACTCCTTTTATTTAAAAACAAAAAAAGACAGAATGGGACATATTTTAGATTAAAAAAAAGTTTATAGCTAGCAATAATAAAGATAAACGAACAGCTTATAACTGACGAAGGAAGTTATAAGCTAGTTTAGAGTGAGTTTATCGCTAGCAATAATAATAAAAAACTTGTGAGTTTCTGCTATTTACAGAATGGCAGGGATTACTGACGAACAAGTTTTTTTATTAGTGGATAAGAAATAGAAAAGTTATAATTATAAATATTTAAAAAAATAAAATATAAAAAATGCAGCCTTTTTGCTTTTTTATGTCAGCAAAAAAGATAAGCATTAATAAAGTTAAATTTAAGGAGCTTATAAATGAAAACTTTTGAAGGAAAACTCGTCGGCGAGAAAGAAATTAAAATCGGTATAGTATGTGCAAGATTCAATGAATTTATTGTCTCTAAGCTTTTGGGCGGTGCTTTGGATGCTTTGAATCGTCATAATATAAAAGACGATAATATCAGTGTAGCTTGGGTGCCTGGTGCTTTTGAAATACCTTTAATAGCTTCTAAAATGGCTAAGTCAAAAAAGTATGATGCTGTTATATGTTTGGGGGCTGTCATAAGGGGTTCTACTACTCATTATGATTATGTATGTGCAGAAGTATCTAAAGGTATTGCTAATGTTTCGCTTAATTCTGATATACCTGTAATGTTCGGAGTGCTTACAACTGAAAATATTGAACAGGCTATTGAAAGGGCTGGAACTAAAGCAGGGAACAAAGGCTTTGATTCGGCTATGGCTGCTATTGAGATGGTAAATCTTATAAGAGAGATAGAAAAGTAAAAGATAAATATAAAAATAAAATTGATTATATAAAGAAACAAGGTATTTTTTATAATAAAAGTACCTTGTTTTTTTGTTAGTGATGCATATTATTGATTATATGTAATTTACTATATAATTTTATATTTTTAATTATATTGAATAATTTTAGTGAATTTTTAAATACCATTGAACACATTGAAAAAATGAGTATAGGTATTAAAATTAATATAACTAATATAGAAAAAATAATTGAGCTTAATGTCATATTTATCTATATTTTTGAATAGCCCCATTTTTTCAGCAGCAAATACACTTATTATATGCTCATATATAGAAAAAGAATATGAGTATTCTATAAGAAGATTTATATATTTTATATACTCTTTTTGATTATTATTAATAAAATTAATTTTTTGTATAACTAGATATCTTCTGCATAAAGATTTTAACAAATTTTTCCAAGCTATAGAAAACATAGTAAATAGTAATAATAACATAGTTATATATATAAGAATTTCTATCATAATTTTCAATCCCTATTTTTAAATAAACTGCCTATATCTATAAATATAGATAATGATAATAATATATTAATTAAGAATGATACTTTAAAAGCATTATTCTTAAAAATATTAGATATAGTATCAGATATTATTTTTACGATTTCTTTTTCTCCAGATTGTACCATAAGCCAAAAAGTAAAACCCAAAAAT
Source organism: uncultured Brachyspira sp. (assembly GCF_910578695.1). Taxonomy (GTDB): domain Bacteria; phylum Spirochaetota; class Brachyspiria; order Brachyspirales; family Brachyspiraceae; genus Brachyspira. The sequence continues at coordinate 34,226 of NZ_CAJTQJ010000020.1, forward strand.
ACAAAAAACATTAAAAATATTAATATTATAGCTCTATATTTAATTTTATATACACATATTTTATATTAGTAATATTTTGCTTTATCCTCATTACTATTTTTTGTATTATTATCCATTTTAATGCCTCTAGTTTAACATACAATAGTATAAAAAATAATACAGTAAAAGTCAAATATAATATTAAAAATTAATACAATTAATCCTAATTAAAAACTATGCACTATAAAAAATAATATTAATTTAATAGCTTCTATTTTAATATAATTTTTTTTAATCTCCAAAAATAGCATTAAGCAAATTCATATTATCATAATTTTCTTCATTATTTACTATCTCTTCTATGCCAAAAAATATTAAGCTTGATAAAGCATCGGGAAAATCTAAATAGCTAAATACATCTCCTTTGATATTGCTTTTTGCAAGCGAATCATCAAAGTTTAATAATTGCCTAAGAGCTGTATATCCGCGTCCGTTTCTTGTTTTAAGCCATTCATCAGTGTCAGAGCCTTCAGGTACTTTCTGCCAGCTTTTTGGAAAATAAACTTTATCATATATCAAATAACTTGCATTTACTATTCTTTCAGCTTTATTTTTATGAACATAGAAAGAGTTTACTTCAAAATGCTTTTCTAATCTTTTTACTAATTCTTTCTGAGCAAAATTGCTTTCGCATAATACTTTTTTTATATTTTTATTTGCAAGGAAATTTATTATGCTTTCATCGGTAGTTGAATTAGAATCATTTCTTATAAGTCCTGAATCTATTAAATAAATATCTTCCTCTATCTGAGTATAAATTATAACAGAAGTAAAGCAGTTATACTCTCCGAATGCAGGATCTATTACAGCTTTATGCTCGTATGACATTATTTTATCTGAATTTTCTTTTAAAGCATCATCATAGAATTTTAATTTTGAATATAAAAAAATTTTTCCCTGTTTATTTTTTATTTTTCCAAGCCAAATATGCTCATACATTTTCGGCATAAGCTTCAAAGTGGAAAGTCTTGATTTGTTTAGTATATCGCTGAAATAATAATTGCCGTCATAGTTTATAAAAGTTATTAAAGTATTATTATCCTCATATTCATTATAAGGATATTTATTATTATTTTTATCAATGTAGAATTTATTTTCTAAATTGAATTTGCTTATAGTTTGATAAATAAAATCTGTTTCAAATCTAGGGTTGAATGCAATCCATATTTCGCTTTTATCAGCACGAATTGAAGGCTCTAATATTTCATAGCTTCTTTGAGTGAGAGTATGGGCTTCTTCTATAAAGCATATTCTTACATTATAAATTGATTTAATTTCTTCTATCTTACATTCTCTTATACCTAAAAATATAAATTTGCAGTTAGTTTTTTTATTGATAATTTCATTTCTTTTTATATCAAAAAAAATTTCTAATTTAAGTTCTTTTATAATGCTTATTAAAAGGGGGTATGTTGAATATGCGATTGACTTTTGAATCTCTCTTGAACATAATATTACTCCGCCATTTTCAAAACTTTTAGCTATTAACATTCTTGCGATGGACTCGCTTTTTCCTCCGCCTCTTCCTCCATAAGCTATTTTTATACGCTTTTCTATGCTAAGCCATTTTTCAAAAGGTTTTAAAATATTGATTTTTATATTCATAATTTTTTTATTGAATTAATTTTAATATATCTATATAAAAAGCAAAAATTATAAGCTATTATAAGAATAATCAAAAATATTAATTATCAAATCCTACGCTTATATTAATTTTGTTTTCATCTTCTTTTAATTTTCTTTTTAATTCTTTTCTCTCTAGTTTTTTAATATTTCTATTTTTCATTAATTCAAGAAATACTATAATAGCCCTCTCGCTTGGGGCATTATATTTATATATTATTTTTTTTGATTTTGCTTCTTTTCCGTCTTTATCAGTTTTTATTTCTATAATAGTCTCTTTACTGTAATAGCCTAATGCTTTTTTTATCAAGGCATTTTCTATTTTTATTTTTGCATCTGAAAAATATTCATTCTTTGCCTTTCTTATTTTTTTATGCAAAATCCTTTTATATTTTTTGCTTGATTTATCAATATAGTCTTTTAAATCATCATAGCTTATATTTAATTTCCTGCTTATTTCTTCAAATGCAGGGTTTTCTTTTCTTATAAGTTCATATATTTGCTTTTTTGTTTTATTATTATATTTATTCATTATATGCCTTATACACCTCAAATTTTTACATTATAAAATAATTAAAAAATATAAGCTAATATAAGCTTAATTAATAAAAATACAAAACAATTTATGAATTAAAATTTTTTTAATAATAAAGAGTTTAAGAGTAAACTATTAAAATATAGTTTTTATATTTTTATGTATAATTTTTTATTGACAAAATGATAGCTCTATATTATTATCGTTTTATAAGATGATATAGAACCTTTGATAAATTAATTTGAAATTTAAAAATAGGACAAGGGAGTTATATTATGAAATTAAAAATATTTTATATCTTAATTTTTTTAAATATACATATACTATATTCAATGAATATTTCTCCTGAATTCGGCATATTTATGAATATAGGGGCTTCAAAAATTTTCACTAAAACAGAAGTTGATCAGAATGAATATTCATACCTTGTTGATTTCAAAACAATAAAAGGAGATATTTTTTTAGATTTTGAAGCTATTTTTCAAATAGGTGTAAAAAATAATATTAATAACAATATTGTTACTGGCTTAACTTCTCTTTTAGAAATAGGATACAGCCCATATATAATAAATACACAATATCAAGGTGAAAGTAATGGAGATACTTATATTTTTACTGACAGAGTTAATCTCCATAGTTTTATTTTGGGTATTATAGAAAAAATAGTTTTTAATAAATTTTCTATAGGCATAGGAGCAGGTGTATTATTTCCAATATCTGGTTTCGGTATATCAAATAACTTTGAATATGATAATAATGCACTAGTTATTCCTTCAAAAAATAAATTAAACCATTATGATATAAAAAATTTGTTTATTATTCCTATTGCACCGTATATAAAGATAACTGCCGAATATGCATTTAAGCCTTATAGAATTGATAATGCTGAAATGAATTTTGTACTTGGAGTATATTTAAATTATAACTTCGGTATGCAGTATGATGTTTCAGTATTAAATAAATATACACCTCAAGAAACTATACCGCCAACTATAGGAATTTTTGAAAGTGATATATATTATAAATATGATTATTCTAATTTAGATTTTGGAATTACATTAGGTGTTTCTTTCAGAGCTTTAGAATAACAATAAAACAGATAGTTTTTTTATATAAAAAATAGCCGGACCCATTAAGAAATGAGACCAGCTATTTTTAATTAGTTTGCTATAAATCTGCTGAATTTATTGAACTAAACGCAAAGCACCTTGAGTCATAGTATTAGCCTGAGCAAGCATAGCCAAATTAGCCTGACTTAAAATTTGATCTTTAGCAAATTTAACAGAAGTCTCAGCCATATCAGTATCTCTTATTCTGCTTTCAGAAGCTGCAGTATTTTCATAAGCTATCATTAGTCCTTGAGCAGTAAGTTCTAATCTGTTCTGATAAGCACCAAGATTAGATCTTTGTTTAGAAACTTTAGTTAAAGCTTCATCAACGATACCTATAGCACTATTAGCTTTGTCTATAGAAGAAATAGATATTCCATTGCCTTCAGGAGTTTGTAAGCCTAAAGCAGCAGCAGTCATAGTTCCTACATAAACTCTTCTTCTTTCATCCATGTTTGCACCAATATGAAACCACATAGAAGCAACAGGAGTTCCGCCCTCATTAGGGTTAGCGAATCTTCCAGTTAACATATTAAGAGTATTGAATTGAGCGTGGCTTGCAATACGATTAACTTCATCAACTAATTGAGAAACTTCAACTTGAATAAGCATTCTGTCAGAATCAGTATATATACCGTTAGCAGACTGTACAGCTAATTCACGAATTCTCTGTAAGATATCTTGGCTCTCTTGAAGATATCCTTCAGTAGTTTGAATGAAAGATATGCCGTCCTGAGCATTTCTTTCTGCCTGACGCAAACCGCGAATTTGAGTTCTCATTTTTTCAGATACAGCAAGTCCTGAAGCATCATCTCCTGCTCTGTTAATTCTCATTCCAGAAGAAAGAGCAGCCATGTCTTTAGAAAGATCCACATTCCTAAATTTTAAAGTACGCTGTGCATTTATAGCACTAATGTTGTTATTGATGATCATTGTCATCCTCCATGATATTTATCTCAAAAAGGCATCCATGCCTAATTGGCAAAAAATATTAAAGAGAATTTAAGGCATTCCGACAATTTAAAAGACTATATAAAGCTGTCAAAATACCATTAAATCCTGTAATATAAGGATTATTATATCCTTATATAATATATGGTATCAACTTAAGCAAATAGGGAGTTTAAGACCGCCAAATACTTGAACTCTCATTTTGCTATACAATAATTTTCGACCCTTTCGGCATAAAGTTTAATTTGGTTTAGCATTTTTTTTAATTTTTTTATAAAAAATATAAAAAAATAATACATATAAAATACCGTATCCTGAAAATATAATCAAAATACCGTTATTCAGCTTAAAAAATATAAAAATTATTTGGACTGTACTAGATAACTAAAATTTATTAAAATTTAAGTATAAAACGCAAGTCTTTGGCATATTTGCATAAGTAAAGAAAAATAATTTTAATTAATAGAATACTTTGAAGATAAAGAACTATCGCAAAATAGTTAGCCAAGCTACCAAGATAATTCACCAAAGTATGTAATAATAAAAAGTCTATGGTTAGCAATAATAAAAAAATTTGTCTTTACTTTTTATGCTTTTACTATAAAATATACTTATGATTAAGAAATACTTTAATGTTTTAAATGATTATTTTATCA
>NZ_CAJTQJ010000021.1 GCF_910578695.1 uncultured Brachyspira sp.
TAACGAACAAGTTTTTTATTAGTAATAATAAAAACTAATAATTTTTTAAATGCTATAAAGCTAAATATAAAAATTGTGAGTGTATTGTATTAAAAAATAATAGGACTTATTAAAATAATTTTAAGCTATAAACTTGGCTTTAGATTAATCGCAGTATGTTAGCTATAAGATTTAAAATTGCTATTGAGCATATTTTTAAGCTATATATTAATTTAATAAAATTATTTACGATAATAGAAATATGAATAACAAAAATAGATTTATTATATTTTCTACAGTTATTATTATTTTGATAATAGTATCTTTTTCATCTCTTATAGTTACTGCCAATATAAAAATATCTGACAGTATAGTAAGAGATAATAATGAAAACGGCAGAATACAAAGCCCAAGTGAAAAATTCAATCAAATAATAGAAAATAAAAAAATCAGAGTGCTTATAGACCCAGGACATAATGCCGCTACTAAAGGGGCATTAGGGTATTTGGGATATGAATATTATGTAAATTTAAGAGTTGCCAGAGAATTAGCAAAAATACTATCTGAAGATGAAAGATTTGAATATTTTATGAGCAGAGATGAAGCATATTACAGCAGACCTATTAAAGAGTATATGACAAATAATTATGACAGACTTTTAGGAATATATAATACTAAAGTAAAGGGAGAGGAAAGAGCCGGAAATTTAACTAGATATCAAACTTTAGAATTATATGCTATCAGACATTATGCCATAGATAATAATTTTGATTTACTATTAAGCATACATTTTGATTATATGCCTTATATAAGCAGAAGAGATAAAACTTCAGGATTTCATATTATAGTAAGTCCGTATAATAGAGAATTTCACGCTTCTATGCAGGTTGCCTATAAATTATCAGAAAAAATGCAGGAAAAATATAAAATTTCTCCTATTATAGGACATGACAATGTACTTCCTAATTCCTTATGGAAATTCTATGATAGAGAAGAATTAATAAATAATGCTATATCTTTAAGGGGCTTGATTGTTATAGGAGATGCTTTTGAAAATACTTATAATAAACAAGAAATGAAAAAAGATGTTCCTTCTGTTTTAATAGAATGTGCTTTTATACATGAATGGCAGTTTGGAAGTATAAAAGCTATAAGAGAGTTAGCAAATCAAATGTATGAAGCTTTAGTTGATGTATATACTACAAAATGAACTATTTTACTGTTATATATTATAATAGCATTTTATTAAAATAGTTTTAAATTAGGCAGAAAAATATTATGTATATAAAACCAAAAAAAAAGAAAAAGAATAATACTAAATATATCACTAAAAAGCCATCATTATTTTCTTTGTTTATAAAAAAAATAGGTAAATTTCTAACTTATAGAATTTATTTTATGTTTATACCTCATTCCAAAAAGAAAACTAAAACTTTATCTCTGCCTATATATTCATTAATAATTATTACATTTATAATATCTATGTCTCTTCTCACAACATTTTATTTTCTTACTAAAAACACAGTTATTACAAGCAAAACTGAAGTGTTAAGCGGAAGCTATAAAGATAAACTGTCAGAAATAAATTCTCTTGAAAATATATTTAGTTCTGTAGTAACTAATGATTATTATAGAAATGATATGTCTGATATTATTTCATTATTAAAAATAGAAACTAATAGTTTAAATTTTCCCACTAATGATATGGATAATATCCTTATAATGAATTACAGAGCAGAAGAACTAGAAAAAATAAAAGTATATTTAAATGAATTAAAAGCAAATATAACTTCAAAAAATAACTCATTAGAGCAAATCCCGTCTATACTGCCTATAGATTCAAGATATGCCGTTATATCAAGACCATATCAGGAGGGATCTATTATATCAAAAGGAATAGGCTTTGAAACCATTGCAGGAACTCTAATAAGGTCAGCAGCTTCAGGCACAGTCAGCGATATATCTTATGATAAGGATACAGGATTTACAATTACTATTTATCATAGATTTGGTATTGTTACCAGATATAAAGGGCTTGCTACTTCTTTAGTATCTGAAAAAATGGATGTGAAAAAAGCAGAAATTTTGGGAAATGCAAAGACAGGAGTTTTTGAATATGAATTGAAAATAGCAACTGAATATGTTAATCCTTTGATATTTACAACGGTAGAATATGAATATAAATGATAATAAAAAATTACAAAATGCAGTAAAATATGCGGCACTTGGCGTTGAGTTTGGAAGTATGGTATTAGGATTAACTTTTGTTGGGTATTATGCTGATAAATATTTTAATAGTAAGCCTCTATTTACAATAATAGGCATATTTATTGGTTTTATCTCTGGGATTTATAGACTTTATAAAATATCCAAAACATTTGATAAAAAATGAAAAATAAATTAAGGACAAAAAATGAAACCTATAATGATTAGCTTATTAGATACTGATTTATATAAATTTACTATGCAGCAATGTGCTTTAAGACAATTTTCTAATGTTTGGGTTCGCTATGTTTTTAGAAGCAGAAATATTTTAGAATGGAATATAGATATGCATAAAGAGTTTCTAAAGCAGATAAAATATTTCTGTGATTTGAGATTTAAAAAAGATGAGCTTGATTATTTATCTTCTTTAAGATTTATAAAAAAAGATTATATAGAGTTTTTAAAACTATACAGACCATTAGAAGAACATATAAAAGCATTATTTGATAATAATAAATTAACAGTTGAAATAGAGGGACCTTGGTATCAGACTATACTTTGGGAAATACCAATACTTGCTATGATTAGTGAAATTTATTATGCCAATACTATTTGCAAAAATGATAATACTGAAACAGCTTATAATCAGGCTGAGATTAATTTAATAAAAAAAATAAATGATAAACTTATGCCTATGCATAAAGAAGAAAGAGGATTTAAATTTTCTGAGTTTGGCACTAGAAGAAGATTTTCTTTTGATTGGCAGGATAAAGTTATTAGTATATTAAAAAGCAGACTTACTTCTTCATATTTGGTTGGAACAAGTAATGTTTATTTTGCTAGGAAATATGATTTGCTTGCTGTAGGTACTAATGCCCACGAATATTATCAAATAGGGCAGGCTCTTGATAAAGTAAGGCTTGCAGAAAGTCAGAAATTTATGCTTCAGTCTTGGGTTAATGAATATAGGGGAGATTTAGGAATAGCCTTATCTGATACTTTAGGCACTGATAAATTTTTAAAAGATTTTGATTTGTATTTTGCAAAACTTTATGACGGAATAAGACATGATTCAGGAGACCCTATTAACTGGGGATATAAAGTTATAAATCATTATAAAAAGTTAAGAATAGATCCTAGAACTAAAACATTGCTTTTCAGCGATAATCTTAATTTTGATAAAGCCTACAATATATATAAAGAATTCAAAGATGAAACTAATGTTACATTTGGTATAGGAACTTATATAACAAATGATTTTGAACCTATAGCAAAGCCTTTGAATATAGTTATGAAGCTTCAAAGCGTTAATGGAAAGCCTGTAGCTAAATTATCAGATGATGAAGGCAAAACTATTTGCGAAGATGAAGCATTTTTAAATTATTTAAAAATAGTTGCAAAAGAATAATAAAAAATATAGTTTTTAGATATTATAAAACCGAATATAAAATTTTTAGTTTCTGATATTTATAAATACAGCGAGGCTTATTAAAAATAATTTTAAATCTATAAAAGAGAAGCTTATAACTTAAATTATAAAAATTGCATATTTACTTTACAGAGATTTGCAGTTTTTATTGGCAATAATAAAAATAAAAAAGTAAATTTAATTGTTGACAATAAAAGTATTTATTCTATAATATTTCTTAAAAATAAGTTATGGAGATATTTAATGGCTACTAAGAAAACAGAAAAATCAGTTAAAAAGACTTCTGTAAAAAAAACTGAAGCCGATAAAAAAGAAGCAGGAAAAAAATCTGCATCAAGTAAAAAAGAGGCAGAAAAAAAACCTGCATCTGAAAAAAAAGAGGTGAAAAAGAAATCAAGCACTGCAGCGAAAAAAGCTTCAGTGAAATCGGCAGCTAGTAAAAAAACAGCTTCAACTGCTGCTAAAAAATCTTCTTCAAAAAAGAAAGCTAAAGAAGAAGTAAAAGATATAGAAAAATTAGAAGAAGAAGTAAAAAAGCCTGAATATATACCTGATGAAGTAGATATAGTTAGAGAGCTTCCTGACAGATACAATGAAACAAAATTAGTACTTATGATGCGTGACCCTGAATGGTGTTTTTTCTACTGGGATATATCTGATGATGATATAAATTATCATTCTTTAAAAGGAAAAAGAATATCAGTTAGAATATTTCATGTCTTTGGCTATGATATCACTAATGGAGAAATTCATAAAGAGATAGAAGTAAACTATATTTACGGCGACAGATATATTAATTTAGCTATGCCTCATGCTTATTTTATAGGAGAATTAGGATATTATGATGAGAATAATAGATTTATAGTATTAGCTAGAAGTAATATGATATATGCTCCTAGGGATTCTATGAGTAATGTTTATGATGAAGAATGGATGGTTAACGAAGAAATTATTAAATTATTAAAATCTCCTAAAGCTTTAAGAGAAAGTTTATCTTCTGCTACAATATTTGAACTTATAGATTTGAGAAGACATCATCTTGCTAGTTCATCTTCTCTTTTTATGAAAAAAAATTAATAATATGCGGTATTAATTATAAAATATATAATAATTTAAATTTTTCTGTTTTTGTAATCTTTAGACTCTGTAAATTAAATATTGATTAATGCCGCTAAAAATAATACATAAAGAGGCGAATCTATTAATATTGAAAATAAATGCCTGCTTGCTATTATTTTCTTTTTCATAACTGTAAATGATATTATGCTGCTGTATATAATTGGAACAAAATATTTTAATTTATTAGTTTCTAAATGAAATTTCCATATAATAATACCTGCTACCATAAATAAAGCCAATATAATAGGTATTACACCTGTTATAAAAGCCAATTTATTAGAATCTATATATGTAGTTAAAGTGACAGCACCTGCTATTTTATCGCTTTGAGAAAATTTTATTTCTATTAAAGCCTGCCTTATGAACATAAATAAAAATACTATGCTTGTAGAAAATAAATATAAAAATGGGTTTCTGCTGAATATATCTCTATTCATAATCAATATAGAGCCGTTTAATAAAACAGTGACTGCAGCCGATATAATTATTGCTTTAAATGGTATAAGTTTTTTGAATAATTTAAAGAAAAATGATGATTCAAATCTTGATTTATTTTCAAAACTTATATTATATCCAATACCTAGCAAACTTGAAAGTATTGAAAGCATTAATATGCCTATATCAACCTTATAAGCAAAATAAAACATTAATAAAGCACTTACGAACATTAATAACATAAAAAATATTTTATTATTCTGATAAAATAAATATCTTCTTTTATCGCTTATCCTAATAGTATAATTACTGTATGCATTACCCAAACTCATATACAAATAATACAATGCTGTTATAATACCTATTTTATACTGAAAAGGCTGCGATAATATGTCATATATAGCATAAGACATTAAAAAAGCACCAACAGAAAAGAAAATATAACCATAATTAAGAAAGTCGAATATTTTTGAGAAAAATCTAGCTATATTATTAGAATATTTATCCTTTATAGTCTGTGCCACATCTTCTATAAGCCAATCAGGAGTAGAAGCTCCTGCCATAATACCAATATTCTTATAATTTGACAGATCTATATTTTCTAAATCTTCTTTATATTCAACATAAAAAGAAGGCTTAATAGCAGATGCGATATTATATAAATTTCTTGTATTAGAACTTTCAGAACCGCCTATTACAAGAACAACATCATTTCTTTTTGCAATATCCAATATTTCATTTTGTCTTTGCTCAGTAGCTGTGCATATAGTATTTTTTACAATTATTTCAGTATTTTTATATTTATTCTTTATTTGCTCTACAAATTTATCAAAAACAGATTTCTGCAATGTAGTCTGAGCGGCTATTAATGTTTTCTTAGGACTATCAGGAAGTTTATTTAAATCTTCATCTTTGTATACAACATAAACATCATCAGCATATCCAGAAATGCCTATAATTTCAGGATGCGAAGGATTACCTATTACTATAATTCTGTATCCTAAAGAACTATATTTTTTTACAAGACTCTGAATTTTTGCTACATATTTACAGGTAAGATTTACTATTTTTTTGGCATGTGCAGAAAGATTTTCTCTTCTTTTCGGAGATACTCCGTGTGCCCTTATAATAACGGTTTTATTATCCAAAACAGACATATCTTCATCATCTTCATAAGTTTTTACTCCGATATTTTCCAGCATATCAAGGGTTTGAGGATTATGAATTAAATGTCCGTCTATATATATATCGCCGTTATTTTTAGCTGCCTGAGAAAAAGTGTTTTCAACAGCATATTTCACGCCGTCGCAAAAACCAGCAAATTTACCTATATCAACATTCATTATTATTTTGAAATTACAAAAAATCTTTATTATTTAGCTTTAGATATTTTATTGCCTTTAATACATTTAGTGCAAACCAATGCTTTTTTTACAGCACCGTTTACCTCTATTCTTACATTTTGCAAATTAGCATTGAAAGAGCGTTTAGTTTTTATATTAGAATGGCTTACACTATGACCATTTTGTTTGCCTTTTCCGCATATTTCGCATACTCTTGCCATTATTTTCCTCCAATAAAAATTTTAATAAAAAATTAAACAAATTATTCGGTTGATTATATTATAAAAAGTGATTATAGTCAATAGCCGTTTGAATTATTTTCTGTTCAATAACAGCATATACTTTATTTAATTATTTTGTATAAATTATGATATTTTTAATAAAGCAGTTTATATTAATTTTTCTTATATGGTTTTATGATTTTATAAAGCATATATTTTTTTTAATATTACTGAATATATATTTATTTTTATTATTTGCAGTAATTTAAGCTATAGTATGTTAAAATAAAAAAAATTGCATATTTATGGCTATTAAAGAATGTTTTTTATTTATTATTATTGATTTTTAAATATTATTATTTTATAATATTAAAAATTATAATGGTGTTTTTTATGACAACACAACACAACACAACACAACACAACACAACACAACACAACACAACACAACACAACACAACACAACAGTTCTAAATATATGCAATCTATTTTATTCTATGCATTATTTTTTAATGCAGCGTTTATATTTGCAGTTTTTTTTATTTTTTATTCATAATATAAAAGGATTTTAAATTATGAATGAAAATAAAAAATTTATTGATAAAATATTATGGCTAATGCCTGTCAGAAAATTCAGATATTTTTTAAGAGCCTTATTTTATAATATTTTAGATTTAAAAGAAATAAAAGACAATGCAGCAAATTTAACAAATGAATTATTTGATTTAAGAAATGAAATAAGATATATTAGTAAAAATGTTAACGGTAATATCTTATTTATGAAAGAGAGTAATTACTATGAAGATATTAAAAAAGGCGGAAGTTATTTTTTAATTTGTAAATCTATTTTATCAAAAAAGAATATCAATCTGTTATTTACTAAATATGATCCTGATATTGAAATTTTTTATGTTTTCGGAGACAGACAAAATATTATTCAGTCAAAAGCAAAAATAAAAATCTTCTTTACAGGTGAGCCTGTTCAGGTATTTAGAAGGGATTTTAATGATAACTGTATAGGTTTATGCGATTTGTCTTTAGGTTTTAATCATATATCCAATCCTAATTATATAAGATTTCCTTTATGGATACTTTATAATTTTAATATTACAGAACTTAATAAAGATGTTGTGCATAAGAGAATACTTGAAATAAATAATGCCAAGTTTGAAAAAACAAAATTTGCATCATTAATATCTAATTGGGGAGGAGCTAATAATTTAAGGGAGCATATATATGATGCTATGTTAAAAATAGATAAAATTAGCTGTCCTAGTAAATTTTTACATAATGATGATTCTTTAAAAAACGATTTTGAAGATAATAAGATTAAATATTTAAGACAATTTAAATTCAATATATGTCCTGAAAATTGTATTGAAGACGGATATATTACAGAAAAATTATTTGATGCTTTTAATGCAGGATCTATACCTGTATGGAATGGAGATAAAAATTTAGAAGGAGATATTATAAATAAAAATGCAGTTTTTTACTGGCAGGAAAACTCTAAAAATGAAAATATTTTAAAAGAAATAGAACTTCTTCATAAAAATGATGATTTGTATAATAAATTTATTTCACAGAAAAGGCTTAATACTGATAATGCTGTTGAATATATTTATGGTCAAATAAAACTTTTGCATAAAAAAATAGAAGAATTATTATCTTCAAAATTTAATTTATAATATATACATTAAGTATAAATCTTTTTTTAATAAAATTTTTATTGCAAAGTATCAATTAAAGTTATATATATGTACATAATGTATAACAAAAAATAAATATAGTAGAATTATAAATTATTAAAAAATATAGAGTATCTATAACTCTTAAACATTTAATTTTTTTTATTTTTTAATTTTTTATTGCAATAGTTATATTTTGATATAGAATATATAAACTTAATTATAGTTATTAATGTTGGAGAGATATGCCTAAAAAAAGTAATGATAAAAAAGAAGTTTGTTCTCTATGCGGAAGAGAACTTAAAGAATTAAGCAGATATATTGAGGGAAATGAAGGTTATTTATGTTCTGATTGTTCTTCTATAGCTAATGATTATTTTAATATGAATATTCAGAAGAAAAAATCAAAAGATTATAAAATAAATATACTTCCTCCTAAACAAATAAAATCTCTGCTTGATGAGTATGTTGTAGGGCAGGATTATGCTAAAAAAGTTTTATCTGTGGCTGTTTATAATCATTATAAGAGAATAATGCAGAATGCTGAAGATAAGAATGATGTTGAAATAGAAAAGTCTAATGTGCTTTTAATAGGTCCTACAGGAAGCGGAAAAACATTATTAGCCCGTACTTTAGCTAAGGCTTTGAATGTTCCTTTTGCTATTGCTGATGCTACTACAGTAACAGAGGCTGGTTATGTAGGCGATGATGTTGAGAATATACTCTTAAGACTCATACAGAATGCTGACGGCGATATAAAATTAGCTGAAAAAGGTATAATATATATTGATGAGATAGATAAAATTTCACGTAAAAGCGAATCGCGTTCTATAACAAGAGATGTTTCAGGCGAGGGTGTTCAGCAGGCTTTATTAAAGATTGTTGAAGGCACTGTTGCTACGGTTCCTCCTCATGGCGGAAGAAAACATCCTCATCAGGATAATCTTCATATAGACACCTCTAATATACTTTTTATATGCGGAGGGGCTTTCATTGATATAGAAAAATCTATTGCAGAACGAACTTCTAGAAAGGGATTAGGATTTGCTGCTGAAGTTAATTCTATGGATAATCTTAATTATGATGAGATAATGAAAAGTATTGCTACTGAAGATTTGGTTAAATACGGGCTTATTCCTGAACTTATAGGAAGGCTTCCTGTTATAGCTACTTTAGAAGAGCTTAAAGAAGAAGAGCTTTTGAAAATATTAAAAGAACCTAAAAATGCTTTGACTAAACAGTATCAGAAATTATTTTTTTATGATAATATAGAATTAAAAATTGATGATGAGGCATTAAAATCAATAGTTAAAAAGACTATAGAAGAGCATACAGGTGCCAGAGGCTTGAGGGCTTTATTTGAGAGAGTTATGCTTGATGCTATGTATGATATGCCTAATGATGATAAAGAAAAACAGATATTTGAACTTGATAAAAAATATGTTAATGATAAATTAGGTATTATTGATGAAATATGATGCTATAAATCTTATTATATAATATATAATAATTAATTAAATTTATATAGGGGTTTTTAATGTTACCAGTAAATGATTTAAGAAAAGGCGATGCTATAATTTTAGACGGGGAAACTTATTTAGTAGTAGATGCTCATTTTCATAGGGCACAGCAGAGAAAGGCAAATGTTAAAACTAAGCTTAAAAATATGATTAAAGGCAATATGATAGAAAAAACTTTTTCATCTACCGAAAGTGTTGAAGAGGCTGATTTATCATATAAAAAAGCACAGTATCTTTATGAAGAGAATGACAGCTATGTATTTATGATATTAGATAATTATGAGCAGGTTCATGTAAGTTCTGATATTTTGGGTGACAGCAAATACTATTTATTAGACAGCAGCGAAGTTGATTTACAGTATATCAATGATGATGTTACAGCGGTTCGTTTTCCTATACATGTGGTATTAGAAGTTTCTTATACAGAACCAGGTTTTAAAGGCGATACTACAGGTTCTACATTAAAGCCCGCCAAACTTGAAACAGGAATAGAGGTTAATGTGCCGTTATTTATAAATATAGGGGATAAAATAAAAGTTGATACTAGAGATGACAGCTATGTTGAACGCGTAAATAAATAATGTTTTACATATTATACATTATATCATCTTTAGTCATACTGATAACTATATTTTTTATAAAGGCAGATTTTCTAATATATATTACAATAGCTTTTTTTATTCTTCATATTATATTTACTAAGTCTATTCTTATAACTATAAAAAAATTATTGTATTTACTGCCTTATTTTTTAGCAATATTTATAATTCAGGCTTTAAACTCCAGAGGAGAATACTATAATTTATTTGGATTTTATATTGATAAAGCGGGTGCTGATTTTACTATTATTTATTTTATGAGAATAGTTTCCGTACTTTATTTTTTATCTATATTCTTCATTATCATAAAAAAATTAAGAGTACCAAACGGAATAGTTTTTGATGAGATGATAAGAATAAGTGTTTTTATGAAAATAGTGAGAAAATCTTTTTTTGATGAGTTTAATAAAATAAGAGATAAAAATAAATCTTTTAGAGATAAGCTTAATTTGATAAAAAACTTACTTGAGAATGTTTATAATGATTCTTTTAAACTTTATCCTTATGATATCTTTATTTCTAATTATAGAAATTTAAAAAAATAATGCTTTGAATTTTATTTTCAAATATTTTTATAATATTTTTAAATTTTACTTAAATATTAAAGATTTATGAATATAAAAAATATATGCCGTCTAGGCTGACTATTTATATGTAAATTATATATTAAAAATCGGCAGTAAATTTAATTGTGTATATGTAATTAAAACAGTATTTAATAATACTATAAATATTTATATTGAATTTAAAATTTTTTTAATGCTGCTAATATATTCTTTTAAATAGTATTTAAGTAATTTTGTATTTGCTTAGAATTTTATTTAATTCAGCAAGCTAAAAAATAATTTAGTAAATTAAAGAAAATATATATTATCTTATTCATAAAATGCATATTTATAATTATATTTCGCTTTTGATTTTTTTATAATTTTTCATAAATAAAATTTAATAATTTCAGCTATATGTATTTTATATCTAATTGCTTATATTTTTATTTTATCTTTTAATATATTATCTCATCACAATAATTATTTTATGAAAGTTTAAATATACCAAATAAATTAAAATATAAAATAGTTATTTTATTGTTAAAAAAAACAAAAAAAAGTAATTGTATATAGAAAATCAATTGACAATTGAATTTTATTTTACTATACTAGAGTTAATTAAAAACAACGATTAATTTAAAAAATATTTAAGCTGGAGTTTTTTATGGATTTTAAAGCCTTATACAAACAAAAATTAACAACAGCAGATGAAGCTGTAAAAGTTATAAAGTCTGGCGATTGGGTTGATTATGGCTGGGTGGTTGCTACAGTAGTAGAGTTAGATAAAGCTTTCGCAAAAAGACTGCCTGAATTAACAGATATTAATTTAAGAGGCGGTATATTAATGTGGGAGCCTGAGATTTTCAAGATAGAAAGTCCGGAAAAACATATTACTTGGAATTCATGGCATATGTCAGGCTTAGAAAGAAAAGCAGTAGACAGAGGTTTCTGTTTCTATGATCCTATTCGTTATTCAGAAATGCCTAGATATTATAGAGATTTGCCAAGAGGAATAGATGTAGCAATGTTCCAAGTATCAGAAATGGATGATAACGGCTACTTCAATTTCGGTCCTAATGCTTCTCATATGCAGGCTTTAATAGAAAGAGCTAAATGCGTAATAGTAGAAGTTAATAAGAATATGCCTAGATGTTTAGGTGCTGCTAATATAGGCGGAGAGGCAGTTCATATCAATCAAGTAGATATGATAGTAGAAGGAAATAATCCTCCTATAAAAGAAATGCCTGGCGGAGGTGCTACAGAGGTAGATAAAACAGTAGCTAGACTTATAGTAGAAGAAATTCCTAATGGAGCTTGTTTGCAGTTAGGTATAGGCGGTATGCCTAATGCAGTAGGTACATTAATAGCAGAATCTGATTTGAAAGATTTAGGAGTTCATACAGAAATGTATGTAGATGCTTTCGTTGATATATCTTTGGCTGGAAAAATAACAGGTTCAAAAAAGAATATAGATAGAGGCAGACAAACTTATGCATTCGGAGCAGGTACTAAAAAATTGTATGATTATTTACATAATAACCCTGAATGTTTATCAGCTCCTGTGGATTATACTAATGATGTAAGAGTAATATCATCTATAGATAATTTTATGTCAATCAATAATGCAGTAGAAATAGACTTATTCGGACAAGTAAGTGCTGAATCAACAGGATTTAAACATATAAGCGGAGCAGGCGGACAATTAGACTTCGTATTAGGAGCTTATTTGTCTAAAGGCGGAAAAAGCTTTATCTGCTTATCTTCAACTGTAACAGGAAAAGACGGACAGCTAAAATCAAGAATAGTACCAAGTTTTGCTAACGGCACAATAGTTACAGATACTAGAGCTAATACTCATTATGTAGTAACAGAATATGGTAAAGTAAATTTGAAAGGATTAAGTACTTGGCAGAGAGCTGAGGCTTTGATTTCTATATCTCATCCTGATTTAAGAGACGGCTTAATTAAAGAAGCAGAGAAAGCAAAAATTTGGAGAAAGAGCAATAAATAAATTTGAATATTGATTATTATTTTTATATACTAAATTAATAATATTATTAAAGGAGAAGCAAATGTTTAAAACAACAGAAAAGCATGAAGAACTTCGTGCTAAAATTAGGGCATGGGCTGAAGAAGTAGTGGCACCTATAGCCCATGAATCTGATCAAACAGGTAAATTTCCAACAGAAGCTGTAAAACAATTAGGTAAAGCTAACTTAGACATAATGGGCTTGCCTTTTGAAACTAAATATGGCGGAGCAGGATTTGATAATATTGCTTATGCTATAGCGGTTGAAGAGCTTTCAAGAGTAGATGGCAGTATAGGTGTAACTTTATCAGCTCATTGTTCTTTGGGTTCTTATCCTATCTATGCTTTCGGTACTGAAGAACAAAAGAAAAAATATTTAGTTCCTCTTGCAGAAGGTAAAAAAATAGGTGCATTCGGCTTAACTGAGCCTGAAGCAGGTTCTGATGCAGGCGGTACAGAAACTACTGCTGAATTAAAAGGCGATCACTATATATTAAATGGTGAAAAAATCTTCATTACTAACTCTATAGAAGCTGAAACTTATGTAGTATTTGCTGTTACTACACCTGGTATCGGTCTTAAAGGTGTTAGTGCTTTCATCGTAGAAAGAGATTGGGAAGGTTTTGAGTTCGGAGAGAAATATGACAAATTAGGTATTCGCTCTTCTGCTACTGCTCAATTACTATTTGATAATGTTAAAATCCCTAAAGAAAACTTACTTGGTAAAGAAGGTCAAGGATTCAAAATAGCTATGCAGACTCTTGATGGCGGTCGTATAGGTATTGCTGCTCAGGCATTAGGTATTGCTCAAGGTGCTTATGAAGCTGCTGTAGCTTATTCTAAAGAAAGAATACAGTTCGGACGCCCTATCGCTCAGCAACAAGCTATCGCTTTCAAACTTGCTGATATGGCTACTAAATTACGTGCTGCTAGACTTCTTATATACAGTGCTGCTGCTATGAAAGACAGACATGAACCTTATGGTACTGAATCTGCTATGGCTAAATTATATGCTTCTGAAATAGGTTTGGAAGTTGTAAACCAAGCACTTCAAATTCACGGCGGTAATGGTTATATCAAAGGTGCTTATATAGTAGAAAGAGCTTATCGTGATGCTAAGATTTGTACTATATATGAAGGTACAAGCGAAATACAAAAAGTAGTTATTTCTGCTGCTATACTTGGTAAAATGCCTAAATCTCCTTCTGCTGCTGCTGGTCCTATGCTTAAAAAAGGTCCTATCACTGGCGAAAGAAGAAATATCATCTTCAAAGAAGGTTCAGCTCAAGATAAAGTTGATTCTTTAGTAGCTGCACTTCAAAAAGATGGAATTGACTTCTCTGTAGGTATTGACATTAATACACCTATAGTTAATGCTGAAAGAGTAGTAAGTGCCGGTAAAGGTATAGGTGCTAAAGAAAATATGAAGCTTGTTGAAGACTTAGCTAAAGCTGCTGGTGCTGCTATAGGTTGTTCTCGTCCTGTTGCTGAAGAATTGAAATACTTACCTATCATCAGATATGTTGGTATGTCAGGTCAGAAATTCAATGGAAACTTATACATAGCTTGCGGTATTTCAGGTGCTAACCAACACTTAAAAGGTATAAAAAATGCTTCTATTATCGTAGCTATCAATACTAAAGGTTCTGCTAAAATCTTCAAAAATGCTGACTATGGTATCGTTGGAGATGTTAAAGAGATTCTTCCATTATTGACTAAAGCTCTTGGCGGAACAGCTGCTAAGAAACCTGCAGAAGTACCATATAAGAAAATGAAAAAGATTACTCCTAAGAGAACAATCGAATTACCTAAAATCTATGTATGCAGCGGTTGCGGTTATGAGTATAATCCATTCATTGGTGATCCAGAATCAGAAATACTTCCAGGTACAGAATTTACAGCTCTTCCTGACGAATGGGCATGTCCTGATTGTAGTGAAGAAAAAGCTAACTTCATTAAGGCTTAAAATATAAACTTAATTATTAATTATTTTTTTGAGGAGGAAAATAATGCATTGCGTTAGAAAAGTTACTGAAGATTTATATTGGGTTGGAGCGAATGAACATCGCTTGGCTCTATTTGAAAATGTACACCCTTTAACTAGCGGTGTTTCTTATAACTCTTATGTTCTTTTAGATGAAAAAACAGTTCTTTTTGATACAGTTGACTGGGCTGTTTGCAGACAATTCTTAGATAACTTAGAGTATGTTTTAAACGGTAAAAAACTTGATTATATGGTTATTAACCATATGGAGCCAGATCACGCTGCTTCTATAGATGAAGTTTTAATAAGACATCCTGAAACTAAAGTTATTGCTACTGAAAAAGCTTTCATGTTTATGGATCAGTTTGGATTTACTATTCCTGAAGATAAGAAAGAGCAAGTAAAAGAAGGCGATTCTAAAAAATTTGGTAAGCATGAAATTGCTTTTGTTGCTGCTCAGATGGTACACTGGCCTGAAGCTATGGTTAGTTTTGATACTACTAATGGAGTATTATTCTCTGCTGACGCTTTCGGTTCTTTCATCGCTTTAGACGGAAGATTATTCAATGACGAAGTTAACTTCGACAGAGATTGGTTAGATGAGGCTAGAAGATATTATACTAACATAGTTGGTAAATATGGTCCTCATGTACAAAACTTGCTTAAAAAAGCTGGCGGAATCATTGATAAAATTAAAATGTTCTGTCCTTTACACGGACCTATTTGGAGAAACAATTTAGGCTATATTCTTGACAAATACAATAAATGGAGTACTTATGAGCCTGAAGAAAAAGGCGTATTAATCGTATATGCTTCTATGTATGGTAATACTGAGAATATGGTTGGTGTTTTAGCTTGTAAATTAGCTGAAAAAGGAATTACTAATATAGCTATGCATGATGTATCAAGCACTCATGTTTCTTACTTGATTTCTGATACTTTCAAATTGAGCCATGTTGTATTAGCTTCTGTTACTTACAACCTTAATATCTACCCTCCAATGCATGACTATTTGAATGATATGAGAGCTCTTAATGTTCAAAAACGTAAGTTTGCTATCATAGAAAATGGTTCTTGGGCTCCTAAATCAGGCGGTTTAATGCAAGAGTTTATTGAAAACAACTTGAAACAATGTGAAGTTTTAGATGCTCAGGTTTCTGTTTCTTCTTCTATGAAAGCTGCTAATGTTGGTGAAATGGATGCTTTAGTAGATGCTATAGTTGAATCTATTAAATAATATTATTAGATTTTTAACATTTATATTAATAAAGTCCGATTCAAGTTATAAACTTGAGTCGGATTTTTTTGTTAAATTATTTATTAATTTTTACGAAAATAAAAATAGTGTCAAAAATAAAGTTTGAATGCTGTAATTAATATGATTATAAGGAAATAATTTTTTATGGTGAGTATTAAAAGACAAAGACAGATTAAATTATTCTTTATATTATCTAGTATATTAATTGCAGTAATATTTATATTCATAATAATAGGATATTTTCCTTACGGACTTCATAAAAAAAATATGTCTGAAGTAAATATACCTGAAGATAGTATTGCCTATGTGAGTGTAAAAAGTCTTAATAAAAGTATACTCAGATTTTCTGATTCAATATATGCATATAGAATATCTCATGATGAATCTATGCATGATTTTTCGGTTTTACTTAGAACTGCAGATATATTTGCTGATATGCTTAAAACAAATGATAATTTTTTTGTAAGATTAGCTTCAAAGCCTATGTTAAAAAGAAATGCTGCTTTGCTTTTTTGGGGATATAATGGAAACTTAAATAATTCTGAAATTTTTTATCTTTTTGATATAGGAAAATTAAATTCTTTTATATTTAATTCTTTTTTCAATTCAAAAGAAATAAATAAATATGAAGTAAAAAAAGTTAATTATAATAAAAATAAAATATACATTTTAGATAATGGAAATCCTTATTTATTTTTTAGTTTTTATAAGGGACTTTTAATAGCATCTAAAAACTTTAATCATATCAAAAAATTAATTGACTTTTTTACTTCAAATATAAGCAGTATTGATGAAATACAACTATTAAATACGGTAAAAAATCAATATGAGCCTGATATTTCTTTTTATGTAAATAAAAAATTATTTGATTATAATAAATGCGAAGGTTCTTTATTATTTACTCCGTTAAATTATTTTGTTAATGCAAATAATATATATGGAAATATTAAAATAAATAATGATAATGGCTTAATAGATATTTTTACAGATTATGAATATGGAGGCTCTGAAAGATATTCGCTTTATAATTTGGACGGTAAAATAGATATACACAATTATTTATCTAAAGAAAGTACTGTTATGTATTTTGCTTTGAAATCATATTTGGCTGGGCTTTATCCTATAGTATATAATGATTTAAAAATTAATCATAATAATGAATTATCTTCTGAATTATATAATCTGTTTACGAAAATGAATAATGTTTATTCTTTTGGAAGTATTATAAATGATTTATACGGAGAGATGGCTATTGCTTATGTTGAATCAAAAAAATCTGAATTGATTTATCCTGTTATTATTTTTAATATAGAAAATGAAGTTTCTCTTCTTCCTAAATTGGAAATAGCATTATTAGAAAAATATCCTAATCTAATAAAAAAAGAGAGAAATTATAATAATAAATTTATATATTCTTATGATTTAAATAATGAAAATAAACTTTATTATACTTTTATTGATACAGTATATTTTGCCAGCGAAAATGAAAAAGCTATAGAAACAATCATAGATAATAATTATGAAGAAGAGGCATTAAATATTCAAATATACAAAAATATAAATCCTGATTATATATTTACTATAGAGCTTTCAAAAGCTCAGAATATATTGAGATATTTCAATATACCTTTTAGAACTTGGAGCTATCCTAATAGTGTTATAGCTGGTTCGGTTATCAATTCTAATTATACTCATATTAATATAGATTTTAAAGCTAATTTTAATAGTGTAAATAAATAGTTATATTAAATTATAATAGTTGATAAATATCATTATTTATATATAATTAATTATTATTTTTTGGAGTGAAATTTATTTTATGTCAATAATTGATAAACTGTCATTAGTAGAAACTACATATAAAGATATAGTAGAGAAACTTAATGATGCTAATATAAAAGATAATAGAGTGATACAGGATTTGATGAAAAAAAAATCTGAAATAGAGGATATAGTAGAAGAATATAAAAAACTAAAAGCAGTATTGAAAGAAATTGAAGAATCTAATGATATTATTAATAATGCTGATACAGATAAAGAACTTAAAGATATGGCATTATCGGAGATAGAAGAACTTAATCAGAAAAAAGAAGATATAATAAATGATCTTAGGCTTCTTTTGCTTCCTAAAGATAAAAATGACGGTAAAAATATTATTGTAGAAATTAGGGTAGGTACAGGAGGAGATGAATCTGCTTTATTTGTAGGGGATTTATTTAGAATGTATACCCGTTTTATTGAAAGATCAAATTTAAAAATGGATATAATAGATACAAGTCCTACAGAGCTTGGAGGATATAAAGAAGTTATATTTTCTGTATCAGGAAAAGATGCTTATAGAACATTAAAATTTGAAAGCGGTACTCATCGTGTTCAGAGAATACCTGCTACTGAGTCTGGAGGAAGAATTCATACATCTGCTTCTACAGTTGCTGTTATGCCTGAAGCTATGGAAAGCGATGTTGTTATAAAAGATGAAGATATAAGAGTTGATATATTTCGTTCAAGCGGTCCGGGAGGGCAGTCGGTTAATACTACAGACAGTGCCGTTAGAATTACTCATTTGCCTACAGGATTAGTCGTACAATGTCAAGATGAAAAAAGTCAGCATAAAAATAAGGCTAAAGCTTTAAAAGTTTTAAGAGCAAGAATATATGAGAAAGAAGAGGCTGAAAGAAAGGCAAAAGAGGCAAAGGAAAGACGCGAACAGATTGGTTCAGGAGACAGAAGCGAGAGAATAAGGACTTATAATTTTCCTCAAAACAGAGTTACAGATCATAGAATAAATATTACTCTTTATAAGTTGGATAGATTTATGGACGGAGAAATAACCGAAATAACTGATGCTTTATTTAAAAAGGAACAAGAAGATATGCTTGCTTCTTATTCTGATTAATTATTTATAAATAGTTTTGATATTCTGATTATTTTTTATAATAAAAATAATAAATATTAAAATAATGAAAATTAAATTTAATGTTTTATAGTTTATAAAGCTATGTATTTAAAAAAATATTTTTAAGCGATATATATTATTTTTTCGATATATAAACAATATAACTAAAATAAATAATATGTATTTTAAGTATAGATTATATTTAATTAATTTTAAGAGGTATGTATATATGAGTTTTTTAATATTAGCTGATAAATCTTTCAATAATGAGTTTTCTATGAAATTTGATGATATATTTAATGATAAGATTAATATTTTAAAAGATAAATTAAATTGCAGTATCAAGTATATAGAAAATAATAATATTGAAAAAATAGATGATTATTTGAACAATATATATAGAGAAAGTGAAAATTATGATAATATAATTTATATACCTTGTAATATGCCTTTATTTAATATTGATGAAACTATTAAATTAAGTAAAATACATGAAGATAATATATCATATTTCAGTTATGGAGAAAATTATCCTTTAGGAATAATTCCTTTTATAATAAGAAGAAATGCTTTTGAAAAATTATTTAATATAATAAAAACGAAAGACATTAAAGTAAATGAAAATGCTATAAGTAATATTGTATTTGTAGACCCTAATTTTTTTGAAATAGAAATACTTATATCTGAATATGATATGAGATATTACAGACTTTCACTTTTTGCAAATAGCAGAAGAAATGCAGTTTTGATAGAAAAACTTATTAATTATAAAAATTATGATGAAATGGTAAAAGCAGTAGAGGAAAATCCAAGTATCAGAAGAACATTGCCTTCATTTATAGAGATGGATATTAATAATAGACAGAATATTATGAACAGGTATTTATTAAAAAATGAAGCTGTAAAAACTGAGCTTACAAAGAAGGAAGAAAAAAATATTACATTTGAAGAGTTTAAAATTATTTATGATAAGATTTATAATTTTTGCGGCGATTTTCATATGTCTATAGGAAGTTATTATGAGCCTCTTTTAAATAAAGATATTTTTGATATTCTTGATTATTCTGTTAAAAATAAAAATGTTAATATATATTTGGAAACTAATGCTTTGCTTCTTGACAGCGATAAAGCCAAGAAATTATTATCTATGCAGTCTGAAAGGGATAATCTGCATGTTATTATACATTTAGATGCTGTAGAAGAAAATGTTTATAATAAAATATATGATAACGGCGATATGAAAACGGTTCTTTCAAATATAGATTATTATTTACTTAGAGAGCCTAAAAACACATATTTGCAGATAGTAAAGCAGAAGGATAATTTTGATTATTTGTCTTCATACTATAAATATTTTGATAAGTATAAAAATATAGATATTATAATGCAGAAATATTATACTTATAGGGGTATTATAGAAGATAATAGAGTAGGGGATATGTCGCCTCTTATTAATATGGGCTGCTGGCATTTGGCTAGGGATTTATTTATAGATTCTTATGGAGATATTTATATTTGCAGATTTGATATAAATAAAGAAAAAAAAATAGCTTCTATATATGAAGAAAATTTAGAGAATATATGGAAATTATTAGAAAATTATTTTATTGATAATGTTTATAAGAAAATAGATTTTTGTAAAAATTGCGATGAATGGTATTTATATAATTTTTGATTATTTTGATTATGGAAAATATAATAATAAAATATTTAGAATTTGTTTTAGTCTGCTATGTTATAAGGTTTTTATCTACCAGATTTTTATTTGAATTTCAGTTTTTAAAAAATTTTTATTATAGAAGAGAAATACTGCCCGGAGTTAGAAATTGGAATAATAGAATGAAAATGATTTATTATTCTGAACTTTTTTCTTTTATACAAAGCGTATTGGCGGCTTTATTTTTTATTGTATTTTTTCATTTTATTCCTTTAGCAGAGTATATTAAACTTATAGTATGTTTTTTGATGTACTCATTTTTTATAATTGCAGATAAGGTGAGATTTTCTATAATGCTTACTAATTATCCTTATTCTCTTTTAATAATGGATACAGCTGTATTTTTATTTGTGAGTCTTTTGCAGTTTATAGCTATGGCATTTATGAATTCTGCTTCGCCTTTCTAATTTTGTTTTATCCTAATTTTGCTCTATTGTAATGGAGGCACCTATATCCATTGAATGAGTTTTACCTTTATATGTTGCTTTTTCAGATATTATAGAATTATCCATAAATGCATTAGATATATTTACCTCTTCAAATATAATACAGTTTTTTAATATTGAGTTTTCTATTTTAGAATTTCTCCCTATATGCACATAAGGACCTATTACAGAGTTTTCTATTTTCACATCTTTATCAATAAATACAGGAGGTATTATAGCAGTATCTTTTATACCTTTACTAAGTATTTCATGTTTTATTATAGTTCTGTTTGTTTCTATCATAGTGGATTTTTCACCGCAGTCATACCAGCCGTCCAATTTGAATGTTTTAAATACTATACCTTTTTCTATCATATACTCTAATGCATCGGTTAGCTGATATTCATTTTTTGTTTTTATATTATTTTTTATAATATATTCTATTGCCTCAAATAATTCTTTTGTATTAAAAATATTGTACATACCTGTAAGGGCTAAATTGCTTATAGGCTCCTGAGGCTTTTCTATTAATTTTGTTATAATTCCATTTTCATTTAAAATAGCAATACCAAATCTGCTTGGATTATCTACTTCGCATACTCCTAATGAATTTTCATTTTTACTTACTATATTAGACAGATTCAATTTAAATATAGTATCTCCAAGAATGATGAATATTTTGTCATCATCATTTATATGCTCTTTTGTAAGATATACAGCATGTGCTAAGCCTTTATATTCTTCTTGTTCTACAAATGTCAATTTTATATTTTTATATTTATTAGTTAGATACTCTATCATATCATTTTTTAAATATCCCACTATAAATATAACTTCATCTAAATCCTCTATTGAAGATATTTCTGTCATTATAAAATCTATAATTGTAGCTCCTGCTATTGGGAGTATTGGTTTTGGTTTTGTAATTGTGTGAGGTCTTAATCTAGTACCTTCTCCTGCTGCTGGTATAATAACTTTCAATTTTTAATCCTTATATATAAAAGACTTTTTTAATCAGTATTATTTTATTAATTGTATTAATAAAGAGTTTGCAAGTTCTTCATTAGAGCCATTTAAATATTTTACTATTTCTAAAGCAAAAAATATTGTAGTAGCAGGACCTTTAGAAGTTATGACATTATCAGTGCATACAACTAAATCTTTTTCTATATATTCTCCTCCTTTTACCATACTTTCACAGCTAGGATAACAAGTATATTTTCCTTTAATTACTCCAGCTTCGCCAAGTACTATAGGAGAAGCACATATTGCAGATACTAATTTTTTATTTTCGTACATATTTCTGATTTTTTCTATAATTCTCATATCAGATTTTAAATTGTTCATTCCGCCCATTCCGCCTGCAAGTGCTGCAGCGTCAAAATCATAATTTATTATTTTTTCTAATGGAGCATCAGCTTTAACAATAATATTATGAGCCCCTTTTACTTCTAAGTTATCTGATAAAGAAGCAGTCACTACTTCTATATTTGCTCTTCTTAAAACATCAATAATAGTTATAGCTTCAATTTCTTCAAAACCTTCAGCTAATGGAACTAAAACTTTTTTCATCATAATTATAAACTCCTTTTTATAATGATTTTCTATTATTATAAATGTCTTAATATATATACTATATTTTATATTCATAATATTGCAAGTAATTTTTTTACTGTCAATATTTTTATATTAATAATTAATTATTTTTTAGCTTCCAAATTTTTCTATAGCTTTTTCATATCCTAAATCGGAAGATTTTTTTAAGTATTTTTGAGCTTTTAATATATATTTTTCTTTTGTTTTATCTTCTTTTTCATAATTTGAAAATTTATTATATAGTTTATATAAATCATAGTATGCTATATAATCTTCACTGTTAAACTCTAATGTTTTTTTTAAATATTTAACAGCCTTTTTATATTTTTTCTTTTTTCTATATACAATAGACATCAAATAATATGCATCCGAGTAATTCTCATTTTTCATAATAACTTTTTCTAAATCTTCTATTGCTTTATCATATTCTTCTTTAGCTATATAAATTTCTGCCCTATAATAGTATGCATCGCTGTCATAAGGATATATTTCTATAGATTTATTATATGTCTCTATTGCTTTATCATATTCTTTTATCTCATAATATATTCTAGCCAAATTATGATAAGCATCTAAATTATTATTATCTAATTCTATAACCTTTGTTAAATCATTAATAGCCTCATCATATTTTTTATTTTGAATATTACTTAATGCACTATAAAAATATTTATTTTCCTCACTAATCATATTATATACTTCCCTAATTTTATATTTATAATATATAAATTATATAAAAATAATAAGCGAATGCAAATTTATTTAAAATTAAAATATAAATTATATAAGTATATAAAGTATAAATATATATTATTAATTTTACAATTCTTTTATTAAATTATGAGCCTCTTGAAATCTTCTTTTTATTTCTTTCCAATTTTTTTCTTCCATTAGATTTCTAGGGCATAGCCAAGAACCTCCGCATGCAAATACATTTTTATTTTGCAAATATTCTTTTACATTATCAATATTTATACCCCCCAAAGGCATAAATTTTACGCCTGTATGCTGATAAACGGAAGCTATATTTTTTATCCAATTAATTCCCCCATAAAGTCCCGCATGAAAAAATTTTATATATTTATGCTCATAAGCTAAACATTGTTCAATTTCAGAGGGCGTTGCAGCACCGGGTATATAATGATAATTTTTATTTTTAGCATATTCAAGCATTATAGGCTGAACACCGGGGCTTATTATTATATTTATGCCTAAATCTAATATTCTATCAACCTGCTTTGTATTTAAAACTGTAGCAGCCGCACTTGGAAGCGAAGGATAATCTTTAGCTAGTATTTCTAAAGCCTTGTATCCGTATTCTGTTCTAAGAGTTAATTCTATAGAAGGAAGAAACTCCAAGCAAAGTTCTGCTATATTTCTTATTTCTTCTTCATTTTCTGCAACTACTACAGGTATTATTTTATTTTGTATATATTTCTCCAGCATAAAAAACTCCGTAAAATATCGAATTATAATTTATCATACTTAATTATTAAAGTAAATATTAGAATTATTAAAGCATATATTTTCTATAATATTTCCCAAATATTTTATATCATTTGGAGCTTCTCCGTTTTCAGCTAATTGTCCTATATAATTGCATAATATTCTTCTAAAATATTCATGTCTCGAATATGATAGAAAGCTTCTAGAATCGGTGAGCATTCCTATGAATAATCCTAATGAACTGCTGTTTGCAAGAATTTTCATTTGTTCTTCTATTGCGTCTTTATTGTCCAAAAACCACCAAGCAGAACCAAGCTGCATTTTTCCTTTTATGCCGCCTTCTTGAAAACAGCCCATAAGTGTTGATATAGGATAATAATCTTTACTATTAAGACTATAAAAAATAATTTTAGGAAGTCCGCTTTCATTATTGGCAGTTTTTAGTAATAATGATAATTTTTCTATAATATTAGAATCTCCTGCAGAGTCATAGCCTGTATCAGCACCTAACTTTTTGAACATTACTTCATTATTATTTCTCATAGCGGAAATATGTATCTGCATAACTAAATTTGATTCTTTATATTTTTTTATTAATTTTAAAATAATATAAGTTTTATATTTCTCTATATCTTCAAAAGTTAATACTTGTTTATTCATAGCTTTTTTAAAAATACTGTCAATATTTTTTTCATCATCTAAATTGAAAGGTATTTTATATAATGATAAGTCGCTTGACATACAGTTTAGATTTTTAAAATAATCTATTTTTTTATATAAAGCCTCTATTAATGAGCTTATATTTTCTATATTTATAGATACTGCATTTTGCAGCTTTTTTATATAGCCGCTGAAATCAGGCATCTCTATATTCAGAGCCTTATCAATTCTGAAAGTAGGCACTATCTTTGTATCTATTTTTCCTATTTCAGCTTTGCCTTCATTTATTAATTTATGATATTCTAAATTGTCTATAGGGTCATCTGTAGTGCCTATAGTATGAACTTTAAATTTTTTAAAAATATCTTTAACTGTCATATATTTTAATTTTTCATTTGCCTTTTGCCATATTATATCAGCATTATCTTCGTTTATTATTTCATAAATATCGAAATATCTTTGAAGCTCCAAATGACTCCAATGATAAAGCGGATTTCCTATTAGATTAGGTACGGTTTTTATCCAAGCTGTAAACTTATCATAATCAGATGCATTGCCTGTTATGAATTTTTCATCTATGCCGTTAGCACGCATCATTCTCCATTTATAATGATCTCCGTAAAGCCAAATTTCTGTTATATTTTTGAATTTTTTATTTTCAGCAATTTCTTTCGGATTTAGATGACAATGATAATCAAATATAGGACATTTATCAGCATAATTATGAAAAAGTATTTTTGATGTTTCATTATATAATAAGAAATCTTTATCCATAAAATTTTTCATTATACTACCTCTTTTTTATAAAGTGCTAAATATATGCAATGCTATAATTATAAAAGCATTGTTTTTAATTATTTACTTATTCTTTTATTTTTTTCTTATATTATACATATATTATATATACATCTTTATACACATTACTTTATACACATTTTTCTATATGCATTTTTTTATTGCTTCCCATAATCCTTGTAAGTAAACAGCTCCTAATGCTCTGTCATAAAGTCCGTATCCCGGCATAGATACTTCGTCCCATATAGCCCTGCCATGATCTGGTCTGAAAGGACCTTCAAAGCCTATATCATAAAATGCTTTCATAATAGCGAACATATCCATAGAGCCGTCGCTTGATAAATGTGCTGCTTCTTGGAATTTACCGGGTGCAGTATGTTCTAAATTTCTTACATGTGCAAAGAAAATTTTTCCTTTTAAACTTCTTATTGTATCAGGTATATCATTTTTCGGATTAGAACCTAAAGAGCCTGTACATAATGTTATGCCATTGCAGGGGCTATTAATACTATTAACCATTCTTAAAATATTTTCTTTATTTACTATTATTCTTGGAAGTCCGAATACAGGCCATGCAGGATCATCAGGATGTATAGCCATTTTTATATTATATTTTTCACATACAGGCATTACAGCAGTTAGAAAATATTTTAAATTTTCAAATAATTTTTCATCATCAATATCCTTATACATTTCAAAAAGTTCTTTTAATCTGCTTAGTCTTTCAGGCTCCCATCCCGGAAGTATAAAACCGTTTGAATTAGAATCTATTTTCTCAAACATTTTCTGGGGATCTATCTTATCTATTTCTTCCTGATCATAAGATAAAACAGAAGCTCCGTCAGGGCGAACCTTTGCTAAATCACTTCTTGTCCAATCAAATATAGGCATAAAATTATAGCATACTAAATTAATTCCAGCATTTCCCAAAACTTCCAAAGTTTTTATATAATTTTCTATATATCTATCTCTGCTTGGAAGTCCTATTTTTATATCATCATGTATATTTACGCTTTCTATACCGTATATTTTTAATCCTGATTCTTCAACTTCCTCTTTTAGTTTTTTTATATCATCTTTTTTCCAAACATCTCCTACTTTACTGTCATATAATGTTGTTATTACTCCTTTTACTCCCGGAATTTGTCTTATTTGTTTTAAAGTTACAGAATCAAAATTCTTGCCGAACCATCTTAAAGTCATTATCATAATAAAAATTCTCCTAATTTATATATTTTTTCAAGCATTCTTTTACAGCATTTTCATTAGATATCATTTCAGAAAAGTACCCCTCTATTTTCTCACCTAAATTTATTTTTTTATCATATAAATTAACAGCAAATAAACTATCATTAGATAATATAGGCTTTAAATTATTTCCTATTGTTTTTGTATCTTTAAACTTTATATTTTTTATATAGATTTGTAATTCTTCAAGCATAGAATCAGGACTTATATTCATTTTATTTCCATTATCATCTATACCCATTAAATACCTAAGCCAAGCTGCTATTGTCAGAGGTATGCCTATCAAAGAAGAAGCATCAAGATTATTTTTGACATAAGATTTTAAAGTTTCTCCGTATCTTACAGCTATTTTTTGAGAAGTATCGGCTGCTATTCTTTTGGGAGAGTCTGGTATATATGGATTTGCTAAACGCTCATCAATTACTTCTTTTATAAAATCTTTAGGGTTCAAAATTTTAGGATCTATAACTACTTTCATACCTTCATCATATCCTATTTTTTCAACTAGCTTTTTTAATAAAGGATTTCTCATCTCTTCATAAATAAAATTATAATTAAGTAAGCATCCGAATATAGCCAAAGATGTATGCAAAGGATTTAGGCATGCAGTAACTTTCATTTTTTCAGCTGTTTGAACAGTAATTCTGTCGGTGATATACACATCAGCTTTTTCAAATTTTGCTCTTCCATTAGGAAATAAATCTTCAATAACTAAATATTCAGGAACTTCAGCATTTACAAAAAGAGCGGTATTATTATGTCCTACTTTAAATACTGACATTTCTTCAAGTCCTGCTTCCTCCAATTTTTTTGATAAATAATCAGAAGGTCTTGGAGTTATTTTATCAATCATACTTAAAGGAAAAGAAGTTTTTTTATCATCTTGAAGATATTTTATAAATCCGTCATCAGCAAAACCTCTTTTATTCCACTCTTTTGCTATATCAATAACAGATGATTTTAATTTATCTCCATTATTGGAGCAGTTATCCATACTAAGCATAGCTATAGGATAGGCTCCGTTTTTGTATCTTTCTAAAAGCATAGCAGTAATAATACTCATAATATTTTTTGATTTTTTAGGCTCATTACTAATATCTTCTTTGACTGTGCTTATATAATTGCCGTTTAAATCTTTTATAGAATATCCTTTTTCTGTAATAGTAAAGCTTACTATCTGAAGAGAATTTGATATGAATATTTTTTTTAATGCCTCATAATAATTTATAAAATCAGCGTGGAGTATATCAGTTATGCTTCCTATAACTTTTTTATCTATATCTCCGTTATTTTTTATAGATGCCAAAATGGTAAGATTATCAAAAGGCTTATAAACTTTATCAATCATTTCATAATCATCTTTTCCAGCAGAATGTGTATCAACAGCTATTATTCCTGTATTGATAATATCATCATTCAAAAGGGTATCGGCTATTCTAGCAATAAAGCCTCTGAATATATTTCCTGCTCCAAAATGAAGCCAAGCAGGATTTTTATTTGTATTTTCTCTGACTTTATTTATATTATATTTTGGAATTTCTATATCAGCATTTTTCCAAAAACTTTTATTATTTAAATTGTTAATATTCAATTTCATAATATATCCTATTAATATACTAGTATTTTAATAAAATAATTTAAATAGTCAAGCAAAATATTACTTAATTTATTGCTGCTGATAAAAATTGTTTGCTCATAATATTTTTTATTCTCGCTTACAATTTTTATATTACTATTAATTAAAATTTTTTATTGCTTATAATTATAAGCTTTATTATATATTTTTGGCTTTTATTTCAGCTATAGCTCCTTGTATTTCCTCCATTTTCTCTTTAGTAAGCGGATAGAGTCTCATAGCTATAATATTTAGTATCCAGCCAATCATAGGGGCAAAAAATACGCAGAACATAGTTACCCAAAAAATGCCTGCTTAATAAGGAGTATTAGGGGTAGGCTGAGAGTTTTTAAACCCAATCATTGCTATTAATAATCCTACTATAGTGGTGGCAAAAGATGATATTATTTTATCAACGCAGCTGAATAATGTACCCATTAAACCGGGCATATATTTGCCAGATCTATAAGTTTCAAAATCTGCACAGTCAGCAGTCATAGGTATAACTATATTTGTAGATATTCCTGCAAATCCCTGCATTAATATCCATAATACAATAAATGCTATAGTAAAGAAATTAGGGTTTTTAAAGCTCATAGAGGCAGGCTCTCCAAATATAAATAGCAAAGATAAAAGTGCAGCAAAAATTATGCAGCCTATAGTACCGAATAAAAGGGCTTTTCTCTGTCCTAAACGGCTTGCAATAAATTTCATACCTAAAATTATTATAATGATGCTTGGTATGCTGTATATTGCAGATACTTCTCCGCTAAGTGCATAATTACCGCATATTATACCATAAAGCATAACTAAAACTATAGAATTAGATTGTATGGTAATAAAAAGTTTGCTTGCGGATGCTGCAATTACAAGCATCTGTATAGCTCTGTTTTTTCTTATAACAGTATAGTAATCTTTAAAAGTTATTAACTGAGGCTTTCCAAGTCCGAAATATTCTGTCCTGTCTTTAGACCATAATCCTATTATTGCAAGTATAGATAATAAAGCAGATACAGATATAGTAAAAACTAAGAAAGTATTAAAAAATTCTGCATTAAATCCGCCGTATTTTTTCATCAAAACATTAGAAACTATAATCTGCATACCTGCAAATAATACAACACCATAGCTTCCGTCAAATATAGTGAAATAAGGTCTTTGTTTCGGATCATTAGTAAGACAAGTTTGTGCAGATTTTGTAACAACGCATTGTAAAGTATATCCTATAATATATACAGCATAAACTAATATAAAAAATAATAGCCTCATATTTTGAGGTGCTTTATATACAAATTTATACATTATTATACAAGATATAATCATAACAATATTACCAGCTGCTATAAAAGGTCTGTTTTTCCCAAATCTTCCATTTGTTTTATCCAAAAAATAGCCTACAAAAGGATCTGTTACAGCATCCCAAATACGCATAACAGTAAGCAGTGTAGATACTAAAACTACGCCTAATCCTAACATTCCCGTTGCATAATATGATATAAAAAACATAAAGAACATATACAAATTTGTTGCTGTATTATTAAATGCAAAGAATGCTATTTGCCATATTTTGGCTTTATGATAAGTATTTATATTAGTCATATCTATACTCCTATTATTTTTTTAATGATAATCAGTCAGAAAAATATATTAATTTTATTATTGTTTATTATTGCTAATAAAAATTGTTTTATTGTTGCTAGCTATAAACTAGCTGATAACAAACTTTGCTGTTTATCAGCTGTTAGTTTATAGTTTTTAATAATCCCTGCTGTTTTTACAAATGTTAGGGACTTACAATTTTTATAATTGTATTTTTAGTATTTTAAATACTATATTTATTATTTTTTGTAATCTAACGGCAGTTTAGTCCATCTGTTTCTTATGAAATATGCAGCTAATTTAGGCTGACGATTTCTAGTGAATATTCCTTTTTTATTTCCGTCTGCTCTAAATATTCCTTCTGTCGTTTGGAAGTCAGCAAAGTTCCATAACTGTTCGCCTACTATAAAATCATAGCTGTCAAAAACTTTAAAATTCATTTCATAATATTCTAACTGATACTCTTCGCTCCACATTACAGAAGGAAGTTTATGAATGCCCGCATAAGTATCAGCCCCATATTCTGTGAACATAACAGGTTTATTCATACCAGAATATAAATTCATTTCTTCTCTGAATTTTTCTTCTGACATATCTATTTCATATCCGCCTAATAAATACCAGCCGTAATATCTATTTAAAGTAATTACATCGCATAAGTGCATGCATTTACATCTTCCGGGAGAGGATTCTCCAATAGCAGCAAAAGTTTTTGGCAGATTTTGTTTATCTTGTTTTTTGGCAAAATTAAATATATCTTCAAAATATGGTAAAGCCTCATCTTTAGAAGTATCAGGCTCATTAAATAAACTCCACATAACAACACAAGGGTGATTTTTGTCTCTTTTTATAAGTTCTTCAACTGCATTTTTATGTACTATTTTTGTTTTTGTATGTACTTCATCTAAAGAAAAATAATCAGCCTTTGATGAACTAGGATTTAATATAGAGCCTACATCAAACATACCCACAGCAGCAACTTCATCTATAACTACAATCCCTTCTCTGTCTGCAGCCTGCATTATTTCTTCGCTGTAAGGATAATGAGATGTCCTAAATGAATTAGCTCCAATCCACTTTATTAATTCAAAATCTCTTTTTATTACAGGCGGATTATATCCTCTTCCTGATATTTCGCTATCCTCATGTTTTCCAAATCCTGTAAAATAAAAAGGCTTTCCATTAATTAAAAATTGTTTTCCTTCTACTTTAACAGTTCTTATTCCAAAGTCTAAATAATATTCATCTATAAGCTCATCGCCGTTTTTTATATATGCTATAAATTTATATAAATAAGCCGCTTTCGGATTCCATAACTTAGCATCTTTAATAACTATTTTTCCGATATTTCCTTCGCTGTTTGCAATTAATTTTTCTTCTTCAT
Organism: uncultured Brachyspira sp.; assembly: GCF_910578695.1. Classification (GTDB taxonomy): domain Bacteria; phylum Spirochaetota; class Brachyspiria; order Brachyspirales; family Brachyspiraceae; genus Brachyspira. Next base: position 31,739 of record NZ_CAJTQJ010000021.1, read on the forward strand.
CATATATTTGTATATATACTTTATTTTTGCCTGTAGTATGAACTTCATAGTTTACAATTCCGTCACTTCCATTTATATCTGATAATATATCTATATCATATATATATTCTTTATTTGTAACAGTAATTTTTATAGGTCTATTCAAACCAGCATAATTAAAAAAATCAAAAGAAGGTTTAATGTATTTTTTACCCGAAGGCTTAGTTTCTGTATGCCCGCAAGGTATTGTTGTATTTGCAAGTTCATTATTAACAAGCACAACTAATTTATTTTTTTCTCTGAATATGCCTGCTTCATTTACAGGAACATTGAAAGGCATAAATCCGCCTATATGACTTAATACTTCTTTACCATTAATATATACAGCAGCTTGATGTGTGGCACATCCGAATCTTATATTAACATCTTTATCTTTCCATTCTAAAGGAAGATAAAATGAAGTTTCATACCATATATCTCCAGCATATTCTCTTATATTTTTATCAGTGAAAAGATCATTAAAACTAGATGGCACAGGTATAAATGTGGTATCTTTAAGCCCATTAGCATATCCATTATTTCTGCCCTCATTATTTTCATCTATTTTAAATTCCCACATACCTGATAAGTCAATAACTCTTCTTGTTCTGCTTTCTCTAGGATATAACATAGAATTAATCATAAAAAATTTCCTCCAAATTTATTTATTGCAAATTAATTAAAAAATAATTTTGTCAAATCAATACCTACTTTAAGTTCAAATCCCCATCCGTTTTTATTAAATTCAGAATGTCCTATTGACAAAGCAGACATATCTTGTTTGAAAATACCGCCGTAGAATATTCTAGGTTCAAAGAAGAAACTCCATTCTTCTAAGAAAAATTGGAAGCGTGGATTGAATCTTATCCAATACCAATCATTGAATGAAGTTTGTGCACCTGATAATATTTTGAATTGTATTTCAGGTCTTAAAGCAAAATAATCATTGAAACGCATTTGATATGCTATTCTAAACTCAGTACCGTCATACCAGCCTTGAGTTAATTTTTTTGTTTTATCATCATATTGATTTCCTCTTAAATATATATTCTGCTGAGCCATAAATGTTATAGAATGAGATTTGAATGCAGCAGCATCAGGAAGTTTTTTATTCAAATACATTACAAATACTAAATCTCCTGATGAAGTGAGTCCTAAACTAAAAGTATTTAAAAAATACATATTTCCTGTTAATTCAACCATAGAAAAAGGATTTGAATTATTTTTTCCTTGTCTGCTTCCTTCTTTCCATTCAGGCTCATATATACTTGGATTATCAAATTGTGCCTGTAATATGAATCCAAAACCTAACCATGGAACATTTTTTAATGTCTGCATATAAGTTAATTTAGTGTCAAAATTTTCCATCATTCTTTTTGCTTTAGGATTTTGTCCCAAACTTGTTAAATCTCCTGAAGAATATTCAATATAAAAACTTAGCATTTTCATTGATCCCGGATATACATTAAAAAATTGAAATGCTGGGTTTTGTGCATTAGACTGAGCAAATAAAATGCTTGAAAATAATGCCGAACTTATGATACTAATAATTAATTTTTTCATACATAGCTCCTTTTTTCTAACATACTAGTATGTTAGAAAAAATAAAATCTATTGTCAATAAAAAATTATATTTTTTTAAGAAAAACTGAAAATTTATATTTTTTAAATGTATCAGGCTCAATATAAAAATTATGAGATTCTTATATTTTAATTTCTTAAGATGTAAAGTGAATAATTTTTTTTATTATTAGTGATATTAAATAATTTTAAAACTATTTATAGATTTTAATAATAATAAAATTTTTAATTATTGCTTATTTTCAATTTTTCAATTGCTTGAAGTTTATTTATAAATAGTTTAATATATTATTTATAAAATAAACAATAAAAACTGCATACTATTTTAAATAATAGCAGTTTGCAATTTTATTAGTAATTAGAGATAATTTAAGGATATGTTTTTATATTATGCCTAAAGTAAAGAATAATAATGCTGATAATTTAATAATATTAGACAGAGAAGTAAATGAACCTATAGGGAATTATGCTGTAAGATGCTTGGAATATAATATTATAAATATGACATTGCCTCCGGGTACTTTTATTAGTGAAAAGATAGTAAGCGAGGTATTATCTATAAGCAGAACTCCTATAAGAGAGGCTTTTTCCAGACTTGAGAAGGTTCATTTAATTGAAATATATCCTCAAAAAGGTACTAGAGTGTCTTTGATAGATTCTGATATAGTTGAAGAGACTAGTTTTATGAGAATGGTTCTTGAAAAAGAGATAGTAAAAATAGTTTGCAGAAATTATTCACAAAAAGATTTGAAATTTATAAGTAAAAATATAGAAAGATATGAAAAAAACATAAATACTGATAAATTTTATGAACTTCTTAAATTAGATAATGAATTTCATCAAATATTATTTTCAATAGCAAATAAAGAATTGACTTTTAATCTAATCAAAGATTCTATAAAACATTTTAACAGAGCTAGAATATTTAATATAATAGAAATGGATAGAACAAGAACATTGACGGAACATAAAAATATACTGACGCTTATAAATCAAAAAAATATCAAAAAACTTACTTCTCTTATGGAGCTTCATTTAACTCATGTCAAAGATGATATGAATTTTCTAAAAAATAAATTCCCAGAGTATTTTAAATAATTAATAGTCTTATCTTTTTACATCGAAATTATCCTCCGTATTCATAAGCGATATTACTTCATCTTTGGTTGTTAAATTCCAATCCCCTGATATGCTGTGCTTTATGCAAAATGAAGCTGCTGCAAATTCTAATATATCCTGATAATTATCAAAAAAATGTATTCCAGACAGTATGCCTGCAGCAAAAGAATCTCCTGTTCCTATTCTGTCAATAATATTTTTTATATAATATTTTTTTGACTTGTATAATTTTTTATTATGATATAATAAAGCTGATATATTATTATGGTTTGAGTTTATAGTTTCTCTTTTAGATGTTGCTACAGTTTCTAATGAATATTTATCAATAAGCTCATCCATAATTTTTATATAATCTTTATCAGATATATTTGAATCTGTATCAATATCGCTTTTTACACCTAATATTTTTACAGCATCATACTCATTTGCAAATACTATATCAGAATATTTTACAATTTCAGGCATTATCTATTCTATGTTTTTTCCGTATTGCCATAATTTTTTTCTATGATTTATATCGCATGAAACTTTGACATTTCTTTTTTTAGCTTCTTTTACAGCATATAGTATAAGGTTTGCTGCAGTTTGACTTATAGCAGGCGTTATTCCGCTTATATGAAAATATGAAGCATCTTTAAAAACTTTATCCCAATCAAAATCTTCTATTAAAGCCTCAGAAATAGAAGAATATTCTCTATCATAAATAATATTTGAGCTTCTATAATTATTTCCTTTATCTGCGAAATATATTCCAATTCTTTTTCCTTTCCACGATATTGCTGAAGTATCTACTCTATGGCTTAAAAGTAGTTCTTCTGCTTTTTTTCCTACTGCATTATTAGGAATAGCGGTTACATATCTGCTTTTCAAACCAAAAATAGAAGCACAAACGCAAACATTAGCTTCAGCACCTCCGAAAGATGCATTAAGTTTTGATGATTGAAATAGTCTTTCATTATCTGCTGATGAGAGCCTTAGCATTATCTCTCCAAACCCTACTATGTATGACATTTTATACCTTTATAGTTTGATATACTAGCATACTAATATAATAGTACACTAAATATAAATTGTCAAATAAATATTAAAAAAAATTATTGATTTGGGAGTTATTTTTTAATAAAAAAGAGCTGGAATTTTATTATTCAATAATAAAAAATTATATTTATAATATTCTTTATGTAAATTTATAGAAATTTATTAATATGTTTTGTATTATTGAAATAATGTTTTATAATGATATAATATAATTTTTTACTATATAGATATGGAGTTTTTTATATGCAGATTAAAAATTTCGGAGGCGGATATTTATTATATGAGTTAAAAAACAAAAATGGAATGATGTTGAAGCTTACAGATATTGGGGCATCTATAACAGGTGTATTTTTTAAAGATAAAAATGATAATGAAGTACAGGTATCATTTGGAAGCGATGATTATTCATTTTATTTGAATCCTCATGATTATATAGGGGCATCTGTTGGAAGAATAGCTAATAGAACTATAAATGCAGAATTTATGCTTGACGGTAAAACTTATCAATTAACTAAAAATGATAATTTGAAGCATCATCTTCATGGAGGCACTGAGGGCATATCTTTTAAAAAATTTGATTCTAAATTATTAAACAATAATTCTATATCATTTACATATTTTTCAAATGAAGGAGAAGAAGGATATCCTGCCAATATAAATATAGAAATAGTATATACTTTAACAGATGATAATGAAATATTAATAAATTATTTTGCAGATACTGATATTCCTACTCCTTTAAATTTTACTAATCATGCATATTGGAATCTTAACGGAGAAGGTACTATATATGAACATAATTTATTTATAGATTCTTTATTTTATTTGCCTATAACAGATGAATGCGTATCAACAGGCGAGATTTTAAAAACAGAAAATACTCCTTTTGATTTTACCAAAATAAAAAAGATAGGCGCTGATATAGAAAAATCAGGAGGCTATGATAATTGTTTTATTTTCAATGAAAAAAATATATTATCATATACTGATGAAAGAGAAAATAATTTAAATAAATTGAGAGCTTTATGTTATAGTGAAAATACAGGAATAGTTTTAGAGCTTTATACTACAAAACCAGCTATGCATTTTTATTCTGGAAATATGCTTAATAATAGAAAGGTAAGAAATACAGTTTTGAATAAGCATAATGCATTTTGTTTTGAGACAGAGTTTTTGCCTTGTGCTGTAAACTTTCCGCATTTTCCAAGCATAATATTTGATTCTGCTAAAAGCTATAATCATAAGACAATATATAAATTAGCATTAAAATAATTTAAATATATTTTGGAAGTTTTATATGAATAATAATAAAAAATCAATTATAATAGAACATTATATGGAAAGGGTAAAGGATTTTAATATACCTGAATATAAAGTTTTGGATTGGGAATCAGAAGAGGCACAGACTTCAAGGTTTAAAACTTTATTAGATAATTTTGATATAAGAAAATCTATTCTTCTTGATGTAGGCTGCGGACTTGGGCATTTAGCTGAATATATTGATAAGCATAATATTGACACTTACTATATTGGCATAGATATAATGCCTGAGATGATTGAAAGGGCTAAGAAAAAAACTTTTAAAAATATTAATCCTCAGTTTATGACTATGGACTTTTTTAAAAACTCTGATATAGAAGATGATTTTGATTATATATATTCTTCTGGTATATTCAATCTTAATCTAGGAAATAATGAGGAGTTTTTGAAAAATGCTGTGAGAGATTTTTTAATTGCTGCTAGAAAAGGCGTATGCTTCAATCTGCTTGATATTTCCTGTAAAGATAAATATGGGGATAAATATTATTATTATAAAAAAGATGAAGTATTTAATATTGCCCAAAAAATAGTAAAAGACTTGGATTTAAAATGCAAAATCAAAATATCTGATGAGTATTTGAGTAATGATTTTTCTGTGTTTATAGATTGCTTGAATTGTTAATCAATATATATTTAAAAAATATTATTTAAGCAATGAAAAATAAAGCTTATTATATAAGTTTTACTAACAGTCCTTAAAGTAAATATTTTTTCTGCTGTCTATTGATATATTTTTACATCATTAGAAATAAAAATTAATCCCTCAAGATTGTAATTGTTTTGTATGAGCTATTAC
>NZ_CAJTQJ010000022.1 GCF_910578695.1 uncultured Brachyspira sp.
AAATCATATATAATTTAGCAAAAAGGGAGCTTTTTTAGTTATCTGGGCCAGCCCCTAAAAAATTATTAATCTGACATAGAAGTACTTATCATTCTTTCATCAAATTTTTTCTTTATAGTATTAAATTTTTCTCTTGTTTTCATTACCGATGAACCCATTTTACTTATAGCTCTTTGATTAGCAGTATATAATGTTAATAATTTTCTGCTGTAAGGAATCATCTCATTTTTTTTATCTGGGTATAAATTTATTAATTTTACTATTGTGTTATAATATCCTTCATTAGCAGCTATCATTCTATAATGCTTCATTTCAAGATTTTTAATTCTGCCTTCGCTTTCTTCTATACTGCTGTTTATATTAAAATTATTATTATTATTATTATTATAAGATATATTTTCCATAGCATTCATAAGATTTTCTATAGTATATATAGAATCTTCTCTTGAAGCCTCTTCTCCCCTATTCAAAAAAACTATAGGATCGCTGTCTGAGTTTTGATTAAAAAGTTCTGATTTATCATCTATTGTACTAATATAAGCCTCTCTAGGATTTAATACTCTTTCATCATTATCAGTAACCACATCAATAGCTCCCTCTTTTAAAACAACTATAGTAGAACCGTCCTCAGCAAAAGCAACTTCAAAGCTAGTACCTTTTACAATAGAAGTTGTAGTAGGAGTATGTATTTCAATGAGAGAACCTATATTTTTATTTATATCTACGCTAATATATCCTTCCAGAAGTGAAATTGAAATTATATTATAATCCTTTGATATAGGAGCATTAACCAAAAGTATAGTATTTTGAGGCACTATAATAGTACCCATTTTATCGCCTCTTCTATTTAAAGTAAGTTCTGCCTGAGTATTACTTGTAGTTCTTAATCTATATTCACTATGTACTTCGCTTCCTCTGAAAGCTCTTAATGATTTATTTATATCTGTTTTTTCTATAAATGCCAAGCCTGATATTTCTGTTACTTTAAAAGATATATCCTGAGATAATAAAATACTGCTTAATAATAAAGCAAAAAATATTGATGATAAAAATATTCTATTAAGCATAAATATACTCCTTAGTTTTAATACATAATACCATCAAGCAATATAAGTGTATAATTTAGAATTAAAAAAGTCAATAGCTGTAAATTTATATATTTATATTGATAATAGGAAGTATAGGATATGTAAAAATAAGATTCAAATTAAAATCTTGAAGATTTAATTTTATTTCATCTATTGTATTTATATTGCTGCAGCATATACTTATTATATAAGAATAATCAAGCATAAAACTAGAAAAAAATAAACTATAAGCATCTTTTATAACTCTTTCAGTCAAATCTACTTCAATAGAATTTTTTATATCAAAAATAGTCTTTCCAAGCATTTTTATATATGCTTCTTTAATAGTCCATATTGTAAAAAAATCTATTTCTAATTTATGAGTATTTTTAAGATATTCAATCTCACTTTTATAAAAATATTCTTCTGCTATAGAAAAAAAATCTCTTTTTCTTATCTTTTCAGCATCTATTCCAACATTATATTCATCGCTCATAACAGCAGCAAATAACTTTGAAGTATGAGTACCATTAAAATGCAGGCTGTTTTCATTTTTTAAATAAGGTTTTTTATTTTCTTCTCTTTCTATAATTAAATCATTTTTATAATAATATTTATCAGCCATAGAAATAATTAAATTTTCTAATTTTTTTCTTGCTTCTTCTCGGTTATTGTTTTCATTAAAGCTGTATTCTAAATAAGTCATAATATTTTCTCATATTTTATTTCTTAATGTAAGCATTTCTATATTAAAACCAACTTTTTCGTATAGTTTTAAAGCTTTTTCATTATTTTCAAAAACATTTAATTCTATATATTCAGATTCTTTTTTTATAGACCATTCTTTTATTTTTTCTATCAATTTAGAAGCTGCTGATTTATTCCTAAATTTTTTTAGTACAAAAATATCTAAAATAAAAGTAAATTTATGAGGTATTACTGATGTATAATTAGAAGTATTTTCTTGCCTTATAACAGAAAAACCAATAATATCAATTTCTGCAATAAATATCTCAGATGCTTCTTGTTCTATTATAGATAATAAAAAATTCACATCCTGCCTTGCTTTTTTGACAAATAAAGGCTTTAAAATTGATATTTCTTCAAAAAATAATCTATAAATTCTTCCATTTTGCCTATTTACATATATCATTTTTATTTGCTTTTCTTATATTCATCAAATAATTTTTCCTATCAATGTATGGCTCTTTATTTCTGTAACTTCTGCATTAAAAATATCTCCCATATTAATCTCTTTTTCTTTTTTTACTAGAATTATTCTGTTTTCTTTGCTTCTGCATAAATAATGCATATTATCTTTTGATATATCATCTGCCATTACAGAAGTTTTTTTGCCAATCTGCTTTGATAATAATTTTTGAGCCAATTCTCTTTGATAATTTACAAGATTTGTTAATCTCCTTGCCCCTGCTGCCTTATCATACTGCACATTTTTTTTATAAGCAATAGAGCCTTCTCTCTCTGAATATTTATACATATAAGCTTCTTCAAAACCTATGCTTTCAAGCAAATTTAAAGTTTCCTGATACTCTTCTTCTGTTTCATCAGCATAGCCGACTATAATATCTGTTGAAATAGGAAAATCGTCAGCATAATCTCTTAAATATGATACTTTTTTTATATACTCATCTTTAGTATATTTTCTATTCATTAAATTTAATATTCTATCAGAACCGCTTTGAAAAGGCAGATGAATATGCTTGCATAAACTATTTAAACTGCATACAGCATCAGCTAAATCTTTATCAAAATCTTTAGGATGAGAAGTTAAAAACCTTATCCATACTTTATCCCTGTTTTTTTCATCTATAACTTTATCCAATTTATATAATAAATCTGTAAAGCTGATTTCATTATCAATATCAATCCCATAAGAATTAACATTCTGCCCAAGCAGTGTTATCTCTTTAGCCCCGTCATCTATAAGTCTTTTTAATTCTTCTACTATTTCAGAAGATTTTCTGCTTACCATTTTGCCCCTTGTATGAGGTACTATACAGTAAGTACACCAATTATTACAGCCATGAGATATTGGTATAAATGCTTTATGAGGCTTATCTTCATCAACATAAGATTTATGAAATATATAATTATCATTAAATTTTCTTATAAAAACTTCATCATCTTTCAAATAATCTATGATATTAAGTTCATTATATACATCAAATATTTTATCAGCACCAATATTTTCAAGATGATTTTTAGAAGTTTGAGCCATACAGCCCATAATTATTATTTTAACATCTTTTTTATTTTTCTTTCTATTTGCATTAAATAATTTAACTCTTGAAAATACTCTCTCTTCGGCATGAGCTCTTACACTGCATGTATTTATGATTATATTATCAGCATTTTCATAATTTTCTGTTTGTATAAAACCTTCCTGCATAAGCGAATTAATCAGGCTATTAGAATCCGCCTTATTCATTTGGCAGCCGTAATTTTCTAGGTAAAAATTCTTCATACTATATCTTTATTTTAATATTTCTTATTATTTTTTTATGAATTTGGATTTTATATCTTCAACTATTATTTCAGGAACTAATCCGTCTATAGGACCATTAAATTTAAGTATTTCCTTTATTAAAGAAGAACTTACATAAGCATAATTTTCAGATGTATGTAAAAATATAGTGTCCATTTCAGGATATAATAATTTATTCATTCTTGACATCTTCAATTCATAATACAAATCTTCGCTGTCTCTTATACCTCTAGCCAATACTTTTATATCATTGTGCTTCATATACTCTGTAACAAGTCCGTTTATAGAAACTATTTCTATTGCATCATTATTACCGATACTTTTTTCTATCATATTAACTCTTTCTTCTATAGAGAAAGTCGGAGATTTATCTAAATTTACAGCCAAAGATATATAAACTTTATCAAAAATATTTGATAATCTATTAAGCACATCTAAATGTCCTAAGGTAAAAGGATCAAATGTTCCAGGGAATATTACTTTTCCATTTTTCATAATATAAATATTATATATAAAATTAATAATATATCAATACATAAATAACATTTATATATCAAATATTTTTTATATTTTACTAAAATAAATTTGTATATTAATACAGTTAATATATTTCAGCTAATTATAGATTTATTATATAAAAAAGATCTTAAAAATCAAAAAATGCCCTGCATTTATAAAAATTACAGGGCTTATTATTATAAACATATAAATTATAATGCATCTAATTCTTTTCTTATTTTAGAATATACCTCTTCAGGAGTACCAATACTTTCTATTTTGATTATTTTCGCATTGCCGCTATAATAATCTAATACAGGCTTGCTTTGATTTTCAAATACTTTTAATCTGTTTTTAATAGTTTCTTCATTATCATCGGCACGTCCTCTCTTTAATAGTCTGTCTATTATTACTTCTTCTGAAGCAAATATATCTATTACAGCACTTATCTTATAATTCAGACTATCCAATATAGATGATAATTCTTTAGCCTGCTCCATAGTTCTAGGAAATCCGTCAAGCATAAATCCTTTTTTGCAGTCATCTTTTTTTATTCTGTCTTTTAGCATATCAATAACTAAACTGTCAGGTACTAACTCGCCTTTATCCATATAAGATTTTGCAGTTTTTCCTAATTCAGTACCATTTGCTATATTTTCTCTTAACATATCTCCTGTGGCAATATGTGCTATAGAATAATCTTTTTCAATCAATGCAGATTGAGTACCTTTTCCCACTCCGGGAGCTCCTATAAAAATTATATTCAGCATGTTTTTACTCCTAAAAATTATACCATTATTAATAGTATATTGAATAATAATGTTTTGTCAAATGTAATTTAATAATTTTATTATATTGATTTTATGCCTTACCACCGCAGCGAATACATTATATTTGCTCCGCTTAAATCTGCATTAAATGAAAGCCGTTCTACAGCGAAGTTATTTTCATTTATCCAAAGCATATAGTATATACCTGTAGTTAAAGCAAAAGCACCTGTTATAACCATTCCCGCTATATATACCTGCATAGCTGTATTGTAATTTCTTAAATCTACAGGCGGTCTGTTAGGACTATTTTGATATTTATTATAATAGTTAACCATAGTAGAATCCAATACTTCTCCTGCATATATATATGTGCCTACTGAAAATATAGCACTTACTATAGTTAATCCTAGAAAAATCTTTGTATTTCTTTCATAATTTTTAAATATTTTATCGGCTAATGTAGGTTCTTTAAATCTCTTCATACTTGGGGTTAAATTTAGGGAATTGGTATTATCTATTGTAAAAGTACCATAATAATCTATATAATTTTTATTTGTTATCTTTATAGAGTATGTTCCGAAACCGAAATACTTATTTATCATATTTGTAGGATTTTCTTTTATACCATTTATAACAACAGAACTTTCTTCTTCTCCAGGTATATTAATTGCAACCCTTGCTCTATTAGTTAATTCCATTAGTTTAAAATTTAAAAGCACATTTTCTCTTGGCTTTTCAAAAGAAAGCATAGTATCTATAGTTTCATACGATTCTTTTTTTATAGTAAATCTATGATTATTAGTTGTTAGTGCAGGTACATATAAAGTCTTTCCGCTTTTTCCTACTAATACATCATCCACATAAACAAATGCATCTTCAGGACTCACATCTATTGCAATAACTCCTGTTTTATCCAAGAAACTTATTTTATTGGCTATATCTAAAGCATAATTTGGTATTTGATCATCAATTTTAGATTCTGGTATGCTTATGGAGTATGAATTTATCTTTTTTTCTCTGATATATGCTACGTATGTTTTTATATTGATATTTGGTCTGTCATATTCTATAGTGCCGAATACAGCTACATCGCAGTTTCTGGTAAATACATAGTTTTTTATATCATCTCCGAAATATTCATAATAATTTTTTCCTATATCAACATTTTGTATAAAATTATTGGTATTTTTTAAAATTATATTGCTTCCATTATGATTGAATAATATCTCATCTTCTTCTAAAACAAACTCTTTGCTTTCAGGAGTTATTAATTGAACATTGCTTCTCACACTGCCCCAATTAGTATAAGCTGTAATTTCATAATTTGTTATGATGATTATATTGCTTCCGTCATTTTTACTTGTATATGTTATATTGGTAAATTTATATACTTTATAATCGTATGCTCTTTCAAAATTCACAGGAGTAATCACATAATTAGTTTCTGACTGAAGTCTTAATGTTTTATTATACTCCATTTGATTTGCAATAGAATCGGCTACTGCAAAACATAAATAATTATAATTTGTATTATTGCCTATATTAGTATATATGTATATATCAACCTTAGCTGTTTCTGAACTCGTATAATAAGGTCTTACCTTTTCAACAGTAATAGGCTTACCGCCGAATGGATAAACTGTGATATATAATAAAATTTCTAATATTAATAGTATAATGATTCTTCTTATATTCATATATTTAATTTTTAATGTTATTTATAGTTTATTAATTTTATACTAAAAAATATCTTTTATCAATATCCTGTAATATTATTATTTTTATATTTTATTATTACTAATGATAAATTCGCTTATAACTTTTTTAATTTATATAAAGGTATTGACAATTTTACAGTTTCGTATATATTTATTAGTCAATATTACTCTATATAATAACTGTTGGAGAATCATTATGGATATATCTAAAAGAATTCAGAGATTAAAGGTTTCGCCTGTAAGAAAATTAAACCCTTATGCTGAAGATGCTGTTAAAAGAGGAATAAAAATATATCATCTTAATGTAGGACAGCCCGATATTGAAACACCGAGAATATTTTTTGAAGCTATTTCTAAATATAATGATAAAACGCTTAAATATGAACATTCAAGAGGCATAAAACCGCTTATTAATAAGATTCAAAAATATTATGAAAAATTAGGACTTCATTATGAGGAAGAAGAAATTGTTGTTACAAGCGGAGGCTCTGAAGCTATATCTTTTGCTATGCTTGCTATATTTGATGAGGGAGATGAAATATTGGTATCCGAACCCTTATATGCAAATTATAAGAGTTTTTATGATATTTACAATATAAAATATAATGCTGTTAGAACTTATGCTGAAGACGGTTTTCATCTTCCAAGCCGTGAAGAGATAGAAAAACATATCACTCCTAAAACTAAAGCATTTATGCTTGCAAATCCTTCCAACCCTACAGGTGTTGTATATACTAAAAAAGAATTAGATGATATTGCCTACATTGCAAAAAAGTATGATTTATTCATAATAAGCGATGAAGTTTATAGAGAATTTATTTACGGCGACAGAAAAGCTATTAGTTTCGGTACTTATAAAGATCTAGAAGAACATGTTATTATAATAGATTCCATATCAAAAAGATTTTCTGCATGCGGTGCAAGAGTAGGATGTCTTATAAGTAAAAATAAAAAATTAATGACAGCAGTATTCAGAGAATGTCAGGCTAGATTATCCCTTCCTACTTTAGATATGATAGGAGCTGCTGCTTTATATGACTTGCCTGATAATTATTTTGATGATGCTTTAAAAGAATATGATTACAGAAGAAAGATCATATTTGAAGAACTTTCTACTATGGAAGGAGTTATTTCTCATGAACCTGAGGGGGCTTTTTATGTGCTTGCTAAACTTCCTGTAAAAAATGCTGAAAATTTCATTATATGGCTTTTAAAAGATTTTAATATCAATAATGAAACTGTTATGTTCGCACCTGCAGAAGGATTTTATGCAACAGAGGGACTAGGGAAAGATGAGGTTAGGATATCTTATGCTTTGGATGCTGAAGATTTAAAAAAATCTATGCATATACTTAGAGAAGCCTTAATAAAATATAAAGAGATAGATAAATAATGGTCTTATAATAATTAAAAAAATGAAAAGGGGCTATAATTTATCTTATAGCTCCTTTACTTTTTATAGAAAAATCATTCTAAATAAATTGGAGTTGAATATGCATTTGTCTAAAAGAATACAGCAGCTTAAAGCTTCGCCTATAAGAAGACTTAATATTTATGCTGAAGAAGCTGCAAAAAGAGGAATAAAAATACATCATCTTAATATAGGACAGCCTGATATAGAAACGCCTAGAGTATTTTTTGATGCTATTTATAACTGTAATATAAAAACGGTTAAATATGAACATTCCAGAGGGTCTAAAGAACTTATTAATAAAATTCAAGCATATTATAAAAGATTAGGTATGCATTATGATGAAGATGAGATAATAATAACTAATGGAGGAAGCGAGGCTATACTTTTGAGCCTGATAGCCATATTTGATGAAGGCGATGAAATACTTGTATCAGAGCCTTATTATGCTAATTATAATAGTTTTTATGATATACTTAATATTAGAAGAAATGTAATTAGAACTTATGCCGAAGACGGTTTTCATCTGCCTAATAGAGAAGAGATAGAAAAAAGCATAAGTAAAAAAACTAAGGGATATTTATTTTCTAATCCTTCTAATCCTACAGGAGTTGTATCTACCAAAAAAGAGTTAGATGATATTGCTTATTTATCTAAAAAGCATGATTTTTTTGTCATAAGCGATGAGGTATACAGAGAATTTGTTTATGGGGATAGAAAGGCTATTAGTTTAGGAACTTATAATGATATAGCGGAGAATGTTATTATAATAGATTCTATATCAAAAAGATTTTCTGCATGCGGTGCAAGAATAGGATGCATAATAAGTAAAAATAAAGAGTTTATGGAAGCTGTATTTAAAGAATGTCAGGCTAGATTATCAGTTCCTACTCTTGAAATGATAGGGGCTTCTGCTTTATATGATTTGCCTGATGATTATTTTGAAGCTTCAAGAAAGGAATATGACAGCAGAAGGAAAATTCTTTTTGAAGAACTCACAAAAATGGATGGGGTATTTATGAAAGAGCCTGAGGGAGCTTTTTATGTACTTGCTAAACTTCCTGTAAAAGATGCTGAAGATTTTGCTATTTGGCTTCTTAAAGATTTTAATATTGATAATGAAACTGTGATGTTTGCTCCTGCTGAAGGTTTTTATACTACAAATGGCTTTGGAAAAGATGAGGTGAGAATGTGCTATGTACTTGATTCCAAAGATTTGAAAAAAGCTATGAGAATTTTAAAAGAGGGATTGATAAAATATAAAAAAGAAGTAGAAAAATAAAATTAGGCTCTCTTATATAACTAAAATTTGCTGCTTCCAGCTTAAAACCCAATATAATTATATTAATAGCTTTAAAATTATTTTTAATAAACACTGCAGTTTTTAACAAGGCAGAACGTTCATAATTTTTATTAGCAATAATATAAAGTTTATCGCTAGCAACAATAAAGATAAACGAGCAACTTATAAATTATTTAACTAAGCGAGCCTAAGCTAGCGTTGCTAAAGGCGGACAGAGTTTTTTGCTGAAAGCAAGCAGAGCGGCGAACAATTTTTATTACATTATATTTTAAAATCATCTGGATTTTCAAAATATTTTATCAAGCTAAACAGCATTAAACTTTTTATAGTAGGCTTTACAGATTCATCTAAATTAGTCATATAAAGTTTAATTTTAAAAGACTGAAGATTTTTATATAATTTAAGTATTTTAGCTATCCCTGTACTATTAATTTCTCTAACATTCTTCATATCAAGCAGTACTACAGGCATTCTTATATTGCAGGCTTCATTAGAGTCTTCTATAAAATTTTTTATTTCATCAGGAGAAGAAAGGTTAGCTTCCATAACTATAGATATGTATTCATTATTAAATTCTATAGCCAAAGCAACACCTCTTTAAGATAAAATATCAGTAAAAAAGAATGTGGGCAGGGAGGGATTCGCACCCCCGTAGACTCACGTCGGCAGATTTACAGTCTGCTGCCATTGACTGCTCGGCCACCTACCCATATTAATTTGAAAACTTGAAAGTATAATATCATAATTAAATAAAAAAGTCAATACTGTATTTTATTTTTTACACTATAATAAAAATATTATGGTATCTTTTTATTATAGAATAATATATAATCTTAATATTCTTTTATTATGATTTTATATGGAGATAAAATGAAAAAAATTGCTTTTGTAATAACTGCTGCTTTATTAATGATTTTGTCATCTTGCAGTTCTTCTAAATATAAATTAGAAAAAAAAGAGAGCAGTAATAACAATACATTTGAAACTGCTCAAAAAATTAATCAAGACGGTATAATAGGCAAACTTAGTGGAGATAATACAGATTATTATTATTTTGTATTTGAAGGAAATAAAGAAATTATAGATTTGTATATATCAAATTCTGCATATTCTCCTGTTATAGCAACTTTATACGATTATAATAAAAATATCATAAAAGTTATAAATGAACCTGATATAATAGATTATAAAGCAAATGAGACAAATACAAATAATATAAATAATACATATTCAAATCAGAATAATCAGAAAGAAAAAATTATATATTCAGAGCAGATAATGAAAAATATTTATTTTGAGTCTTCTTCAAATAGTGAAGAAAATAAATATTATATATCTATAGCATCTAAAGATACTGTAAAAGAAAATATTGATTATACATTTATACTTCAGAAAAGAAATTATAAAGAAACTGATGAGAAAGAGCCTAATGATAAAATATCTTCTTCTCAAATTATAGATGTCAATAGCGAAAACAGACTTTATACTATAGAAGGATATTATAGCCAAACTTATAATCCTACTCTAAAAACAGGGGATTTAAAAAATATGGAAATAGATTCTTATAAAATAACAAATAGTTCTTTTAATACATACTCTATTTCTATAGAACTTTCAGGAGTTCCTGCCATAGATGCAAGCATAAGGCTTTATGATCAAAATGGAAATTGGATAACAATGAAAGATATTAATAATACAGGAGATGGGGAAACTGTCGATAAACTGATACTTTATCCTTATATGTCTTATTATTTTATATTATCAGTAAGCAATACAGTCAATAATATACCATACAGAGTAAGCATTATAGCAAAGCCTTTCGATAAATATACAGAACATGAACCTAATAATAAATATTCAGAAGCTCAGACTATAGAGTTTGATAAAACTTATAAAGGTGCTATAGATTACTCTTATGATAGAGATTATTACAGTTTCAGCATACCTATAAAATCAAGTGTTAAGCTTTCATATTTTTTAATAGATTCTCAGGCTGTTAATATAAGCATTTCTAATGAATTATTAGGAAAAATAGCTCAAATGCCTCAAAATGATGATGAACAGATTATAAGTTTAGAGCAGGGAAGATACTATCTTATATTTGAAAGAGATTTGACAAAAGAAGGCTGGAAAAAAGGAATTTCTAAGGCAAGAAACTATGAATTTAATATGAGCATATCAAATGAAATAAACAGCTATTATAATTATGATTTATACAATAATAATGCTTATGAAACTGACTATTATAATTACAGCAATAATTATTTAAATAATAATGATAATATAGAGGAAGATGATTTAGAAAGCAATTTTAATAATAATATTATAATTATAAGACCTGAAGATTATAATTCTGAATATTATTATTATGATAATAATAATAACAATAATAATACAAATGAAGATGTATATAGGTATTATGAAAATGATTATAGCTATGAATAAATATAATTATAGATATAATGAAAATAATTATTAAATTTTATATGCTATTGATAAAGAATGCATTTTATAATATACTACTTTATTATTTTAAATTTGTTTTATAAATTATGTAAAATATATTTTTAATGCAGAAGACTTATTATTATGAAGAAATTTTTTAATAAAACTGAAGTATTATCAGAAAATAACGGCAAGAAAAAAAGAAAATTTAAAAAGAGATATATATTTCTGATTTTTATTTTTATACTGACTGCAGGCATAATAGGAGCAAGAATATATTTCAATAATGAAAGAGTAAAAAATCTTATTGAAAACATTGTTTATTCATCTACAAATAGAAAATTAGAAATAGGAGATTTTAAATATGCTTTATTATCTCCTAAAATAGAAATGAGTAATATTATTCTTTATAATTCTGATAATTTTAATAATGAAGAAAATATCAAGATAGATAATTTTAAATTAAAATTTTCACTTTTTTCTTTATTTTTTTTCAAACTTCATATTAAGGATTTAACTGTAGATAATTTATATGTTTATATGTTTACAGATGAAAGCGGAAATTGGAATCTTCCTGATTTGCCTCCTTCAAAACCTAAAAAGGAAGATACGAATAAAGAGCCTTTTGATATGAGTAAATTAGATTTTCTTAAATTAAAAGCTGAAATAGAAAATATAAGAATAAATAATTTAGCATTCAAAGCAGACAGTAAATCATTTATAACAAATAATCCTAATAACGGACTTACAGCTAGTTTAAGTAATTATAATCTTCATTTGGATATGCATACTAAAAGATTTGCATTATCTCAGGTTATGGGTGTAAGGGCGCCTGAAATTTTAAAAGATATTTATTTGAAAAGTTTTATAAAGAGCAGCTTAGCCTATAATGACAGAAGCATTTTTTTTAATGATAATCCTTTATTTAATTTAGATATATCATATCCTAACAGTGAAGACAGCAGTAAAAATAAAGATGAAATAGTAATAATATTTGATTTTGAGATAGATGAACCTAATTTCAGTTATAACGGCATTAAAAGAGATGATATGCAATTTGCCGCTCATTTGCTTGCCAGATATAATATAAAAACTCAAAGTGTATCTATAGAAAATATGTCTTCTGAACTTTTAAATGATGAAATATTAAAAACTGTCGTTTCAGCCAATCAAATATTCAGCAGAAATATAGGTATTAATTTGGATACATTATATGCAAGACTTAATTTAAATAAAATAAATACTTTAATACCGATGTTTTTACCTTCTTTGGGTATTAAAATGGGGGGAATGGTTAATATAGATGCAGATAAAAGCAGCGGTACCATTAATAATTTAACTAATACTATAAATATAGCATTAGATAAAATAAATATGTCTATGGGAAATACTATAGATATAAATAATCTTAATTCAAAAACTAAATTAAGCTTTACTTTTAATCCTGATAATATTTCAAGCGAAGATATAAAATTAGAACATAAAACTACTATTGACAGAGTAACTGCTATTAATAAATATAGATTCAGCAGTACCGATTTAACTTTAAGAGTTTTATCATCATTAAACGGTGCTTTGGCTGTTGCTCCTGCTATTATAGATTCTAATAAAAAAAGCGATACTGTAGTTTATATTGATAATATATCTTCAAAATATATTAATTCTAATATAAAAGCTGATGGTGCTGTAAAATTCGATGAGCCTACTGATTTGAATATAGAAGTAAGTGCTTTGCCTATAGCTCATTTCACAGGAGGGCTTGCAAGAGGTTCTTTAAATTTAAATATTAATATTTTTGGAGAGATGATAAATAATATTAATGCTAAAGTTAATGGCATTATAAATAATTTCTCTTATAATTTAAATGGCGAGGTTTCATCTACTGCCGATGCAAAACTTAATGTAAATGCTAATGCTGATTTGCTTAGCCAAAATATAAAAGTTAATCAATTAAATCTTGATTTGGATAATTTTCTTAATTTCAGGTCTAATCTTGATTTGGAAGGTATGGGATTAAAGGGCGGTTTTGTTAATATATCCTCTTTGAGAATAGCTCCTTATGCTATGAAAAATTGGCTTTCTGTTAAATTTGCTGAGATTTTGGATGCTCTTCCTTTTGAAGATGATATAAAAATGACTAGTGCTTTGGGTTATAATTTATCTTTAGAAGATACATTTGCTTCCGTTACGAATTTCAGTACTTTCTATGTAACAGAAAAGCAGTACAAACTTCAGGATGTCACTATGAAAGTTGATGCTGATGTTAATTTTGGGGAGAACCTATATGCTGATATTAGAGAGTTTAATTTACAAAGCCCTACAAATAAATTGAA
This sequence comes from uncultured Brachyspira sp., assembly GCF_910578695.1. GTDB lineage: Bacteria > Spirochaetota > Brachyspiria > Brachyspirales > Brachyspiraceae > Brachyspira. The sequence goes on from NZ_CAJTQJ010000022.1 coordinate 14,052, forward strand.
AGTTTATGTTAATGGATATTTTACTCCTACAATAAAAAATGCTGATTTAAATTATGATATAGGATTAGACACTGATAGTTTATATCTTCCTTTCGGCATAGAGATAGGAGGCTTATTTAATATCAATGGAAATTTAAAAAACAACAGAGCAGACGGAATTTTTAAAACCGATGAATTCTTTGCCAATATGGATTTGCCTGATAAAATGTCTTTATTATTAGATGGGCTTACTTCAAATATAGATTATCATTTTGATTTAACTCCTACGCAAAATGAAGTTTCTGCAACTGCCGCAAGATACACGCCTCTTGTTTCGCAAATACCGAATATATTTTTCAGACAGTTAAGAGTATATTTGAAAGTACCGCCTTTTATAGATGACAGCATAAGAATAAGAGATTTTTCTTCTTCTGTTAAAGTTCAGGGACATGGAATTACAATACAAGATTTGAAATCTTCTCTTTATATAGGCGGAGAAAAATTTGATGATAATTTATTTTTAGCTTCTATACAAAATAATACAGCCCCTAGAAGAGGTGCTATACATTTGCCTTGGATTAATATTGATTTGGGAAGTTTTAATACTAGTAGTATAAAATATGATATGCGTGTTTTGGCAAGCGATATTAATTTTAAATATCTTCTTCCGCCTGAAAACAGAGAAAAAATAAATGATGAAAAACTGCTTGTTAATCTTACAGCAGATATTGCAGGAGTTGGAATAAGTCCTTTAAATAATATAAAACCTACTACATTCTTTGTTGGTATAAGTAAAATGTCTACAGAATTTTCTAAGTTTTTGATAGAGATGATAAGACCTATTAACCCTGGTATATCTACAGTTGAAAATATAGTACAATTCGGATATGATCCTAATTCAGTGGAATTTAGTATATCTGCAAATAAGGTATTTACTACATTCTATTTTAGAGACCAGAACTTAGACAAGCCTAATCAGCAGAAGCAGCAGTTAATAGCATTTGAAGGCGATAAATTCGGACTTGAACCTATGCCTTTTTCTGATGTTATTTCGTATTTAGAGGGCGGAAAGTAATAACATTTATAGGAGATTTTATGAAGTTTTATAATATGATTTTTGCTTTAATCATTTTTATATTTATTATTACAGGCTGTTCAAAACTTATATTAGTTCAGGAGCCTGAGATGCGTGTTTTGGGAGGAAAAACATTAATAGAAGCTCAAGTATTGGGAAGATACAGGCAGATAGATGAAAGTGCATATCAAATATCCACTCTTTCCAGCGATGAAGACTTAAATCTTATTATGGTAAGCACTAATGTTTCTGATGAATTAGCTCAAGGATATAAAGAGGCTCTTATTAGAAGTATGTTTAATCAAGATGAAATTAATTTATATAAAACTAATTATTATATAGGTGAAAATAACGGAGGGTATTTATCATATATAGCTTTTGATATTTCAAAACCTAAAAATACATACAGCGAAGAGAGAATAAAATATATAAAAGAAATAATGGAAAAAGAAAACTCAGATAGAAGAACTATAGCAGAATATTTAATACTGTCAGACCCTAAACTCAGTATGGCTAATATTAAAGAAATTGAAACAGCATTATATAGAAGAAATATACAAAAACTTATAGATAATTCATATTATCAATTACCTGACAGCACTTGGATAGTATATACTAATAATACTAACAAATGATAAAAATAACAGCCATTATTTTTTATTCTTTTGAACTTCTATATAAGAAGAAAAATTAGTTAATATCTGCTTTATATTTTTATACATTTTAGCATCTTCTTCATATTTTAAAACTTCTTTTGTCTTACTGTCTATTTGCTTTATATTATAAAGATAATTATTAAAATATTCATCTATAGTTTTATTATATTTTGATACTATATTTTCTTCTTCATAAGCTTTTATAACTTTTTTTGAAAGTGTTTTTTTCCAATTTCCAGAAAAAGACATAAAGCCTGATAGTATAAATACAATGCTTGGAAGAAATGTTAAAGATACTCCAACAATATTTATTATCTTCATATTGCTCTTTTTTAATAAATTAAATTGAGGTATTATTCCTATAGATGCATTTATTAAATTTGTTTTTATCTTATTAGAGTCATTAATATCTTTAGAATTAAAATCTTCTTGTGTTATATGAAGCATATTATAAAGATTTGTATCAAGATGTAAATTTATACTATTGCATAATACTTTGATATCATCTTTTTTTCTATATACATTATTATCATCAATAGCCTGAATAATTCTATCTATATTTAGAATATTTTTATATATTTCATTAAATGATTCTTTTACTGTAATTTTTATTTTATTGATATTTATTTCTAATTTGTCATTTTCTTGGAAATTATTTTTATTGTCTATAATCTCTAAAGTGTAATTAATATTTTCTAATATTCTATTATAGTAAGCATATTTTATATTTTCATAAAAATCATCTTTAATTTGCTTAACTAACTTTGTATTATTAATTGAAAAAGGAAAAAATCTTTTTCTTAAACTATCATAATCTATTTTTTTAATATTATTTGACTGCTCTATAAAGTTTTTTAATGAATTGAATTTTTTATCTATAACATTATCCAGTTCATTTTCATCAAAAATATTAGCTTTTGAGAATATTATAAAAATATTATTAAAATCATCAGTAAAATTAGCAAGTGCATTTATATTTGTAATATCTTCCTGAGAAAATGCATTTATATCGCATAAATAAATAAACATATTCTGATTATTATATTTTCTTGTATCAAGTACATTTTCCTTATACTCAATAATTCTAAATAATTTTGAATCATCTTGCAAATAATATTCATCATTATTAGTTTCTTCCAAATAGGGATTAGTATCTATATTTTTATCAAATATAGCATTAATAAATGAAGTTTTTCCAGAACTATATCTTCCATAAACTATTATATCAAAACTATCTTCTATTTTGGAATAAATATCAGCTATAATCTCAGAAATTTTTTCACTATTTTTTTTGTCTGCTGCAGTTATCTCTCCATTGATTTTTTCAGTGATTAACTGTATATCAATAAGTTTCTCATAAAGATACGGATTTTCATTTTCAAAAGAACTTTTTCTATATTTTGTAAGTTCATCAATTGTAAGTCCCGTATTTTCTGCAAGCTTATCCAATAAGTCAAGAGTGATATTCTCAGCATTTCTTTCAAGCCTTGAAATATAATCCTGACGCACGCCTAACATCTTAGCAAATTGGCTTTGTGTTAGCTTCAAAATTTTTTCTCTAATATCTTTTAAATTAAAATCAATCATATTTTTTCTATTATTTTTTATTTTTACTTATTATAAAGAAATTATTTAGAATTTCAAGTATGTAAAATTTAAAAAATCATTTTTTTTAAATATGATTAATTATTAGCTATATATGTATTAAAACTATACTGATATATAATTTTTAATATGTTTTTATACATAACTATTAATTTGTATTAAAAAATATTATTATAATAAAAAGCCCGCATATACAAAAATATATACAGGCTTCTTTAAATATATTTTAGAATCTCAATGTAACTCCAAGTCTAGGGAATATTAAAGCCCTTATATTAGAAAATACCTGAAAATCTTTAAACTGACTAAACTCAGGGTTTTCAAATATAGGGGAAGACCAAGGGGAAACATAATAACCTATATCAAATAATGAAATATCTATACCAACCTGCACAGGCCAATTAGCTCCCATTTTAGGAAATAACTGTATCCTCCATCCAAGTTCAAGTGAAAAATAAAATCCTCCATGAGAATATATATCTGCATATCCTGCTTCTTTCAAAGCCTGTCCGCTTAAAGAAAGGGCTGTTCCTCCTATTCTAGGAGATAAGAAAAAACCGAAAGGTGCTTTTTTACGGAAGAAAAACTTAACATTCAAAGACCATGGCACTGTACTGAAACTAATATTATATTTATCCATTTTTATTTCACCTACAGAAAAACCTATATCAAGCCCTACTGTCATAAAATTAAGGGGAGCAAAATCATAGCTAAATCCTAATCCAAAAGCATAATGCTTAAGCTTTGTATCAATATAATTATTACCAGCCATATCAGATATTGTATCTTGTACAGTTCTTTCCATTAATCCGACACCTATATCTAATAAGCCTGCCCATAAAGTAGGTCCGAAATTGATACCGAATAAATTTCTGCCATGCATATAATCTAAAAATGCATTTCCTGTAGGCTCTCCTATATTTTGAGAAAATAATGATGCAGTGCTTAAAGTAAAAATAAGCAATGCTGATAAAATAAACTTTTTCATAAAAAGCCTCCTCTAATTATCATAATTTAATCATAAAATATTTTTACGACAATCCCTACAATGATTTTAGTGATTATAAAAATAAGCATATCTTATTTTAAAAAATATGTCAAGTAAATTTTTAATAATAATTTTTATTGCTTTAAAATTTTTATTTAATTCAACAATTCAAAGCATAACATTATTATAACTTTTCTATTTCTTATTTATTTTTATTTAATTTTATTAATTTCGGAGTTTTTCTTGAAAATGTTCTTTTTTTAGAATTTTTATTATTTTTTAAATTTGCTTCAGCTATACTCATTTTATTATTTTTTTCTTTATCTTCTTCATTATTTTTTGAGTTTAAATCGCCTTCTATTTGTAATATAATATTTTTTATTTTTTCAAGTTTCCAATCTAAATCATTTTCTTTTTCATATATGACAGGCACTATCAATTGATTAAGATTATCCTTATCAAAATATACTCCTGAATTTGAAGTATTTATTAAATTGATAACCTTATCAGTATCTATTTTAGAATGCTTATCAAGTTTAATATATATATTGTACTGTCCCTCTATAACAGATAATATTCTTACCCTTTTTAATATCACTTTAATTCTAGCAATATCTAAAATGTCTTCTAATTCTTTCGGCAGTTTTCCGTATTTATCTATAATAAAATCTCTTGCATAATCTATATCTTCATTGCTTTGAGAACGCATTATAAGTTTATAAGCCGATATTTTTTCTTTTGAATCTGATATATAAGAATCTGGAATAAACAAATTATGCTTCAAATCTATAACAGTATCAAATGTAACTTCTTTTATTTCTCCTTTATATTCATTGGCAGCCTCCTCAAGCATTTGAGTATATAATTCATAACCAACTTGATATATCATTCCGGACTGTTCTTTACCTAAAATATTTCCAGCCCCTCTTATTTCCAAATCACGCATAGCTATTTTAAATCCCGCCCCTAGATCTGTATGCTCTGATATAGCTTCAAGTCTTTTATATGCTACTTCTGTAAGAGCTAAATCGCTGGGATAAAACATATAAGCATAAGCCTCTCTATCGCTTCTTCCTACCCTGCCCCTTAACTGATAAAGTTCAGATAAGCCCAATTTATTTGCATTATCTATTAATATGGTATTTGCATTAGGTATATCTATTCCATTTTCTATTATAGTTGTAGAAACCAAAATATCATATTTATAATTTATAAAATCTTCCATTATTTTTTCTAATTGACTGCCTGTCATTCTTCCATGAGCTACGCATATTCTTGCCTTAGGACAAAGTTTTTTTATCATAAGGGCAAATGATTCTATTGTATCTATTCTGTTATAGAGATAAAAAATTTGTCCTTCTCTTTTTAATTCTCTCTCTATTGCATTGACAACTGCATCTTCGCTGAATTCTGTAACAAAAGTTTTTACAGGTATTCTATTTAAAGGAGGAGTTTCAATTATGCTTATATCTCTAATACCTGTTAAAGCCATATTCAATGTTCTAGGTATAGGAGTAGCCGAAAGCGTAAGAACATCAGTTTCTAACCTTAATCTTTTCAAAGCTTCTTTATGCTTAACTCCAAATCTCTGCTCTTCATCTATAACTATAAGTCCTAAATTTTTAAACTCTATATCTTTAGATAAAAGCATATGAGTACCTACTATCAAATCACATGAGCCGTTTTTAAGAAGTTCTTTATTTCTTTTAGCCTGCCTGCTTGTTACAAATCTATTTAAAACTTCTATTCTTATAGGAAAATCTTCAAATCTGCTTTTTGCATTATTATAATGCTGATGAGATAATATAGTTGTAGGACAAAGCATAGCACATTGCTTGCCTGCCATTATAGCTTTAAATATCGCTCTGAATGCAACTTCTGTCTTTCCAAAACCAACATCTCCGCATATAAGCCTATCCATCATTTTACCGCTTTCCATATCTTCTTTTATATCATTAATAGCTCTTAATTGATCAGCAGTCTCCTCATAATTAAAAGAAGCCTCAAAGTCATCTTGCCATTGAGTATCAGTTCCGTAAACATTTCCTCTTATATTAGACCTTATAGCATAGAGTTTTATTAATTCTCTTGCAGTAGCCAATGCATCTTCTCTAGCCTTACTCTTTATTTTATCCCAAGAACTTCCTCCAAGCAATGTCAATTTTGGAGATTCTCCTTGTCCTGATATATACTTCTGTACAAAATTCATCTGCTCTACAGGTATATAAAGTTTATCTCCTTTGGCATACTCCAATGTAATATAGTCTTTTTCTTTACCATTAGACATTTTTCTAGTAAGCCCTAAATATCTGCCTATACCATAATTAACATGAACAGCATAATCTCCGACATTCAAATCTACAAATACTTCTATTAAATTCCTATTAACTTTAGGTATCTTACGAATCTTTTTTCTTTTTCTTCCGAATACTTCCCAATCCGCTAAAAATATTGTTTTGATATCATCTTTTATAAATCCTGAAGAAGACTGCGTTGTTATTATATAAAAATTATTTTCATTTTTTGAATAATCATTTTTTATTTCTTCTTTATCAATATTTTCAGTATCTTCAGTATTTTCTTCTAAATTTATATTTTGATAATTTTCTTTTGTATCTTCTATATTTTCTGAATTCTTTTTTTGGACATTATATTTTTTTAATTCATTTTTTTCTTCAGAATTATTTTTGTCTTCCGATTCTGCGGCTATAATTATAGGAGATAAATCTTTCATTATTTCATAGAATCTATTAGACTGATCATAATGCCCTGTAGATAGTATAATTAAATAATCTTTTTCCCTATATTCTTTTACATAATCTAAAAAATCTGTTAATCTTGACTTAAAAGATACTCCGCCTGAAAAATTAAATTTATATACATCTGAGTCCGTTATAAAAGGTGATATATTTATAGACTTTTTTATAATTTCAATAAAATAATTGCTGTCAATATAAAGCTTATCAATAGAGCCTATTATATCAAATATATTATCTATATCATTAAAATTTTCTCTTATTATATCTAAAATATTTATTAATTTAGCTTTTAATTTCAAAGCATCATCTATAAATACATAACCATAATCAAAATAATCAAATATAGTTTCTAAATTAAAATAAAACATAGAAAGCAGATTTTCACTTCCTGCAAAATATTTTCTTTTCATTATATTATCTTTAATCTCATCTTTCATATCAGAATTATTATTTATAAACTCTTCAACTTGAATATCATTATAAATAACTTCTCTCACTGGATAAATAATAATATCTTTAATACTTTGAAAAGATCTTCCGTCTTCAATATTAAAAAATCTTATGCTCTCAATCTCATCATCAAACATTTCTATTCTAATAGGGTTATCATATTCAACAGAAAATACATCTATTATACTGCCTCGTACAGAAGCAGTGCCTTTTTCAGAAACTTCTCTCTCTATAACATATCCCATATCATATAATGTCAGTCTGAAATTATCCAATTCCAATTTGCCGCCTACATTTAAATGCACTGGAATTTTCTCTAAATCTTTTCTTGAAGCTATTTTTCTAGTTACAGCATTAATAGTTGTTATAATTATACATTTTTCTTTATTTATCAATTTATATAAAATATTAATCCTATCCTGTGCTATATCAGTAATGGGAGACATTTTTGCAAATGCCACTGTATCATAATCTGGAAAATAGTAATTAGGTATATTATAAAAATTTAAAGACTGGCTAAGAAGCATAGCATCACTTTCATTTTCTTTAACTATTAATATGCTGTTATCCTGAAATACTGATGCAAAAAATAATGCATCGCTTCCGCCTTTAAGTCCTGTTATGCTTTTTATATTTTTTATATCAAAATTTGAATATTCTTCGCTTTTTGTAAATCTGTTAATTAATTCATTATATATCAATTCATTATTATACATATTGCTTTTACCATTTATATGCGGTATTAGAAAATTTTCATATATAATAAATATTATTCAATTAAATAGCAATAGCCTAAATAATCAATTTAATTAAAATTTAGGCATTAACTATAATAAATAAAAAACAGTACTATTTTTATAATTTTAATATATAATATTTTTCACTATCAAAATAAAAAAGGTAATAGTATAGAATGACGCTTAGAGAACTGACAATACGTTCTTTTAGAAACTACAATGAAAATATATTTAATTTTTCTGAAAAAATTAATGTGCTTTACGGACATAATGGAAGCGGAAAAACTAACATACTTGAAGCTGTATATATGCTTGGAAATGCAGTATCTTTTAGAACAAGATTAGATAAAGAACTTGTCAAAAATGGAAATGATAATTATTTTTTAAGAGGAATTTTAAGGGAAGATAATCTTAAATATGATACAAATATAGAAATAGCATATCAGAAAAAAATAAAAAAAGTATTCATTGATAAAAAAGAAATATCTTCAAGAAAAGATTTAATAGGAAGAGTACTTTATGTTATATTCCTGCCAAATGATACCGATTTAGTGATAGGAGAGCCTAAATTAAGACGGGATTATTTCAATATGCTTATATCAACAATCTCAGCCGAATATTTATCAGCATTAATAAAATATAATAAGCTTTTAAAAATGAGAAATATATGCATAAACACAAAGCCTAATGAAGCATATATTTATAATAATGATATAGCAAAATTATCTCTTTATATAGCATCTGAAAATAAAAAATATTCAAAAATTTTAGAAGAGAAAATGAATGAGATTTATAAAAACATATTTCATAATGATAATCCCTACTGCATAAAATACTTATCTACTATAGAAGATATGCTTAATGAAGCAGAATATATAAAAAAATTAGAAAATACATTGCAGGAACAGATAAAAATGCGTACAACTTATTTTGGAATACATAGAGCAGAATATCAATTCTTTTATAAAGATTCACTATCGCGTAAATTCTCATCTCAGGGAGAAAAAAGAATGTTCGCTTTGATAATGAAGCTTGCAAGCGAGAAGATACTTTTAGAATACAGAAAAAAATCTCCTATTCTGCTTATTGATGATGCTATGCTGGAGCTTGATAATAAAAGAAGAGACAGCATACTTGAATATATTAAAACTTTGGGGCAGGTTTTTATTACTGTTACAGAAAAAGATAAAGTTAAAAACTTTGAAAATGGAAAAGTTTTTGATATAGCAAATATTACTGTATAAAACATTATTAATAATCTTTCATATATTATTATTTTATTTTACACATATTATTATTTTATTTTACACAAAAATAATACCAATCAATAATACTCATACTATAAAATTAAATATCAGATACGGCAATTTTGTTAAATTATTTGCTTACAATTTTAAAGTTATATAAACTGTTTTTTTATAAATGCTAATTGAAGAGAAAAAGTATATGATGTTTTAGATTTATCTGAGACTTCGGCAGCACTTTAGAATTAATTACATTAAGAAGTTTGCTCAAAAAAAAACATATTAATGGTATTGAGAATTTTTGGAATCAAGCTAAAAGACATTTGCGTAAATTTAATGGAATACCAAAAGAACACTTTTATTTATTAAAGAATGTCAATTTCAATTTAATAATCCAAAAGTTGAAAACAATTAGAAATAGTGTATAATTTAGCAAAAAAGGAGCTTTTTTAGTTATCTGGGCAAGCCTCCGAGTTTTTAATTAATATTGACAATAAATTCTAATATGATTAAAATATAAAAAATTAATATTTTTATAATGGATAATATAATGAAAAAAATTAATATAGGCTTTATAGGAACAGGAAATATCGCAGAAAAAATGGCTGAAACCATTTCAAAAATTAAAGAAGCTCAATGCTATGCTGTAGGAAGCAGAGATATAAAAAAAAGTAAATCATTTGCTAAAAAATACGGATTTAAGAAATTTTACGGCTCTTATGAGGAAATGCTTAAAGATGAAAAAGTTGATTTGGTATATATAGCAACTCCTCATTCTCATCATTATGAACATATAAAATTATGCCTGAATAATAATAAGCATATTATATGCGAGAAGGCTTTTACTGTTAATACAAAGCAGGCAAGAGAAGTTTTAATACTTGCTAAGAAGAAAAAACTACTTTTGGCAGAAGCTATTTGGACTAGATATATGCCTAGCAGACAAATAATTAATGACGCTGTAAAAAGCGGAATCATAGGTAAAGTTTCTTCTTTAACTGCTAATTTAGGATATGTTATAAATAAAGTTCCTAGATTAATAGAGCCTGAACTAGCAGGAGGAGCTTTGCTTGATGTCGGAGTTTATACTATCAATTTTGCTTTAATGGTATTTGGAAATAAAATAAGTAAAATAGATTCTTCATGTATAAAAACCAGAAAAGGAGTAGATGAACAGAACTCTATTACATTAACTTTTGAAGATGGAAAAATGGCTGTATTAAACTCTTCAATATCAGCATTGACAAATAGAGAGGGAGTTATAAATGGAGATAAAGGATATATTGTAGTAAAAAATATCAATAACCCTGAAAGCATTACTATTTATTCATCTGAAAGAAAGCCTGTAAAAACTATAAAAGTACCTAAACAGATAAGCGGATATGAATATCAAATATTTTCATGCATTGATGCTATTAATAATGGAAAGCTGGAATGTAAGGAAATGCCTCATGAGGATATTTTAAGGGTAATGAATATAATGGATACTTTAAGAAGAAGCTGGAAAATAAAATACCCTTTTGAAAAATAAAATAGTTTTTTATAAGTAATAATTACTTAATGCTGTATTTTTTTTGTTTTAAATAAAACTTTAGCTAGCAATTTAATATATATTTATAATATTATATAAATTAAAAAAGCATATATTAAAGTTTTTAGTCATCAAATTTCTGTCCCAAAAGCTGTCCATTATTTGAATCTATATAAAGCTCCATCATATTATTAAGCTTCACTTCATATATATTCCACTTTTTTTTAATTTTTGTTATTACTGTATTAGGATAAGTTTTTATAACTGTATTTGCTACAGGTTTGGGAAGTATATTAATAGGCAGTGCTGTATAATTTCCGTCTATTTCTTTTAAATCTCCATTTCTAAAGAACTCTATTTCTACACCGTTATTCAATACTATTTCATATTTTTTCCTATCCATTTCTGCATACATTATAGGAATATTCGGAAAATATGCATTTACAAACTGAAGTATATTATTTGGAAGCTGATTTGGAGCTATATATATATCATCATCAGCATATACTGCAGTAATTATAATGAAAAATAAAAGTACTATTTTTTTTATCATATTCTATCTATAAAAATTAATTATTATTTTTTATATTATCAATAAATAATATCATCTTTACTGCTAAATTTATTATATATCTTTTTAATAATATTTGCAGTATTACCTTATTTAATTTTTCTATTTTTAATTATATCGTCATAATTAAAATAGTTTTTTACACAATTAAAAGCTTTTTCATCATATAAATAATAAAATCAAAATTAATTATTAATTATTTATATAAATTTAATAATATATTGCAAATATAACAAAAAATGCTATAAATATCAATAAAAAAAGAAAATAATCTAGCAATTAATTTAAAATAATATAAAATAAAATTTACTATAATTTTATCGGATTATTATATGATAGTAGATTTTAAAAAATATGTTTTAAGCGATTTATCTCAGATAAGTCAATATATTGATGATATAAAGAATATGAAATTAAACATAATCATTATTAATGAGGATAATATATTAAGCTTTATACCTTATGATAAAATAGAAGAAGTTTTATCTGCATTAAAAAATACAGAATATATAAAAAATCTTCGTTTCTATGCAGATAAATCATTAGTGCAGATAATGGAAAAGCAGGTTGTTATAGATTTGAATAAACAGCGTGCAGATATAAATGATATTAATATTTTTTATTCATTTTTTAAAAACTGCAAATTTAATATAGATAATGAATATTACCATTATCATTTTGATAAAATCATATCAATGAGAAATAAAGAAAGAATAAATTATCTTAAAGAACAATTCAATAAATTAAAGGAGTTTCAAGCATTAAATAAAATAAATACTAAATTAGCAAAATTAATAGGAGATATTTTAACTGATATCGGCATTATAGAAAAAATAGATTTTTTATATCATTTAAATTATATAAAAAATAATAATATACAAAATCTGAAAAATTATGGGAATGTAAAAAAAGATGATCATATTTTTGCAGATATAATAGGCACAATAGTTGATATTTTAGAAAAAGAGTATGAAACTAATAATATATATGATAATATTGCGTCATTTAGCGATGATAATATAATATCTCATAGCAACAGAGTATTTATTATGATGGTAGAATTTTTATATTATTATAATAAAGAAGTATCAAGAGGCGTCGCATCAAAATTGAGAGCAGATTATGATAAAAAATATTATGATTTTTATGATAAATTGGGAAATAAATATAATTTATTAGGGTCTGGTAAAATAGAGACATATTCAAAAGCAGGACTTAGAAAAATAGAAAGAAATGAAATAAAGTATTATGCCAGAGCAGCACTTTTGCATGATGTAGCACTCGGCGTACAGCTTACTAATATACCTATTATAAGTAATAATGAAGGAGATGCTCATTCAATATTAGGCTTTAATTTTCTTAAATATTGTATAGCACAAAATCAATGTATATACACTACTGTAGGACTTCATCATGAATATTTCGGCGAAGGTTATGGTATATTTACAAATATGTATAATAAACGATTTCAAAATAAGAATGTAAATAATATAAAAAATATATTAACTTATGATCCTAATGATATTAATGCTTTAATTGCTTTATCATATTTTCCGGCTAAGTGTTTGGAAATAGCAGATTCTTATGACAGCTTATATATTGATGCCTCTAAAAAAATTAATGAGAATATTGCTAATTCGGTAATAAAATATATGTATGATAATTTCTTAGCTTATTCTACTAAATTAGACCCTATAATTTTTTATATATTTGTAAAGTATTTAGAAAATGTTAGAAATGCTTCTATATATGACTGTCCTTTATAATATCAAATTATATATTTATTATGCTTGACAGTTTAAAAAAATATTATACACTATAGTAGTATTTTTTTATTTCAGGAAAAAGTGATTGTTAAAAAAAGATATTAATCAAGAGTATAAAGGTTCTGTTAGCGTATATTTAAAGCAAATAGGCGAAATAAGAAGACTCACTAAAGAAGAAGAACTTGATTTATGGCAGCGTCTTGAAGTTTGCCGAGAGGATAGAGCATCATTAGAAAATAATAATGATGAGGCGTCTTTAAAAAAAATAGAAATTATTGATAAAGAAATAGATTCTATACAGCATAAATTAGTAAAATCTAATTTGAGGCTTGTAATAAGCATAGCAAAGAGATATTATAACAGCGGAGTTCCTTTCATTGATATTATAGATGAAGGCAATATAGGACTTATAGAGGCTGTAAAAAGATTTGAATATAAAAAAGGATTTAAATTTTCTACTTATGGTGTTTGGTGGATAAAGCAAAGCATAGTAAAAGAAATTTCAAGCAAAAGATATATAATACGGTTTCCTATGCATATAGCCAGACTGATAAAAAAAAGTATGCAGACTTCCAAATCGCTTACGCAGAAATTAGGCAGAGATCCTACAATAGATGAAGTAGCAAAAGAAATGAAAATAGACAGAAAAACTTTATCATATATAATGATGTTTACTCAGGATACAACCAGTGTAGATTCATTTTTTAAAAATTCTGATAATAATGATATGACAGCAATTATAGAAGATAAAAATTTTCCTTCCCCTCATCAAAAAGCATTTATGGATAGTTTAAAAGATACATTGACAGAAGCTTTAAAATGTTTAGATGAAAAAGAAAGAACTGTTATTATTTCAAGATACGGCTTATACGGAAAAGAGGCAAAAACTCTTGAAGATACAGGAAAAGAATTAAATATCACCAGAGAAAGAGTTAGACAAATACAGATAAAAGCTATAAAAAAACTTGCAGGACTTAATTTATCAAAAGAATTAAAAAGTTTTTTATGGGATTAATTTGTATATTTTTTTATTAAACAATTTATATTTTTACCGAAAAGTTAATATAATAATTTAAAATCATGGATGGAAAATTATGTCTAATGAAATGAAATCAAAATTAAAGCCTATAATCATAATAGTAATATTGCTTGTAATTTTAACTGCCGGTTTTTTTATTGCTAGAAGTATATTAAGTTCTAATAATATACCTATTTTAGATTTCGGAGATACTGAAACTAATAATATGACTGATGATATTATAACTACAGATGATATATTCGGAGATGATATAACTCCTGAAGAAAAAGATTTTTTAGCTACTAATAATACTATACTGCCTGATGATGATACTAATATTAAGCCGATGGATAAAGATTCATCTATTAATCTTTCAGGAAGCGGATTATATGAAGCAGAAAATAATAATGATATACCTGATATACCGAATCCTCCAAAGCCAAATAATAGCGGAAGTTCTGCTTATACATATAATACTGAAAATTCTGTTTTGGTAACAAGTTCTAATACTCTAAGACCTGATAATAATACAGCTGATATGACTGATACAGTTTCTTACAGCACTAATGTAAGAATAAGCCAATTCATTATAAATTATAATGACAGATTTGTAGCTACTAGAAATAATCCTCTATTAGTAACTTTAGCAGCAAAATCTCCTGCAGAAGGCAAATATGCAAAAATAAGAGTATATGCTAGAAGAGTTGATAATAATTATAATATATTAAGCAGAGATTTAGTATTCTATTTGCCTAAAATATATGTGCTAGATGGTCAGGCACAAACACAATTCTACTTTGCAGGAAGAACTTCAGCAAGGGGAAATTATCTGCCTAGAGGAAGATATTTATTATATGCTGAGGTAGAAATTACAGATGCTAATGGCAGAGTAGTTGGAAAAGCATCAAGATATCCTGTTCCTCAATGGAATTATGTTGTAACATTACAATAGAATAAATATTTATTTTGATAATAAAAGCTCTGATATTATAAAAATATCGGGGCTTTTTTTATTAATTTTTTTATTACTTTTATTAATTTATTAACTTTTATTTTTATTAAGCTTCATATGTATAATAGGAAAATTATTTCCAAGACTATCATATTCATCTCTTTTATAGGCTTCAAATCCCATATACTTATAAAAATTATATGCATTTATATTTTGCTCATTAACTGATACTTCTTTAATATCATAATTTTTAACTGCATATTCTATTAATTTTCTGCCTATTGATTTCCCTATAATTTCAGGAGACAGAAAAAGCATTTCTAATTTTTTATTTTCAGTTCCTATAAATCCTATTATATTATTTTCTATCTCTGCAATTATTAAATGCTTTATATCTATTAAATATTTTTTTACATATTTTGATATATTGATAATATCATCTTCTTTTAAAAATAAATGCGTTGCTCTTACAGACTTTTCCCATAAAATATATAATTCATCTATTATTTTGCTGTTTCTATCTTCAATTTCATATATTTTCATTTTGCCTCGCCTTTTTATTATTTATGATATTTTAATATTATATAAAAATCAAGGGGTATTCAAATATTAATTCTCTTAATCTTAAAAAATAATAAGAAGCTGTTATTTTATTAATTTTTACTAGGACTGTGCGGCAAAATGTTATATTAATTTTAATTGTTTTTCTTTATTTAACACCAAAGGCGTGCATTTAATACCTAAATTTTAACAAATATAAGTTATCTAGGACAGCCCCAAAAATATTAATTTTTATATCTATTATAATATGTATTAATTAGTACTATTATATAATGCATATTTTTTGGATTTAAATATTATAAAAAATAGGCTGGCAAAATAATAAACCAGCCTATCATTTTATTAAATTATTCTAAATAACATCGATGGAATTTATGAAATCCTAAAGAATCATAATAAACACCTTTAAGTTTTGGAGATACAAGCAAAGGTTCTGTATAATAGTATATAGGTATTATAGCTTCTTCTCTCATAAGCATTTCCTCTGCTTTATGCATAGTTTCCATTCTAAACTTATTATCTCCTGAAAGCATAACCTGATTTATCATATCATCATAAGCCTTATTACTATAAACGCTGTAATTATTAGGAGAATAACTTATGCATAAAGTCATAAAGTTTATAGGATCATCAAAATCTCCGTTCCATGCTCCTCTTGCTGCTGTGATATTTCTGTCATATCTTGTCTGCAAAAATACAGCCCATTCTTCCTGAGTTAAAGCTGTGTCGATTCCAAGATTTTCTTTCCACATCTGCTGAACAGCTTCAAATATTTTTATATGTATTCCGGGGTCAGATTTGAATTCAATAACATGAAAATTTTCACCATTAGGATATCCTGCCTCAGCCATTAATCTTTTAGCCTCTTCAACATTTTTATCATACCCTTCTTTGCTTATATCTATATATTCTCCTGCATTCTCTCTAAAGTCGCCCTCATAATCTGATATTCCGTATGGAACTAATGCTCCTGCAGGCTTTTCTCCTCCCATTGTTATCTGTTCTACTATATAGTTTCTGTCTATAGCAAGCGATAAAGCTCTTCTTACTCTTACATCTTTGAATATATTATTAGTTAAATTCAAGCAGTAATAATATGATGATATTCTAGGCTTAATAACTATAAGTCCTTCATTTTGTAAAGTTTTAATATCCTGTCTTGGAAATGATCTTGCAAAATGCAAAGAACCTGATTTTACTCCGGCTACAGAAGCAGTTTCATTTTCCATAAGCACAAATGTAATTTTATTAGGTACTATTGTATCTATATTCCAATAATTAGTATTTTTTATCATTACGAGACTTTGATCTCTATTTCTCTCTATAAGTTTGAAAGCCCCGTTTCCTATATAGGTATCAGCATTTAAAGTCCATTTATCTTTGTACTCTTCTATAATATCTTTTCTTAACGGATAAAAAGTAGGAAAACTTAAAAGCTCTAAAAAATATGCAGCAGGAACTTCTAATTGAACTTCCAAAGTATAATCATCTATTGCTTTTATTCCTAAACTCTCTTTAGGCATTATTCCTGCAGTTATTTCCTTAGCATTTTTTACAGGCTCATGCTGATAGCTGTATTGACTTCCTGAATTAGGATCAACAACTCTCTGCCAAGAATATACAAAATCATCTGCTACAACAGGTTTTCTGTCTGTCCATTTTGCATTTGTCCTAAGTTTAAAAGTATATATAAGTCCGTCATCGCTTATATCCCAGCTCTCTGCAGCAGCAGCTGTTAATTTACCATTTTCATCTTTTTCTACTAAACCTTCAAATGCATGTATTAAATAAAATACAGTATCCGAAATAACATTTATACTAGGATCTATAGTATTCGGTTCAGGTCCTGTATTAATAAATATAGATATGCCGTCTTCTGATGATTTTTTGTTTGAACATGATACTATAAATAATATAGAGATTATAAATATAATAAATATTTTCTTCATAATTTTTTGTCTCCTATTAATATTAATTTTCTATATAAGCTTTGAAAAAATTATGCTGCCCCATAGAATCATATTGTACGCCTTTTAATTTTGGATATACTAATATTGGTTCGCTTGAAAAATATATTGGTATCATTACCATATCAGATATAAGTAATTCTTCAGCTTTATGCATAGCCATCATTCTATGCTGTGAGTTTGTAATTGATGCAGCTGTTTTTATTAGATCATCATATCTTTTATTGCTGTATAAACTATTATTATTTGGAGAATAACTTAAGAAAACCTGAAGAAAATTGATAGCATCATTAAAATCACCGTTCCAGCCTCCGCTTGCAAGTTCAAAATTTTTGTTAAATCTTTCCATAAATAGGTCTGCAGATTCTAATTCTTCTATCAATACATTAATTCCTAAATTTTCTTTCCACATTTTTGTTACAGCTTTAAATATATTGGCATTTATTCCATAACCTGTTTTAAAAGTCATAATAGGAAATCCATTACCATTGGGATATCCCGCAAGCATCATAAGTTTTTTAGCTTCACTGACATTATTTTTATAATTCTCTTTATTAATATCTATATATTCTTCTCCGTTACCTCTAAAATCTCCAAAGAAACAAGGTACTCCGTATGGAATAAATCCTGAAGCAGGCATCTCTCCGCCTTTTGTAATATTCTCAACTATGTAATTTCTATCTATAGCAAGCGATAAAGCTTTTCTTACATTTACATCAGATAATACTTGATTTGTAGTATTGATGAAATAAAAATATGTTGATATTTTCGGAGCATTATATATATATCCTTGTTCTTTCAACTCTTTTATATTTTCTATTGGGAAGCTTTTAGAAAAATGTAAAACTCCTTTTTTCACAGCATTTACAGAATACTCAGGATCATTTTTTAATATAAACTCTAACCTGCTTGGTATGATTTCATTTCTATTATAGTAGTATGAATTTTTTTCCATAATAATATAATCATCTAATTTCATTTCAGCAATCTTAAAAGGACCGTTTCCAATAAAAGTTTCAGATTTGTAAGCCCAATTAGTTCCGTATAGTTTTATTATGTCCTCTCTTAAAGGGTAAAAAGCAGGATGAGCTAAAATCTCCAAAAAATAAGTTATAGGTATATCTAAAGTAATTTCTAAAGTATAATCATCTATAGCATATACTCCAAGATATCTTGATTCCATATTTCCATTATTAATCTCTTTAGAATTTTTTATTACGCTATATTGATACGCTAATTTACTTTCAGTATTAGTATCAAATAATCTTCTAAAAGAATAAACAAAATCCTCTGCAGTAAGCGGCTTTCCGTCAGACCAATATGCATCATTTCTAATATTAAATGTATATACAAGACCGTCGCTGCTTATACTCCAGCTTTTAGCTGCTGCAGGAATTATTTTTCCGTATTTATCTTTTTGTACTAATCCTTCAAATATATGATTTAAATATACTAATGTATCTGAAGAAACATTAATGCTATGATCCATAATATACGGCTTTTCTCCAACATTAATTTTTAATGAATGATATTTATTTAATTGATTATTATTAGTGTTTTCAATTTTCTGACATGAAATTATGCATATAAAGCATATAGTTATTAGGATATATTTTTTCATAATTATTATCCGTAAATAATATTTTATCATATTATATTTTGAGTATATAGTTTATAATATTTTATTTCAATAGTGTTTTTTTGTATTTTATAAATGTGATTTTTAGGCAATTATTATTATAAAGGCTATAAAATTTAATTTTTGTATGATTTTTTTATTATCCCTAATATAATTCAATTATCTTTAATAACTCAATATTAGTTAAACAATTATTTTATTATTATATGCTGCCTAACATAACACACATATTTATTTACTGTTAAAAATATAAAATTTCTATTTTTCATTATTATTAAAACAAAAAAGCATATCAGCTCAAGTTTTTATTATATCAATTTTTATATATATCAATGCATAGTTAATAAAATATTTTTTATATAATGTATATGCTATTATTAATTAATTTATATTTAAAATTTTGTTCCGCATTTTGTATGCGGTAATAATATTATAGATTTTAATAAAATTTAAATATGGCAGTTATAATTACAAAAAATATAATGATTATCAATTCTGAAATAGGCAGTAAATATATGGACGGAATTTTAAATAAAAAGTTTAATCAATCTTTTTATTATATAAAAATATTATAAGTATTTAATAATTTTATAAATATTTTATTAGTCCTATATCTTTTCTGTAATATTTATCTTTAAAATCTATTTTTTCTATGTCAGCATAAGTAAGTTTTCTTGCCTCTTCTAAAGTATCATCAATATTAACAACATTAAGAACTCGTCCTCCGTCTGTAATGATATTATTATTTTCATCTAATTTAGCACCAGCAATAAAACACTGTCCTTTTATTTTATCTATACCTTCTATCTTATAGCCTTTATTATATGATGCAGGATATCCTCCTGAAGCCATTACAACACAGCATGCATGTTTATTCTTCCATTTGATATTTAAATTTGATAAATCCCTTTTCATTGCTGATTCTATAATAGATAAATAGTCTGTTTCTAAAAGCTGAAGTACAGCCTGCGTTTCAGGGTCTCCCATTCTTACATTATATTCAAGTAAATATACGCCTTTTTTAGTTATCATAATACCAAAGAATATTATTCCTGAAAAAGACATTTTTTCTGATTTTATGCCTTTAAGTGTAGGTTCTAATATATCTTTAATAAATAGTTCTTCCGCCTCTTTTGTGTAATAAGGATTTGGAGCAATAACCCCCATTCCGCCTGTATTATTTCCTGTATCATTATCCCCTGCTTTTTTATGATCTTTAGCAGATATGAAAGGAATTATTATATTACTGTCGGTTATAGAAAGTATAGATGCCTCAGCTCCTTCTAAAAACTCTTCAATTACAACTTCATCTCCAGCCTCTTTAAATATTTTTTTTATCATTATATCTTCTAATGTATTTTGAGCTTCTTGTTTGCTTTGGCATATTAAGACACCTTTGCCTAAAGCAAGTCCGCTAGCTTTTATAACTATTGGATAGCTGCATTTATTTAAATATTCATTAGCTTTATTATAGTCTGTAAATACTTCATATTCAGCAGTTTTAATTGAGTATTTTTTCATAAAATTTTTAGCATAAGCCTTAGAACCTTCAAGTACAGCAGCCTGTTTATTAGGTCCGAATATTTTAAGTCCTTTCTCTTCAAATTTATCTACTATTCCATATACAAGCATTTCTTCGCTTCCTACAATGGTTAAATCTATTTTTTCTTTTTCAGCAAAATTTAAAATCTCATCTATAGTTGAAATTTTTACATTTTCACATTTTTTTTCTTTAGCTGTTCCTGCATTTCCTGAAGCACAATATATTTTTATAACTTTATCATTTTTACTTAAATTATTACAAATAGCATGTTCTCTTGCACCTGAACCTATAACTAGTATTTTCATATTTTTATTCCTTTTATTTATAAAAAATCACTCGCTGTTACAAGCATATAAATAACTTGATAGACGCTCGTCATTTTTTATTATTTTTATATATTTTGATACAAATATTATTATAACTTTTATATTTATTATTGCTAGCTATAAACTTTTTATATATTACTATACTCGCCTACGCCTATAATAAGCAAATAAATAAATTTATTTGCTGGCTTCGGCTCGCTTTTTTATTATTATTTTTAAAAACTCTGCCATTCTCTGAATGTCAGGCACTCACAAGTTTTTTATTTCTTTTATTATTGCTAGCTATAAACTCGCTTTAAATTAGCTAATAACCAGCTTTGCTGTTTATTAGCTGCTCGTTTATAGCTTAAAAAATATTTTTTTAAATTAAAGCTTTTCTATCTCATCTAAACTTAAACCTGTAAGTTTAGATATAAGATTAATGTCCATATTCTCTTTTTTCATATTTCTAGCTAATGAATATTTTTCTTTTTCTATTCCTTTCTCTATTCCTTGTTGAAAACCTATTTCTATGCCTTCCTTTTTTCCTTCTTCCCTCTCATATTCTAACATAACTGTTTGTCCGTATAAAAAAGCATCTCTAGCATTATAAACTTCCATCTCTTCTTTACTCGATATAAATCTTTCATATTTATCTATAACTTTAGACATTATGTTATTAGCCTCCTTTAGTTTATCTTTTTCATCATCATTAAAATCTTTTGCTGTAAAAAAGTCAATCCAAGATAGTATTTTATTTTTCTTAATATCATCTATGCT
>NZ_CAJTQJ010000023.1 GCF_910578695.1 uncultured Brachyspira sp.
TGACGAAGGAAGTTATAAGCTAATTTAAAGTGAGTTTATCGCTAGCAACAATAAAGATAAACGAGCAGCTTATAACTGACGAAGGAAGTTATAAGCTAATTTAAAGTGAGTTTATCGATAGCAACAATAAAAAATTATTTATTCAAATATTACTCTAACTTTATCATCTATATAATCTTCAGATATATTATCAAGCTCTTTTATTTTTGATATCATAGCATCTCTCATATCATTGCCAGTCATAACAATATCTTTTCCTTTTTCACCTATAGAGTTTCCATTACTGTCATGATACCCGTCTCCTCCTAAAAATATGAAGCTGGATAAAATAGTCCTATAATCCTTATTTTCATCAATAGCCTCTCCATTTAAATAAGCCTCTAATAATTCGCCGTCTATATTATATTTTACTTCCATTCCTCTTGATAATTGTAAAAAAGCACCAGCCCCCCTCTTTTTACCAGATATTTTAAGCATATCAATAATATCTTTTCCTGTCAATGTAACTATTACTGCCTCATTATCAAATGGGAAAAATTCATTTTGTATATTGCCTAAAGTGATATTTCCTTTTTTTAAAGGTGTTCTAAGTCCTCCCGAATTCATAAATACAATATCAATATCATCATAAGAATCTATAACTAAATCGCAGGCAAAATTTCCTATAGCCATAGAATTAGATCTTATTCCGTCATGAGCCAAGTCAATAGGCAGATTTCCTATTCTTACATTGAACTCTTTATCAACCGTACCTTTCATCTCATCAATAAATGCAAGCATATCTGCATCCTGTTCTATAGTATTGTCCATTGGAATAAGCTTATAATCAAAGTTGTTGATTACTCCGTCATTAATATCTAAATTAATATTTCCTAAAAATCTCCCATAATAGCCCGCCTGTACAATAGGAGTACCCTTTACAAAATCAGCCTCATATAATTCCGTATGACTATGTCCGCCTATTATTATATCAAATGTATTAGGCATAGCCTCAGCAATTTTTTTATCTCTTTCATATCCTACATGACTTAATAGTATTGTAATATCATTTGTAGTATTAAGAGGCGTTTTTTTCATAAAATTTTTAAGCGATTTTATCTCTTCTTCAAAAATTAAATCCTTTGCATATTTAGGATTATAAACAGAATCCGCAGTAGTTATGCCTATTACTGCAATATTTATGCCATTAACATTTGTAACCATATACGGAACTGCATAATAACTATCGTCCGATTTATTTTTTATATTAATAGAAAGAGTAGGAAATTTTCTCTCCTTCATTATTTCAGCAAAATTATCAGCTCCGTAATCTATAAAATGATTTCCTACAGCAGCTGCATCTACACCAATCATATTCATAATATCAACCTCATCTCTTCCCTGAAATACTGTTGAATATACGCTTCCTGTAATAGTATCCCCAGCGTGAAGAACTAATACATTTTCATTTGTAGATTTAACCTGTTTTATATATGCTGCCCTTCTTGATGCTCCGTACATATAATTAGTTTCTGGAGGATATGCTTCTTTATTTATTATTTTTTCCTCTTCATCTCTGCCGTGAGTATCATTCATATGTATTATAGTAATATAGCCTGTATTTCCGGATTTCTTAGAAGATGAATTAGAACATGAAAATAAAACTAGAGCGATGAACATTAATATAATATATATTTTTTTTGTCATATCAAACTCCTGATGAAAATATTAGAGACTTTAAAATTATATAAAATTTTATACTATTTTACAATAGTGAAAATAGTACAATAATATAAAATTTATATTTAAGTATATCTTATAAAATATATAAATTAATACTCTTATTATATTATAAATATTTTATTATTTTTTATTTTGTAATATATTTAAAAATCTGTCAGTAAAATATTCTATATATCCTAAAAAAGCAAAAAATAAAGTAATAAATAATACATTTCTTAATACTATTTTTAAGCCGTATTTATCTATATCAGTAAAAAAGTAAGGGTAATAGCTTCCGTTAGAAAAGGGTTCTCCTAATCTAGCCCTTATAAGTATGAAAATAAAATAAATAATAGGTATCAAAAGCCAAAGCAAAGGATCTATTATCTTATAAATGCCCTTAATATCAAAAATAATATAATCTAAAATAGTCATAATGGGTAAAATATAATGGAGTATGATATTTCTAATATAAGGCAAACCTTCATATTTTTCAGCTGTAGGACTTAATAAAAAATGATATACCAAAAATGTAACCGTTATAGACATTGTAACAGCACCTTTGAATCTTGGATATAATGATTTATCTTTTTTTATTATATTAATAATATCCAAAATAAAATAAACTATTACAAGCATATTGCTTTGATATGTAAAATAATATACAGCTTCTATATCAAATTTAAAATTGTTTGGGAAAAATCCGCTTATAACCGCAAAAGAACCAATGACTGATAATATTATCTTATATAAAATATTAATTTTCTTTTTAATCATATATTGTATAAAGCTATTCATCTAATAATTTATTTTTATATTACTAATATTTATTAAAGCATTATCTATAAATTTAATAATAAAACACATAATATAAAAATTATTTAATTATAATTCCTTTTGAAGGTATATTTAAAACCATTATTTCAGAATCTATTTTCTTTTTAGCAAAATTCTCTTTCATAACATTAGAAACTTTTTTAATTATTTTCTCATCATTTTTAACCAAAGCAAGTATAGAAGAACCTGCACCGCTTATAGTAACAGAATAGGCACCTGCATTTTTTGCCTGTTTAAATAAATCTTTAAGTCCCGGTATAAATTTCGCCCTATAATCCTGATGAAGCTTATCATCTGATGCCGTTTCAAGTAAATCAAGTCTGTTTGAAAATAATGCTGATGTCAAAAGTGCCGCCCTTGAAATATTGAATACAGCATCTTTAAAACTTATCTCTTTAGGCAGGGCATTTCTGGCAGTTTCAGTACTCAAATAAAAATTCGGAATCGCTACAACAGCTTTTAAATTTTTAGGAGGATTAATTTTAACATATTTGAAATCCTCATTTTTTATTACAACTCCCGATATAATGCCTCCAAGTATAGCAGGAGATACATTATCAGGATGCCCTTCCAACTGCACCGACATATTTAATATATCATAATCAATAGAAAGTTTATTTCCGAGTATATAATTAGCACAAAGAAGTCCGCCTATTATAGCCGCAGAACTGCTCCCAAGCCCCCTTGAAAGAGGTATTCTATTTATACATTTTATAATATAGCCATTATCAGGCTTTGATTTTAATTTTTTATATACCAGCTTCATAGCATCAAGTATCATATTATTATCTTTTGATATTTCGTTTTCGCCCTCTCCTATTATTTCAAATTCTATCTTTTTTGAATTTTCATTGGAGTAAATATGTATTTCATTATACAAATTCAAAGCAAGCCCCACACTGTCAAAACCAGAGCCTATATTAGCGGAAGTAGCAGGTATTTTAAAAGTGATTAATTTTTTATTTTTTATTGTATTATTTTTATTCTTATTTTGAACTTTATTCATAGATTATATTCCTATAGCTTTTCTTATTTCTTCTATATCATTATCAACTTTTATAGGGGACTCGCAAATTTTTATAGAATTATCAGGATCTTTTAATCCGTTTCCAGTTAATACAGAAACTACAATATCACCTTTATTTATTTTTCCAGCTTTGAAAGTTTTTATAATACCCGCTAAAGAAGCAGCAGAAGCAGGTTCAGCAAATATGCCTTCTTCTCTTGCAAGCATTTTATAAGCCTCTAATATTTCATCATCAGTAACAGAATCTATAAAACCATTGGATTCATCTGCCGCATTAACAGCCAATTTCCAGCTTGCAGGATTTCCTATTTTTATAGCGGTAGCCAAAGTCTGAGGATTTTCTATCACTCTATTTTGCACTATAGCAGCAGAACCTTCAGCCTCAAAACCTATCATTTTAGGCAAATTAGATACTTTTCCATTTTCCTTATATTCTTTAAATCCCATCCAATATGCAGATATATTTCCTGCATTTCCTACAGGCACAGCCAAATAGTCAGGAGCTTTTCCTAATGTATCGCAAATCTCAAATGCAGAGGTTTTCTGTCCCTGCAGTCTGAAAGGATTAATAGAGTTTACCAATGTAATAGGATATTTATCTGTAATATCAATAACAGCTTTTAATGCCTCATCAAAATTTCCTTTAATAGCTATAACTTTAGCACCATACATCAAAGCCTGAGCCAGTTTACCCAAAGCAATATTACCGTCTGGTATAACTACTATACATTGAATGCCAACTCTTGCAGCATAGGCAGCAGCGGATGCAGAAGTATTTCCTGTAGAAGCACACATTATAGCTTTAGAACCTTCTTCAAGTGCCTTAGCAACTGCCATTACCATACCTCTGTCTTTGAATGAGCCTGTAGGATTAAGTCCGTCATATTTAAAATATAATTCTATTTCTCCAAGTTCTTTTCCTATTTTTTCAGCTTTTATTAAAGGAGTATTTCCTTCATGCAATGTTATTAATGGAGTTTTATTGTTAATAGGCAGATATTCTCTATATTCTCTTAAAAGTCCTTTCCATTCTTTCATATATTATCCTTAAGTAAATTATTAAAAAATTATTATCAATAGTATTTGATATAGAATATAGCATAAAGCATTATTTTTCAAGGCTTTATTATCTATTATATAAAATATTATTAATTATAATAAAAAATAAACAAGATTTAAATATTTGCAAAAATATTTGAAAATGATAGTATTATATTATTTATAATAATAGTATTATAATATTTATAATATTAAGAACAAATTAATTGATATTAAGGAAATAAATATGAATATAGATAATATTAATAATATAAGAAAAAAGGTGAAGACTGTAAATATAGGAAATATTTTAATAGGGGGCAATAACCCTATAAGCATACAATCTATGACAAATACTGATACCAGAGATATAAAATCTACAGCTGAGCAAATAAAATCTCTTGAAGAAGCGGGTGCTGATATAGTAAGGCTTGCTGTACTCGATATGGAGGCTGCAAAATCTATAAAAGAAATAAAAAAACAAACTAAAGTGCCTTTAATAGCTGATATACATTTTGATTATAGATTAGCATTAGAAAGTATGAAAAGCGGAATAGATTCATTAAGATTAAATCCCGGAAATATAAAAGATAAAGAAAAAGTAAAAGAAGTGATAAAGGAAGCTAAAGAGAGAAATCTTACTATAAGAGTAGGAGTAAACGGGGGCAGTTTGGATAGAAGCATATACAAGGAAGTAACTCCTGAAAATATGGTAAAAAGTGCTGCTGAACATATAAAATTAATGGAAGATTTGGATTTCACAAATATAAAAGTGTCTCTAAAATCTTCAGATATACAAACCACAATAAAAGCCAATACTTTATTCAGAGAAAAATTTGATTATCCTATACATTTGGGTGTAACAGAAGCGGGTACATTAAGAAGTTCTCTTATAAAAAGTACAAGTGCATTATCATATTTACTAATACAGGGCATTGGAGATACTATAAGATATTCTATAACAGGCGATCCTTCAGAAGAAGTTATGGCAGGAAAAATGCTTCTTAAATTTTTAGGAATAAGAAATGAACCTTCTATAGAAATAATATCATGTCCTACCTGCGGAAGATGTCAGGTTGATGTTGAGGATATTGCAGGCTATATAGAAAGATATGTACAAAATATAAAAAAGAATATTACTATTGCTATTATGGGGTGCGTGGTAAACGGACCTGGTGAGGCTAGGCATGCCGATTTTGGTGTTGCTGGTACAGGAGACGGAAATTTTATATTTTTTGAAAAGGAAAATGAACCTATAAAAGTAGCCAAAAATAATATTATAGCTTTCCTTACAAAAAAAATTGAAGAGTTTTGAAATCTCTAATTATATAATAAAAATTATCAATATTTAATTAATACCTTTTTAGTAAAATTTTAAGTAACCGCAAAGTATTGAAAAAAATATTGTATATGTTAGTATAGCCCTATTTTTGAGATTTGGCGGACGCATATAATAACTTTAAAAAAATATGCAGAGTTTTTTAATCAGAGTAAAATTATACAAAAAGAATTTTGGAGCGGTAATGAATGCATAACGGAAAAATTAAAAACATAATATTTGTAAGAAAAGAATCATACAAAAATAAATTATATCATTTATATAAAAAATTATTAATTGATATTCCAAAATAAATTTAAAATGCTCTAAATTATATATTTTATTTACATACTAGGCAATTATACTCATATAAAAAAATGGAAAATAAATTAGGTGTAGAAGTATCATTATTTTTCTAATAAAAATTAAGAATTATAGAATTAATAAAATAAAAACTGTATATGTTAATAATATATGAATTGTTAATATATGCATTAAAAAAATTTTACATTATTTTAATATAATATATAATAACTCTTCAAATAAGAGGTAATTAATATATGGCATTAATGTTAAATGATGAACAAAAACAAGCTGTAGAACATATAAACGGACCATTGCTTGCATTGGCAGGAGCGGGTTCTGGAAAAACTAGAGTTATTACAGAGAGAATTGCATATTTAATAAAAAATAATATCCCTCCAAGTCAAATATTGGCTGTTACTTTTACCAATAAGGCGGCAGCAGAGATGCGTGAGCGTATAATAAAACTCTTAAAAGAAAAGCCAAAGAATTTAGTAGTAAGTACTTTTCACTCTTTTTGTGTTAGAGTATTGAAAGGAGATATTGAAAAGCTAGGGTACAAAAATAATTTTAGTATATATTCTTCATCTGACAGCAGAACTCTTATAAGAAGTATTTTAAGAGAGATAAAAATTAATACTCTTAATTATGATGAAAATTTATTTGCTTGGTATATAGACAGATATAAAAATAATTTGATGAAGCCTTATGAAGTAGAGCCTCATGATGATTTTGAAAAAATGACTAAAAGAGTTTATGAGGTTTATCAAAGTTATTTAAAAGGATATAATGCCGTTGATTTTAATGATCTTATTAATCTTACGATAGATTTATATATAGAGTTTCCTGAAGTTCTTGATAAATATCAGGAGAGATTCAGATATATAATGATAGATGAATATCAGGACACCAATTTTGCACAGTATAAACTTACCACTTTATTAGCATCAAAGTATAGAAATATTGCCGTTGTGGGTGATGATGATCAAAGCATATATGCATTCAGAGGTGCTGATGTATCAAATATATTATCATTTGAAAATGAATATCCTGATGCAAAAATTATAACGCTTACAAAAAATTACAGAAGTACAAAAGCAATACTTGAAGCTGCACATTCTGTTATAAGCAATAATACTCAAAGAAAAGATAAAAAGGTAGTGGCAGAAGGAGAAGAAGGGATACCGCCTACAATAATGCCGTGCGAAGATGAAAGAGAAGAAGCTCAGTTTGTGGCAGATTCTATAATAAATTATTCTATAAGCAAAAAATTAAATTATGAGGATTTTGCAGTACTTTTTAGAATGAATGCTCAGTCAAGACTTTTTGAAGAGGCTTTCAGACTTAGGGGCTTGCCTTATACAGTAGTCGGTGCTTTTCAATTTTATGAAAGAAAAGAGATTAAAGACATACTTGCATATCTTAATTTATTTGTAAACCCTGAAGATGAAGTTTCATTATTAAGAGTTATAAATATACCTAAAAGAGGAATAGGAGCTGTAGCTATAAATAATCTAAATGAAAAAAGTATAAAAAACGGAGTATCATTATATCAGACATTGCTTAATTATGAAAATATAGATGAAATATCTCCAAAAGCCAAAGCAGGAATAAAAGATTTTCTTGAAGTTATAGAACATTATCATAATTTATTTACTGTTGATAAAAATGATTTGGAGCGTCCTAAACTTTATGAGAATATAAATAAATTTTTAGATGTCATTGCCTATCATAATGAAGTTATTAATTCAAGCGATACCAAAGAACAAGGAGCTAAAAAAATAGAGAATATTGAATCTCTTATGAACGGAATACTTGAATATGAAAAATCAAATAAAAATGCTACTTTAAAAAATTATTTAGATAGAATTTTACTTATGAGTATAGAAGAGCAGAATGAAGAAGAGAATAAAAAGAAAGGCATAATGCTTATGAGTATACATGCAGCTAAAGGGCTGGAATTTCCTTATGTTTATATTTGCGGTATGGAAGACGGTATTATTCCTCATCATAAAAGTTCTTCAGAAATGGAAATAGAAGAGGAAAGAAGACTTTGCTATGTTGCTATGACTAGGGCTAAAAAACATTTGACACTAACCTATTGCAGAAGCAGAATAAAGATGGGAAAAAAATTAGAATGTACTCCTTCGGTATTTTTGAAGGAGATGAGCGAGAATTTACCTGAAGAAATGGCTATGAATGAAGAAGAGTTTTTCTCTAATTTAAAAGCTTCTTTAAAGCCAGAAAATAAATAATAAATCATATATTTAAAACAAATATAATTTATGAAAATTACTTTGATTATATAATAATAATTGTCTTTTAATGTATCTATATAATTTTGCAAATATCAGGAACTCGCAATTTTTATAATATCAGTTATTAGCTATTTTAAAGCGAGTTTAGCGATAGCAATAATAATAAACAATTAATCCGCTTGACTTTTATTATTATAGTATTATAATAGCATTATGTAATTAGTATATTAACCAACAAATAAAAAAGCATTATGCTTTATTTCTTATTTTGAATGGGGGTTAATATATGTTTGTAAAATTAAATAAAGTTTCTTTTTCTTATGACGGCTCTGATAATATATTAAATGATGTTTCTTTTCATATAGATAATACCTGCACTGCTATAGTCGGAGAGAATGGCTGCGGTAAAACTACGCTTGCTAAACTTATAACAGGTATATTAAATCCTAATTTAGGAAGCATAGAATATTCAAATAAAAATATGATAAATGTTTACTTAAATCAGGAATGCAGCGATATGCCTGATAATGCTGAGAATTTATTTTATGATGATAATTCATATTCAGGATATTTAATTTCTTTATTTAAAATAGATTACAGCTATTTATATAGGTTTGATACATTAAGTTTCGGAGAGAGAAAAAGACTTCAAATAGCAGCAGCACTTTCAAATAATCCTGATATATTGGTATTAGATGAGCCTACAAATCATATTGATATTGAATGTAAAGATATACTTATTAATGCTATAAAAAGACTTAATTGTATTGTTATAATTATTAGTCATGATATTGATTTTCTTGATGAATTAGCGTCTAAATGTATATTTATAAGAAATGGAATATGTAAAATGAGAATAGGTAATTATACTCAATGCAGAGAGTATGAAAAAGATGAAGAAGATTATAATTTTAGCTTATATGAGGAGAGCAGAAAGAAAGTAAAAATACTTGAGGCTAGATATAAAAAGCTTCAAAATGAATCTGATTTAAAAAGAATAAAATGCGGAAGTAAAAGGCATATAGATAAAAAAGATCATGATGCTAAAGGAAAAATTGATGCTGCCAGACTTACAGGTAAGGACAGCAGATTAGCATCTAAAGCTAAGCAGGCTAAAGGCTTATATAATAAAAATAAATTAGAAAGCGAAGCTTTATATACTAAAAAAAGAGAAGTTATGAATATGGAGTTTAGAGGCGAAAGATATAAAGGAAAATTTTTATTTTTTTTAGAGGCAGGAGAAACTAAAATAAATAATGTCATTTTAAAGCATTCTGAACTTATAATAAAAAAAGACAGCAGAATAGGTATTGAAGGGGCAAATGGTGCAGGAAAAACATCTTTATTAAATTATATAATAGAAACAATGCATAATAATTCTATAGATAAAAATAAGATAGTTTATATACCTCAGAATATAGATAGAGAAAATTGGAAAAAAATGTTTAATAATATAAAATCATTGGATAATGAATCATTTGGTTTTTTGATGAGTTTTGTTAATAGACTAGGAAGCAATCCGAAATCTGTAATTAATTCTTATAATCATAGTCCCGGCGAGATTCGTAAAATAATGCTTGGAATGTCTGTACTTAAAAATCCTTATATTATAGTATTAGATGAGCCTACGAATCATATTGATATAGATTCTGCAGAACTTTTACAAGATGCTTTAAAAAGTTTTGATTGTGCCTTAATCATAGTAAGTCATAATAGGAATTTTTTAAAAAATACAGTAAATACTTTATGGAATATAAAAATTACGGATAAATATAGTATTTTAGATATTAAAGATACTGTATGAATATATATTTTTATTAATATCTATATTAATTTTAAAAAATTACTTCCGATAATAAGTTGTATATTTGATAAGGTTATATTTATGTATTTTAATGTTAGAATTAGTTCTAAAATATTTTATAGTATCATATTAGTTGCAATAGCTTTTATGATATATGTATTTGTTTTTAGTTCTAAAGGTTTTCTTACATTAGATTCCAAAAAAGATATAATAGAAAATGAAAAAAAGAAAATAGAAGAACTTAATAGAAGAAAAATTCAAATATCAAGCAATATAAAAAGACTTAAAACAGATAAAGAATATATCTTATCGTATGCTAAAACATTCGGTTATTTAGATGAAACAAAAAATGAAAAGATTATAAAAATAATAAAAAATGATGAAGATAGTAAAAATATTTCATCTGAATCATCTTCTGTAAATACAAAAGAAATTGATAATTATATTAATATTAAAGGTGCTTTGATATTGGCATTTATGATAGTTATGTGTTTTGTATCTTATATATTATTAGTCAACAAAAATATTCTTCATAAATTAAAAAAGAAAAAGATAATTCCTTTAAAGGGCTAATTCTTTATTTTTTAAATAGGATACTGTAAAGAGAATAGAAATCCTGCATCTTTATTTATAGGTTCATAAAAAGGCATAAAATTAAAACTAAATCCTTCATTTTTCTTTTTGCCGTAAACTCTTTGATAGCTGTCATACGCTACAGCAGCCCCGCAGAATATACCTGCAGTTATTTCAAAAAGCATAGAAGATACCCATAATTTTTTATATCTGTTTCTTCCTGTAGTTGAAGGTGCTACATTGACGTTTTCTAGAGCTTCTAATCCAAATACCAAATATGTGGCATAACTATATGAAAAAAATGCTGTCAAAATAAATGTTACTTCAGTATATCTTAAAGGATTACTTTTATAAGGGGTTTCAGGCATAATAGGAGAACTTACAACTTGTTTTTGATTTATAATATTATTTCCTTCCATACTGAAAAATGAATCAATATTATTGGTGTTTATACTGTATTCTGATTTCAATTCTTCATTTTGTTCTATTATCTCTTTTTTTCCTGCATTTTCATTAGTACCATACTCTTTTGCTATATCCGAAAAATAAAAAGCACCGAAAAAAGTGTTTGATATGATAAATAATATTGCTATAACTTTTTTGCTCATTTATAGTAGAAAAAACGCTCCAAATGCGAATTCCAATCCTGTAAGTTTAACTGTTTTTATATTTTCAGGCAAAGAAATTTCATTGCCTTCGCTGAAAACACCCAAATTAATAGGATTTGTATAAAACCTATATCCTATTCCTAAATTTATACCTATTTTATCTGTAATATTATATTGTAAATAGGCTAATGCTCCTATGCCGAACATAATATCTATTGAATTTATTTTAGCACCATTTTTCAGCTGAAGATAATCATTGATATAGTAATTTCCTCCATATACTTCGCCTATAGTTGTAAATGATATTCCCATACCTATATAAGGACTTATTATAAGCCTTAAAACTTCCTGATACAAGTTTATATTAATATCAAAATTAAATCTAGTATCTACAGCATAGCTGGACTTAAAAAAATCGCCGAATAGTATGCCTAAACTTAAATTTGGAGAAAATAATGCACCATTATACATCATTTTCAAATGCACTCCTAATGCATATTCATTTTTATTTAATGATATTTTTATTTTTCCTTCATTAGGCTTAAAGCTGCTTTGATATGTTTTTTGAAAAGATTCTATATTGTATGATGCATAATTTAATGCTACAGCAAAACCGAAATCCCCTACAACTGTTTCTCTTGCTATATCACCAACTTGTATATTTTTTCCTCTTGAAATTTTTGCTATTAAATAATCATTATTAAGTTCTTTTATTCTAAGAGTTCCTTTATACTGATATCCTCCGCTTATCACATTATCAGGAGATATCATTATATCATCTTTTTTTGAATAAACTTTAAATCTGGTTCTTTTATCTATTCCATGATTTCTTCCAGCAAGCAGATATATATTTCCTTCATCTATATATGATATTTTAAGCATTATTTTGAATATATCTCTCATTTTATTTTCAACTTTATATGCTAAATCACTGCATGCTTCATTAATAAGGCTTTCCCTTAGAGAATGAGAAGGATAGCTTGTGGTACAATAATAGCTTGATCCTCGTAATTTTGAAGAATATAGTATTTTTGCTGTTTCTACATCGACTATTTGAAGCACCATTTCCACTTTAGCGTATAAGCTTATAGTATCATCATTATATTCAATATCAACATTTGCCAATGTTATTCTTCCTGTCAAAGCTTTTGAATATCCGTATATTTTACCTACTTCAATAAGCTGCTTATCTGTTATGCCTGCTAATTGAAGCTCCATTTCTTTTAAGTATTTATCTAAATTTCTTCTGTCTACAATATTAAATCTATTCATTTTTGTTAATGAATGTTCTATTAGTGCCGTCATTTTTTTTCCAACTTCTTTATTATATCCTGATGAGGCATCTAATATTTCAAAAACAGCTATATTTTCTTTTTCATACCTTTCTCCTATCTCTCTTCTTAATTGCTGTGAAAAAAGAATAGATGGAAGTATAAGCATTATAAATATAATTTTTTTTATAATCATTTTTATACAATTCTTACCTAACTAAATATAGTTTTATATATTTATATTATATTTAATTTAAAAATAAAGTCAATTTATATTATTTTTAATTTTTATTGAAAATAATATGAATTGAATATATTATATAATAATATTAAAATAAAAAGATAAGGAGTATTGTTTATGAGTGAAAGCAGTATAAAGTACAGTTCAGCAGGAAATTTAGTATGTTTAACTATGAATAAATCATATAATATAACCAGCTTTAGTATAGATGAAAGTCTGTTATCAAAGGATCAAAAAGAGTTATTAGAGGAAATGATAAGTTCAAGCATAAATGAAGCAGTTTCAAAGGTATCTGAATTAAAAAATAAATTGGAAGAAGATGATAATAAGAATGATAATAAAGAAAAATTTAATAGGCAGCCTAATTTATTTAATATGAATTTTAATGATATAAATCAAATGTTCGGAGATATAAGTAAAATGGCATCCGTAGAATATAAAGACGGTAAAATAAGTATTTCTTTGGATTCTATAACACCTGATATGATATCGAAAGTGAATGATATTATGAATAATATAAATAAAAATAATAATAATGATGATAATAATAAGGAATAACTGTTTTGAATAATATACAATCTTTGGATAGGCTTACTCAGATTATAGCAAGGCTTCCGGGTATAGGTTCAAGAACTGCTTTTCGTCTTGCTTTATATTTATTTGACTGTGATGATGAATATCTGAAAGAATTTTCTGATATTTTATTATCATTGCATAAAGATATAAAGTTATGCAGTGAATGTTATAGTTTAAGCGATAATGATATTTGTTATATATGCAGTAATGATAAAAGAGATCATAATAAAATATGTGTTGCAGAATCATATTCTGATATGCTTGCTATAGAAAATACGGAGGAATATAATGGAGTTTATCATATATTAGGCGGGCTTATAGCACCAATTAAAGGAATTGGAATAAGCGATATAAGGATAAAAGAACTTATAGAAAGGGTTAAAAAAAATAACATAGAAGAAATAATGATAGCATTCAGTGCCTCATTAGAAGCGGATACTACTGCATCATATATATATAAAACATTAAGAGATAATAATTTTAATGGAAAAGTAACGCATATTACTTATGGTATTTCTTTGGCAAGCGATATAGAAAATGCAGATACTAGGTCTTTGGCTAGAAGCATTTTAGACAGAGTTGAAATGAATTAAAATATTTTGTAATTAATTTAAAATTATATTTATTTGAATACAAGTAAATGCAAAAATTATAAGTTTTAATATTTAATAATATTAAAAAGAAATTATATATTTATTTTTAATTAACATAACAATAAAATTAGCTTGATTTAATACTAATTTATGATAATCTTAATAGGTTTAATAATTATAAAAAAAGCTAATCGAGGATTATATGAATACTAAATATATATTTGTAACAGGCGGAGTTGTATCTGGTTTGGGTAAGGGAATAACAGCATCTTCATTAGGAAGACTTTTAAAGGCTAGAGGATTAAGCGTAACTATACAGAAATTTGATCCTTATATCAATTTAGACCCAGGTACTATGAGTCCTTTTCAGCATGGAGAAGTTTTTGTTACAGATGATGGGGCGGAAACTGATTTGGATATTGGGCATTATGAGAGATTTATAGATGAGAGTTTAAATAAATTCAGCAATGTTACTACAGGAAAAATATATCAGCATGTTATAAATATGGAGCGTGAAGGCAAATATTTAGGAGAAACTGTTCAGGTTATACCGCATATTACTAATGAAATCAAAAGGAGAATATACAGAGAAAGCGATACAAAAATAACCGATATAGTAATAACTGAGATAGGCGGAACTATAGGAGATATAGAATCTCTTCCTTATGTTGAAGCTATAAGACAGATAAAAACAGAATTAGGTCAGGATAATGTTTTGTATATACATGTAACATTAATACCTTTTATAAGTTCATCTGAGGAGATAAAAACAAAACCTACTCAGCATAGTGTAAAAGAACTTATGCAAAGCGGTATTATACCTGATATTTTGGTATGCAGAACCAGTAAGCATTTGCAGGAATCTCATAAAGCAAAGATAGCATTATTCTGTAATGTACCTAAAGAAAATGTATTTGAAAACTTTGATGAGCCTAATATATATGCCGTTCCTTTAATGCTTGAAGCTCAGGGGCTTTCCGATGTAGTATGCAGGCATTTCAAACTTCAGACTGCAAAGATAGATTTGGAGGCTTGGACTGATTTAATATATAGGCAGAAAAATATAGCTATAAAAAATGAGAGGGTAAAAATAGCTATAGTAGGAAAGTATATATCTATGAAAGATGCTTATATATCTTTGACAGAGGCTTTGAATCATGGCGGTATATATAATGATATTAATGTTGATATAGAATGGATTTCGGCTGAAGAATTAGAAAATAAAGATAATGTATCAGAGTATTTGAAAGATATTCAAGGACTTATAATACCCGGAGGATTTGGCGAGAGAGGTGTTGAAGGAAAGATTAATGCTATAAAATATGCAAGAGAAAATGAAATACCTTATTTTGGGATATGCTTAGGCATGCAGCTTATGAGTGTTGAGTTTGCAAGAAATGTATTAAAATTAGAAGATGCTAATACTATAGAAGTAAAAGAAGATGCTGAAAATCCTATAATTACCCTTATGGAAGAGCAGAAAAAAAATATATTAAAGGGCGGTACTATGAGATTAGGTGCTTTTGAATGCGATATAAAAAGCGGAAGTTTGGCTCATAAATTATATGATAAAACAGAGATAAGCGAAAGGCATAGACATAGATATGAGTTTAATAATGAATATACAGAGGCGATGGAAAAAGAAGGATTTATTATAACAGGAAAAATGAAAAATGCTGATTTGGCTGAAATTGCAGAAATAAAATCTCATCCTTTTATGATAGGAGTTCAGTTTCACCCTGAATTAAAATCAAGAATTACAAATCCGCATCCTTTATTTGTAGGATTTATAGAGGCGGCTAAAAAACTTAAAAAATAAATAATTGAGGCTTACTTATGGAAAATTATATTAATAATATAGACTATAAAAAAATATTTTCATTAAAAGATTTGATAGAAATTAAGGATATATCTGTTTTATCATTGATTGATAGAAAAAGTTTAGCGATGAATATAATATCAGCTGATAAAAATAAAGAAATTCCTACTCATACAAGTACAGGAGATGTTTTTATTACTGTTATTGAAGGCAAATCAAAAATAACAGCAGATGAGAATGTATTTGAATTATCATCAGGAGAATCTGTTTTAATTCCAAGAAATACGCCGCATTCATTAATTGCTGAAGAGGCATTTAAGATATTAGTTATGCAAATTAAACCTGAATAATATTAATTTAATTATTAGCATTTTATCTTTATAATATAAAAATGTTATAAATAGTTATTTAAATTTAATAAAAATGATATATTATTATAATCATATTATTTTTAGGGATTTATATTTATGGGAAAAATAAAAAATGTTTTTACAATGGCTCTTTTATATTTTATTAAAAATTTATTAAATTTTTCTTCAAGACTGCTGCCTGTATTTATAGCAATTTTATCATTATTAAAATTATCAAAAGTATTAATTAATTTGAATTGGCATTTAGTTTTGGCGGTGCTGATTTTAGAAGCTGTACTTTTGATAGCTGCATTATTTTTTGATTCTGTATTTTTTAAAAATAAGAAAGCTTCGGATAATTCATCATCTAATAATAATGAGCAAAGTCAAGATACTAGCATAGAAAGTCAAAAATTTCCTGTATTAAATGTAGCTGTAATATTTTTTGCATTTTTAGGAATAATATTTGTAATATTAAAATTATTCAATGCTGTTGATTGGAATTGGATATGGGTGCTTTCTCCGTTATGGCTTTCTACTGCATTAGTTCTTTTTATATTATTTATATGCTTGGTATTTTTTATAATATCATTATTTATAAATAATAAAAAAGATAAATATAATAGAGACAATAAAGAAAACGAAGAAAATAAAGAAAAAACAACAGTGATACAAGAAAGCTCTTCATCTGAATCAGAATATAATAATAGCAGTAATAAAGCTGAATAATTAAATTAATAAATATGATAGCAGATATAAAATATAATAATACATATAACAAGAGGGAATATATATAATAAGATGGAATGTATATAATTTAAAGAGGGAATATATATAATTAAAGAGGGATATAATATAATGGAAAATATTTTATTAAATATAGTTTTTACTGCAGCAGGAATAGTATTATTATATTTGGGCGGAACATATATTGTAGACGGAAGTGTTATGGCTGCTAATAGACTTAAAATACCTACTATAGTTATAGGGCTTACTGTTGTATCTATGGGTACATCTATGCCTGAACTTTTTGTAAGTTTATTCGGTGCTTTGAGGGGAGAGAGTTCCATTGCTGTAGGTAATGTTATAGGCAGTAATATATTTAATATTGTATTTGTACTTGGAATGTCTGCTTTATTTATGAATATGTCTGCAAATAAAAAATCTTATTATGTTTCTATGATTTTTATGTTTATAATGTATGCTGCTTTATTCATTATGCTTTTTAATATCGATACTAAAAATTTAATGGGAGATAAAATTTCTATAATTGAAGGTATAATACTTATTATTTTATTATGTATTTATATTTATTATTTGTATAGCGTAATATCTAAAGATAAAGATGAATTGGAGGCTTTTGAAAAAGAAGTATCATCATCAAGCAAAACTAATTCTATAGGAAGGGCAGTATTTAAAATAATAATCGCTGTATTAGCTTTAGCATTTGGTTCTGATGTTTTTATTAAAGGAGTAACAGGAATATTCAGAAATTTTTTAAGCGAGCATATAATAGGATTTATAGTTATTGCAGTAGGCACCAGCATACCTGAACTTGTTACAAGCTTAATAGCAGCAATTAAAAAAGAGGCTGATATATCCATAGGAAATATAGTAGGAAGCAATATATTTAATGTAGGAGCTGTTCTTGGAATATCATCTGCAGCTTCATTTAAATTCGGAGGTATTATATTAAGTAAAACTCAGAATTATTTGATAGATTTTTCTATTATGGTATTTGTAGGTATATTATTATTAATATTTACTATAAAAGGAAAAAGTTTAAATAAATTAAAGGGCATAATATTTTTAATAGTTTATATAGCTTATGTTTTTTATTTGTTTAAAACTACATCAGTATCATAATTATCTATTAATATATTGGTAAGTTTTTCCTGCAAATTGTTTTTGATATTATTACTTTCAATATATTCTTCAAATATTAATTGAGTATAATTATTTTTATTTGATAATATATAAATATAATCTCCAAGCATAATAGCTTCTGATACATCATGAGTAACATAAAAAATAGTTTTATTTGTTTTTAATTGAATGCTTTTTATTATATCAATAAGTTCTTTTTTTCTTTTTATATCCTGTCCCTGCAAAGGCTCATCCATAAGTATAAAGTTTGAATCATAAGCTAAAGCTCTTGCTAAAGATAATCTCTGCTTCATTCCTCCGCTAAGCTCATTTGGTTTTGAATGCATATTATTTATAAGTCCCGTTATCTCTAATGATTTTTTTATTATTTTATCCATATCATTTTTGATTTTATCTTTTAATACATACTCTATATTTTTATAAGAACTTAAGAAGTTTAAAAGTCTTGGTTCCTGATATACGAATGCCTTATCATCTTTATTGATTTTTGATGATATTATATTTAAAAGAGAAGTTTTTCCAGTACCTGATGCACCTAATATTATATTAATTTTATTTAAATGAAAATATATATTAAAATCTTTGAATATTATTAAATCATTATAAGAAAGATTTATATTTTCTAATTTGAATATATCATCATCTATTTTTTTTATCATAATTAATCCTTATAATAATTTCAAATATACCATTAAATATAACTGAAATTAAACAGTATGCAAATAGAGAAACAGTATCTAAATATAAATGCGATTCATAAAGTTTAGTTCCTATTCCAAAAGCAGGCAATGCTAATATTTCTGCTGCTAATATGCTTTTCCAAGTTATGCCCATAGACTGAGATACTGCTGTTAATATATACGGTTTTATGTATGGTATATAAAGACTGAATATTTGTGTTTTTAAAGATACATTATATGATAATGACATTTCTATCAATTTTTTATCTATATTTATTATTCCATTAGCAACAGCATCATATATTATAGGAACAATAATAAGCATAGAAACGAATATCGGTACTGCATTATTATCAAACCATATTATAGCTGCTAATATTAAAGGTATAGAAGGTATTGTTCTTATGAAATTTATTATTGGTATTAATATATATCTTATGGGTAAAAATATGCCTGATAATATACCTAATATAGAGGCAGATAAAAATGATAAAATAAATGCCGTTATAACTCTAATAAGACTTGCAGATAAATCTTTATAAAATGACTTTTCTGATATTATTTCTGCAAATTTTTTTAGTATATTGATTAGATTAGGAAATATTATTTCAGAATTAATTTTAATAAAAATAAAATGCCATAAACTTATAAATATAATAATTCCTAATATTAAGTATATAGATTTTTTATTTTTCATTATTATTTAATTCTTTTAAATATAAGAATTTCATTATCTAATGTTGTTATAGTAAGATTGCTGCTTGTAAGTTCTATTGAAGAAGCTTTATTTAATAATTCTATATATTGTTTTTCTGCTTCAACTGCCTCCGAAGTTCCTCCCATTTTTGTAACCACCATATCTTTAAATATAATCATATTTCCTCTTCTCATTTCATATTTTCCTAAATATGTATTAAATCCGCCGTATCCGTAAAACTCTTCATTATAAAATGATATTGTAATTCCTCTTCCTTCAAACATATTTGTAAGCTGAAAAGTTTTTCCATTTAAAGTGCTGGTTGATATATTGATTGTTTTTTTTGATGAAGCACAGGAGCTTGTAAATATTATAAAAATAAAGCAAAATATTAAGCTATAATTTCTTATCATTAAAATATCCTAAATACATTTTAACAAATTATTCAAATTTCTTCAAAAATTAAGTTATTAGAAGATAATAAAGTATATATTGTTAATTTCATTCCTTCTATTTTGTATGAAGTGGCATTTTTAAGCATATTAAGATATTCAATTTCGGCTGCAGTTTCTTCTCTTGTACCATGTTTTTTTGTTAATGATATTGATATTATATTAAATATATCTCCGTCTGAAGTATATAAAGATGAATAATTATTAACTGCAGAAAAACCTGATACTGTATCCTTACCGAACTCTATTGTAATATTCATTTGAGGATGCATACTTACTAATTTGAATTTTCTTCCAAGCAAGCTATTATTATCAATTTTTTCTATTTGAGCTGTTTGAGCCGTTTTTGCTGTAGAGCATGAAATTACAAACAATGCTGTTATTATAATATGCACAATATATTTCATAATTATCCTAATTTAATTTATAATATTATTATATTTTCGGTAAAAAGTCTATATATTTGATAATGTAATATAAAATTTCTTCTATTATTATATATAATATAAATTTATATATAATATTAATTATATAGTGTATTAATATATTTAAAATTAAACTGATATTTATATTGAAATTTGATAATTATCATATTATAATTATTAAATAATTTAAATATATGGGTATGAGTTAAATGAAAAAAATTATACTATCTGTTTTTGCATTATCATTTTTAATAGGCTGCAGCAATTCTTCAAAAACTAATTTAGTTAATAAGCCTCAGATTTATACAAGCATATATCCTATTTATGATTTTACCAAAAAAATAGGCGGAGATAAAATAGATGTATATAATATGACTTCATCAGGAGCAGAACCTCATAATTTTGAAATAACTTCAAAAGATATGGCTGATTTAACAAAAGCTAATCTTTTTATTTATAATGGCGGCGGTATGGAGCATTGGGTTGATACTGTGAAAAACAGCATAAAGGAATTAAATTATTTAGAGAGTTCTTTTAATATAGATGATAAAGATTTAGACCCTCATTTTTGGCTTTCGCCAATTAAAGCTAAAAAACAGATGGAAAATATAAAAAATGCATTATCTGATATAGATTCTGATAATGCTGAGTACTATAATTCTAATTATAATTTTTATGCTGAGAAATTAGATGAATTAGACAGCAAATTCAGAGAATATTTATCAAATGCATCAAATACTAATTTGGTGGTAACTCATGCAGCATTCGGACATTTTTGTAAAGAATATTTGCTAAATCAATTTTCAGTTGCAAGAGATGAGGCTGACCCTAAGGCAATATCTGATACTATAGTTTTCATAAAAAAAAATAATGTTGAGGCTATATTTTATGAAGATTTTTCTAGCCGTAAATTGGCTAATTCTATTGCTAAAGAAACAGGAATAAAAATATTAACATTAAATCCTATAGAATCTTTAAGCGAAGAATATATTAATGCAGGAGAAGATTATTTTTCTGTTATGGAAAAAAACTTTATTTCTTTAACTAATGGGCTTAATTAAATATTATGAGTAAGGTTATAGAATTCAAAAATGTGCATTTCGGATACAATTCTGATGATATACTTAAA
Organism: uncultured Brachyspira sp.; assembly: GCF_910578695.1. Taxonomy (GTDB): domain Bacteria; phylum Spirochaetota; class Brachyspiria; order Brachyspirales; family Brachyspiraceae; genus Brachyspira. The sequence continues at coordinate 21,588 of NZ_CAJTQJ010000023.1, forward strand.
TGTATAAGTTTTGATGTGAATAGGGGCGATTTTGTTTCTATAATAGGTTCAAACGGAGCTGGAAAAAGCACTATATTAAAACTTATTTTAGGAGAAATCAGCCATTACAGAGGAAGCATTAAATTATATGAAGAAGATATTAATAAGTTTAAAGATTGGAAAAAAATAGGATATTTAGAGCAGAATGCATATTCAAAGATTTTGAATTTTCCTGCTACAGTTTATGAAATAGTAATGTCTAATAATTTTTCAGATATAGGATTATTTAAATTTCCAAATAAAAGTCATCATATTAAGGTTATGAATGTATTAGAGCTTTTCGGTATGCAGAAATATAAAGATAGAATGATATCAAAACTTTCAGGCGGACAAATTCAAAGAGTTTTTTTAGCTAGAACTTTGATATCTAATCCAGACTTGATTTTACTTGATGAGCCTTCAAATGCTATTGACAGAGAAACTATAGATTTAATGTATAAAATTCTTCAGCAATTAAACAAAGAGAAAAATACAACTATAGTAATGATTACGCATGATTTAGAGAGAATATATAATATACAAAATAGAATATTCTGCTTTGAGGAAGGCACTTTATTAGAACTTAATAAAAATCAAATATATGATGAGATTTCCCATAAACATAAGCACCCTAATAGCGATAATATTTGTTCATGCTGATTTATATAATTTATTTCGTGAATATTCTGCTATGCTTTGATGATATAACAGATTTAAATAAAATTATTATTATAAAAGTTATTATACTTATCAAAACTATTGCAGCACCGGGTTTTAATCCGTAATAATATGAAATGAATATTCCTAATATTGTAAAAAACAGATTAAAAATTACAGCATAAATTATAGTTTTTTTATAACTGCAAGCCACCTGCATAGAGCATGCTGCAGGCACTACCATCATTGATGATACTATTAAAGCTCCTACTGCTCTTGCTGATATTGATACTGTGACTGCAGTTAATATTGTAAAAATAAAGTTAATTCTATTTACTGGTACTCCTGAAAGTTTTGCTAATCTTTCATTAAATGTTATATAAAAAATTTCTTTGTATAAAAAAATAAAAATGAGTATTGATACAGAACTTATCAGTATTATTAATTTTAATTCAAAATCGCTTACAGCTACAATGCTTCCGAATAAAAAGCTGTTAAAATTGGAATTGTTTGCTACAAATCCTGAAAGAAGTCCTGCAATAGATATTGATAAAGACATTATAATAGATATAGATATTTCTCCGTATTTAGAAATTTTTTTTCTTATAAACTCTATTGATAATGCAGATAATATGCAGAATATAATAGATGCGGCTATCGGATTTATATTAAAAACTAATCCGAATGTAACGCCTGCAAGCGAAGTATGAGATATGGCATCTCCTATCATAGAAAGTCTCTTTAATACAATAACAACTCCTATGCAGGGTATAATCACAGCAAGCATAATACCTACTATAAAAGCTTTACGCATAAAATCATATTCAAATATTTCCATTATTTCCATAGGATTTCTCCATAAATTGCAGTTTTAGGAATGCAGTGTATTATATATTAATTACTGCAATAATGAAAGTTCAAAATATTTTTATCTTATCTGTTTTATTAATTTGCAAATAAGTTCTGCTTCATTTTTTTGTAAAGTAGGGTATATAGGCAATGATATGCTTTTTAAATATGCATTTTCAGTATTAGGGTAATTTTCATTAGGCAAATTAAGATATTGATGCAATGGCTTGAATATAGGTCTTGCAGCTTCTACATTATGTCTTTCAAACATTTTTAAAGCATCATATATATTCATACTGCCGTTAAGCATGCATACATATCTGTAATATGAAGGGCTTTCGCTGTCATGAGTAGATAATTTTATCAAATTGCTTTCAAGCATTGCATTATCATAAAAAGATGCAATATCTGCTCTTACTTCAACCATTCTTTCAAGATGCTTAAGTTCTTCTATTCCTATAGAAGCCTGAAGATCTGTTGCACAGTAATTGAATCTTCTAATAAAATTTTCTTTTTTATCATAATGAATTATATCTCTTATAGCGTCCATTCCTTTTTTCTTTGTAAGTATCATTCCTCCTGCACCTCCTGAAGTTATCATTCTAGTTGCAGAAAAAGAAAAGTATGCAAAATCTCCGAAACTTCCAAGTAAAGTATCTCTGTATCTGCCTCCCAAACTATGAGAAGCATCTTCTATAATAGGCACTTTGATATCAGCAAGCTCATCTATCAAAGCACAGTTTCCGAACATATGAGAAACAATGATAGCTTTAGTTTTTTCATTGATTGCCTCTATAACATTATCCATAGATATTTGAAAGCTGTCTTCATCTATATCTATTAAAACAGGGGAAGCTTTTAAACTTGTTACTGCCTGAAGAGGTGAGGCATTAAGAAAAGATGACATTATTACTTCATCGCCTTCGCCTATATTCAGATGCCTTAATATAAGTTCTAATGCTGCTGTTCCGCTGTTTACAAATATTGCAGTAAATCCCTTCCCAAAATAATTGGCGAAATTTCTTTCAAACTCGTATATAACATCTCCTGCTGCTAGATTATCGCTAATCATAACTTTTAATGCAGATTCTAAATCTTTCTTTCTTATAGTAGGTCTGGAATGTCTAATCAATTTTTATTCCTCATATAAAATTAAAATATTTTGAAATATTATAAATGATAATATCATAAAATATATTATTTTCAATATTGCAAATATATCTGCATTATTTTTTCTTTATTTAATTAATTAATTTTTTATTAAATTCTGCTTTTATGTTTGAAATTATTGGCATATATATTAATAAATATAAAAAAAGATTTATAGAAGTTCTATTATGAAATTTTTAGAAAAATAAATAATTATTTAATTTATAATTTTGTTTGACTTTATTACTTCTTATATTATACTAGTAGCAGTAATTTATGTAAAATTTTTTAAGGAGATATAATAATGAAAAAGCTATTTATTATTTTATCAATTGCAGTATTATCTATTACATCATGTTCAAAGTCTGATAATACTAATAATTCAGTTTCAAATAATGCATCTAAAAAGATAGGAATACTTCAGCTTGTTGAACATTCTGCATTAGATCAGGCTAGCAAAGGTTTTATAGACGGATTAAAAGAAGCAGGCTATGAGAACGGAAAAAATATTATAATAGATCATCAAAATGCTCAGGGAGAACAGGCAAACTGCATTACAATATCTCAGAAATTTATCAATGACAGAGTGGATTTGATACTTGCAGTAGCAACACCTGCGGCTCAGGCAGCTGCTAATTTAACTAAAGATATACCTATACTTATAACAGCAGTAACAGATCCTGCCGATTCAAAATTAGTAGCAGATAATAAAATTCCAGGCGGCAATGTTACAGGTACTTCCGATTTAACACCTGTAAAAGAACAGATAGATTTGCTTAAAAAACTTATACCTAATGCTAAAAATATAGCATTTTTATACAGTTCAAGCGAGCAAAATTCAAAATTTCAAGTTGATATGGCAAAAGCTAAAGCAGATGAAGTAGGCTTAACTTATATAGATGCTACAATAACAAATCCTAATGATATACAGCAGGTAGTACAAAGTTTAGTAGGAAAGGTAGATGCTGTTTATGTGCCTACTGACAATATGGTATCAGCTGGAATGGCTAATGTTATAGCTATCACAGAGCCTGCAAAAATACCAGTAATATGCGGAGAAGCTGCTATGCTTAATGCAGGCGGACTTGCTACTTACGGCATAGATTATTATGAATTAGGAAAATTAACAGCTAATCAGGCAGTAAAAATATTAAAAGGGGAATCTAAGCCTGCTGATATGCCCATAGAGTATATTCAAAACCCTATATTAGAAGTTAATACTAATGCGGCACAAAAATTAAATGTTTCAATACCTGCTGATTTATAATAATTAAAATTTTATGAGTATATAAAAGCCTATATAATATTTATATGGGCTTTTATTTTTAATATATGCATAATATAAAGATAACAATACAATATGACGGTACAGATTTTTACGGCTGGCAGATACAGCCAAATTTAAGAACAGTTCAGGGAGAAATATATAAAGCTGTTGAGAAAATATACGGCGAAAAAATAACTATATACGGCTGCGGAAGAACTGATGCAGGAGTTCATGCTTTGGGGCAGATTGCTAATTTTAGAGTTCCTAAAATGTTAGTGCCTATTAATAAGGTTCATATAGCTTTAAATTCCTGTATGAATAGAGATGTAAGAATAATAAAAGCCGAAGAGATGCCTGATAATTTTAATTCAAGAGTTTCTGCAGTATTTAGAGAATATTTGTATATAGTTCATAACAGCAGCATTTCTTTTCCATTTTATGAGAGATATGCTTGGTTTTATAGAAAAAATATTATAGATGAAAAATTGATTAATGAGTATTCTAAATATTTAATAGGAGAGCATAACTTTACTTCATTTTGTTCTGCTGAAGATGAAAATGATTCTAAGTTCAGATATTTGGAGAGAGTTAAGGCTATTAGAAAAGGAGATACTATATATTTTATTATTAGAGGCAATGCTTTTTTACATAATATGGTTAGAATAATAGTAGGTACTTTAGTGGAAGGACAGAAGAAGAAAATGCCGATTAACTTTATAGAAGATATTTTAAAAAGCGAAGATAGAGCGAGTGCTTTTGTAACAGCCCCTGCACAAGGGCTTTATTTTAGAAGAGCATTTTTTAAATAGTTTAAATTATTAAAAGTACTTGAAATAAATTTATTATATGGTATAATATAAAGCATATTTATTTGGAGAGTTCGTTCAATTGGTAGAGCAGCGGTCTTGAAAACCGCCGGGCTAACACCCATGTGGGTTCGAGTCCCACACTCTCCGAGTTTTTTTAAACTTTAACGGCTTCCTTATATAAGGGGCTTTAGCTCATCAGGATAGAGCACTGGTTTCCTAAACCGGGTGGGCAGGTTCGAGTCCTGTAAGCCCCAAAATATTTATCCTAATATCTAAATAAAAGATTCTAGCAATGAATATCAAGGATTATATATCATATTTATTTAATATTAATAAACTTAAGAAAATCAAGCTTTTGGTGTCTGATATAGACGGAGTTATGACTGACGGCAGACTTGTATTTGATGATAATGGTATAGAGAGTAAATTTTTTCATACTCAGGACGGAATGGGTATAGTTATGGCATTAAAAGCAGGTATAAAAGTAGCTGTTATTTCAGGCAGTAATTCTAATGCTATTAAAACTAGATTCGATAAATTTAAAAGACATGGTTTTGAGGACTTGATATTGGGGCAGGAAAATAAAATGCCTGTTATTTTAACTTTAATGGAAAAATATGGTTTAAAGAAAGAAGAAACAGCATATATCGGCGATGATTTAATAGATTTGAAAGTTATGAAATATGTAGGAATATCTTTTTGCCCTAAAGATGCCCATTATGAGGCTTTGAAAATTGCTGATATTATAATCAGTAAGAGAGGTGGATATGGTGCTGTTAGGGTAGTTATAGATATGATTTTAAAATCAAAAGGCATTTATAATGAATTTATTAAAAAATTTTAGTATTTTATTATTTTTTATGATTTTATCTGTATCCTGTACGGATTTCAATAATCTAGGCAATGAATTTGCAGATTCAAATTTAGATGATGTTCCTAATATGGAATTCTACGGATTTAGGAGAGAAAGCTATAACAGTAATTTTAAACAATTGGATTCTTTTGCATCAAATGCTAAATTTTTTAATGACAAAAAAGAAATAGAATTATATGAAAGCAGAAGCTATACCTATGAATCTAATGAAATAATAGCAGCAAGCATATCAGGGCAATTCGTAACTATAAATCAGGATACTTTATATACGCAAATATATACAAATGTAATTGCAAAATCTTCAAATAATACAACTCTTTATACAGAATATCTGCAATGGGATAATGAAAAGCAGCATTTTACAAGTCCTGTACCTATAAGAGTGGAGCAGGAAGACGGCAGCTGGCTTAAGGGAAGCAGTATGGAAGCAGATATCGGACTTGAAAATATAACTATATATAATGAAGTTGATGAAGGCAATGCTATAGGAGTGCCTGTTGCAGAACAGTAAAAAAGTTTTTTTTGCAGTATTTATATTATTTATATTTGCATTATCTTTAATAGCTCAGTCAAGAAGAAGTGCTGATAAGTTTACCTACAATAATAAGAATAAAGTTTTTCAGTATACAGGAAATGCCAAATTAGAAGATTCTTCAGCCGTTATTACAAGCCATATTATGACTTTTTATCAGGAAACTGAATTAGCAACATTCAGCGGAAATGTAAGACTTTTAAGCAGAACAAACGGCTCTTCTATATCAGGCGGTTATGCAAGTTATAATGCAAAAACTAGATATGCTTATGTAAAAAATCAGCCTGTATTAAGGTCTCCTACTAATAATATGACTATAAGAAGCTCATTTATGGAAAGAGATTTTAATACTCCTATAGCCAAAGCTGTTAGTAATGTGCATTTAACTCATATAGATAAAGAAAATAATATTAAAACTGACGGATATGCAGACAGTTTAATTTATGATATGGATACTCAAATATCTACGCTTACAGGAAATCCTAGACTTTATCAGGGTTCTGACAGACTCGAAGGCGAAATATTAGAGTATAATGCTAAAACTTCTACTGCTAATGTTATGGGAAGAGGAAAAATATATATTCTTCAGACTAATAATTATGTAAACTCATCTGATACTAATAAAAAAAACGGCAGTGTAAGCAATTATAATATAATAGTGGCAGACAGATTATTTTTAAATGAGTACGGCGGAAAGAGTAATAATACAAGAACTTTATATGCTTACGGCAATGTAACAGCATTTTTTTATGAAGAGAATATGATACTTAAAGGCGGATATATAGAATATGAAATAGATAATGAGCATGTTTATATGTATCAAGAGCCTTCTGTAAGAATACCTGACAGAGGTATTATAGCTTTTGGGGAGTGGATAGAATATAAAAAAGATGATAAGTTTAAGGATGTTATATTTCATAATGATGTTGTTATGATTGATTATGATGAGAGTTTATCTTTGGAAGGAGATTTACTGCATCTTGACCCTGATACAAAGGTTGCTACTGTAAGCGAAAGTCCTAAGGCTTATGTTGAAAATAGAAGCATAAAAATCACATCGGTAACTATGCAGATGTTTAATGATGATGAAAAATTAAGGGCTAACGGCGATGTATTTGTTGAGGGCAGTGATATGAGTTCTAGAAGTGCATGGGCTACTTATTTTAACAAGAATAAATATTTGAGGCTTTGGGGAGAAAATCCTTATCTAAAACAAAAAGAAAGCATTGTAAGGGCTAGAGAAATAAAGTATTATATAGATAATGGAAAAGTTGAAGCTATAGGTGTAAGCGGTGAAATACCTGAATAATATAATACTTTTATTTTTTATATTCTTTTTATCATGTCAGAAAAGTAATGAGCCTCTTAGAAAAGATAAAATATATGATGTTAATATTACTTATATAGAAGATGACGGCATTATTGGTTTTGAGCCTAAAGATTTTATTGATATTTTTGATGATGATTTATCAGAACTTACTTATAATATATTAGGATACAAAATAAAATATAATCTTAAAAACGGTATATCTGCCCATAAATTTTATAATGATAATAGAAAAATAATAACAGATAATTCATATATATTTAGAAGAGATTTTATAGATATAAAAAATATAGATTATGAGCAATTAAAAAAAGATATATTATATTCTCTTTCCAATGAAACAAGAATAAATATAAAAAAGTTATTCGGATATGAATATGGAACTCATTTAAATATAATAGCAGAAAATATAGCTCCTTCATATAGAGAAAGCATACTTAATGTTTGGAAAAGTCCTGTAAAAAATAGAAATGAATTGCTTGTAGGAAGCAGATTATTTATTTTTACATCTTTATATTGGAGAGCGGCGGCAAGCGAGTTTAGAGACAGTTCTATTATAATAGTGAATATGCCATTAACTGCAAACTATAGAGGAATGCCTGCCAAATATATTGCAGACGGAGGTTTTGCAGACAGAATAGCTGCAGAAAATTATCATATAAAGCCATGCAAATCTGTTTCTATAATAAGCACCTATCAGCTTTTAAACTCTGATATAGATAATGAAATTCGTAAAAAAATATTTTCTTACTATATAGTTCAAACTATTGCTATGATGTTTCCTAAATATGATATGCATACAGATGAAAAGCATTCTATAATGTCTGAAATAAAAGGCTTTGATTATGCCGACTGGTACAGCAATATAGTTAACTTCCAATTAAAGACTCCTTATAAAACTATTAAAGAATATAAAGACACTATAAAAAAATAAATACATAAAAAATAGTATATATTAGCTATATTGAAATAAACATTATCTTAAAAATGTCTATCAAAAATAAAACAAAAATACAAAGATGTCTATATTATTTGTAGTAAATGTATGATTTTTATAATAATTAATAAACATAATTATAAATTTGTTGTAAATTTTCAAAAAATACTATTTACTTAAAATCAAAAAGGGTTATTATTTATATATAAACATTTTAGCTAAGATGTCGATTTTTATTGTTGGGAGAAAATTTTTTATGAAAAGATATTTTATAATGTTATTATTAATGAGCTGTTCTTTTGCGTATGCTTTTGATGAAGGATTTATTTGGGCATTAAAGGCAAACTTTAATGGTACAGCTACTACTCCAATTATAGGGGAAGAGGACTTGGCAAAATTAGGTGCAGCATATATGAAAGGCGGTGTAGGATATACTATGGACGGAGAAGCTGAGCTTGGATATTTATTTGGCTCAGAAAGATGGTTTGGAATGGATCCATCTAAATTTAGCGGTATGAGTGTTTTTGGTTCTATAGGTGTTGGAAGTGGCGGAGCTTATCAAGTATCTGGAAATACTATAAAAGGGGTAACAGCTACTGTATATATGAATATATCTTATGCTCCTGTAATCAGCTTTGGAGTTGGTACTAAAGCTTATTTTTTAAATAGCAGATTAGCATTAGGTCTTCATATAGGAGGAAAATTAATAGCTGATTTATCTCCAGAATATTTGTATTATTCTGATGACCCTACAATATTCCCACCAACTATAGGAGAAATAATAGTAACTGATTTTATGATAAAGAATATGAATCCTTTTACTTTTAGTGTTAAATTTATGCTTGAATATAATCAGCCTGTTAATGATAGAGTTGAAGTTATATTAGGTGCTTATATGAGATATAATGTATTTAAACCAAAATACATTACAATGCCTGAACAATTATTAGGAGCAGCTGGTGAAATTGGTCCAGATGGTGTTCCTCAAGGATTTGATCCTACAACAGCTCTTCCATCATATTACTTAAATTCTGTAGATTTTGGTTTGACTATAGGTTTGGCATTTAAAGGATAATTTTATAAAGGAATATATTATGAAGAAGTATTACTTATTATTTTTAATTACAGTATCTATTTTTATGATATCTTGCGGAGGTCATTTTTTTAATCCAAGATATTATTACAATGGAAAAATTGCAAATAATAGCAACGAAGGTGGTTCTAACCCAGGTGAAGATATAGATATAGGAGGATCAATACCTCCTGATGAAGATCCATTTATAAAAGGGGATTGGAATGATCCTGATTATAATGGTTTTGATGGTACAAAAATAAAGGATTGGTTTCCTAGGATATCTTTTGATAATAATAATGTACCTATATATTCTTTTAAGAAAGAAAATAGAGCATGGATTGTAGGCGATCCTATAAAATCAGAACATTATTTTGATGCTTCATCAGATGGAAATAAAGCCCAGGGTGTTTCTATAACTCCTATGAAAATTTATAAATATGAATATAAGAATCCGCTTATAGATCCTAATGGAAATTATAATAATTCTGATAGAATGAAAAGATTCCTATTTTATAGAATAGTTGGAGAAGCTAAAGTAGCTGGAATAGGTGCTAATTTAGATCAATATTTAATAGCGGTAGATACATATTCTAAACTTGTATTTGCTTATGCTAAAATTGTATCTACAACAACAGTTGCGAGCAGTGCTGTACCTAATGGATTTGAAGCTGCAGAGTATCATGGCGAAAAAAGAATGTTTTATGAGTATGATCCTATAGGTATAGTCCATGAAGATGGAAGATTAACTCTTTATGAAGAATATCAAAATGAGATGAGAATTAGTGCTGTTAAGTTTTTCCCTCAAATTCATGACCCTACTAGAGCTATGGCTAGTTATGATGGTCCTGGTGTATCTCCATATTATATTGCTGGTACTGAAGAATTTGAGCCTGAAGATTTTATAAACTCTGTTAAAGGTAAGTCTTATGGAATAAGAGTTGAATATAAATTATATACTTATAAATTCTCAGAAGACGGAAGTAATGTTACTATAAAGACAGAAGATTATTATAATGGTGTAGAGGAAGATACAACACTTTCATTAAACGAAGTTTTAACAGGATATTCTGCTAGATATGGAAATATAGTTTTAGTTGGTGTTGAAAGCTTTAATAAGTTAAAAAGAGATGGCGGAAATCATAATGCTGTTCTTAATTATAAAGATCCTGGAGTTAATTTTAGATTGAGAGTAAGAGGTAAAACATATTATGCAAGTGATAATAGCTATTATTATGTATTCAGCCAAGATGGTAATACAATAAGTTATTATAAAGGCGGTAAACTTGATACAACTTACACTTATTCTTCAGATAAAGATAATAAAACTGCAGAATATCAAGCTGGATTTGCTGCTTATTGGGGAGTAAGGGTTAATGATTATAACAATATAAAAGACGGAGAATTATCTTGGTCTTTAGGTTCTTCACCATTCCCAGGAGCAACAAGCGCTTTGGATCACCATAAAGCATATTTGGTAAAAAATACTACAGGTAATTTCTTAAATGATGTTAAAGGTAGAAGTTATAAAAATAGAAAGGGTTTAATACTTTATAGTTATGAGTTCTCAGATGATGGTAAAACTATAACTTATAAAGAAACAGATTGGAAAGGTAAAATTCCTGAAGTTGTAAAAGAGTATAAAGTTAATGAAACTACTATAACTGATAAAAATGCTTCTTATACATATAATGGAGAAAATATTGAAATTGGTATTAAAGATGATAATAATACCATATATAAAGGTAATAGTTATGATATTTTAGGTATATATAACTATAATGATCCAGGTCCTACTTTCTTGGAAAGAGTTGCAGGTGAAGTTTATGAAGGAAGCGGTTATAGATATGTGTTCTCAGTTGATGGAAAAACAATGGAAGGCAGTAATGGAAAAACTTATACTTATGTTCAGCAGGATGCTAATGACAGAGCTGTCTATGATGATGGAACAGGAAACTTTATTTGGAAATTTACTTTCTGGGGTTTGAGATTAGCACCATATAATGGTAAAAATGATGGAGTATTATACTGGTCTGTTGGAGCTGGATCTTCTCCTGGCGGTACTCAGACTAGTGGTGTAATATCATCACCTGCTTATAAGCAATAAGTTAATTAATGTTATATATGGGCAAAGCAAGAATCTTTGCCCATATTTACATATATACAAAAGATATTTACAATAATTTACACTATGTTATAATAACAAATATACATACAGGTTCTAATATGTTTAGATATTTTACACTTTTTTCAATTTTAATAATATTTATTATCGCATGTACTTCTCCATTTGGAAGCGGAGGTATTAAATTTTCAAGTAGGGCTGGTACATACGAAAATACTGATAAAACTATTGTTGTTACAATTAATGATAAAGATAAAGATAATTTGATTTTAAAAGTTACAAAAAATGATAATATAGATGAAACATTATCTGTTAGTCCTTATACAACTACAACATATCTGAGTATTAATTCTGAACAAAAAAAAGGATATATATATAAATTAAATTTGGGAAATCATATTAATAATATATTCATTACTATAAAAAATGATAAAAATGAAAATTTTATTTATAATGAAAAACTTTCTATAGTAAAATGATATAAATTACTTTATATATTGTTTACTTATATTTCTTTTCATATATACTTTTATTATTAATTTAATAAAGAGAAATTATTTATGAAAAAAATAATAAAAAAACTTCAGAAAAAAACTATTATTTTATCAATATTAGTTATTATTATGGTGCTTGTTATATCTAGAGCATGTTCAAGCAAGTTTAATCCTAGGTATTATTATCAGCAGATGCAAAATAAAGAAGATGGTACAGGTACTGCAGAACCCGATGTTGGAGATGAGATAAATTTAAAACCTGAATATGATCCTTTTAAAACAGGTGAATGGAATAGACCTGATTATGGCGGATATAATGGAAATAAATTTGACAGCTGGCTTTTTGAAGCTAGTTTCAGAGGCGATAAACTTCCTATTTATAATTTTAAAGAGCCAGGAGGAAAAAACTGGATTCATCCAGGCGAAAAGGATTGGAAAGGTAATTTAGGAGATTATTATTTGCCTGTTATAGGCGATAATAAAGTTTATGATGCTCCTGTTGTCGGTACTATTTCAATAGATCCTTTGAAAATATATAAATATAATGGTAATAATCCATTATACGGCATTAGCGGATATTTACCCGGAAGATTAGATAGATTTAATTTTTATTCCATAGACGGTAAAGCCAGTATAAAACTTCAGCAGTATTTAATAGCTGTTGATAAATATTCAAAGTTAATATTTGCTTATGGTAAAATTACTAGTACAGGTAATTTGTTTGGTAATGTGTATCCAACTGATTTTGACGCTATAGAAAGATATGGAAAAAAAATACCATTCTATGAGTATGATCCAATAGGTTATGTTGATAGTACAGGAAAAGTTATTTTATATGGGCATTATGAAACCGAGTTTGTAAAAAATCCTACAGGCTATATGCCTTCACAGCACGGATTTGATGCTATAGCAGAGCACGATAAATCAAAACCGGGAAGATCTCCGTATGTAATTGCATTAAATGGAGAAGCTAGTGAAGATGATAAAAAAATATTTTATGATAATGTATCTTCTTTGGTATCTAAAGACTTTAATTGGCGTGACTATAGCGGATATGATTCTACTTCTCCAAGTTCTAAACAACAGATTGATTTGGATAGTTGGAAATCATCAGGATATACAGGCAAAAGTATAGTATTATATACTTATACATTAACAGATTCTGGTAATAAACTTACTATAAAAGAAACTGATTTTTATACTAAGAATGTTATCACAAAAGAATATAGTATTGAAAAAATTTCGGATACTAATAGAGCTTCATATACAAATAGCAAAGGAGAATCTTTATCTGTGTTAATACAGGAAACAGATTCATCAAAAACTATATCTGTAGGCGGTAAAGTATTAGATCCTAATTTCAAAGATTACGGACCGATATTTACTGACAGAGTTAAAAACACATATTTCAAAAAAGATGGTGAAGCATCTATAGGAGGCGGTATAGGAGGAATGGCATCGTCTACATTCCCATTAAGCTGGCGTGGTGCATTAAAAGATTTAGAGTATAAGTTTAATTCAGACGGCACAGAGTTTACTATGAAATATAGTTATAATAATGGAGGATTAATTAATACTAAATGGGTACAAGTTGAATATCATTTCAAACTTGCTCGTTTTGATTCTGATCCTGATAAACATTGGACAGCTAAATATGAATGTACAAATTTAAGCGGAACATTAGGAAATTATACTAGAGTTGTATTGAGAAATGACGGAAAGCTTATACGTTCTAGTATGACCCTTCATGGATTATCAGGAACTATTGAAATGGGACCTATAACGATTCCAGATGATCCTAATTTAGATGCTGGACTTGAAATGGTAGCAGATAAGAGATAATAATAAGCGGAGAGAAGTAAAACTCTCTCCGTTTTTATATTAATTAATTGTTTAAAAATAAAATATTTTTTATATAAAAGATTTCATATAAATAAAAATACGTATAATATTTTATTTGCTTATCATAACTTTTAATAATATTTATAAAAAAGGTATATATAAATTGATATATATACCTTTTATTTTTGCTAAATTATATATGATTTATAATTGTTTTTTTTATTTATGCCAAAGCTTTACTGAATTTCATACTTAGATTTAAATAATTTTATAATAAAAAAATTATTTATAAACTTGCTTAATAATAGCTTTTACACTTATTATTATATATTACTAAATTAAAATTTTTCTATCTCATCTGAACTTAAACCTGTAAGCCTAGATATAAGATTAATATCCATATTCTCTTTTTTCATATTT
>NZ_CAJTQJ010000024.1 GCF_910578695.1 uncultured Brachyspira sp.
GGGATTAATTTTTATTTCTAATATTGACTTTTAATTTTTGATAACTTTTTATTTTAATATTTTATTGTATAATAAAAAGTAAGATATTGTATTTATAGCTGATTATACATAATGTAAGCATTAATAAATCATAGTAAAACAGTAATTGACTTTAAGTATTAATATTGTATGATATAAACATAATTTTTATATTATTAAAGGATATAATATGATTTTTGATTATAAGGGTATTACCAATAAAAATAAAGATTTGATATTTGTTGCAGGTCCTTGCGTTATAGAAAGCGAAGAAATGACAATGACTATAGCCAAAAAATTAAAAGAGATAAAGGACAAATTAAATATACAATTAGTTTTTAAAGGAAGTTTTGATAAGGCAAACAGAACATCTTTGTCATCTTTTAGAGGCTTGGGAATGAAAGAGGGACTTGAAATACTCCAGAATGTCGGAAAAGAATTTAATTTTCTTACTTTGACAGATATACATATTCCTGCAGATGCAGAAAAAGCGGCAAAGTATGTTGATTTTTTACAGATTCCTGCTTTTTTATGCAGACAAACTGATATGCTTAGAGCAGCATGCGAAACAGGAAAGGCTGTTAATGTGAAGAAAGGTCAATTTATAAGCGGTTATGACTGTAAATATATAGCTGATAAATGTGCTGATGCTATAAATGAAAATAGACTTTTTTTATGCGAAAGGGGTACTATGTTCGGGTATGGCAATTTAGTGGTGGATATGAAAAATTTGGAAATAATGAAAAATTATGCACCTGTTATGTATGACGCTACTCATTCTCTTCAAATGCCTTCTGCTAATAACGGACAATCAGGAGGAGCTAGAGAGTTTATACCTGCTGTATTGAAATCGGCTGCTGCTTTGGGAATAGATGCGGTATTTATGGAAGTGCATCCTAATCCTGATAAAAGTCCTTCAGATTCAGGCACTATATTTGATTTGAGTAAAGTTGAAGAATTATGGAGTCAGATTATAAAGATTAATGATTTGGTTAAGAATTTCTAATTAAAGTTTAAGGATAACATTTTTTATAAATTAAAAAATATATATTCTAAAAATAATGATTATCTGTTAAATTTATTTATCAGATACTTAAAGCAAATAATTTTAGGAATTAAAAAATATATTCTAAAAAATAATGATTATCTGTTAAATTTATTTATCAGATACTTAAAGCAAATAATTTTAGGAATTAAAAAATATATTCTAAAAAATAATGATTATCTGTTAAATTTATTTATCAGGAAGTTAAAAGCGAATAATTTTAGGAATTTAAAAAAATATCTCCTAAAATTATGAGCATCTGCTAAATTTATTTAGCAGAAAGTTAAAAGCAAATAATTTTAGGAATTTAAAAAAATATCTTCCTAAAATTATGAGCATCTGCTAAATTTATTTAGCAGATACTTAAAGCGAATAATTTTAGGGATTTAAAAATATGAACAATGTAGTTATTATACTTGCTTCAAGAATAGGTTCTACAAGACTTCCCCAAAAAGCATTAAAAAAAATGGCTGGCTGCGATAGTATGCTTGAACTTATTATTAAAAGATTAAGAAGCTCTAAAAGTGCTAATGATGTAGTAGTCGCCACTGAAAAAAAATCTTATGATGCATTCAAAAATATATTTGATGAATTAAAATGCAGTTATTTTATAGGAAGCGAAGAAGATGTACTTAATAGATATAGAAAGGCAGCTGAAGAGTTTAATGCTAATATAATTGTGCGTGCTACAGGAGATAATCCTTTGGTTAGCATAAAAGCACTCGATATGATTATAGATTATCATATAGAAAAAAATGCTGATTTAAGTCATTATGATTTACTTCCTTACGGCAGCGGAGTTGAAGTAATAAATTATGATGCATTAAAAATAGCTGATGATAATTCTAAAGACAGCTTTGAGCATGAGCATATTACACAGTATCATTATAGAAACAGTAGTAAATTTAAAATAGAAAATCCGAAAGTAAGGGAAGAATTTGCAATGCCCGAACTTAGAACTACGGTTGATACTATAGAAGATTATAATAATGTTTGTAAAATTTTTGAGAAATATAATAATGATATATATGTTGATATTGATACTATAATAAGCGATATAAGAAATGAAAGATAATAAAAACTGCTTTGTTTATATAATACTTTGCGAGGATAATAGTTATTATACAGGCATAACAAATAATCTTATAAATAGATTTAAAAAGCATTCAAATGGCAGTGGAGCTTATTATACAAAATTTCATAAGCCTTTAAAATATCTTTCGGCTTGGAAAGTAGAAAATCTTAATATTGCTTTGAGTATAGAATATTATATAAAAAGTGTAAATAAAAAAATAAAAACAATATTTATTCAAAATAATAGGCTTCTAAAAACTTATTATATAAAATATATAAAAGATAAAAATAAAAATCTTAATATAAGTATAAGAAGCATAAGCAAAAAGGATATAGATAAAATTAATACTATTATAAAAAATAAAAATTTTTAATCTATATATTAATAATAAATTTGAATAAAAGAAATTATTTTATTCTATTTTAAATTGAATTTAAACATTTCCTTCATTTTATTCCTGCATCCTCCGCATTGAGTTCCAGCCTTAGTATGCTTTACAATTTCTTTTAATGTATTTAAGCCTCTTTCACTTTTTAAATATTCAATTTCTTCTATTGAAAGCTTTTTGCATTTACATACAAAATCATCATTCATCAATTTTTATATCTCCTGTCTTGCTGTATTCTTCCAATAAATCCTTTATATCTCCCCTGCAGCTCCAACAAGTAATACCAGCTTTTGTTTCATGCATTACATCTTCAAGCGTTTTTAAATTTTTTGTCTTTATAGCATTTACAACTTCTTTATATTTTATCATTTTACAGAAACATAAAGTACTATTTGCCTTTTTTTCAAACATAATTTTCTCCAAAAATATTAATAATTAGAATGCATTTTAACAGAATGATAAATAAAATCAATTATAATATTTTATATTTTAAAAAATTTTCCGTATGCAAACCATAGCTGCAAAGTTATTATACCATATAATATTATGCATAATCCAAGTATAACACTTACATAAACAGCACCAAGTATAGGATTGAATGTTAGAATAATGCCTGCGATT
The DNA here is from genome assembly GCF_910578695.1 of uncultured Brachyspira sp. Classification (GTDB taxonomy): domain Bacteria; phylum Spirochaetota; class Brachyspiria; order Brachyspirales; family Brachyspiraceae; genus Brachyspira. The sequence goes on from NZ_CAJTQJ010000024.1 coordinate 3,148, forward strand.
AAAGTGAGTATTCCGCTTAGCATTGAAAATCCCCATTGATTATATCCTACTCTTTTAAGTTCAATAGATGAAGATATGGCTACAACACCTCTTACTATTACAAAAAATGCTGCAATATATGGTATGAATGCTCCGCTTATTTTCAGATTGGAAATAATAATAATACTGCATATTGATGATATTATTCCGTCTAATAGTATTAATGTAGAACCTGATTTATCTTTTAAGCTGAAGAAATAAAATATAGAACTTATACCAGAGAATATTGTTAAAAAACCTATTACATAAGCTATAATTAATAATGTTTCTATCGGATTAAATATAGTAACTATTCCTGATATTATTAATAATATTGAAAATATTAACCATAATATTCTTCCTAATTTTCCCATACATATACTCCTTTTATAAAAATAATTTAATAAATAATAATCAAAACTTAAAAAAAAACAATATGAAAATATATAATTATTTTAATAAAAAATATATAAAATCATTATTAATAATAATTGTTCCGATAATATTAATGATGAATAATGATGAAAGTTTGAATATAGTTCATACACCCGTTATGCTGAATGAAGTTTTAAGCTTTATTGCTAAAGACTCAAAAATAGCAGTAGATGCCACTTTAGGGGAGGGAGGGCATACAAAAGCTATGCTTGATTTGAATCTTGAAGTGCATAGTTTTGAAAGAGATTCTATTATACTTGAAATAGCAAAAAATAGATTAAAAAATTATGATAAGTTTTACTATTATAATAATACTTATGATAATATTATAAATGAGCTAGATGAGAGTTTAATAGGAAATATTGATTTTATTCTTTATGATTTGGGTGTTTCTTTATTTCATTTTAAGAAAGCTGAAAGGGGATTTTCTTTTAAAGATAATGCAAAACTTGATATGAGGATTGGAATTAATGAAAAAAGTGCTTATGATATTGTAAACGGATATACTAAAGAAGAGCTTGAAAGAATATTTAGAGATTACGGCGAGATAAATAATGCTAAAAAAATTGCAAATATTATAGTTAAAGAGAGAAATATAAGAAAGATAGAAACTTCAAGAGAATTAGAAAATATAATATTTCATAATACAGATAAATCTGCAAGATACGGAAAAAGACATCCTGCTACTTTAGTTTTTCAAGCCATAAGAATAGAGGTTAATGATGAGCTTAATATATTAGAAAAATCGATAAATAATATAGCTTCTATACTAAAGAAAAATGGTATTGCTGTTTTTATTAGTTATCATTCTTTAGAAGATAGAATAGTAAAGAAATTTTTTAAAGAAAATGAAAAAACAAAGAATAAAGACGGTATATTTAAATTATTAAATAATAAAGTTAAAGTTCCGACAAGTGAAGAAATAAAATTAAATCCTGCAAGCCGAAGTGCCAAAATGAGAGCAGTTCAAAAAATATAGATTTTGGAGATAATATGAATAATAAGGTTCAAAAAGAAGATAAAACATATTCTATAGGTTCTCTTTTTATAGTTATAATTTTATTTATAATAGCTGTAATTATTTTTACTTTTGCAAGAAATGTGAAAGCTAATGAAATACTTATAGAATTATCAAATTTGGATAATGAAATAGAACTTTTAGAAAAAGAAATAAAGATTTTAAGTGCTGAGGAAGCCGAATACTCATCTCCTAATAGATTTATAGAAACTGCTATAATAAACGGATTTACTTCTGTAAGCGGCGATAATAATGATATATTATATTTAAAAATAGAGAATGATTTAAATATAAATAATGAATGACTTATAAAGATAAAGTAAATTAATTATTTGTTTTGCTTGCAGATTTTTTCTTTTCTATTTGAGCTATCAATACTTTATCTAATTCTTTTGCACTGTTATATCCCATCTGCTTTAATCTGTAATTTTTGGCAGCTGTTTCTATTAATATGCATATATTTCTTCCTGCACGCACAGGTATTTTTTGATAAGGTACTTCTGTATTTAAAATATTATAAGTTTTATCAAATAATCCCATTCTGTCATATTGTTCATCATCTTTCCAATGTTCAAGCTCTATTATCAAGTCAAGCCTTTTTTTATCTCTAATAGCACTCATACCTGAAAGTCTGCTTATATCTACAACTCCGATTCCTCTCACTTCCATATTATGTTTTATATATTCATTTTTTCTTCCTATAATTCTTCCGTCTTTTAATTTTTTGAACTCTACTATATCATCAGATATAAGTCTATGTCCTTTTGATATAAGTTCTAAAGTAGCTTCGCTCTTACCCACACCGCTTTTACCTAAAATTAATACGCCTACTCCGAAAACTTCTACAAGTCCTCCATGTATAGTAAAAGACTCAAGAAATTCTTCTTCTATTAAAGATTCTATTCTTCTAATCATATCAGATGTTTTTAATTCGCTTAAAATTACGCAGATATTATTGTTTTTGGCAATTTCTAAAAAAGATTTAGGCGGAATTATATTACAAGTAAATATACATATAGGTATTTTATAACTCAGCATTTCTTCAAATACATCAGTATTATTTTCTTTGTCAATAGTGATAATATAATTAGCCTCGCCCTTTCCCAATATTTGTATTCTTTCATAAGCAAAATCTTGAAAGTATTTGAATAATGCCATACCGGGACGGTTTATTTCGTACCCTATTATTTCATTTTCCATTCCGATAAAACCTGTTAAACGTCTTATTTTTAGTATATTATTTTTTATTTCATTGAGTTCAAGAAATTTTTCTACTGTTATTTTAGGCATTATATTTTCATTTCCTCTTTAGCTATAAGTTCCATAATTTCATCAGGTTTTTCAACATTAATAATTTTTTCCAAGAAATGAGGATTATCTCTTAATATTTTGGCAATTGCAGTAAGTACTTTTAAATTCTCACTAGCAGAAGCTTTTGGGGCTAAAAGCATAAAAACAGCAAATACCTTTTTCTTATCTATGGATTTGTAATTTATGCCGTTTTTTATAGTTGCCACACTAAGAACAATATTTTCAACAGCATCGGTTTTAGCATGAGGTATTGCAATGCCGTTTCCAACTCCTGTACTCATTAATTGTTCTCTTGTCATAATAGCATGTTCTGCATCAGCCCTACTCAAAAGCAGTTTGCATTCATCTAATCTTTCAACCATTTTAGAGAGCAGCCTTTCTTTATCTGTTTCCTGAACATCTATCATTATAGAATCTTTGTTTATATAATCTATTAAACTCATTTTATTATCCTCCAAAATGGTTAATCATATTTAATTAAATATCAAACATTCTTATAAGAATAAAAGAATTGTCAGATTCTTTATACAGAGCTTCAGCCTGCTCTGTTATGCTGCTTATATAAACTACAAATTTTTTATCAGTATTTTCAGTAAGGTAATTTACAGCTTCGCTGACATTATAGTTTTTTATAATATAATTTTCACTCTTGCTTGCATCTATATTATTATCTGAAGTTATGCTTACCTCATCTATATTCCAATATTCTTCATTATTATATATTTCAAATACTTTATTATCATTTCCCTTGAATAAAAATACAGGGAATTTTCCTATTTTTATGCTGTATAAATCCTCTCCCTGCTTAATAGGAAGATAAGCCATATATGGTTTTTTATCGCTTTTAAAAAGCAAAACTGCATCTAATTCATCTAAGGGCTTTTCATATATTCCTATAGAATTAATAGAATAAGCATTATCTTCTTCTTCGGCTTGAATTGTTTTATCTACAACGGCTCTTTGACTTCTGTCAATATTTTTTTCTTTGGATTTTCTTATTTCTCTTTCTATCTTTTGAAACATAGTATCTATTGCAGCATAAAGATCCTTTTCTTTTTCTTTATCGTGAAATGCTTTTTTGCCGAAAGCTATAGTGCCTTGTACAGTATATTCTCCATGCTTATGTTCGCAAATGATACTTGCATCTATTATTCTGTCAGCATGTATTTTAATATTCTGCATCTTATTTGCTATATGTTCTCTTACATTTTTAGTGATTCTTACATTCTTTCCAATTATATTTTGATGCATAAAATCTCCTTTTATATTTTATCTGCTTCTTGATGAAAAAATATTCATACTTTTTCTGTATTTAGCAACTGTTCTTCTTGATATTTCTATGCCTTCGCTTTTAAGTATGAGTCTGATCTTTTCATCGCTCAATTTTGCAGGAGAATTTTCTATAATTCTTTTTATAATTTCTTTAACGCCCCTAGAACCAAGTCCGTTTCCAACAGCTGCTGAGAAAAAATATTTTATAGAAAATGTACCCCATACAGTATTAAGGTATTTGCCATTAGCTATTCTGCTTATAGTAGATTCGCTTAAATTAACCTCTAAAGACATATCTTTTAAAGTTAATGGCTTCATAAACTCTTTGCCGTACTCAAAGAAATTAAACTGAAATTTGAGTAAAGCTTCTCCTATTTTTAATAAAGTTTTTTTTCTTTCATTGGAAGCATTTATTAGGCTTTCTGCTTCTTTCTTTTTTTCTTTTAAAAAGTTTATGCTGTCTTTACTTTTTTCTATATTTAATAGTTTAATATATTTTTTATTAATTTTCAAGTGCGGTATAAATGTTTCATCTGTTTTTACTATCCATTGATTATTTTCTTTTAAAATAAAAAGTTCAGGAATAATATATTTAATAGATGATGCATCATATTCTCTTGCAGGATAAGGCTCTAATGTTTGTATCAGATTTAATGCTTTTAATATAGTATCTTCGTCTGTATTCAAATTTAAAGCTATTTTTTTATAATTTTTTTTTGATAATTCATCTAAATAATTTTCTACAATATGTATTGCACTATCATATATATTTTTATCTTTTTCCAAACTTTCTTTTTTTTTCATCTTTAATTGTATTGAAAGACATTCATTAATATTTTTTGCAGCAACTCCGTAAGGGTCAAAAGTTTTTATTACAGATATTATTTTTTCTATTTTTTCTGTACTATAATTTAATATATTGGATAATTCATAACTTTCTATAGTCAGATATCCGTCATTATTTATAAAACTGCATATCTGTTCTGCTAATTCTGCTTCTTTTTTATTATTAAAAGCAATATCTATTTGGCTTTTCAAATGCGAGAATAAACTTTCTTTTCCATTTTCTACAGTATTTTCTATTATAGAATTAATATCTCCCGACGATGATTTTAAATAATTTTTTTCATTAAAATCATATTCTAAAAAAGGATTTTCTTCCATAGTTTTTTCTATCTTTTCTTTAAGTTCTACAGCAGGAATTGATATAATATCAAGCCATACTTTTGTTTGATAGTTCAGCCTTAAATCATTTTTTATTGCTGTTTTTATTGAAGTGTTTGATGATAATGATATATTATTAGTCATAAAAACCAAGAGATAAGTAATGAAGCATTGTATTTATAAATCTTCTTTCTACACTAAAAGGAGAAATTACTTTAATAAATTTATTATGCTTTTCTAATTCATAGAATTTTATATAATCTATTATCATATCTTCATCATATATACTGCAGTTAATTTCGCATACTATTTTTAAAACATTATCAAGAAGATAATATGAAGCATATTCATTGTAGTATTCTATTTTTATGTCTAATTCTTTTGATAATTTATCCATATATTCCATAGATAGTTTCTGACCATTAAAAGATGTTATAATATTATCTTCTACATCATATTCCTGTAATTCATATCTTTTAATTTTTATTTGTTCTATAGGCTGATTTATTTCATAAAGCTCCAATTGATAATTCCAAACTTTACAGTAATCTTCATCTGAATCAATAGGATGATATAATGTTATATAATAGTTAGTTTTTTTAGGAAGCTCGTATAAATCCTCATCTATTGAGATTAATGATCCATCTTCCATATATCTGAAGCAGTCTATTAAATTATTATCTTCATCATAAACGCCCCAAATAAATCCAAGCGTAAAGTACTGCATAACAGGATTTTCTACAAATACCTCAAAGAAAGTTTCATAATCCCATTTTCTGCCATTAAACATAACTTTTGTCAATTTTTCTCTTTGATATGAGATAATAGCATTCAGTGAATTTCTTGTATAAATAAAATCTTTTTTGGCATCTGCTGCTTTTGCCTCATCATCTCCTTCTATTGTTTCAGGCAGTTCTTTTAATATAGTATGATTTTCATTATCTATTATTTCTAAATATGAATCGCTTAAAAGCTGAATAGTGAATTTTTGATTGCCGTAATCTATAACTTTATTTCTTTCTATATTAAAACCTAAATTAGGCAAAACTTTATCAAATAAATTATCTATAGGAATATTCAAGCATTCTGAAGCTTTTTCAAATGAAGCCATAGCGGCATTTTTTAATACTTTATTTTTAGAGATATATATAATATTATTAATTATCATTAGAGCAAATTTTTTACCATTCATTGCTATTGCAGGTATTATATAAGCTGCTAAAGATGACTTAAAATTATCATGCCAATATTCTATCTTTTCATATAAATTAGCTATTTGATTGTAATTGGCATAAATACAATAGGGTATAATAATATTTTTTTTACTTTCATCGCAATTATTATCAGTCCAATATTTATATATATTTTCAAATGCATCCCTTAAAGAATTCATATCAAATAAATCTATCATTTTATCTATATCTTTTATTCTATAAGGTTCTTCAAGAAGCATATATTCTAATAATATATATTTTATAATTTTCACAGGTATTTTTATTTTCTCATCATCTCTTAAAACAACTTCAGATATTAAGGCTTCATCTATAAAATCAATTAAATGTTCATAGCTGTCTTCATAGTAATCATCTATATAAATATTTATATCGTCTAAAGTTTTGAATTTAAATCCTTTTCTATTATAATTCCATTTTTTTATTATTTTTTTTAATTCAAACTGCACTTCTTCTCTATAGGCATGTATACTGCTTTCTATATATGCTCTGGAATTGTATTCATCTTTTTCTATTAAGTTTAAAGCACATTTGATTATCTCTTTATTTTTGAGATGAAGAACATAGCATAATATAGAATAATTTGTAAAAGCTGCCTTATCCTTTTTATATAAAAGCTCTAAAAAATCTATTAAAGCATAACTTTTATATGAAACTGCTTTTAAAAATACTTTATCATTAAATATATTAACTATATAATCAGAATGGTTTTTTACTAATTTTAAAATATATTTGGTATTAAATATATAAATAGGGTATGTATACAAATATGTTATAATCAAATCTTTCAAATCAAGGTCATACCCTTGTAAATAATCTAATATTTCTTTAAGCTTTATATTATAAAATTCTTTTCTATCTTTAATCATCAAAGGTATTGCCAAATTATACGGTAATGCTCTTAATAAAGCCCTAACAACTTTTCTTGCTTTTTCATTATAATCATATATAAGAACTATAATTTTTGTAGTAAATATTATTTCATTACTGAGACTTACTGATATATTATATTTATCTACTGCTTTATTTTCTAATAAATCAAATATATTATCAGATTTTATATTGTATATTTTTTCTAATTCTTTTTTAAGATTTTCTATAAAATAATCTATATTATTATCAAGAATCGATATATCAGCATTATCGTCTTTTGCATTTAAAAGAATGCAGTTTAATATTACTTTGATTTCTATAATATATGGTACTTCCACTTCTTTTAATATGCTGTAAAGTTTATAAAATGACTCTTTATCATTAATATATAAATTTTTTATGCCTTCAAATATTTTATTTGAACTTACAAGTAAATTAGTATCTAAGTATTTTATGAGAAATATAAAATATTTGGGTACATTAAAATCTTTTAAATCGTATGTAAATTCATTAAAACTTTTGTTTGAAAATTGGCTGCTGAAATTTTTTCTAGTTAAGAAAAATAATCTTATTAGATAAGCTAAATTTATAAGCAAATCTCTATTATCATTTAATATATTATTTTCTAATAAATCCGTAAATTTGCTGACTATATCAGCATCTATATTAATTACAAACAGAAGAGATAATACAGCATCTAAATAATTAACTTTTTTTGAATATTCCAATAATATTGATATTTTATCATAATCTTTATTATGTATTTTTATAGATAAAGCCATTAAAGCTATCAATATATTATCTTGATATTCATTAATTATTTCATCTATGTCAGAACTGCATATACTTTCTATATATTTTTCTGTTTCTTTAGGAAAATATTTTTCTGCATAGCTGTAATATATAAGTATGTGCATTTTAGCATTTATTATCTCATTTGATATAGGATTTACATTTTGTGAATTTCTTTTATATTCTCTGTCCCAGTCTTTTATTTTTTCTGCTGAAATACATTTAAGCATAGCTTCCTTTATACTCAATCCTGATATTATATTTATAATAAGTATTTCAAAAATATATATATTTTTTATGTCATGCATAGATATAACTTTAAACAGCTTTATCAGAGATTCATTTTCTTTATTATTTATATATAAATCCAATAAATTTGAATATACAGAATGATTGTTAGATATAGAATAATTTATTTCTTTAGGATTAAAATTTACAGTATCATTTTCATTATAGACATATTTTTTTATATCATCTTTGTACGGATGATTTGTAAAAATATCATCTATATAACTTTCTTTTATATTCATTACATCCGCCCTAACAATCTATATAGATAATAATATATCATATTTTCAAAAAAAATGAATAATAAAAAAGAATAAATTAATCAATTATGAATATAACTTTACAATTTTTTATAGCATTTTTTAAATTTCGGCTGCTCATAATTATACTTGCATCTTCATTTCCTATAACTAAATCGCTTGAAAGTCTTCCTCTGGTTCTCCAAGCTACTATATTATAAGGCTTGCTTCCTACTATATTTGTAATATTTTGATTAGTAAGAAAAGAATTTGTAGAATATGTAATATATCCGTTTGTAGAGGCAACAGCTTTATTTATATATGCTATATTGTATATTTCATTTCCGTCTTCATCATATACTGTAGGAAATAATGAAGGAATAAAGCCTATATTTCTCGCATCTATAACAAGACTGTCATAATCTGTACCTGTATCAAAGTATGTTACAATAGGATTAGGCTTATATATATTTATATTATTTATCAAATCTGATAGAAGATTATTTGTTGTGATATCTAATGCCATAAGAACTTTTACGCTTGTTCTTGTAGGATATGATATGCCTACTAATCTTGCATTATTTATAGAAGTAACAACCTTTTCTTTTAAAAATCTATTTTCTTCCATTATGCTGTATATGGTATCTTCATTATCTATAGGAATATTTCCCAATATATCATATAATGTTTTCATTGTTTCTTCTTCTGCCTGCTGCTGCAGTATTAATAATGCTTCATGATGCAGACGGGTATCTGTTAGAAAATCGGCTGTTGCATCTGCATATATTGTATAAGTAGTATAATCAACTCTTCCTTCTCCTGTATTTACTAATATATTATTATTGGTAGTGGAAGTATATTGAGCAAAAAGCAACATATTTATAGTAATAAATAGTAAAATAACTTTGATATTCATATAAACTCCAATATGCTGTAAATATTTTCGGTTTATAAAAAAAATACTTAAAGATATTTTTTTAACTCATCTTCTTTTTTCTAATTTCTGAAGATATGTTGAAACATTTATATAACCATTATACTTCATAACTTCATACGGTTTTAATCCTATTGAATTCACATCTGTATAATTTATATCATTATATATAAGATACCTTGCTATATCTATCTTGGTAGCATAGAACATAGCATTTTGCCCCCAATCATCTTTTTCATTTATATCCGCTTTCAAATCTTCTACTAAATACTTTATAAGCATAAGATGTTCATTTTCAACTGCATACATAAGAATAGTTTTTCCAAGTATATCTTTTTTGTTAATATCAGCTCCTCTTTTTATAAGGAGTTTTACTGAATATAAATCTCCGTATTCGCATGCATAATGAAGTGCTGTCTTGCCGTTATTATCAGAAATATTTATATCTGCATTATTATTAATAAGTAAATTCATTATATAAGGATAATTTGCAGATAATATTAAGGCATTTTCTCCATTATTATTTGTAATATTTATATCAGCATTTCTATCTATCAAGTAATCAGCTAAATCATAATATCCTATAGATACAGCCTGCATTAATAGAGTATTTCCATCTTCATTTATTATATTTATATCATTGCCGTTTTCTAAATACTTTTCAATATTTTCTATTATATCTGATAATTTACTATTATGATTAATATTATCAAATATAGTAGGTTTTTTTGGTATATTTGAATATTTTTCATAATCTGAAGCATCTATTATATTATCAAATGTATTAGGCATTAAGAATTTACATATTATCAATATCAAAACAAAATATTTTTTCAATAAAAAACTCCTATTTATGTTAAAATATAAACTTACTTAAAATATTTTCAAGCTGTTAATTTATATTTTATAATTATATTCAAGCTAAGCTCTATACTAATCATTTTTTATTTTTTCTAATTCGTTTAGCATAAACTCTAAATCGGATATAACTTTTTCCTCCTCCTTCTGATTCCTTAAAATATAAGCAGGGTGATATGTTGCTATTACAGGTACATCTCTTTCATTATTTTTATAGTAATGAACCTTGTTTCTAGCTCTGCCGAATGGAGTTTTTAAGTCAAATTCTATTAAATTACCAAATCCATGTCTTCCCAATGCACATATTATTTTAGGATTAAGTATTTGAAGCTGTGCGGTAAAATAATCTCTGCAGTTTTGTTTTTCTTCAGGTAAAGGGTCTCTATTTTCAGGAGGTCTGCATTTTAAGGCATTCATAATATAATATTTATTTATACTTAATTTTTCAATCCATTTATCAAGTAATTTACCGCCTCTGCCTACGAATGGAAGCCCTTGTTTGTCCTCATCTGCTCCCGGTGCTTCTCCTACAAATACAATATCAGGTTCTTCATCTCCTCTTCCAAATACTACATTTAACCTGCTGCTGCATAATGCCTCGCATTTCATACATTTTTCTACTTCATTATATATTTTTTTAAGCCCTTCATTTTTGATTTCTTTCATTGATTCTGCACTCCTATTATTAATATTTTTTTCTTCTTTTTTTATTACTTTTTTTGGATTTCTTAATATTATTTTTTTATTATGCTGACTGCAAACGGTATTAGAGAATTTTATTTTATTATGCTGTAAAAAATATTCTTCTATTTTGTTCATATTAGTAAATCCTAAATATTATTTTTATAACATTATTTATATTATACAATAAAATAGAATTTATTAAAAATTCTTTCTTTATTTTATTACATATAATATCATATCATATATTAATATTATACAGCATATTCCTATAAACTGACTATTATTAATTTAGAAGCATTAGTTTATTTGAAATTTTAGAATTGATTAATTTTTTTTAATATTTTTTATCTTTTGCAATATATAATATTTTTTCATAAAAATACTTAATTATTATTTTTTCTGCCTGAATTTTTAAATATTGACAATGCATAAAGAACTGCCGCTAATATTATTATAATTAAAGTAACAGCTCTATTAAAATTAATCTCTTCTTTATAAACAAAAATGGCAAGAAAAGTAGCAAATAAAGGCACCAAAAACTGCAGAAAACCCAAATCTGAAATTTGAAGATTTTTTGCAGCCTTAGCATACAAGTACAGAGGAATGCCTGTAGCTATTCCTGCAAACATTAGTGAAATCCAAGAGTAAATAGGCTGAGGAGACTGAGGAAAATATACTTTACTTAAAATTAACGATGGTAAGAGTATAGCAGATGTTTCTAAAAATAAACTCTCCCAGCCTGAATATATAGTCATCTTTTTGAATAAGCCGTATATTGAAAAAGTAAGCCCTATAAAAAATGCCATTATAGGCGGTTTTCCTACAGTTATAGTTTGGTAAATCATTCCTATAAACATTAAAACAATTGCCGCATACTCTAATGCTGTTTTTTTCTCTCTAAAAACTATAATGCCAATTAATATACTTAAAATAGGTGCTATATAATAAGCAAGCCCTGCCTCAAGTATATGCCCTGAATTGACAGTATAAATATATAAATACCAATTAACGCCTAAAAAAACTCCTGCCATGATTATCAATATAAAAGGTTTTAATCCCCTGTATAAATTTGATTTCTTATATATAATTATTATCAAAGTAAATATAAAAGTAGTTATAACTCTAATTCCCAAAACAAAAGCCGAATCAAAATTCTGAACAGATTTCCAATAAATAGGAAGAAGCCCCCATAATATATAAGCAGCAGAAGCTAGAAAAATAGATTTATTATTATTTGACATAAAAATATCCAATATAATTTTTTAAATTCTCAAATAAAGTTATTATACTAAACTTAATAAAAAAATATTTTTAATTATGATATATTATATTTATTTCCTCTAAGTTTATTAATAGTATCTTTTTTATCATCGCTGTCAATTACAGCACTTCCAGCTACAAGAAAATCAGCACCAGCCTCTAATACTTTACCGCAAGTTTTTAAATTAACTCCGCCGTCAACAGCAAGTATTATATCTCTGCTTCCTATTAATTCTTTAGCTTCTTTTATTTTTTTAACAGATGATTCTATAAATTTCTGTCCTCCGAATCCGGGATTAACACTCATTAAAAGTAAATAATCAATATCATCAATAATAGGCTCTATAACATCAACTCTAGTATGAGGATTAAGTACAATGCCTGCTTTGATATTATGAGCTTTTATCTGATAAATAAGTCTATGAATATGAATATTTCCTTCAAAATGTATGCTTATAATACTGCAGCCTGCTTCAGCAAAATCATCAATATGTTTTTCTGGATTTACTATCATTAAATGTGCATCAAGAGGAATACTGCTTATTTTTTTTATATCCGAAACTACTTTAGCACCAAATGTAATTTGAGGAACAAATACTCCATCCATTATATCCAAATGTAAATAATCGCTTCCTGCTTCTTCAAGCTCTTTTATACTTTTTTCCAAATTTGAAAATGATGCTGTAAGTATTGAAGGAGCTATCATAATTTTATTCATAAAATTTTCCTTTTATTGTTGTTATGCCCGCCTAAGAAGTCCGCCTTTGGTGAACTTGCCAGACACTCACAATTTTTATAATATCAGTTATTAGCTATTTTAAAGCTAGTTTATTGATAGCAATAAAATAAAAAACTTGTGGGTTGCCTGAGATTCATAGAATGTCAGGCAATAATTAACAAACAAGTTTTTTATTAGTAAATAAATAAAATTATTATATATTAGTTTTTTTATTTATTGTTATACTAGCCATTTCTATTTTTTCTAATGCTTTTTTAGCCGCATCAGTTTCTGCTTCTTTCTTACTTTTACCAATTCCGTCTGCAAAACTTTTATCATTTACATAAACTTCAGCCTTAAACATATCATTATATTCATAAGATTTATAAATAGGACTTGTTTTATGTTTTTTTTGTATAAGCTCCTGAAATATAGTTTTGTAATCTTTGTCAAAATTATATATATCTAAATTCTTTAATTTTTTATTACAAGCTTTCATAACAAATTGATAAGCACTATCTATACCCGAATCTAAATATATAGCTCCTACTATAGCTTCAAATAAATCTTCAAGCATATTATCTCTATAGCGTCCTCCTGAAGCCTCCTCTCCATGCCCTAAAAGCAGAAAATCTCCAAGTTTAAGCTCCCTTGAAATATCTGCTAAACTTTTCTGAGATACCAAAGAAGATTTTACTTTTGATAATAATCCCTCTTTGCTTGTATCGTATTTTTTAAATATATAATCTGAAATAATAAGAGAGAGAACCGAATCGCCTAAAAATTCCAATCTCTGATTATATTTCATTTTCTTTTTGGATTCATTAGCATAAGTTCTATGAGTTAAAGCCTCTAAAAGATAATCTCTATTTCTAAACTCATATTTTATAGCTGTATGACAATTATTTAAAATTTCTTCTACACCATTATTCATAACAATATTCTGCCTAAAAATATAATAAAAAATAAATATTAATTTTTAAATAGATTGTATTTTTATCAAATATGATATAGAATGTTTAAAAAGACATAAAAAAGAATAAATAAAATTGCTTGACTTATGCACATTATATATTATAATTTATAGTACAATTTAAAGGAGTTAACATGAATAGTGCTATATCAAATCAAATACTTGTTTTTAATATAAATAATGAATTGTATGGAATAGATATTCTTAAAGTTCAGGAAATATTAAATTTTATGCAGCCTTCTCCTATTCCTAATTGTCCTGATTATTTGAAAGGCATTATTAATTTGAGAGGTACTATAATTCTTGTTATAGATTTAAGAGCAAGATTTCATTTTGATGAGCCTATGAATCCTGAAAACTGTGTAATTGTAGTTGTAGCAATAGGCGATAAAAAATATGGTTTAGTTGTTGACTCTGTATCTGATGTTCTTACTATTAATAATGAAAATATTCAAGAAGATATAGATATGCATGCTGGTATTGACAGCAGATATATAATGGGCTTAGTAAAATCTAATGAACAGATGATAATTTTAGTAGATATAGATAAAGTATTTGTTCAAGATGAGCTTGATGATTTAACTAATGCTGTTAATAACTCTATAGTAAAGTAATAAGATAATATTATGTCTTCTCATAGAATACTTAGAGTAAATGAAAATATTAAGCAGACTCTCTCTCTCATTATAATGAGGGAAATAGAAGACCCTAGAATAAAAAATAATCTTGTTACCATTACCAAAGTAGATACTGCTAAAGATTTAAAGAATGCAAAAGTATATTTTGTATGCCTGCATGAAGATAAACAAGATGAAGTTCTTAGCGGGCTTAATAGTGCTAAGGGTGTGATATTTTCTTATCTTAGAAAACAGCTTACTATTAGATATGTGCCTAATTTAACATTTTATTATGATAAAAACTTAATAGAAACCAATAAGGTTTTAACAAGTATAAAAAAATTAGATATACCTGAAGATAATTAAAATTTTATAAATTAAATATTAAGGGCTTGTTAATGGCTATTTATAATGATATTGATATAACAGTATCAAAAGAAAAAATATTAGAAAGATTATCAAAAGCAAATCATATCACTATTACAGGGCATAGAAATCCTGATTGCGATTGTATATGTTCAGGGCTTGCTTTATCTCTAATTATTAAAAATGTATTTAACAAGGATGCAGATGTAGTTAATACAGATAAAATGCAAAGAGATTTACAAAATGTACTTTTAATTGATAAAGTAATTTTTGAAGTAAATGAAGATACGCTGCCTAAAAAAGATGTTTTAGTTGTTCTTGATTCTGGAGATATAGATAGAATAGGCTGGATTTCAGATACATTAAATGAATATAATGATGTTATATTTATAGATCATCATAAAGTGAGAAATATTAATGGTGTTACTATGTTTTATGATGATACTAGTGCAGGGGCTACCTGCGAAATAATATTTGATATATTTCAAGAGTATATAGAAAAATTTGATTCTAATATAGCTACATTGCTTTACTGCGGTATTTGTACTGATACAGGAAGTTTTATATTCAGTAATACAACGAATAGAACTTTGCTTTACGGTTCAAAACTTATGGGTATAGGAATAATACAGGAAAATTTGGGAAATGTAGTTAGAAAGAGATATACTAAAAATGATGTTTCTGCTTTAATAGAAATATATAAAAGAATGGTAATAGATGATAATAAAAAAATAGGCTATTTATGTTTGGAAGAAACTATTTTAGGCATTAATATGAAAGAGCTTGCTGTTAGTGCTTCTGATACTCTTATACAGATGGATGATGTTTTAATTGGATTTATTATTCATGAGGGAGATGAGAATTTTAGAGTTAGTATAAGAAGCAGATGCTCCAAAAATATTAGGGAAGTTGCTGAGAGTTTCGGAGGCGGAGGGCATCCTAAAGCATCAGGTTTTTCTGTGTCAAAAAATGATTATTCTAAAGAAGAATTAATTTCACAAATAAATGATAAATTAACTTCTTTATTAGCTTCATAATTTATGATAAAAGATGATATTATAATATATACAGACGGCGGATGCAGAGGTAATCCGGGACTTGGGGCTTGGGCTGCAATACTTATAAGCGAAAGGCATAATCTTCGTCTTGAAATAGGCGAAAGTGAAAATAATACCACAAATAATAAAATGGAAATGAAAGCTGCTGTTAAGGCACTTGAAAGATTAAAGCATTCGCATAATATTAAATTATACAGCGACAGTGCTTATTTGGTTAACGGTATGACTAAATGGATATATTCTTGGCAGAAAAATAATTGGATAAAAAGCGATAAAAAGCCTGTTGAAAATAAAGAATATTGGCTGAGGCTGATAGAACTTTCTAAAAAACATAATATCGATTTTATAAAGGTAAAAGGTCATTCCAGCAATAAAGAAAATAACCGTGCTGATGAAATAGTTAATATTTTAATGGATAAGCATATTAAAAACGGAGAAGTTTCATCTTTTAATAAAAAGACTGAATACTGCTGATATTTAGTTTTATTAATTCTAAATTTAAAAAAATAATAAATGTTTTATATTAACAATATAGCAATAAAAAAATTATAATTAAAAATTGAATATAAAATAATAATAAAATAGGTTGGAGTATGAATTAAAGTTTTAAAATTTATTTACATACTACATACTACATACTACATACTACATACACCGCCCTTTATTTTTCAAGGCTTAATTTTAAAATTTTAGCTTTAATAATATTGACTGCAAAATTTCAATACCCCCAAGTTTTTATTAGGCTTAAAATTTATTTAACAGACGATTAATTAAAAAATAATTTTAGTTCGCTTTATTAAAATATTAACATAATTAAATTAACATAATAATACTTTACAATTTTTATTCTTTTTGTATAATATTTTGAAAGGATTATATTATGTTTACTTATTTTGTTATTAAAAGAATTCTTAAAGGCATAATTATGTTTATGATACTTATGCTTATGTCATCTGCTATATTTAATACAGTTAGTGAAAAAACCTTAAAGGCACAGATTGAAGAAAATATCAATGCAGAAGTAAGAGGCTTAAGCAATATGCGTACAGAAGATATTGAAAATTTTATAAAAGAGAGAAGAGATTATTATTATGATGTATATTGGCTTAATAGAAGTGCAGGAGAGAGAATATTTATACGTGCTGTTAATACAATAACTTTTCAGTTTGGAAAATCATCTATTATGATGGATTCAAACGGCAATAGGGAAGTTATAAAAATAATAGGCGAGGCACTTCCGCGTTCTATGATACTTTTTACAACCGCATCAATTATACAAATTATAATAGGATTAATAATAGGACTTATAAAGGCTAAAAAAGCAGGCGGATTATTCGACAAAACTACAAGTATTATAACTATGATTGTATACGGAATGCCTGCTTGGTGGCTTTCTATGATTCTTATAATGATATTTGTTTATAAGTTTAATATATTTCCTTCTGGGGGAGTTCATTCAATACCCATACCTTCTGGAATAATGTATTATTTAGATATTTTATGGCATATGGCTCTGCCTCTTCTGACATTAACATTAATAGGTTTTTGGGGGCTTTCATTTGTTGTAAGAAATATAGTATTATCTGCATTGCAGGAAGATTATATAATGGCTGCACGTGCAAGAGGAATATCAGAAAAATCTGTACTATTAGGGCATACATTAAGAAGCTCAGCCCCTCCTATAGTTACAATAACTTTATTAGGACTTTTGGGTTCTATTGCAGGCTCTATCATATTTGAAGGTATATTTTCATGGCCAGGGCTCGGCAATCTTTATTGGATATCGGTTCAGCAGAATGATATACCTGTACTTATGGGAAATTTGGCTATAACTACTGCACTTTATCAATTTGGCTTGGCAGTTCTTGATATATCTTACGGATTTTTAGACCCTAGAATAAAAGCAGGAGGCAGGCTCTAATGCAAAATAATAATATTAATAAAAAACTTGCTCCATTAATAGAATTTTTTAATGAGTTTAAAAAAGATAAAACAGGCGTCATAGGCTTATGCATACTAATTTTAGCTATTTTTGTATCATTGCTTGAGCCTTTTCTTTTAACTTATAAAGAAGCTCCTAAAAGATGGAGGGATATAACATATTGGCAGGATAATCCAGCATCAGCATCGCCTAAATGGATTAACTTTTTTAAGAAAGAGAAATCTGCTGTTACAACGGAGTTTAAACCTATAAGCATTGAAACTAATTATATAGATAATCAAGTACATTATAAAGCTTTATTTGAATATGATTATAAATTCGATAAATCTCCTTCAGACTTAATTTTTCATGCTGATGTTAATAGTTCTGCAGCTTTAGTATGGAATGTTATAAGACCTGATAAAGAAATTATTACTCTTTCTGATAGTTTACATAATATAAAAGGAGATTTAAGAATATCTGCATTCAATGATTCAAAAAATAGAATATTCAGATTCTACAGAGAATCAGTACCAAGAATACTTGCAAGGCAAATCGATACTCTTACAACAAATCCTATGAAAATACTTTTTAATATAAAAAAAGATGATATGGCTAAAAACTTTAAAGCATTGAAAGGAGTTTACAGATTTGAAGTAATAGGAAAATTTTCAGATGAAGATTCAATTTTTGAAAATCCTTATATGGTTTTGGTAGGCTCTATGTCAGGCATAATGGGTACTGATAATATGAAACGCGATATATTTTCAGGTCTTATTTCAGGGCTTAAATGGGCATTATTTATAGGCATAGCAACTAGCTTTATATCGGTTATAATAGGTGTAATGTATGGAATAGTATCTGCATATTTCGGAGGATTTATTGATAATATAATGCAGTTTCTTTATCAAATATTCATAGGCATACCTGTACTTCCCGTTATGATAGTTATGAGTGCAGTATTCAAGCCTAGTATATGGACTATGATTACAATGATGATATTTTTTTCTTGGACTGGTTCAGTTATGACGGTTCGTTCTATGGCTATGCAGCTTAAAGAAGAAACTTATATTGAGGCGGCAAGAACAATAGGAGCAGGGCATTTTAGAATAATATTCAATCATTTAGCACCTTTGCTTCTGCCTTTTTCATTTGCATCTATGGCTTTGGCTGTACCTTCTGCTATAGTTTATGAATCTTCTTTATCATTGTTAGGACTTGGAGATGCTTCAATAGTTACTTGGGGACAGATTCTCCATGATGCTATGAAAGGCTCAGCCGTACTTTCGGGACTTTGGTGGTGGATAATACCTCCCGGAATTTTAATTGCCGTTTTGGGTATGTCATTTGCATTTTTGGGATTTGCTTTAGATAAAATACTTCATCCTAAACTTAAAAACAGATAATTATATAATATACAAAATATAGGAATATATTTTTTATATACTCCTATATTTTTTTATTTTTTATTTAAAACATTTACTATATTCATTTAAATCTATATTGTCTTCTTTAGCACCATAAAAACATAATGTATCTTCTGTTTTTAATCCAAAATGCTTAAAACTTGATGTTATATGAGAAAGCAATGCATTCATATCAAATTCTAAAGAATCATAATGAGATTTGTCGCCGCCTGCAGTTGTAATTATTTTAAAAGTTTTACCTTCTAAGAATTTATTATCATTTTTATGAAGCAAATCGCTTAAAACTGTATCTTCCCACTCTTTTAAAAGACTAGGCATACTGTACCAAAATAACGGAAATTGGAAAATTATTTTATCTGCTTCTCTTAATAAATCTATTTCACTTTTTACATTATCTATTTTTCTTTCTTTATAAATATCATTTAGATTATGAATAGTTACATTATCAAAATCTTTTATCGATTCTAATAATTTACGATTAACTTTAGAATCTCCCCAATAGCTATGTGCAAAAATTAATAATATCTTCATTATCATATCTCCTTTATATAAGAATATTTTTATTATATCATATTATTCATAATGTTCAAATATTTTATTTTTTTAATTTTTTATAAAGTTCATTTGTATAGTATGATAAGAATATAAATAATCCCATTATAGCTATATAATCCATAAAGAAAAATATTACAGGCTCTTCATAATTAAAGAATGCAAACTCTATAAGCAGAAACATTTTATTATATAAGCCTCTTTTTATAAATGAAATAATTCCGTAAAGGGCTATTAATAAAGATATTACTATAGAGATTGCTTTGTTTATATTTATAAATTTTTTGCTCATATTGATAAATATACCCCAATGCATTCCTAAATGTGCCGACATAAATATAAATCCCCAAGAGCTGGAAATCATATGCAAGCGTCTTGTGAACATTGTGCTATTATGAATATTAAGAAATCCTAAAACTCTTTGAGAAAATAGTATTCCGCTTATCATAAGTCCTGCCATACATAAAAAAAGCATAGTATTGATAAATGTATTTAAAATTCTGCTGAAATTATATTTTCCTTTAAGCAGATTTTTATACCAATTAAAATTTAGTATATGATGAAGTATGAAAAATATAAAAAGTGAGAAACCCAAATATTCATGTATAGCATCGCCTGTGAAATGATATGCCGTTAAAATGAAAAAAAGAATAGTCATTATTATATCTGTAAGTATTTTTATTATTTTTATTGCTTTTTTCATAAAAATATAATTTTTCTCCTTAAATTATAATTATAATAATTTAATAATTATTTTTTAATATTCCAATTTTCTAATCCAATTTAAAATTTTATTTTTTGAATTTTTTACTTCTGGTCTGTATACTCCGACAGCATCTAATACTTTACAGTCATTTGGAAGCAAATTTTTTAAATCTATTATCGTTCCTGCCATTCCTCCAGTGCCGTGAGTACAAAATGGTATTATAGTTTTTCCAGATAAGTTATGATTTTCAATAAATGTAAAAACAGCCATAGGGCAGGTATACCACCAATTTGGAAAACCTAAAAATATAATGTCATAATCATTTATATTATTAACTTTATCGGTAAGTGCCGGTCTTTCATTATTATCTCTCTCTATTCTCGCCTGATTTAAACATTCATCATAATCGCTTGAATATTTATTTTGTGTTTTTATGCTAAATAAATCTCCTCCCGTTTCTTCTTTTATCCAGCCTGCAATCAATTCTGTATTACCAGGAGAAAGTACGCTTGCAGAAGTTTCAGCATCTATAGATGAAGGATTTTCTACTACTGTATTATCTGCCCATGTGAAGTATGCTATTAATATTTTTGAATTATTTTGAGTATGATTAATATTTATATAATCTGCATTTTCTGTGATTTGTGAATTATAATTATATTCTAGTTTCTTTTGTGAAGAATTTTCATTTTTGCATGATATTGATAAAAGTAAAAATAATAATAATATTAAATTTTTCATAAAAAATATCCTTTATTAATTTATTATAGCCGCCTATTTTAATAAGCGGCAAAAAATTTTTATTAACTATAATTATGTATTATTTGAATTTTAATGATTTTTTAAATTTAATTTTTTAATCCAATCTATTATTTGATTATTTTTAGACTGTATATTTGATGATTCTAATGCTATGCCGTTTAATATATCAGCATTGCTTATCATATTTCTAATAGTGGAATATGATCTTCCAATACCATAGCCGTTATGAGTACAGAAAAGAATTATATTTTTTCCAGATAAATTATAATCTCTTATAAATGAACGAACTGCCATAGGCACATCATTAGCCCATACAGGATAGCCTATAAAAACAGTATCATATTTTTTTATATCTATATTTAAAGGCTTTATTTTTGGGAAATAATTTTTATTCATTTCATCATGATTTTTATTTCTAAGCTCATTAAAATTTTCAGGATATTTATCAACTGTCTCAATTAATTTTATATCCGCATTTAACTCATTTTTTATTACATTAGCAGCATATTCTGTAATTCCAATTCTATTATTATTTGCTACAATGCTTGCAGCTGTAGAAGCATCTATATTATTTTTAAATTGTGTGTTTCCTACTCTTGAAAAATAAACAACTAATATTGATGAGCTTTGAGCGTTTATGATACAAGCAAATATTAAATAAAAAAGAAAGATACTAAATATTTTTTTCATATATACTCCGTTTTTGTATGATTAATTTTTTATTTATATTTTTATTTATTATAAGCTGAAAGTGATATTAACTCTTCTTTGTCCATTATTATATAAATTATGAAAAACTTTTAAATCTGATGTTATTTTACCAATAGGTATAACTTCCATAGTAAGATTTGGATTATCAGATTGAGAATAAAATATAGCTAATGAATTATTTCTAGCACAATATGTTATATCTCCGTTTTGGAAATTTAATTGTCCTTTTGTTATATTTTTAGGCGTATAGCTTAATTGTCCGTAATATTCTCTATTTCCATATCCTATCATAGAAACAGTAATAGGCAGTATATTAATTATCTCATTTGCTAATTCTGTATTATATATAATGGCATCTAATACTTGATTATTTACAGTAATTTTTATCTTTTTACCATTATTATTTTGTGCATTACATAAACTAAATATAAATAGTGATATAATCATTATAAATTTTATTTTTTTAAACATATAAATAAAGCTCCTATTGTTGCTATCAATAAACTCGCTAAAAATTAGCTAATAACCAGCTTTGCTGTTTATTAGCTGCTCGTTTATTTCTTATTGTTGCTAATAAAAATTGCTCGCTTGCAATCTCTTTCAAATAAATTTGAAAGAGGCTCACAATTTTTATGATGTTGCTATAATTTACTAGTTTATCTTTATTGTTGTTAATAAAAATTATTTTATTGTTGCTAATAAAAATTGTTCGCTTGCAATCTCTTTCAAATAAATTTGAAAGAGGCTCACAATTTTTATAATATTAATTTTAATTTGAAGATAGTATATTTATATTATTCAGCCAATTTCTTATATTATTTTGAGAAGCTTTAACGCTTCCGCCTGATATACTCAAAGAATTAAGAATAGTAGAATTAGGGCATAAATTTCTTATATCATTCAAACTTCTTCCCATACCTCCGCCGCCATGAGTGCATAAAGGAGCTATTTTTTTACCGCTGAAATTATGAGTTAATAATAATTGCTTTACTGCCTGAGGAATAGTACCCCACCAATTAGGATAGCATAATATTATAGTATCATAATTAGATAAATTATTTATGCTGGAACTTAAATCAGGTAAAACATTATTATTTAATTCTTGTCTTGCCTGATTTACTGTATCATTATAAGAACTTGGATAGGCTTTAACAGTTTTTATTTCGAACATATCTGATTTTGTAATATTTTTTATCATATCAGCAGCTGTTTTTGTATTGCCTCCCCAAGAGAAGTACACTATCAAAGTTTTGGAATTTTGAGCATTTAATCCTCCTGTCAATAATGTACTAAAAATAAGTAAAGACATTAAAATTATTTTTTTCATTTAGATTTCTCCTTTAAGGTTTTAAATTTTAGATTTTATTTATTTTTTATAATATTAATTATATAATTATTGAATATTGTTAATAATTGTTATAGCATTTAATGTTCTTGGATATCCTATATAAGGTATGCATTGAGTTACAGCTTCTATCATCATATCTTTTGTATTGCCCATCGATATATTGCCATTAGCATGTGCTATAGCCTGAGGTTCTGCTCCTCCTAAAGATATAATCATTATGAATGTTAAAAGCTCTCTTGTTTTTAAATCTAAACCTGTTCTTGTATAAAAGTCTCCGAAGCAGTTAGCAGATAAAAAATTTCTTATATGCTTTTGATTAGAGGCGGCATTTGAATGTGCCAGTCTCATTGATTCTCCAAACATTATTACCTGAGTATCTAATCCTTTATCGAATCTGGTTTCTTCTGTAACCGTTGACTGAGATTCAATAGGAAGAGAAATATTTTTTTCTTTGAAAACCTCATTTACTTTTTCTAATGCAGCAAATACTCTTGGAAAACCCACATAAGGCGAACATTGATAAATGGCTTCTTTTATCTCTATAGGGCTTACTCCTACATTTAAAGCTGTTTCAATATGAGGCTTAATCATATCAGTGCCTTGCGATGCAGTTATAGAAACTAATGTTACAAGCTCTCTTAATTTTTTATCTAATGTTCCGTGATTATAAACTTCTCCGTATAAAAAATTATTATATATACTTTCTAATTCAGGATCATCTAATTTAGTTATGGGAGCATCTTTTTTTAATAATTCATTATACTTATTTTTTGCTTTTTCTGTCATAGTTAAATTTCCTCCTTCATTTTGTGAATTGGCATTGCAAGAAAAGAGCATTGCTGATATAGATAAAGATAAAATAATTTTTAATATTTTTTTCATTTTAATAAACTCCGTATATTTATTATTAATTTGCTAGTTCTATACGCATATCAAAATTTCCTTTAATATTTGAAAGTTTTGATATATCAGAAATATTTTCAAATTTTCCTAAATAAATTAAATTATTTGAATATCTGAAATTTTTATAAAATATAGCTAAATTGCCCCAAGGAGCATAATAAGTTATATCCCCAGCTTTAGGATTTATTCCGTCTGGTTCATTTTGAGTATTTAGTTTTTTCTTTAGGTATGATATTTTTTCTGTATTATTAAAGTCTTCTATTTTTAGATTCATAGGCAGAAGAGATAAAAAATCATTTCCTGCTTTTGAATTTGTTATTACTGCATAAACTTCATTATTATTAAAAGTTAATTTTATTCTTGTATTCTGAGCAAAAGTATTAATAGTAAATAATAAAAATAATGTTATAAATAAAATAAAAGATATAATCATATTTTTCATAGATAATATTTCCTAATTAATTATTATTAGTATAGCTGTAATACTCTTCATCGGTAACATGCTCAAGCCAAGTAACATTATTTCCGTCTTTATCTCCTGTTATGGCTATATGCTTCATATAAGAATTAGGAGAAGCACCATGCCAATGCTTTATATTAGCAGGACAATATAAAGTATCTCCAGCTCTAAACTCCTGTATAGGTTTTCCTTCTTCCTGAGTAAGTCCTATTCCTTCAACAACTATTAAATGCTGTCCTTTAGGGTGAGTATGCCAAGCACTTCTTGCCCCTGCCTGAAATGTTACATAAGCTACAGAAAATTTAGAAGTTTCATTCGGAGCTGTTACAGCTTCAACTTCTACATCTCCAGTGAAATAATCTGATGAACCTTTTGATTTTTGTCCTTCTCCGCTTCTAATTAAAATTGTATTGGTTGGTGCTGCATTATATTTATAAGTATTATTAGAATTAACAGTATTGTTTTGACTGCATGATACTGCTGCAATTAAAAAAATTAAGATTAATAAAATGTTTTTCATTTTTTATTTTTCTCCTTTGTCTCTTATTTACTTGTATATTTCAAAAATGTTTTTTGATTATATCATTAGAGTTTACTCCAATGTCAAGATTTAATTATCATAATTTTAAATTTTTTAACCAGTTTTCTATAATATTTTTTGAGCCGACAATATCATTTCTTGATATAGTAAGCCCATCTTCTATTACTTTTGCATTAGGTTCTAACTGTTTTATTTTTTCTATAGTGCCTGAAAATCTGCTTCCCCCATGTGTTGAAAAAGGTATTATTGTTTTTTTAGAAAAATCGTACTCTTCAAATAAGCTGTACATTGCCATAGGAAAATCATAATACCATATAGGATAGCCTATAAATACAGTATCATATTCTTCAAAATTAATTATTTTTTGAGATAATTTAGGATTTTCTTTATTATTGATTTCATCTTGTACAAACTCTAATAATTCCTGATGCGTACTTGGGTATTGATAAACTGTTTGAATTTTAAATAAATTTCCTTTTGTAAACTCTTTTATAGTTTCAGCAAAAAATTCTGTGTTTCCTATTATTCTGCCATTATCATTTATTCTGCTTGCCCCTGTAACTGTATCTGCTCTGTCAGTTTCTGGAATAGAAAAATATACTATTAATATTTTTTTTGCTTCAAAAGAATTATTTTCCTGAGCATTACATTGAGTACATATTAAGATTATAAAAATTAGATATAAAGCATTTTTCATTTTTCTCATTTTTCTCTCCTTTTGAAGTATTTTCTCCTTTTTTTGAAAGCTTAATATATTTTATTATAGAAGCTATTGATATGCCTAAATCACGCATTGATTTTGAGAATTTTATGCATTGAAGATTGTATTCATTATAGTTTCTAATACCGCTTTTACTTCTGCTTATTTCAGGTATTATACCTATTTTTTCATAATATCTTAAAGTATCTTTTGATAATCCTGTTAATTCGCTAACTTCTGATATAGTCATAATATTCTCCTTTCTCTATTAATTAATTTATTATTATTGCTAATAAAAATTGTTGCCGATATCGGCATAATACCTGCCATTCTTACAAATGTCAGACACTCACAATTTTTATCAGCTATTCTAAAGCGAGTTTATCGATAGCAATAATAATAAATTATTATTGAACTATATCAAATACTTATGTTTTATAATTAGTTATAATAAAAAAGTATTACTAAATATTTACATTTATGATATTATACAGAGAAATAAAAGTATGGATTTAAATGGATATAAAGTCTTTAACATATTTCTTAACTGCAGCCAAAGAGGGCAGTATTACAAAAGCAGCAAATTTTCTCAATCTCACGCAGCCTAATCTCTCAAGGCAAATAAATAATTTAGAAAAAGAGATTGGTAAAAAATTATTCGTACGAAGCAATTATAGTATAAAACTTACTTCTGACGGTATTTTACTTAAAAAAAGAGCAGAAGAAATTATTGATATGATAGATAAAACTAGAATGGAGTTTAAATCTTTTGATGATATAATAGCAGGGGATATTTATATAGGAAGTGCAGAAACTTATTATATTAAATTAATTGCAAATATTATAAAAGAACTTAGAGAATCTCATTCTAATATAATATACCATATACATAGCGGAGCATATTCAGAAATTACAGAAAAACTTGATAAAGGGCTTTTAGATTTCGGAATACTTATAGGAAATATAGATTCATCTAAATATGATTATATAGATATTCCTTATAAAGAAGTTTACGGCTTATTAATGAGAAAAGACTCTCATTTATCTAAAAAGAATTTTATAGAAAAAAATGATTTATTTGATGTACCTATAATATGCCCTAAGACATTTGTTAATAATAAAATGCAGACTTCAAAATTTAATGAATGGATAGGAAATGATTTTGATAAGCTTAATATTATATTAAGTTATAATTTAATTTATAATGCTGCTTTAATGGTTGAAGAGGGTATAGGATATGCTTTGACTATAGACAAATTAGTTAATACAGCAAATACAAATAATCTTTGCTTTATACATTTAAAACCAAAGTTAGAAATAGAATCAAGAATAGTTTGGAAAAAAAATCAGATATTTTCAGAGGCTTCTAAAATATTTTTGGATAAATTGCATGAAAAATTAGGCAGCTAATTATTATTATTTTTGACGCATTCGGTGTATGTAATGTTTATCTCACCTTTTTAATTACCAATAATTAAATTGACAAATATTTTTATATTTAGTATTATATGATTGTAATAATTTTATTTGGGACTGTCAATATTGAAAATAAAAGATATCGGATTTGATGAATATTTTGAAAAATTAGTATTAGAGAGTTTGAATATTAATTCTTTAAAAGAAATTAATAATAATGAGCTTATACCTGCCAGAGTGATAAGGATTAATAAAAGATACTATACTCTTTTTTCTGATGAGGGAGAGTTTTTAGCCAGAATAAAGGGAAAAATTAGATATAATTCTGAAGTACAAAGCGAGCTTCCTGTGGTAGGCGATTGGGTGCTGATGAAAAAGTCAGATAATAATGCATTTATTGATACCATTCTCACTAGAAAAAATATTTTATACAGAAAAGCTAATATTAAAAAAAATGATATTCAGGCTATAGTAAGTAATATTGATTATGCCTTTATTATAGTAGGTATTGATAATGAAATGCCGATGTCTGCTATAGCAAGATATTTATCAGTTGTACATACTTCAAATATAAAACCAATAATAGCAATAAGCAAAATTGATTTATATGAAGATGCAGAATATAAAGAATTATTAAGAGCTATTAAAGAAACATATCCGAATGAAACTGCTTTTGCATATAGTTCAAAAACAGGCAGGAATGCAGATATATTTTTAAAGTATATTAATAAAGATACCTCATCTGTTTTTATAGGTGCATCAGGTGCAGGAAAATCAACTATTATTAATTATCTTTTAAAAGATGAAAAGATGAAAACTAGAGAGGTAAGAGAATATGATTTTAAAGGAATGCATACTACAACACATAGAGAACTTTTAGTATTAGACAGCGGCGGAATTGTAATAGATACTCCTGGTTTGAGAAATCTCGGACTTTGGGAAGATGATAAAGGAATAAAGAAAACTTTTGAGGATTTAGAAGAGTATGCTAAAAAATGTAAATTCAAAGACTGTACTCATCAGCATGAGCCTGACTGCTATATATTAGAATTACTTGAAAATGATGAGATACCTTATGAGAGATACGATGCTTATATAACTTTACTTAATGAAAACAGAGAATTACAAAAAAGTTCTATAGAGATAAAGAAAGACAGAAAAATGGCATTAAAGAAAATCACTAAACATAAAAATAATTATAAAAAAATTAATACTAAAAAATAGCAGAATAAATTAATAATAAAAGCAGAATAAATTAATAATGAAAATAAAAACTTATTATAAATTTAGTTTACATAAGACTGTAATAATACAAAAAAATGTAAAATTTAAACAAATTTTATTTACAAAAAATTGACAAAATTATTATATTTATTATAATATTTTTTAAGGTATATTTAAAATATATTTTATGTAAGAAGTTTGGGATATTTTTTATGAAAAATTTTAATTTTAAAATATTTTTATTAGCTTTATTAATATACTCTTTGAATGCATTTTCAAAAAGCAATATAGCCATTATTGATGCAGCGGGCAGAGGAGATATTAGTAAAGTGAAATCTCTTATAAATAGCGGAGTTAATATAAATCAGCAGGATGAAATAGGAGAAAATGCATTGATAGAAGCAGCAGAGGGCGGATATATAGAGGTTGTAAAATTACTTATAGAAAATAATGTAAATTTGAATCTTAAAAGTAAATGGGGAAGAACAGCATTGATGAGGGCTTCTTCAAAAGGTTATGCTGATATAGTAAAGATACTTGTAGAATCAGGTGCGAATTTGAATATTAAAGATAACAGAGGAAGAACAGCATTAACTTATGCTAATCAAAGAGGACATAATGCAATAGTTAAAATTTTAAAAGCTGCAGGTGCTAAATGAAAAACAAAATTAATTATTAAAAAAATAAAGGAAGATACATTTTATGAAAAAAATTATAGTTCTAGTTTTTATTATAGTTTTTAGCTTATCTTTGTTTTCTCAGCAGAAAAGAACGCCTTTAATGGACGCTTTAGAAAGAAAGGATACTAAAAGAGCTATAGAGCTTATAAACTCAGGCGTTGATCTTAATACCAGAGACAGCAGAGGAGAAACCCCGTTAATAGAAGCAGCAGAAGAGGGGCTTCCTGAAGTAGTAAAATTATTGATAAGTAAAAAAGTTAATTTGAATGATGTTAATAATAATAAAAGAACAGCTTTAATGAGAGCATCCAGCAGAGGATACGCTAATATAGTTAGTATTCTTGTAAATGCAGGTGCTGATATCAATATTAAAGATAAATACGGAAAAACAGCATTAAGCTATGCTTCTCAAAGAAATCATCAAAGTATAATAAAAATTTTAAAAGCTGCTGGTGCAAAGTGATTTTTTATTAAAATCAATAATTTTTATTTATTATTATTAAAAAAAATTAATCTTTTACGAAAGCTAAGTCATGATATCTATACATATCTATTAATAATCTATATCCTTTAGATTTCATATATTCTTTTAATATTCCTTCTTTTTCATTATTTTCAACAATAATTAATTTTATATCATATTTATCAAAATCGATAGTTTTTAATATATTTAATTCAAAACCTTCTACATCTATTGATAATAAATCAACGGAATTAATATTTTTATAGTTATACATTAAATCATCAAATGTTATTGATTTTATATTTATGGAATTTTCATTGGATTCAGATATATCAACTTTTGCCATTAAACTATGTCCTTCATAGTTTACTAGTTTAACATTATCCATTTTTTTATCTAATATAGCACAATTATATAAATCGCAATTTCTATTTTTTTGTAATTGTTCATAAATTATTGGATTAGCTTCGACACAAATGCCAGACCATCCTAATTTTTCAAAAAAGTATGTGTTGCTAATTTTTATTCCGTCATTGGCGCCTATATCTATAAAAAAACCTTTTTTATTACCTGAGAATATTAAATATGATATAAAATCTTGTTCTATTTCTGATTGAAAATTAATATTTGTTTGTTTTTCTATATTTAATTTAGATTCATATAATTTTTTTCCAAAATCTAATACATCATTAAATTTTTCTAAATTCTTTTTATTATTATTAATTTTAGAAATATACATATATGATAATAAAATATTTCTTATATTATTTCTTAATTCTCTTTTAGGTATCCACCATACAATTTTATTTATTAATTCTTTATTTAACATTTTTGTATCCTTCTATTAATATTTTCTTTTGTTATTTTTCCGTCTATTAAATGAAATACTATTTCCTCATCTTCTAAACTATTTTTTAAAATTGATGCGATAGCTGTACCCATATACGAAGCATAATTATTATCAGAAGCTAGACATATATTCATCTTCATATATTACCCTTAATTTTGCTTAAAAGTAAGAATGCAAAAATATATAATAAATATAGATTAGATTTTTTATTTTTTAAATAAATTTGGCTTGGCTTGGCTTGGCTTGGCTTGGCTTGGCTTGGCTTGGCTTGGCTTGGCTTGGCTTGGCTTGGC
>NZ_CAJTQJ010000025.1 GCF_910578695.1 uncultured Brachyspira sp.
ATTCTGTTGATATTTATCATATAGGAATTATAACAAAAACGATATAAAAGTAAATGTTTTGTAATTATAAATTGATAAACTCTATTAAAGTGAAGATAAAGTATATATTATAAAAGATATAATATATATTATAATGGAATTATTTTTCAATTTTTTATAGTAAACTTATAAAAAAATTGGTAATAAATTTGAAAATCAATTATAAATTTATTATACTTTAGGTATAAATGTTCTCGTGTGCAAATCGCGGATTAATTTATAAATATAAAAGGAGTTAAATTAATATGTTTTTGTTAATTTGTTCGCGTGAACAAAATATAGTAAAAGACACTACACTACACTACACTACACTACACTACACAGTGTAAAATATCTCTCCCATCATAAATTTAATTTTAATGAGTATTCATACTACATTATAATCAATTTTTTTTCAAGATTATTCAGCATTTATCAGAAATGCTTATATAAAAAAATTGTTAGGAGTATAGTATGAAAAAACTATTATTTGTACTAGCATTGATAGGCTTTTTAATAGCAATATCATGCAGTAATGTGTACTTTCCTCAATCTTTAGGTTATGGAGTAAAAAAAGGTACAGGCGGAGGTCAAACAGTAGGGTTAAACTACCTGCTTCCTGAAGGTTCTTTAAGTCAATTAGAACAAAATAAACCTTATGATCCTAATGAAAATACTATAACATTATTCAAAAAAGGAGATTTTGGCTCTAAATTTTTCAGAATACCCGCATTGATAGTGACAAAAAAAGGTACTATATTGGCAGCAACAGATAGAAGATACAATAAAACTCAAGATTTAGGAAAAACTAGTAAAATAGATGTTATTCTTAGAAGAAGTACTGATTTAGGTTCAACATGGTCTAAGCCTATAACTGTAGGTCCTGGATCAAAAGATGATAGCGGTTCAGATTCTTATGGAGATGCTTTTTTTATTAATTGTCATAATGGGGATATTATTTTAGGTGTAATAGAAAATCCCGGCATACAAAGAAATAATCAGGGAAAAACTGTATTGTATAGAAGTACTGATGACGGCTTAAGTTGGACAAAAAGCTATGAATTTATGCCTACGCAAGTAAATAATGCTAATAAAGGATTTGGAGCATCAGGACAAGGTTTGACATTAAGACATGGAAAAAATAGTTCGCAAAAAAGATTGATATTTGCTTATTTTCAGTGGGATAAAAGAGGCGATTTATCTGTAACAACAATATTTTCTGATAATGATGGAATAAGTTGGAATACAAGTTATGGAAATACAGGAACTATGCAGAGTATAGATGAAACAAAAATATATGAAATGTCAGATGGAAGTATATTATTAAATCACAGAACAATTTTAGGAGCTAGGGCATGGTCTAAAAGTACAGATTTAGGCAAAAGTTGGGTTTATACCAGAGTAAAAGATGATGAAGTTATAGATCCAGGATGCAATGCTGATTTAGTTAGATATGAATTTAATGGAAAGCACATAAAGGAAAATAAATATGCTTTACTTATAAATTGTCATATGTCAGTTGTAGGATATTTTCCAAATAGAAAAAATCATTACATATTTATGACTAAAAATGAATTTCAGAATGGTACAGCCTCTTTAACAGGAAAATATCATTATGATAAACAGCTTGTAATTGGGGGAGAAAATTTATATTCTGGTT
This sequence comes from uncultured Brachyspira sp., assembly GCF_910578695.1. Lineage (GTDB taxonomy): Bacteria > Spirochaetota > Brachyspiria > Brachyspirales > Brachyspiraceae > Brachyspira. Next base: position 1,679 of record NZ_CAJTQJ010000025.1, read on the forward strand.
ATCCAACTATCAGCGTACTGCCTGATGGTACTATTATTACATTAACAGAAGAAACTCCTGATAACGCTCCTGCAGGTCTTACTGATACTTATGACATAGTATTTAGAAGATTTAATTTATATTGGCTAACTGATGGAAAAGAATCAGTAGATTATTCAAAAGATTATTTATTCCAACAGCCTCAAAATTAATCAAATATATAAGGAAAATACATTATGAAAAAATATTTATCATTTTTAATATCAATATTTGTATCTTTAAATTTATATGCATATTATACAGCAGAAAATTTTATTGATTTTTTAGTACATAGCAATCAATTAAGAGTTAGAACTGATAGATTAGGGGTTCTTCATGGTACTGATAATATAAGAGTGGCTGTAGGATTAACATCTGCAAATAGTCTGTCAGATATAATTTTACATAATATAGAAAATGTACAGCAGACAAATGCCGTAATTTCTTTTGTGCCTTCTGTACTTGCTGGCATAGGTTATGAAGCTTATTTTTGGGGAATAGGTGCAGGTTATGAGTTCACATATAAAAATGATGCATATATGGTTCATACCCCTGTAATAACTTTTGCTGCTTTTAATGATGCCTTTAGAATAAATGTACCTGTTTCTATAGGTATAGGCTCAAAAAGCAAAGCATTAGAAACTGATTTAAGGGGAAGTTATGTTGTTTCTACTGCTATTGAAGGAAGATATTATTTTGACAGAGAAATACCTGCTTTAAGCCATTTAAGATTTTATTTTAATTATGGTAATGCATATATAGAAAATGTTAAGGATAATAAACAGTATATAAGACAGCAGTCTGTTGGAGCTCAGATTAGAATATATTTTAAAATAGAAACAGAAAATGTATTTATAGAACCTATATTAAGAGTACAGTATGATCAGGCATTAGGAAGTACTATAAAAGGGAATGTTATTGATAATGCAAAAGTATTTGATAATTTTAATATTACTGCAAAAGGGTTTAATCCATACTGGCCCCAATCAGGTGCTGGTACTGCTTCCGGAGGTCATGGAGATCCTGATTCGGGAGCTGGTATGCAAGGTGGGTTTATAGCTTCTATACCAGGTTCTTTCTATGCTGTAGAGCCTTATAGAATAGGCATTGCTATGCCTGTTGGTTTTACTGCTGCTTCTCTTGATGAAAATATACGTTTCTATCTTGAACCTGCTTTGTCTTTAACTATGATAAATGCTAAACATATATATACTTCTGCTTCTGCTGTTGCTAAGAGAACAGTTCCATTCTTTGCTTTGGGATATGTAGTTTATGGCGAGATTTATATAAGACCTGTTAAAAATTTAGAATGGTATTTTGAAATTCAAACAGGAGGAGTTAGTATAGCTGACAGTATGAAAAATTGGGCTAACACTTCTTTAATATTTAATGGTGCTACAGGCTTAACTTATTACTTTAATTAAAAAAATAAATTTTTCTTCTATAGTATTTTAGAACCGCTTGTATTTTATAGCGGTTCTTTTTTTATTTATTAATAACTTTACATTTTATTTTATTATTATATACTCTGAATTATATAACAAAATTATTAAAATCAGGATAAAAATAATGAATCTAAAAGAATATATGAATATAAGACTTGAAGAAATTGATAATACTCTTGAAAATATATTTGATAAAAGCAGCATAGAGTTAGAAAACAGTTTTATAGAAATGCTTAAATATCCATTGAATGCAGGCGGAAAAAGATTGAGACCTATACTTACATTTTTGGCATGCGAGCTTTTTAACGGCGATTATAAAAAAGCTATGATGCCCGCTTTAGCATTGGAACTTATACATACATATTCTTTAGTTCATGATGATTTGCCTGCTATGGATAATGATGATTTAAGAAGAGGAAAGCCTACAGCCCATATAAAATACGGAGAGGCTAATGCTATACTTATAGGAGACGGACTTTTAACTTATGCATTTCAATTATTATCAAAAACAGATGTTAAAGACAGCATATTAAGAAAACTCCTTTTTGAATTAAGCTATGCAGCTGGTATAAACGGTATGGTTATGGGGCAGTTTATAGATTTATATTATGAAGAGAAAGATATTAATTTTGATATGCTTAAAATACTTCATTCCAAAAAAACAGGTGCTATGATTAGGGGAGCTGTAAGACTTGGAGCTATAGCCTCAGAAAACATAAATGAAAATGATATGGAAAATATAACAAATTACGGCGAAGCTGTAGGGCTTGCTTTTCAAATACAAGATGACATACTTGATGTTATTTCTGATAATGAAACTTTAGGTAAAACTGTAGGAAAAGATGAAAAAGACGGAAAACTTACTTATGTTAAGCAGTTAGGACTTGAAGGGGCAAAAAAAGAAGCTCAAAAAGTAATTGAAAAATCTATTGAATATTTAAAACCATATAAAGAAAGCGAAGCTAAAAATATTTTAATAGAATTAGCAAATTATATAATAGAAAGAAAATCTTAAAAAATATAATTATAATAAAAATTAAATATATAAAGATTATAAAAATATATGTTAATATTACAGCCAATATTATATTATTTACAAATAGTTAAACTCTTTTTATAACTCTCCGATAACAAAAATTAACAAAAATAAAATATAGATTTAATAAAGAAATAATTATATAATATATTATGAGTGAAATAAAAAAAATAAATTTAGAAGCAGTAAGTAAAAATATCAAAGCATATCCTTATGATTTTATTAATATGCTTGAAAATGCTAAGCAATCAGATATAACCTTACAAATAATAGAAACAAAATCTCAAAAGCCATCAGCAAAGGTTCAAAAAAATGGAAAGCAGATACTTCTTCATAGTGCTTATGATCCTGTAAAAGAGGCTGATACTTTAGTAAAAGAAATAGAAAATGATGAAGATTTGGATTTAGTATTTGTGTTTGGAATAGGCGGAGGATATTTGATTAATGCTGTTAGAAAATTGAATGTTTCTGCTGCTGTGATTGAGCCTGATATAAATTTTTTCAATACTTTAATAAATAACTTTAAACTAGATAAGATACTTGAAGATAATAAAATAACTTTCTTTATAGGCGGCAATGATGATAGTGATATAGAAAAGTTTATATCTATAACAACAACAAAAAAAGTAAAATTTTTTATTACAAGGTCTTATGCAGCACTTTTTTCTGATGAAGCTAAGCATTATCAAAGCAAGGTATTATCAATAGTAGATAAAAAAATTATAAATATAAATACAATTTCAAGATTTGATAAACTTTGGGCTTATAATATATCTTCTAATGCCGTTGAAATTGCAACTCATTACGGAGTTAATAGATTTTTTGATAAATTCAAAGATATTCCTGCTGTTATAGTTTCTGCAGGTCCTTCGCTTGAAAAGAATATAAAAAAATTAAAAGAAATCAAAAATAAAGCAATTATAATAGCTGTTGATACTGCAATGAAGCCCTTATCATTATATGGAATATCTCCTCATTTTGTTATTACTATTGATCCGCAGAAGAAGAACTCTAAATATTTTAGGAATATTAATTTTGAAAATACTGTATTAATATCGGAATCATCTGTTGATCATGAGGCAATAGAATCATTTAAAGGCTCAGTATATTTTATAGATTCAATATTTCCATTAGCGAAGTATTTTATGAAGCCTTTAGGGTATAGAGGCGATATTACTATGGGAGGGAGCGTTTCAACTGCAGCTTATGATTTTGCTGTGAGAATAGGGGCTAATCCTATAATAATGGTTGGCTTGGATTTATCATTTCCTAATCATCAGACGCATATAAAAGGAAGCTATCATGAAGAAAATTTCTTTACCGAAATAGGAAAACTAGATTCTTATGACAGCAGAATATATAAAGTACTTGTATCAGGAAATTTAAGAGAAGAAAAAAATTTTTATGGTGAAAGGATATTTACAGATTCAAGATTTGATATGTATAGAAATTGGTATGAATCTCAATCTATAAATAATAGTAGAATAAAATTCTATAATGCTACTGAAGGCGGAGTTATAATAAAAGCAATGGAAAATATTACACTTCAGGAGCTTATTGATAAATTTGATGACATAAATATACATATAGACAAAAATGATGCAAATATAGATGATAAAACAAAAATACTTGAAAGTTTGAAAAACGGATTATTAAAAATAGATAAAGAAATAATATCATTAAAACCTTATGTTGAAGAAGCAGTAAATTTATGCTATACAATTAATGATGAATTAAAAAGACATAGAAAAGTAGATAAACTTATTTCAAAATTAGATGAAGCTGATATGAAAATACTTAATATAAGCAAAGTTAATGAATTTTTAGGAATTACTATGCAGAAAACTATAAAGGCTATAACAGAGGGCTTTGAGTTTAAAGATGAAGAAATGAATAAATCTATAGTAAGTTCTTTCAAATTATATGAAGCTATGAAAGACAGTATTGATTTTAATCATTATATAATAGAACGGGCATTAATAAAGATAAATAAAGAACTAGTAAATTTATAATTATAAAAATTAGAGTTTATAATAAACAAGGGGATATACTAAATAACTAAAATTTGTTACTTCTAGCTTAAAACTCAATATATTAAAATTATTTTAATTATTCCTCCATTTTGCAAATGTCAGAAATGATTAACAAACAATTTTTATTAGCAATAATAAAAAATTGTTTGACAAAATATATAAATATTATATTATTAACATAATATTTTTATATTAAAAATGATTATATATAAAATGAATAGAAATAAAGGGAAAAGATGAAAGGAATTTTATTATATTTTACTGTTTTTATGCTGCTTTTAATATACATAACTGCATGCTCTAAAAAACCTTATAATGATATTAATATAGAAAAAGCATTGGATTTAATGAATAAATCTCAAAATTTAGTTTTATTGGATGTGAGAACAGCAGAAGAATATATGTCGGGAAGCGTTCCTAATTCTATAAATATTGATGTAATGAGTACAGATTTTAAAAGCAAAATAGATCTTCTTGATAAAAATAAAGAATATATTATCTATTGCAGAAGCGGAAACAGGGCGGCTGTAGCGTCAAGCATAATGGCTACTAACGGCTTTTTGAATATTTATCATTTGGCTAATGTTAATTACTCTGATTTTGTAAATGCTGTATTAACTAATCAGAATTAATTTTTATTAATAATATAAAAAACCGCTATTTTATAATTTTGAAGCATTTATTTTTATTGTCATAGCTTTAATAAAAAGTATCTTTATAGTAAAACGATGTATTTTATATTCATTTTCTATGAAAAACTGTTATGAATTTATTTGTTTTAAATAAAAAAATAAAATACTTGTTTTTTATAGATTTTTATTATATCATAAAATATTATGAAAAAATATCTTGCATTTTAATACAAAGAGAAAACTATATGAAAAAAATTTTATTATTTATAATACTGCTGAATATTCAAGCTTATACGCAGATAATGACTCCTGAAAAAGTAGTAAGTATGATATCTAATAGATATTCAAGTATAAAAGGATTTGCAGCCAATTTTGTAGAGAGAAACGGAGAAAAAGTGTCTTTAGGCAATGTTATAACCAAAAATCCTAATCTGTTTAGATTAAGGTATTCGAGCGGAGGAAACGGACAGTCTGTATATTGTAATGGAGAAACCTTATGGATAATATTTCCAAGAAATAATGTAGTAGCTGAGCAAAAATTAAATTACGGCAGTTCTGGTTCTATATATACAGCAGACGGAATTATGAGATTAACAACTAAATTTAATATAGATTTTTATAATGAAAGAGATTTGGTATCTATTAATAGTTTTAATGATTCTGAGCTTGGCATAGCAAAATATAATAGTTCTTATGCGGCAAATGATACTAGAAAGGCTTATCATATGCTTTTAACTTCCAAACAGGCTAGTGTCGATAGAACAGGATTTACAAAAATACATTTATGGGTTGATGATGCAGGAATGATAATAAGAATATTGGGAATTACTACTACTAATGTTCCTGTAGAATATTTATTTACTTCTATTAGATATAATCCGCAGTATGAGGAAAACAATAAAGATTTTGAACCGGAAATACCAGAAGATATGCAGGTGCTTAAAGACGGTTTGGTTCCTAATAATTAAAGTTAAGGATTTATATGGAAACTATAGGTCAAATATTAAAAAATGCCAGAGAGAAAAAAGGGCTTACTATAGAAGAATTAGAAGCTGCTACTCGTATAGTTGCTAAATTTATAAAGGCTTTGGAAAATGAAGAGTTTGATGTACTTCCGGGCGAAATATATGTAAAAGGCTTTATTAAAAATTTAAGCGATAAATTATCATTAGATGCTGATATGGTGCTTGAAAGATATAATCTGCAGAAAAACGGGACACAATCCGAACAGGATTTTATAAAAAATGCTAAAGGTATTAAAGCTGTAAAGAAAAATAAGGAGCAGGCAAATTATAATAAGGATAATAAAGATAATAAAGAACAAAGCAGCACTAAAGAAGCAGTAAAAGAAACTAATACAAAAGAAAATACTAAAAAAGATGCAGTCAATACAAAAAAAGATGAAGAAAAAACAATAAAAGAAACAAATAAAAAAAATAAGAATATAAATATCAATAATAATGCTGAAGCTGATTTATTATTTATGGCAAGAAGGGATTTATCTAAATTAAGAAATAAAAATAAATCTGTAATGCCTTCAATTATTACTATACTTGCTGTTATAGTTGTTATAGCAGTTATAGCATTCAATTGGAAAAATATATTGGGATTATTTTCTTCAGGCAGTAAAAAGCAAAACAGAAATAAAGCGGAAATATCAAAAAATATAGTTGATAGCAAGGCTAGACTAAGCGTTAAGTCTGGAGATATTATATACTTTAAGCCTCTTGGAATATCAGCTGCAATAAAATTTAACAGTATAGGAAATGTGCTTCATATTAATATAAACGGACAGGATTTATCATTTTCAAAAAGCAGTCCTATAATAGCGGATTTAAATGGCAATGGAATAAATGATTTTAGAATAAGTGTTATAGAAGTTTATGATAATTCGGCTACTGTAGAGATGGAAAGACTTGAAGAAAATCAGATGGTTAATACAGAATATAATGATATTAATGCAGCAGAATTAAATAATACTAACTATAATAATACAGTATCTACAAATCTTCTTGTTATAAATGATGAAACTTATATAGAACAGGATACAGAGAAGGTTGATATTAGAATAGAGATAACTGCTAAGCATTTTGTATATATAAGATATTTTATAGATTCAAACAGACCTGCTACTACAAATCTTTTAAGCGGAAAAACATTATATTTAGAGGCTAAAGATGTTGTTATGCTTACTATTGGTAATGCAGGCGAAGTGGCAGTTAAAGTTAATGGAAAGCTTATTAATGCTGGAGATGCAGGCGAAACTGTTAATAAGACTATAAAATGGGTTAAGAATTTAAATGATTCTACAAGATATAATCTTATTATGCTTGATACAAAATAATTTTTTATAATCAATGTATATTTAAAATAAGGATAATTAATTTGCAAAACATATATTTACATAGTTTAGGATGCGAGAAGAATACGGTTGATGGAGAACATATATTAGCTATATTGCAGAAAAACGGCTTTAATATTACTAATAATGCAGAAGATGCAGATATTATAATTGTAAATACATGTGCTTTTATAGAGGATTCCAAAAAAGAATCTATTGACGCTATATTTGATCATTCTATTTATAAAAAATATGGAAAATGTAAGAGATTAATAGTATCAGGCTGTATGAGTGAGAGATATAAAGAGAATTTTCTTGATATGTTTAAGGAAGTTGATTCGGCTATAGGCATACATGATTTAGAAAATATATTAAAGGCTGTAGAAAAAGACGGTTTTCATAATGCAAAAGAAAATACTGAGTATAAAGAGTATGGAGATAGAGTAAATACAGGTACTAAACATAGCGTATATATAAGAATAAGTGACGGCTGTCATGCAAACTGCAGTTTTTGTGCTATACCTAAAATCAGAGGCGAGCATAGAAGCAGGAAGATTGAAGATATAGTAAAAGAAGCTGAAAATTATGCTGCAAACGGAGCTAAGGAAATTAATTTGATAGCTCAGGAAACAACATTTTACGGATATGATATATATAAAAAACTTGCTTTGCCTGATTTATTAAAAGCACTTTCAAAAGTAGAAGGTATTAAGTGGATAAGAGTGCTTTATCAAAATCCTGTTATTTTAAATGATGAAATAATAGAAGCATTTTTTACTACAGAAAAAGTTGTACCTTATTTTGACATACCATTGCAGCATATTGATAAAGGCATATTAAAAGATATGAACAGAGGTTCAAGGGGCTATAAATTTTACAGAGAAATGATAAATAAGATAAGAAGCTATAATAATGATGCTGTTATAAGAACTTCTTTAATAGTGGGTTTTCCCGGAGAAACTGCTGAGTCATTTAAAAAGTTAATAAAATTTGTAAGGAATGCTGAGCTTGATAGGGTAGGAGTATTTATATATTCAGAGGAAGAAAATACTGATGCTTTACTTATAGATAAGCCCAAAATGAAAAAAAATAAAAAATTAATGCTTAGAGAAAAACTTATGAAGACTGCTATAGAAGTATCCGAAAAAAGATTAGAAAGATTTATAGGAAAAACTATAGATGTATTGGTAGAGAAAAAAGAAGATGACAATAGATTTATAGGCAGAAGCATATATGATGCTCCTGAAGTTGATGGATTTGTTGAAATTTATAATGAAAATGAAAATTATAATATAAATATTGGAGATATAGTGAAAGCTGAGATTACTTATAATACTGAATATGATTTAATAGGAAATGTTATTTGTTAGGAGAATTATAATTATGAGGAAAAAAAAGAAAGAAAATGAAGCCAATAGTGATGAGAAAAAATCATCAAATAAATATGACAGCAGAGAAAATGCTTTTAGAGTATATTTTGAAATAGTTACAAAGATTGTTTATACATTAAATTTAATATCCGACCGTAATGATATGCCTAGAAGACTTTCAAATAATATTGATAGGGCTTTAGGGTATGATGATGAGATGCTTCCTAATAATGAAAAAATAATTAATAATGTTAATGAAATAGAAATACTTACAAATTCGCTTAAAAGTGATTTAAAAAAAATATCAGCTTTTAAAAAATATAATTTTAATATAGAAAGATTTATATCAGAGAAGAATTTGGATTTAGATGAAAGATATATATTGTATTCTGTATTAGTTTATACTATTTACGGAGATTCAATGTCTGCTATATCTATTAGGCGTATATTAGAACTTATAACATTAAATAATGATATTTATATAAATAAGTATCATTATTTTGATAGTAATAGTAAATTAATTTCCAGCGGTATATTTAATTTATCTCATGAGCCTTATCCAAGCGGCGGAATATTTGAAATTACAAATACATTAATAACCTTTGTAAGTTCTAAAGTAATATTTGCATTTTTAGAAAAAGATAATTATGATATTATATATAATGTTATAAATAATGAAGAAGCTGCCAAGAAAAACTCATCAGAATATGCAGGAAAATCTTCTAAGTCTAGTATTCTAACTCCTAAGGAAATAGTTGCCGAGTTAAATAAAACAGTTATAGGGCAGGACGAAGCTAAAAAGTCATTAGCGGTGCATGCTTATCTGCATTGTCTTAGAATAAACGGTAATAAAGATATACCATTTAGGTCAAATATTCTTATGATAGGTCCTACAGGGGTAGGTAAAACTTATTTGGTAAAGACATTGGCAGATATATTGGGCTTGCCTTTTGCAAGGGCAGATGTTACAACTCTTACAGAGACAGGCTATGTCGGAGATGATGTTGAGGTTGTTCTTTATAATCTTTATAGGAAGGCTAACGGCGATTTGGATAAAGCTCAGTACGGCATAGTCTTTTTAGATGAGGTTGATAAAATAGCAAAAGCCGATGCTCATCAATCTACAACAGGCAATCCTTCTGATAAAGCAGTTCAGGAGGCACTTCTTTCTATGATGAATGGAGAAGATATAAGAGTTCCTGAATTCGGCGATAGAAGAATGATGCATTCAAGCGACGGCATACTTATGAATACTAAGAATATGCTTTTTATATTCGGCGGGGCTTTTGTAGGACTTGATGATATTATAAAAATGCGTTTAAAAGGCGAAAGCAGTTTGGGATTCGGCTCTAGTGCTGTTATTAATAAACTTCATAAAAATAGAATATTGAGTCAGGTTGATGTAAAAGATATAGAAAAATACGGTATGATACCAGAGTTTATAGGAAGAATACCAATAATAGTAACTTTAAATGATCTTACTAAAGAAAATTTAAAAGATATCTTGACAAAAACTTCAGAATCCCCTATCATAAAATATACTGAATTTTTTAAGAGTATAGGTAAGAAATTAACAGTAACATCAGATGCTGTAAATTTCATAGTTGATAAGGCTGCCTCTATGAATATGGGGGCTAGATCATTAAAAAGCATAGTTGAAACTGCTATGATTAATATACTTTTTAATTTGGACGGAGTATCAGGAAATACATTGACTCTTACTAAATATGATATAGAAAATGCATTTAGTGAGAAGGAATTTGTAAATTCGGGCAATGATGATAAAAAAACAGATAATTCTAGTAAAAATTTTTCTAAAGAATCATTTATGGCTTGATTTTACTTTATTTTTATTTATTTGTTATATATAGTATATGTACATTTATTATTAGAACAGGTAAATAATTGGAGTTTGTAGAGATGATAATAACTAAAGAAAAAGAATTATTAAAAGATTATGAATTAATAGAAGCACATAAAAAAGGCGATGCAGAAGCATTAGATATATTACTTACAAGATATAAAAACTATATATTTAATTTATCATACCGCTTTATGCATAATTATGAAGATGCTATGGATTTAACGCAAGATGTATTGATACGAGTATACAAAGCTATAGACAGATATGAGGAACGCAATTATTTCAAGGGCTGGTTATACCGTATAATAAGCAATACAGCTATAAATATGTATTCTAAAGCATACAGAAGAGAATCCCCTTATTTAGAAAAGCTGGAGATAGTTGATGATAAGAGGTATAATACCGAAAAGGAATATGAAAGAATATATCTTCAGGAGAAAATATACAGTGCTTCTAAAAAATTAAAAGGAAAACAGAGAGATGTCTTTATACTGAGGTATTATGAGAATTACTCATATAAAGAAATAGCAGATATATTAAATATATCAAGCGATTCGGCTAAGAGTAATTATTCTTATGCTCTTAAGAAAATGAAATCGCTCTTAGAAAAAGAAAGGACTCTTTTATGAAATTACACAGCATGATGCAATTTAAAAGCAAAATCGAAAAAAAAAGACATTATTTTGATTTGCCGACTTTGCCTGATAGTGAATGGCAGTATATGTTTCAAAAGGCTAAGATGGAAAGTATGAAAAAAAAAGAGTTTAATCCATTATATGCTTTTATGTGTTCTGTAAGATTATCATTGGCTCTATCTTTGGCAATAGTTTTAATATTGACTTTATCATTATTTTATGTAAATGATAAGGGCAGTTCTATTAAAACTAATACTGCATCATCTGATAAAACTGTTAAGACTATAGTAAATGTAGTTAATAGCAGTTTTATTTAAAATTAAAATCTATAATAGAAATTTTTTAATTATGCATTAACATTATTTTATATAATGTTAATGCATAGTTTTATTTATAATACTATTTCTATTATATCCGATAATTAGTAAAATATTTTTTTATATATGTGCTGAAAAATTGCATATATGGAGTATTACAATATGTTTCAATTTCATTTAACAAGTAAAGCAAAAAAAGTTATAGAATTATATGCTCAGGAAGAAGCTAAAAGATTAAATCATGATATGGTTACGCCTGAACATATACTTTTAGGCTTAATGCATGAATCTGAGGCTTTAGCAACAAGAGTTTTAATGAGATTGAAAATAGATTTAGACAGATTGAAGTTAGAATTAGAATCTGCTATGGTGAAATCTTCCACTACAAAAGTATTTGGAACTCTGCCTACTGCTCCAAGAGTACAGAAACTTATAAGCAAGTCTGCTGAAGAGGCAAGAGCTTTAAGTCATAATTATATAGGCACAGAGCATCTTCTTTTGGGGCTTTTAAGAGAAGAAAGCGGTACAGCCTATAATGTACTTACTAGTATGGGGCTTGAACTTACAGTATTGAGGCAGGAAATATTAAAAATGCTTGGCGTAGCAGGAAGCAGTATATCATCTTCAGAGCAAACTAATAAAAATGATAATGTTAAAAAAGTTAAAACTCCTACTTTAGATCAATTTGCCCGTGATCTAACTAAAATGGCTAGAGATAAATCTTTGGACAAAGTTATAGGCAGAGAAAATGAGGTTATGAGAGTTGTTCAGATTTTATCAAGAAGAAAGAAAAATAATCCTATATTATTAGGAGAGCCAGGTGTAGGTAAAACTGCCATAGTTGAGGGACTTGCAGAAAAAATAGTATCTGCTGATGTGCCTGATATACTTCTTAAAAAGAGAGTTCTTACTCTTGATTTATCTTCAGTGGTTGCTGGTACAAAATATAGAGGAGAATTTGAAGAAAGAATAAAAAATATAGTATTGGAAATAAAGAAAGCTAATAATATTATAGTATTTATAGATGAACTTCATACATTAATTGGTGCAGGAGGTGCTGAAGGAGCTTTAGATGCTGCCAATATGCTTAAGCCTGCTCTTTCAAGAGGAGAAATTCAATGTATAGGAGCTACTACAATCAATGAATATAAGAAGTATATAGAAAAAGACGGTGCTTTAGTAAGAAGATTTCAGCCTATTAATGTAGAAGAGCCTAGCATAGAAGATACTATAGAAATATTAAATGGTATAAAACCTAAATATGAAGAACATCATAAGGTAAAATATACAGATGAGGCTATTAATGCTGCTGCTCTTTTAAGTAAAAGATATATTTTTGAAAGACATTTGCCTGATAAGGCTATAGATTTGATAGATGAGGCAGGTTCAAGAGCCAGACTTCTTAATATGACAAGACCTCAGGAATTTAAGGATTTAGAAAAGAGAATAGAAGTACTTAATGAAGAAAAGAAAAGTGTAGTAGATAATCAAAACTTTGAAGAGGCTGCCAAAATAAGAGATGAAATTAGTTCGTTACAGGAAGAACTTTTAAATAAAGAAGAGAAATGGCGTGAAGAAAGAGATAAGATTGAAACTTTTATTGAAGAAGATGATATAAGATATGTTATATCAGAAATAACTAATATACCTATCAAGAGATTATTAAATTCAGAAAGCAAAAGACTTATAGGTATGGAAGAAGAGCTTCATAAAAAAGTTGTAGGGCAGAAAGAAGCTATAACTTCTATATCAAAGGCTATAAGAAGAAGCAGAGCAGGTATTAAAACATCAAAAAGACCTCTCGGAAGTTTTATATTTTTAGGTCCTACAGGTGTAGGTAAAACTGCTTTAGCAAAAGTTCTTTCAGAGTTTATGTTTGGAGACAGCGATGCACTTATAAGAATAGATATGAGTGAGTTTATGGAGAAATTTGCAGTAAGCAGACTTATAGGAGCTCCTCCGGGATATGTAGGCTATGAAGAGGGGGGCGGACTTACTGAAAAAGTGAGAAGAAAGCCTTATTCTCTTATATTATTTGATGAAATAGAAAAAGCTCATCCTGATGTTACTAATATACTTTTGCAGGTGCTTGAAGAGGGACAGCTTACAGATAATTTTGGAAGAAAGGTTGATTTCTCTAATACTATTATAATTATAACAAGCAATTTGGGGGCTAGAGATATTATTAAAGGAAGTTCTTTAGGGTTTAATGCTGTAGGAAATGAGAAAGATGCTAATGATATTAAAAACTTTGCTTTGGAAGAATTAAAGCAGACTTTCAATCCTGAATTTTTAAATAGAATAGATGATATTATAGTATTCCATACTTTAAGTAAAGATGATTTGAAAGATATTATTAATATAATGCTTAAAGAACTTAATGAAGCTATAAAAGAAAGAAATATGTTTATTAATTTAAGCGAAGAGGCTAAAAGTTATATTATAGATAAGGGCTTTGATAAGAAATATGGTGCTAGAAGTTTGAGAAGGGCTATACAAAAAGAGATAGAGGATTATATAAGTACTGAAATATTATTCGGAAATATAGAAGAGGGAGATACTATTGATGTTGATGCTAATGACGGCTCTTTGATATTTTCTTATAATAAGCCTGTTAAGGCTGAAGATAAGGAATTATCTAAAAGTTAGTTTTATAACATATTCCTATAAATACTGAAGATGCTTCAAAATTAAGTTTTATGATTTTGGGGCATCTTTTTTATAATTCATATTTTTATTTGTAATATATTATTCAAGCATATATTTAAGTTATATATATTATTTATTTACTGCTATGAATTATAAATATTGAATATATATTCTAATTTATTTTGGCAAAATATATTTTATTATTTATATATTTTTTAGAATATAATTAATGCTTAAATAAGCAGATAAAATTTAAAATATTATTTTTTATTATTGCTATTATAATAAGCTTAAGTATTGTGTCAGACACTCACAAGTTTTATAGTATCAGTTATTAGCTATTTTAAAGCGAGTTTATTGCTAGCAATAACAAAGAGATAAACGAGCAGCTAATAACCGACAATAAGGAGGTTATTAGCTATTTTAAAGCGAGTTTATCGATAACAATAATAATAAATTATTATTTATTATATTAAAAAACATTATACCGCTATATATTTAAGCAATAAAAAAAATATCATATAACTATTATCTAATGAAAATAAATTGTTAAAAAAAATTATTATTGTATAATATTTCACAGTTTAATTTTAGAAATCGGATTTTTTATGAAAAGCGATATATTAAAAAATAATATATTTTATATAATTTCTTTTTTTATGATAGTATCATTATATTATATAATAACGCAATTGATATTTCCTGCATTTTCTGTAAATAAAATGAATTTTAGTATTATAGATATTTTATATGTATATTTATTTGCTATAATATCATATATACTTTCAAATAAGAATAAATTAATTTCATATACATTTATAATAACTGCTGTATTTTCATTTTTTACAATAGAGCCTCTTGGTATTACAATAGAAGCAAAGCCTTTGTTTTTTACAGATATGCCTGACTTATATCTTTCTCTTATAGAGGTGCTTCCTTTATATATGAAAATAATAACTATTATTGCTACTATTTTATATTTTTCACTTTTGCTCTTCTATGCTTTATATTTTGTATACAGACTTTATAAAATATCAAAAACAGATATTAAAAAATTTATTATGATGAGTTTAATAATTGCTTTTGTAACTTATATATCATTTTTCAGAGCTGTAAAAATAGATTCAGTATATATTGATTATATGTATATAGCTGATAAATACGGAATAATTAATACTATAAGTTATAGAATATCCTATGATAAATCTATAAAAGTAAATGCAGATAAAAAAAATGTTGAGCTTGCTTATAATTTATTAAAAGAAAGAGAATCAAAAAGGAGTGTACAAAATTTGATTCTTCCGTATAACAATGATGTGAAAAGAGATGTATTTATAATATTTATGGAATCTTTTTATGATTATGAGCATTTTCTTCCTTTGATAGATAAAGATCCTTTCCCTAAAGAATACAGAGAATGGGCAAGCAATTCTACAAAGACAGGACCTAATGATAATTACGGCAGCTTATTTGCAAGAATATCATGTCTTACAGCTTCTTCTCCTATATTTCCAAAAAAGCAGAAAACTCCTATATATACAGCTTTGCCTTATTTGATGAAAGAGCATGGATATCATACTATAGCTTTAGAAGAATCAGATGTAACTTATTATCTTGATTCATTCTTTCCTAATATCGGAATGGAAGAAATTGTATTTAATATAGGAATTACAAATATAAAAAATTTTATAAAAACTAATGATTATGATAAGCCTATATTTGCAGCGGGCTTCACATTTATGGGTCATGCAGGAAGTTATGTTGATAATGATTTAAATGCATACAGCAATAATAAGAGATTAATGGAAAAAATAAATAAAAGAGATGTGTCTGTATTTATAGAAACTATGGAAAATTCTGCCCTATCTGCAAAGGATATAATAGATACTAAAAATATAATATTAGAAAAATATCCTAATGCAATTATAATATTTAAGCATGATCATTTATATCCTTATTTAAAAACAATAATACATAATTCTAATATAGATGAAATGATAAAGAAAGATTTTTTTAATTCATATACTATTTCTCCTATGCTTGTATGGAACGGCACAAATGGTTATTATAAATTTGAAGAAGACGGATTTCCGCCTGAAAATATACCAATGTTTATAGCTGTTAATACAAAAATTAATTATACAAATTCTATAATATCTCTTTTATATAAAGATAAAACGGATAATATTATAAGATTTTATAACGGATTTTATAGTAATGATAATAAAGATATAGTAAGAATAGAGGCAGATAAAGACAGTTTATATTTCAAAGAAAATAATGCTCAAAGAATATTATCAGAAGATATATTCAGAGGTAAAAAGTATTTTTATGAATTATATTAATTAATAAGGATTGGCTTTTTACCAATCCTTATAATTTTAATTATCAGTCTAATTTATCGCCTACAATTTTACCGCTGTTATCAACATATACTTCTCTATTATTTGCTAATTTTAATTTATAGCTTAGATATTCTTTACTGATTTCTAATATAGCAGTTTGAGCATATTTTTGCTGAACAGTGTTTAATATATTAGCAGGCATAAATTGAGTAGGTAATGGAGAATTTTTTGAAGATACATCAGTCCAATCTCCATTTTTGTCAAAATCAACTTCTATTCCGCTGTCTAATTCTACTTTGTATGATCTTCTGTCTTGTTCTGCATAAACTATAGGATCATTTGGGAAATTAGCTTTTACAAAATCCTGTGCTTTTCTAGGAAGCTGATTAGCTTGTATTGCTATTTCTCCTGCAAAAATATTAGCTGCAAAAATCATTATTATAGATGCTGATAAAATAATGTGTTTTAAATTTTTTTTCATAAGATAACTCCTTATTGTTTTTTGTTTATATTTATATTATATGCTATAAATATAGATATGTCAAGTTATTTTACAATATTTTTAAAAAAAATTTACTTAAAATATAAAAAAGTAAATAAAATGTAAATATTATTTGTATTTTGTAAACATATTTTTGTATTTTAATTAGTATTTATAATAAAAAATGGTTTAAAATTTATATTTTTATATATAAAAAAGCTTATTTATTTAAAATTAATTTTATATATTACTTTAATATATTATTCTTGTTTTATATTTTAAGAGTTGATTTTTGTATATATTAATAAATTTTTAAAAATATAGTTAAAAAAATTGACTTTTTTATAAAAAATATTAAATTCCCTATATTGAATTAAATAGGAGCAGTTATGTCGCATAATATTATAGACGGATATAGAAAAATTGAAGGTAATTATCCAACCTATAGAGAGTATTTGATACATTTTTATTGTAAAGATTGCTCTAATTTTTGGGCAGTAGATGATAAGGAAATTAACATATCAGAAGATGATGATATTACTCAAATTGATGATATAATTGAAGATTCAGTATCTCATTGTCCTATATGCGGTTCTACAAATATAACAAGAAGTAATAATAATAATTAAATAAAAATAATTTATTTTCTATTTTTTTGTTTTCTATGATTTATTTCTTATGATTTATTTTCTATAAATTCTATGATTTCTTTGTATTCCATATCTTTAGCTATACTGAGAGCATCTTTATAGTCTTCATTTTTTATTTGTAAATTTGCACCGCTTTCTATTAATATTTGAGAGGCTTTTATATTATTATTTTTTACAGCTATTATCAAAGCACTGTCTCCTCTAACATCTGTTTCATTAATACTAGCACCATTTTTTATTAAATATTCTATAGTTTCTACAGCACCGTCTTCAGCTGCATACATTAAAGGGGTTTTATTGCTGAAATCTTTTGAATTGATATTTACACCTAAGGCTATTAATTTTTTTATTTTTTTAATATCTCCGTACAGGCAGGCTATATGTATATTATCAGAACTTTCTATTTTTATATTTTTGCTTATCTTTTTTATTATAGTCCATAATATTATTACAGCTGCTATTACAATTATGACTGTATTATTGAGATTCATTGTCATTTCCAAATTTAAATAAAATTATACCCCTAGTATATTTATAAAACAATGCAAAACTGCTGCAGTAAAACAATTATTTATTTAAATAAATGACTTTCCCTTCATCATTTTTTGTATCTATTACTATATCTCTTCCATCAAGCTGTTTGGCAGAAGGGAATATAATATAAGGTATATTCAATGATTTTAATAGTATTGCCGCATGCGAAATCGAACTTCCATTTATAGAAATAACACCTTTTATATTCTTTCTTATTTCAGTTACAATAGAGGCATATATATTATCTACTATGAGTATTATATTATTTTCATTAGGCATATTGATTTTTTCATTCAGCAGATATTTTAATACTTGATATAATATATCCTCTATATCATATTTTCTTTCTTTTATGTATCCATCATCTAAAGAATCAAAACTTTTAAATATATTTCTCATCACACTATTATATGAATAGGCAGCAGAATATTTTTTATTATCTATTAAATCATACACCTCTTTTAAAACATAATCATCAAAAAGCATTGATATATATGTTTCAAATATAAGATATTCATTATTTTGAAGATTCTTCTGCTCTATTATATTTTTTTGTTCTAACAGATCTTTTTTTACACTGTCGATTGCTGCATTAAATTTTTCTTTTTCTAAACAACTGTCTTTTATATATTCTTTTTTGACATTTATATTGAAGTACATATACATAGCTTTTCCGCTTACATTACCATCAGAAACTACTGTAAAATTACTGTCTATATTTTTCTTCTTAATATTTTTCTTTCTATTTTCAATTTTTCCATTAACTAGATATTCAAATTTTGACAAAACTTCTTCTGCATCAGGTCCTTTAGCATATATTTCCATTATATCGCCGTATTCTATATTTAATAATGTTACTTTAGTTACGCTATCGGCAGATACAGGAGGCTTATGCTTAGTTTTATTAGATATATATACATCGCTTTTTGAATTGGCTATTATATTAATAAACATAAAAACAGGTCTTGCATGAAAGCCATTTTCTAATAATATTTTATACTCGCCTTTAATATAATCTTTAAGCTCTGTATCTTTTGGAATTTTATTATTAAATGTATAATCACTTGTGTCTTTCACATAAGATATTTTTGATGTTAAGCTATTTAAAGATGCATTAATAACTTCATCTATACTTTTTCCTAAAGAAGATTCTAAAGCAGCATTTATACCGCCTTCTATAAACGGTGCAGAGGTAATTCTGACATTTTGCGATTTTTCTTCATCATCAAGCATTGATAGTGCAAGTTCGGAATTTGTCAAAGCACTTCCAAAATCGCAGAATATTATAACTCCGTCATCAGAATATACATTTTTTAAAGCATTAAGAATTTCATAAGCATCAGTACCAAATTCCTTATGATTATTTCTCATTCCTCCCGAAAACGATATTTTTATATTTGCCTTTACAGTATCTTTTATATATTTTGCTGTAATTTCAGCGAGTTTATAGCTATGAGAAACAAATATTAAACTAACCATATTAATTCCTTTTAATATAATTTTATTGATTTTTAATATCATCAATTTAAGAATAAGATGAGATTTAGCCTGATTTTTTACTTGTATATGTATGCTTCATACTTGAGATTAGTAATATTATTGATTATTTTTTTCATAAATATTCTCCAATTTTACTAAATTATGATATTATGCTTTTTATATTATAAAATACATATATCTTTTTGCAAGATATTATCAAAGAATTTATATTAATTTAGTTAAAAATTAAAACTATATTCTTAAGTATTATTTTTATATAAATAAAAAATATAGTATATTTGCAATATTATTTTTTTATAAATTTATTAAATTTGCTTGCAATTATTGAATAATAATAGTATTATTAGTAGAACTTAATATATTAAGGGGTTGTATAATGCTCAAGAAAATATTTATTGTAACATTAATGTTGGCATTTTCTTTATCATCTATTTTTGCCCAAGAAACAGCATCGGGCGGTAATAAGCCTAGAGAAGAATTATCTCAAAATTTTGTAGATGCTTTAGCAAATCAAGATGAAAAACTTTTAATAGCTGCTATTGAAAGCGGAAGTCCTGAGGTAAAAGCTATGTGCTTTAAAGCTTTAGGCGAAAAAGGTGCTAGTTCTGAAAATTTATTATTGGCAATTAACAGATATGTAAGTTATGGTTTGAATTCTCCTTCAAAGCAGAATTCTGATTCTATGGTTCGCTATCAGGCTTTGCAGGCTGCAAAAGCTGCTAAATCAGAAACTTCTGTAAAATATATATCTGAAATGCTTTATTCTGAACAGGAAATTTCTAATATTATAGCTGCTGCTCAGGCATTAGGCGAAATAGGAAGTTCTAAAGGCGTACCTGCTTTGCTTTTCCAATTAAGATTAGCTAAAACTCAGGCTGTAGTTTATGAAACTGCTGTTGCTTTAGGTAAAATAGGCGATCAGGCTGCTTTAAGCGATTTAATAGATTTAGCTCAGAATGATCAGTACTTTGTTGTTGTCAGACAGGCTGCTGTTGATGCTATAAAAAATATTAAGCCTGCTTCAGGCGGCGGAAACACTGGCGGCACTGCTGAGTAATTTGCTTAAACATAATAAATAAAAACATTAATTTAGTTTTGAATAAAAAAAGTCTGTCTTATATAGGCAGGCTTTTTTATAATTATTGCTAATTGTATCATATCAGATAATAGTATCATTTGAATAATCATTTAGGTTTAGAACATTATCTTAGTTCATAAATATAAAAGTAATAAAATAAAAAGTATATGCACTTTTTTGTTAAAAATATTTTATAATTGAAATTTTTATAATTTTAATTTATGATACGCAAATCATAATACATACATAAAATAAAAGGTAAAAAGATAAAAAATGAAAACAGTTTTTTCTATTATTACAATGCTATTTTTAATGATTGCTGTAATTTCCTGCGGCGGCGGTAGCAAAGAAATAAATCAAACATCACAAAATACTAATTCTCAGACTTCAGTTTTATCAGATAATCAAAAAGCAGAATCTAAAAAAGAATTTTTTGATATGAAATATGTTTATAAAGGAATTAGAGCAGATAAATCTAAATGTGATGAAGAGATTAAAAATTTAAGAGAGTATAATGAAGAAACAAAAAGAAATTTTGATTTTCTTAATAGGAAATTTGCCAATGATGATGAAAGAAAAAAATATTCTATAGAGTTTATATCGAATGTTAATTATGATCCTTTCAGCAGAGTATTCAGCAGCTGGGATAAGTATAATGAAGATTTTACAGAATATTATGCAGCTGAATATTTATATGCTGAGCAGAATTTGGCATTAAAAAAAGCAAGAGAGGAATTATTAAAATTAAATAAAAAAGATGCTGATATTTATTTGGCTTTATTCTTATCGCATTTTGCTTGTGATTCGCTTTATTATTTTGAAGAAGAAAAAAAATATTTAATAGAATGGAAAAAAGCAGGCGGTACTAATATAGCTATGATGATAGAAAAATATGATGATGATAATGCTTACAGCAATAAGATGAAATTAGTTAATTATATAATAGAAGCTCCTAATTCTTTAAGAGCAGAAAAATTAATTGCTGATGCTTATAAAGATAATTTCTATAGATATATTTCAAAAAATACTGGATATATAGATTTATTTAATGAAAATAATTATTCTTTAACTTCAATTGAATATGAAGGTACAGCCAGATTATCCTCATTAATAAGTATTCCTGAAATTTTTAATGAAAATATAATAAACAAATATATAAAAACTTATGTTACAAATAGATTAAGTGATGATAAAATAAAAGACTATTTACCATATTATCAAAATTATTATAATATATATGATGGAGATGGTTATAATGAATGGAACGAACTTAGTTTTATTGAGTTTAATAAAAATACATTTGTAGTTGAATCAGGAAATGAAGGACTAGTAAATATGCATTATTATAATACTCAGTTTATGAATAATCATATATATGCTTCATTTAAACAAATAAAAAATTATAATTTCAGACTTGGAGATATAGATAAAGCAGAATCTGCTGAAATTAATTCAATTTCTATGAATGATTTGAAAGATTATACTAAAGGCTCTAAATTTATAAGTTTCGGTAAATTTAATGAAGAAGAATATTCATCTTATATAGGCGAAGCAATGGGATGGCCTTTGCATTCCGTATATTTCTTTTTATGCGATATAAATAATGACGGTAAAGAAGAATTAATGCTTTCAGGCGAATATATATATTCAGGAGGAAGAGGCGGCACAGTGAATTATACTCTGCTTTTAAAAGATAATTTAGAAATAGATTTTGATTCAGAAATAGGCAGGCTTATTAATGATAATGGTCTTCAAGATTTACATTGTATTCAAAAGATATATACTGAAGATGGTAAAAATAAAATATTTTTATTAAATAAATCTTCTAATGAGGCTTTTGATATATTCATTGATAAGAATGAAATAAAGAATGCAGAATATTTTGACTATATCATATATAATTATCAGCCTAAATTGGAATGGAAAGGAAGCATACTTAACGGAGTACCAGAAGGAGCTTTAAAAACTGATGCTAGTTTTGATATGTCTAAAGCAGAAAATGCATCAGATAAAGCAATAGTATCAGACAGAACTTTGAGAATGGCTGACAAACTTATAAGCGATGCATATTTTGCTGCAAAAGAAACTTTAGATAAAGAAGGACAGGAAGAATTATTAAAGAAAAGAAGGGCTGAAATAAAAGCTATTTGGGAAGCAAAAGGAGATATTAAAGCAATAGAAACTGAAATGCTGAATATTTTAGGTATACAATGATTTGTTAGTATTTTTTAGCTATAATATTAAATACATATAAAATATAATTGAAATCAAATGTATTAGAAAATACATTAACAAAAATAATATAAAATTGTATAGATATATAATAAAAAAATTCAGCATAAAAATATAAAATAGATGTTTTTATAATATATTTAAATATAAGAATAATTATAACTATATGGAAAAAATCTATTAAAATTATAGTATTAAATCAAGTGAATGAAGTCTTAAAAATGGAGCGGTTATGAGAAATATATTTATAATAATACTTACAGCATTAATTATTACTGGCTGTAAAAATAGTAAAGAAATAAAACAATCACAAAATAACATTGGGCAAAATAAAAAAGAAGAAACTGAAAAAGAATTTTTTGATATGAAATATGTTTATAAAGGCATTAGAGCAGATAAATCTAAATTTGATGAAGAGTTAAAAGAAGAAAGAGAACATCTTGAAGAAACAAAAATAAATCTTGATTTTCTTAACAGGAAATTTGCTAATGATGATGAAAGAAAAAAATATTCTATAGAGTTTATATCAAATGCTTATCATGAACCTATTAGGCATAATGGGATTCCTCATTTGTATGAAAATGAATATTATTATATTGTGCAGGCTATTGAGTATTTATATGTTGAGAGGAATTTGGCTTTAAAAAAAGCGAGAGAGGAATTATTAAAATTAAATAAAAAAGATGCTGATGTTTATTTAGCTTTAT
This sequence comes from uncultured Brachyspira sp., assembly GCF_910578695.1. GTDB lineage: Bacteria > Spirochaetota > Brachyspiria > Brachyspirales > Brachyspiraceae > Brachyspira. The sequence goes on from NZ_CAJTQJ010000025.1 coordinate 25,546, forward strand.
TCTTATCTCATTTTGCAACGGATTCTCTATACCGCTTTGAAGAAATAAAAAAATATTTAACAGAATGGAAAAAATCAGGCGGTACTAATATAGTTATGATGGTGCTGACAAAAAGTTATGATGATGAGGATAGTTATAATGAACGATATAGTAATAATATGAAATTAATTAATTATATAATAGAAGCTCCTGATTCTTTAAGAGCAGAAAAATTAATTTATGATGCATATAAATATGGATTTCTTGATATTATATCAAAAGATTATGGGTATTTAGATGTTCATAATGAAAATAATTATAGTTTATCTGAAGTATTTTATTCAGGATCTGCTTACAGCTCATCTATTGACACTATAGAAAATAGTGCGATGTATGGGAATAATAATCTCAGTAATAATATTTACAATGCTGATATAATGAATAAATTTATAAGAACTTATATTCATAACTTTAATAGAAAAGATATTCATTATGATGGTAAAGAAAGTTATTATAAGAACTTTTATTTAATGTATTATTCGTATGATTCTGAGGATGAACTTTACTTTTTAGAGTTTAAGAAAAATACATTTGTTTATTCGTCTGATTATACTTATGGTATAGATGAAGTACTGTATTTTAATCCTAATTTTATGGGAAATAATCAATATGCAATTTTTGAAATACAAACAAATTATAATTTTCGTCTTGGAAATATTTATAAACTGCCAGAAGCTTATAAAAATTATATTTCTGAAAATGATTTGAAAGATTATTTTAAAAATTCTAATAATAATTTGCAAGATTATTTTAAATATTCTAAATCTGAAAATTTTGACGACCTTATTATAGCAAAATATGAATATATTGACTATATAGAGGATACTATAAATTTTACTAGATTTATTGGAGGAATCACTGAAGAGGAATTGAATTTTTTCTTATGCGATATAAATAATGACGGCAAAGAAGAATTAATGGTTTATTATAATCATATACACACTGGCGGAAGAGGCGGTGAGGTTAAGTTTACATTACTTTTAAAAGATAATCTTGAAATAGATTTAGATTCAGAAATTGGCAGAGTCATTAACAGCAATAATGATTTTCAAGGACATTTAGGTGTACAACAGAGAATATATACAGAGAATGGAAAAAATAAAATGTTTCTTTTTCATAAAAGCAGAGGTAATGCAATGGATATATTTTTTGACAATAATGAAATGAAATCTGTAGATTATTTTCAATATATGACATATAGCCGTAAACCAAAATTATTATGGAAAGGAAGCATACTTAACGGAGTACCAGAAGGAGCTTTAAAAACTGATGCTAGTTTTGATATGTCTAAAGCAGAAAATGCATCAGACAAAGCAATAGTATCAGACAGAACTTTGAGAATGGCTGACAAACTTATAAGCGATGCATATTTTGCTGCAAAAGAAACTTTAGATAAAGAAGGACAGGAAGAATTATTAAAGAAAAGAAGGGCTGAAATAAAAGCTATTTGGGAAGCAAAAGGAGATATTAAAGCAATAGAAACTGAAATGCTGAATATTTTAGGTATACAATGATTTATTAGTATTTTTTAGCTATAATATTAGGGGCTGTTCTAGATAACTTAAATTTGTTAAAACTTAGGTATGAAATGCATTTATTTTTTTGCCTAAAGTAAAGAAAAAGAAAAAGAAAAATGATTGAAATTAATAAATAATAGCATTTTGCAAATAAAAATATTGAAAAACAATTAGAAATTATATATAATTTAGCAAAAAGAGAGCTTTTTAATTGAGATTATGAGAAATATATTTATAATGATACTTGCAGCATTTATTATTGCCTGCAGTAAGAATAGTGAATCACAAAATATTATTTTAGGAGATATAATTATGAATGATAATATAAAATTCATAACAGATTTTTTGAAATGCGATTATGAAATACTTAAAGGCGGACTTGAAGATGATACTAAGATAATGGATTGGTATAAAGAGAATTTAGAAAAAGGAAAAAAGGAAGGATATACTCCTTTAATAATAATACCTACTGATATACTTATAGAATCAATAGAAATGTTTTTAGAAGATAATGACTGTGAAATTGAAGATTCAAAAAAACTTATTTCTGAATATATAGAAAAATCAAAAGAGATAGATTATAAAGAATGCTTGAATCAGGATATAGAGGATATTTATGATGATGAAGATTCTATTGAAGAAGTAAAAAAATCATTCAATGCTCCTATAGAGGAATTTGAAATTATAAAAAGTTTTGGATCTTATTATGATTATAAAACAGAAAAAACAGTTGATTTAATATTAGCTAAAATTCCTACTTCTAATCCTTATGAATTGGCATGCTATATACCTATGGGCGGATTTAATGATTGTCCTGACCCTGAAACACAAACTAGCATTTTTAAATATTGGTATGAAAAATATAATGCATACCCTGCTGTAGTAGGCTATGATACTTGGGAGCTTTTTGCAGAAAAACAGCCTAAAACAGAAGAAGAAGCGAGAGAACTTGCTATAGAGCATTATTATTTTTGTCTTGACAGAGTAGACCAATATGCTGAAGATTATGATCTTGGTAAGCTTGCAGGTACATTATTAAAATCAGATGTTTGGTATTTCTGGTGGGATTAATGTATTAATTGACTTTTATATTTATTATTATATAATCTTTATTGATTTTTATTTACTACTATATGGTATACTAATTTTATGGATTAATAAATGCAGGAAAATAATATTAAAAACGATAATATAAGTAAAATAAATTATAAAATAGGCAGAATATTAGAAAATAATTTGACATCAAATTTAATAATTATTTTTATAGGATTTATTGCCGCATTAAGCATTGCTGTATTTACTTATATAAATGCTGATTTTATGTTTAAAGACTATAATTTTGCAAATAAATTTATAATAGATAGATTTTATTTTTATATATTTTATTTTTTTTGTTTTAGCTTAATATTTAATATTAATTCAAAATTTGATATTAAAAATATAATTATAATATCTCTGTCTTTTTTATTTTTATCAGTTATAACTTTAAGCACTAATTTTTTTACAGCAATTAGTTCTTTTGATGGTATAAAAAATATAAAATTTTATAATCAAATTTACTACATCAAATATATATTCTCTCCGATAATCTTTTTTATAATAACTTTATTATCATATAACGGCTTTCAAGTATTAAACTCAAAAAGTATTTCAGAGTTTTTTACTTTTTCTGCCGATATATTAGTATTTGCAGGCTTAATAGCCTCTATAGTATCAGCAGTATTTGGAATATTTATAACAATAGTTTTTTATTTACTTGAAGATATTACTGTAAATTTAGATGAAAAGATTATAATTAAATTAATAATGATGACAATATCATTTTTTGCTTCATTATTTCCTTTTTTGGTATATACAGTTTATAGAAAAATGAAAACTAATATTTCTATATATTTATCAAGAATATTAATGCCTTTTAGTTTATTATTTATATTCACACTTCTGATTCTTCTATTAATGCCTGATATAAGACCTTATGATAATAGGGCTGCTTTTATACTTTATAATATTATGCTTGCTGTAATTGTATTAAATATGTTCTTTGTAAGAATAGATTATAAATCAAGTATATTCACTAAAGCAGTATATTTAATTCTTCCTATAATAGCTATTGTTTTTGATATATTAGTATTAACTTCTTCTTTATATAGATTAATAGAATACGGCATTACTCCTAACAAAATAACATTAATAGGCACAAATTTAGTTATGCTTGGGAATTTGATTTTTATAACATTTTTTAATATTAAGTCTGTACTAATAATATTCAGAAAACCTGACAGCATTCCAAATATAAAAGATATTATTATCGGGAATACTAAATCAGCATTTTATATATATGTTTACGGAATTTGGGCTTTTATAGTATGTTTTATAATGCCTTTATTTTTAATATTATTGAATATATTTTAAATCCCTGCTTATTTGCTTTCTGCCCCTAATATAAATTATAATTTTAATTCTCTTAAAAATAAAAAAAATAAAAAGCATTGTACGCCATAAATTTTTATAATAAATTATTTAATATATATTTACTATGCGTGAAGCTGATTAAAAATAATATTATCTAAATGCATTTTTGTATATATTAAAAAAAATTAAAATATATAAAGCTGAAATTTTAAAAAAACTATGGCTGGATATTTAAGAAAAGTTTATTGATATTTTTTATAATTTTACTTCTCCATTATTAGAAATTATCTTTACTTCAGGCTTTAAAATAATTCCTTTTTGATTATAAACTTCATCTTTTACTTTCTTTATGAGATTAAATATATCCATTCCAGAAGCATTTTTATAATTAACTATAAAATTAGCATGATAAGGAGAAACCATAGCTCCCCCTAATGTCATATTCTTAATATTAATAGAATCTATTACTTTACCAGCTATCATATTAGTTTCATAATCATTCAAAAATGTACTTCCTGCAGAAGGGTATTTAAATTGACGCTTATTCTTTCTGTCTTTATAATACTTATTCATTTCAGGTTTTATTAATCTCTTTGAAGACTTATTTAATTTGAATCTCACATCAATAATAATATATTTTCTTTCTTGAAAAATACTTTTTTTATAAGCATATTTACAATCATCAATACCAATATGCATATATTCAATATTTTCATCTATTATACCAACACTGTCTATAAATTCAGATATAGAATGCTCATAACATCTTGCATTCATATAAGCAGCCCCTCCTATGCTTCCGGGAAGCCCATATAAAAACTCTAAGCCTGTGAAAGAATTTCTATAAGCATATTTAACGACATCAATAACATTAGCTCCCGAATATGCTAGAATATTATGAGATGTATGTTCTGCCCTAGAAAAAAAACCTGTATATATTATAGGGAGCTCTATTATCTTATCTAAAAATAATATATTGCTTCCGCCTCCCAAAATTATGTACTTTTTGTTATTATCATTAAGGTATTTAATCAAATCTATAAAACCATTAATAGTTTCAGGCACATAAAATTCTAAAGCCTTAGCATTAACTCTGAAAGTATTAAATTTTTTGAGCGAAACATTTTTTCTGCTTAAAACACCGTTAAAAGATTTTATCATTATAATAATCCAATAAATATTTCTCAATTATATATAATAACAAATTTTCTAAAACATTACAACAAAATTAACTATATTGACTTTTAACTATTTTTTTATAGAATATAAATTATAGTAAACAAATATCAAAGGCATAATATTTATGGATATACTAGATACTATTAAATATGTTACAGCACATGATAAATATCAATCTGAATTGATAAAAGACTTACAAAATAGAATAGAAGAATTAAATTTAATAATAGGTAATTTAGATAATTTAAATAATGCATTAGAAAATGAAAATAAGAAATTAAAAAATCTCATAAAATTTTCTATATGCAAATATCCTCCGTATATGCTTTCTGATATGATAAAAGAATCTATGAATATATATATAGGCTCTTCTAAAATTGTACGAATAGCTGAGGAAAATAAATTATTTGAATATGAGTTTTTGGCTTTAAGAATACCAAGAAAAAGAAATACAAATGAAAAATTTGCTTCAACAGTTATATTTTCTATTTTAGGAGCTGCAAAAATATTAGATATAATAAAGAAGTCATTGAATCTATTTAATAAATATAATGTAAATATAGAAAATGATTTGGATATATCATTAAAGCAATTAAAAGAAGGAAAAATAACAAAATATTCTATAAAAGATTTAAGAGCTATGGAAAATGAATGATGATATTATTGCTGCTAAAAAGGCAAAAGAACATATATTATTTTTTCAAAAAACAGATAAAAAAATATTAAAAAGAATAAATGATTTAATAGAAAGTATATTAAAAACACCTTATAAAAGTATAGGAAAACCTGAAAAGTTAAAACATAAATATGAAGATTGCTATTCAAGAAGAATAAATAAAAAAACATAGATTAATATACAAAATAGATAATGATTATAATAATATTATCATATAAAGATAATTATGATGATAAATAAAAACTATCTGCTATAATACCAATTCGGCTTTTCTTTCAAAGAAGTATTTAAAAACATATCCTTAATATCAGCATCTCTATTTATATTCCAAGCATTCAAATTCTGATTAAAATTACAAGCATTCTTAAACATACAAATCATATATTTCACATTACTTATATTCCACTTATCTAAAGGCTGATTAAAACTCTCTGCCCCAAAAAACATATATGACATATCCGAAACATTACAAACATTCCAATCATTAATATTTATATTGAAATTTTTTATATTATGAAACATAGATTTCATAGATTTAACATTAGAAGTATTCCATTTCTCTATCCCTGAAAAATCTGTTCTTATATTATAGTTTTCATATTCATTATAAGAACCCTCAAAGCATGCAAAATTAGGTTTTTCAAAAAGCATAGACATATCGGTTATAAGAGAAGTGTCTATATCTCCTAAATAAATATTATTATTTTCTATCAAACTTCTTAATTCAATTTTATTTTTAGGTTTATACTTTTTCATAATTTAATATACTTATTATTTATTTTTTTAATATTTTTTTTATTCGGTACTTTCTTTTTCTAATAATTCTTCATCTTTTTTCGGCATAAAACTTTCATCTCTTTTAAATATATAAATATCTTTGAATTTCATCTCCTGCTTAATTAAAATTTCTTTTTCTTTAACTAATTCCAATATGGCAAGAAAAAATGTAACAAGCTGTCTTTTAGTAACTCCGTTTTTAAATAGCATAATGAAAGGAAAAAATGCCGTTTCTGATAATTTTATTCTTATCATATCAATAGCATTATCTATATGAAAATTAGACATTCCAGAAAGTACTGCTAAATCTGTTTCAGGGACAAACTGCACTTTAGTAAAAGCATATACCAAATCATAAAGAGTAATATCTTTCCAAGCTATTTCATTATCATCAGCATCAGCATTTTTTAATAATTTTACTCTCTCAGTATCCTTTCTCTCGAATATAGAATCAGATGTCTCCTGAAGTTTATCAAGTTCTTCTGATGCCATTTTATATCTTTGAAACTCAAGCATTTGTTCTACTATTTCAAATTTAAGTCTGTCTGTAAACTTATCATCATCTATATCATAAGGAAGAAGCATTCTTGATTTATAAAGATGAAATTCAGAAGCTGCAACCAAAAAATCGCCTGTGGAATCCAAATTTAAAGCAGCCTGATTCTTCAAATATTCAGTAAACTGATCTATTATTTCAAGTATAGAAACTTCATATATGCTTTTCTCGCTTCTTTTAAGCATATCAAAAAGTATAGATAATGGTCCTTCATAATCTATGCTGGAAAGCGATACAGTAAATTCTTTATAGTTTGCTGTATTTTCTTCTTTTTTTGTTTCTTCTATATTTTCTATGTTTTTTTTATTTTCATTTTCTATGTTTTTTTTATTTTCTATATTCTCTTTCATAATAGATTATAATATATTATAAAAATATAAAAATTCAAGTATTAGATTTTTAATTGGTAATTATATACAAAATTACCCAACAAAAACCATAACAATTACACACAAAATTTATTCAATAATAAAAAACATTAAACAAACAAAGAGTAAAGATACGGCTATTACTATATCTTTACTTCTATGTAAAATACAAAAATTATATGTTATTATTGTATAGTTAAAGTTGTTGTTGCGGTATTAATATCTATATCAGATATTTGCATTTTAGGTTAGCTATTTTTATCCGCATCTGGCTTTATGCTTGTGCTGCCATTATGATTTTTCTCAAGCCGTTTTTATTATTTTCCTACTTCATAATCTTTGACTTTTCATAAAGATATAGTTTATTACCGCTTAATTTAAATGCTTGATACTCTTTCACAATAAACCTATCTTAAAACATCATAATCAAAACTATATAGCATAGCCGCCAGACACCCAAATGAATGTTTTTGATTTGTTGTTATCTTATTCAGTTTTTGTATTTTAGTTATATATACTATATTTATTTAATTTAATAATCAATATTTACTTTTATATCGTTTTTGTTATAATTCCTATATGATAAATATCAACAGAAT
>NZ_CAJTQJ010000026.1 GCF_910578695.1 uncultured Brachyspira sp.
GCCGAAGCACATCGATAATTTATTATCGATGTAGTTAAAGCGAAGGCGAGCATAGTAATAATATAAAGTTTATAGCTAGCAATAATAAAGCAATTTTTATTAAAATATCTAAAAACTCATACTATTAATATTTAAATTACAATATACGATTTTTAAAATAAAAATTATGCAGTATATAATACTATTAAACAATTTTTTTATAAATCTATTGTATAAAAATAAAATTAATTATAATATTATTATTAAAATAAAAAATAAAGTTGGTTATAATAATAATGAATAGCATTGAAAAAATATACGATAAGCCTAGAGAAGAATGCGGAATTTTCGGTATTTACTCTAAAGAAATAAAAAAAGATATATTAAAAACTTTAAATTATGCACTTTATTCTTTACAGCATAGAGGACAGGAAAGTGCAGGAATTACAATATCAAATTACAAACATTTATTTACATATAAATCTATGGGACTTGTATCAGATTTATTTTCCAGCAATATACCTAAAGATACTGAAGGAAATATAGCTATAGGACATGTAAGATATTCTACAACAGGAGAAAACAAAATAGAAAATGCTCAGCCTCTTGAAAATCTTTTTAGATTGGGACAAATAGCAATAGCACATAATGGAAATTTAACTAATGCTGAAGAATTAAGATATGAGCTTGAAGAAGGGGGAGCAACATTTAATGCCACTTCTGATACTGAAGTTATAATTAAGCTTATAGCTAGAAAAACTGTAAATAATTTTATAGAAGGCATAAAAGAAAGCATTAATATTATAAAAGGAGCTTTTGCTTTAGTGATAGTTGTAGAAGGAAAACTTATAGGAATAAGAGACCCTTATGGTATAAGACCTTTATGCTTGGGAACAAATTCAAATGGAGATTATTTTTTATCCTCAGAGTCATGTGCTTTGGATGCTGTAGGAGCTAAATTTATACGTGATATAGAAGCAGGCGAAATGGTTATAATAGATGAAGAAGGAGTAAAATCTTTTAAATATAGTAAAGAGTATGTAAAGCATTATCCATGCACCTTTGAACATATATATTTTGCACGTCCTGAAAGTAATATAGACGGTATTAATGTTTATGATGTAAGGTTTCAAACAGGGGTATTATTAGCTAAAAAAAATAAAGCAGATGCGGATATAGTTATAGGCATTCAGGATTCTGGTACTATAGCAGCATTAGGTTTTGCAAAAGAAAGCGGTATTCCTTACAGCATAGGATTAATTAAAAACAGATACATAGGAAGAACATTTATTATGCCTGAGCAGTCCTCCAGAGAAGAAACTGTCAAATTAAAATTCAATCCTCTAAAACATTTAATAGACGGTAAAAGAGTTATATTAATAGATGATTCATTGGTAAGAGGAACTACAAGCAGAATATTAATAGATATTGTAAGAAAAGCTGGTGCTAAAGAAGTGCATTTCAGGTCTGCTTCGCCTATCATAAAAAGCCCCTGCTATTATGGTGTTGATATATCTTCAAAAAAAGAACTGATAGGAGCTAAACTTTCTGTAGAGGAAATTAGAAAAGAAATTAATGCCGATACTTTAGAATATCTCAGTATAGAGGATATGCTTGAAGCTTTGAATAATGGTAATTACTGCATAGGATGTTTTACAGGAAACTACCCTACTGATATACCTAAAAAAAGTTGTTAACATAATTTTTACTGTAAAATATATAAAAATCCATTGACTTTTTTATTAATAAATTTATCATATTATAAAGTATAATTAATAAGGACAATGTGAATTATGAAAGAAGCTTCTTATAAAATATGCATAAATGAAGAAGAATTAGTAGATGCAGTTATTTCGGATAATGATATTATTTATATAGAAAATAAACTTGGAAATAAAATTTCAAATATCAAAAATACAGGTAAAATAGTATGGGGCATTCTTATAGGCGGAGTTTTAGTTGCAGCTGCAGCTATAATATCATCAAAAAAATTAGGAAAAAATAAAGCATTAATAGCCTCTTCTATAGCAGCTATTCCGTCAGCAGGAGCTGCAATTATATATATAGGTCTTCCATCTACTATATCATTAATACAAATGATTATATATGCTTATAAAAAAAGCGGTACAATCAATGAAGCTAAAGATATAATACATATATTAAGAAATAATTATTATATAGCTGAAAAAGACAGAGAAAAATTAATATTAAAAAAAACTGCTGAAGAAAAAATAAAAAAATTAGGAGAAATAAAAGAAGTAAAATAATAAAAAATATTATATAAATAAAAAAGACTTTGCTGATATTTTTATATTCTTGCAAAGTCTTTTATTATTAAAAATTATAAATTATTAAGCCTATTTAAAACTTCTATATAAGCCTCTTCTATAGAGCCTAAATCTCTTCTAAATCTATCTTTATCTAACTTTTTACCAGTTTCCTTATCCCAAAATCTGCATGTATCAGGAGTAATTTCATCAGCTAAAAGTATTTCTCCTTTTGAATTCTTACCGAACTCTACTTTGAAATCGACTAAAGTAATACCTATTTTATCTAAAGCATCTTTAAGTAAATTATTAACTTTTGCTGTTACTTCATAAATATATTTTAATTCATCATAATCAGCCAATTTCAAAGCAACAGCATGATGATCATTGATTAAAGGATCTCCGTATTCATCATTTTTATAGCAAATTTCAAATATAGTATTAGGCGGAACTGTACCCTCTTCTATTCCAAGCCTCTTTGCCATAGAACCTGCAATTAAATTTCTAACTATTACTTCCAATGGGAAAATTTTAACTTTCTGACAAAGCTGTTCTCTGTCATTTAATTTTTCTATAAAATGTGTTTTTATTCCATTTTTTTCAAGCATCTTAAAAAGAAGAGAAGTTATTTCATTATTCATAACTCCTTTATCTTTAATAGAACCTTTTTTCTCTCCGTTAAAAGCTGTAGCATCATCTTTATAATACACTATTATTTCATCAGCATTATCAGAAATATATATCTTTTTAGCCTTTCCCTCATACATCATTTCTTTTTTTTCTTTAGACATAGTTTAACTCCTATTTATTAAAACTTATAAATTATTATTTATTATTATTGCTAATAAAAATTGTTCACACAAAGTGTATAGCAAATGACTTTGCTATACGCTCACAATTTTTATATTTAGCTTTCTAGTATGATCTTCCCTGCCATTCTTACGAATGTCAGGCACTCACAATTTTTATATTTAGCTTTCTAATATTTAAAAAATTATTATTTATTATTGCCGCTGCCGCGTACCTGCGACAATGCTCGCCGACGAAGTCCGCCTCGCGAAGCGTGCCTTTGCTTCGGCTTGCTTTTTTTAATTATTTTTTATTATTATTAAAAATTATTATTTTTTATTATTGCTATGCTCGCCTTCGCTTTAACTATATCGATAATAAATTATCGATGTGCTTCGGCTTGCTTTTTTTAATTATTTTTTATTATTATTAAAAATTATTATTTTCTACTATAATTCAAATATCAAAATCTATAGGCTTATCATTATCGGCAATAAAATCTTCTTTCATTTTTTTTCTATATTCTATTAATTTATTTTTAATTTCAGTATATTTTAAAGCAAGAATCTCAACTGCAAGCATTCCAGCATTATAAGAATTATTAATACCTACAGCAGCAACAGTTATAGGCTTGGGCATTTGAACTATAGAAAGTAAAGCGTCCATTCCGTCAAGATTACCAGCACTAATAGGCACTCCTATAACAGGCAGTATAGTTTTTGAAGCTATTACACCAGGCAAATGAGCGGCAAGTCCCGCTCCTGCTATTATCACTTCAAAATTATTTTCTTCTATATCTTTAATTGTTTTTTCAAGATATTCAGGTACTCTATGTGCCGAAAGTATGAATGCCTTATACTCTATTTCAAATTCTTTCAAACAAGAAGCGGCTCCTTTCATTTTTTCCGTATCAGACCTGCTTCCAAATATTATAGCAGCTTTCATAATATTCTCCTAAAATAATAATTATAAATAAAATTAATTCTAATATAATAAATCAATTAATACAATAATTAGAGCATATATTTTATAAAAAATTCTCATATTATATGAAAATCGCAGCATATAAGTTTTAACTATAGCATATAATATATCAATTAGTATTTTATAAAATAGTTAATTTATTAGATACTTACAAAAATAAGCATACTTCAATCTGCATATATAATGTATCTCATATAATAATAGATTTAAAAAATATTTTAATAAATAAATTAGACAGCTAGAAGTATCAGCAAAATTTAATATATTATAAATCATTATGCAGTTTTAATAAAATTACAAAATTAAACTTTAAAAAACTTCATTAAATCAATAAGCTCCCTTGCCTGCCCCATTAAAGCCTCAGAAGAAGCGGTAGCCTCTTCAACTAAAGAAGCATTCTGCTGAGTAGACTGATCCATCTGAGAAACAGCTACATTCACTTGATCAACACCAGACTGCTGTTCTATAGCCATAGCACTAATATCTTGCATAATTCTTGAAGTATTCTCTATTTTCTGCTCAATATCTATAAATATTTCCTGAGATTTTCTAGCAGTTTCGGTAGCTATTTTTATTTTCTCATTGGCATCTGCAATAAGAGAAGTAATATCTTTTGCTGAAGACTGACTTGTCTGTGCTAAGTTTCTAACTTCGCTTGCTACAACAGCAAATCCCTTTCCCTGCTCTCCCGCACGTGCCGCCTCTACTGCCGCATTAAGTGCAAGTATATTAGTTTGAAAAGCTATATTTTCAATGATTTTTGTAATATCAGTTATCTTATTACTAGCCTCAAATACAAGTTCTATATTATTAGTGGTAGCCTCTATAATATCTCCAGCCTCCCTAACAGCCTTTTCAGAATCCTGCATCATCTGATTACCTTTAAGAGAATTATCAGCAGAAGATTTTATCGTAGAAGCAATCTGCTCCATAGATGAAGCTGTTTCTTCTAAATGAGATGCCTGAGTTTCTGTTCTTGTAGATAAATCGCTGTTTCCATGTGCTATTTCAGTAGCAGCATCAGCTATCTCTTTGGAGCTTTTTAGTACATTAGAAATTATATCTCTTAAATTAGATATCATATAATGAAAACTTTTAAGTAATGATCCAAATTCATTATTTTTATCTAATAAACTTTCATCTATATTTTCAGTTAAATTACCATTAGATATTTCTGAAGCTAAATGTACGCATAGTCTAAGATTTTTACCTATATTCTTTGCTAAAAATACGAAGAATGCTGCAACAGATAAAATTACCCATAATAAAGCTATAAAAAATAATATAGTATTTTTTTTAACATCACTATTAGCTTTATGTAATTTCATATTATTATCATTTTCTAATAAATCAAAAAATGAATTAATAGGTATCATTATCTCATAAATCTTTTTAGCATAATCTTCTCCATTAACTAACTCTATAGCTTCTAATTGTCTTTCTTTATATTCTATAGGTATTGTTCCGTCTGGGTTTTTAGGAATGGATTTAATTATATCCATAGCCATCAATTCTAATTTAACTAATTCTTCAGATTTTTGTTTTGATAAACTTAAATAATCAAACATATCTTTAGAAAAATGTAAATCTTTCATAACATTAGAATAAGATTTAGTTTCTCCGTCTTTATAAGGTTTAACTCCGCTTCCTAAATATAAGAACCAATATAAACCTCTGTCATAATTTATAGGGGTGGCTTTATTACCTCCTGATATAGCTATGCAATCATTATATGCCTGCTCATATTTCGGATTACCTGTTGCAGCATAACTTCTGACAAATTCAGTTAAATATGTTGAATTTTGCTGATACTGTCTGGCTATAGTTGAAGATTTTATAGCATGCTGATAAATATTGCTGTATTCGCTGACACTTTTAACCATTCTTAATTGTAAATAAATCAGCAGTAAAGAAACAAATAAAATATAAATTAAGAATATAATAAACATCGTCCTAATTTTCATACATAACCCCTATTATAACTGCTACATAGAAGACAGCCTTTTTAAGAATTCTCGGCATTATAAAACACCTACAATATATAATATAACAAAATATAAAAAAATTAATATAAAATACTTGAATATTTTTATTTTAAATTTAAAATAAATACAATAAAAAATGGAAATTAGTAATGAATGATAAAATATTAGATATAAAAATAGGATTTTCTAGTATAGTAATATTTAGAGATATATTAAAAACAAAAGTGATAAAAAAATTAATTTCATTTTTAGAAGTTTATGATGATAAAAATACATCAGATAAGAATATAATAAAAATATGCAGTTATTATTCAAACTTCTTATATGAACTTTTTAAATATAATGATACTATAGCCGATTATTTATTAGAACAAATACTAAAAGATGAAAACATATATATATACAAGTGTATAAAAAAAGAAAATATAAATAAAAACTTAGAAGAAGCATTAAAAAATGAATTAAATTTTTTCTGCTTTATAGCTTCATTTGATTTTAATTCTCTATTTACAGAAGAAAATCTTAAAAAAATAGCAAAATTAGAATATAAACATATAAATTTTTATGATATATATACTTCTCATATAAAAGAAATATCAAAAAAAGGCTACGGCATATTTTATAATAATAATATGTTTACACTTGATGAGAAAAAAAACATAATACCAGCCAAATATCAGGATAAACAAGATATCAGACAATTATACGGCTATGACAGAGAAAGAAGCAAAGTTATTTCAAATACAAAAGCATTATTAGAAGGAAAAAAGGCAAATAATATACTTCTTTACGGAGATGCAGGTACAGGAAAAAGCAGCACCATAAAAGCTGTTGCTAATATGTTTACAAATGAAGGTTTGAGGCTTATAGAAGTAAAAAAAAGTCAATTATCATTTATAACGGATATAATAGAAAAATTAAGTTTAAGTCCTCTTAAATTTATAATATTCATAGACGATTTAACTTTTTCTTCAAATGATGATACTTTTTCATATTTAAAAGCAGTATTGGAAGGAGGAGTAAATTCTTTTCCTAAAAATGTTATAGTTTATGTTACTTCAAATTACAGACATTTAATAAAAGAAAATTTTAAAGACAGAATGGGAGATGACATACATATAGAAGATACTATTCAGCAGATAATGAGCTTAACCAATAGATTCGGCATAATAATAACTTTTCAAAGACCTGATAAGGACTTATTTATAGATATTGTTTTATCGTATGCTGAACATAATAATATACAAATGGAAAGAGAAGAACTTATAAAGCAGGCTGAAAGCTATGCTATAAGAAGTTCAGGAAGAAGCCCAAGAGCAGCAAAACAATTTATAGAAACTTTATTATAATCTTGAAAATAAATATCTGACAAAACAGTCATTCTTTTTATTGAGACTATCTATAGTAATCATTTTTTCATAATTCATATGCAAATTATAATAGATAATAATATAAAAGTCAAAATTAAAAAATATTATTTTAAATGACTTTCTTTATAATATAAAAATAATTCCTTTTTACTTTTTTCTAGGCATTTTTAAAGGCTCAGTTCCATTATATTTATATACATACAAAGTTCCGTTATCGCCAATTAAATCAGCATTTTTACTTAGATATTCTAAATATTCAGAAACTGTATTTTTAGGTTTTGACAATGTACCTATTCTATCTAAAATAATATACAGATTAGTTGAATTATTATTCTGATTCCAAACCATATCAGGAAAATATGCTGCAGCAATATCTCTGTACATATAATTATCATCTGCATATACGCCTATAATACTTAATTCTCTGCCTTTAGAATGTTCTAATAATATTTCAGCAATATTTCTCATACCTTCTGTACTTCTAGGCTTTTCATAATTTTTAACATAAGTTGTAATCTGCATCACCATAACTAAAATATTAATGATAAGCATAGATGATAATATATAAAAAACTTTTTTATTAATTAAAAAAACTTCTCTTTTTTGAAATAAAAATAATATAATAGGAATATATGAAACAGCAAAAGCATTATATAGATAATGGAAAGTACCTGGCTTAGATCTAGCCAATATATTAAAAATTATCGTAACAGGAATATAAAGCAAAAATATTCTGAAAATTTCTAATAATGTGCTTTCTGTATTATCTTTAGGCTGATATTTTTTATTAAATGCAAAATAAACGCCTCTTATTATACAATAAAAAGAAAAGCAAACACTAATAAATAGAAAAAGCACTCCTAATAATATAATAGGATACTGCATCCAATAGTTTATACTGCCGTATATGCTGTTTCCATAAAAAACAGACATCTCATTTGTAGGAAATAATGATAATGCATGCATTTGAGGAAAAGGAAGTTTACTAAGAGATTGTCTTACAGACAGCATTAAATGAGTATTATTAAATCCATTTTGTATTTCAGATATTAAATACGGAAGATACAAGAGAAAAGATATAAATATCCCTATACACCAATATATAATATACTTTAATGTTCTTTTATATTTTATGATTAAATAAATTATAATAGTCGGTATCATCGAGAAAAAAGTTACAAAATGTCCTTGCACCATAATAGCAAGAATAGGAAAAATCATTATAGAAGATATTTTCACCATATTGATATTCTCATCTTCAGTATAACTATATAAAAATATTAAAAATATAAAGCTGAATATTAAAGTAATATTAGGATTCCAAAAATCCGTAATAGCCATAACAAAATACCCATTACATAAAATTAAAGGAGTAATAAAAGAGAGAGTAGTAAGTCCAAATTTTTTATAAAACCAAAATAAAAATATTGATATAATAATCAAATTAAATATAAAATTAATTATTTTTGCCCCTAATAAATTCTCTTGGGCTAATTTATAAAACAAGGTATAAAATATATAATAAGCCCCTCCGGGTACTCTCGGAGTTGTAAGCTCTTCATTAATAACTTGGCTTGCTATAAATCTGGCAGATGTAGCAGGCAGCTTTCCGCTTTCATACCATTTCTTCATATCATAAAAATGCTGAGACTGATCTATTCTTATAAATCTTTTAGGTATAGTATAAAATGCAAGAAAAATATTTGCAATTATTGAAAGAGCTATAAGTATAATTGATATTGTTATAGCTGTGCTGTGCTGTGCTGTGCTGTGCTGTGCTGTGCGTCATAAAGCTTCACCTTTTTATTCATATTTGAATTATATGATAAATTTTATAATTGTCAACATAAATTTTATAATATTATGGCAGCTTACCTATATATTTATATAAAATTAATCTGTTATTACTGCTGATAATATTTGCATTTTTATTAAGATATTCTATGTCATTATTAACTTTATCGTCTTTATAATTATATGATTTCATTCTATCAAATAAAATATGTAAATTTGTACTATTAGGATTCTAATTAATATAGCAATAAGTAATAATATTTTACAGAATATAAAAAACATAATGTAAAAAAATTAATTATATAATTTATTTTAAGTATAAAATATAACTATATTACTGTTCAATATATCTATAAACTTTCAATTTATTATCACCTGCAATAAACTCTGCATCGCTAGGTAAATTATTCAATATATCATCATAATGTTTTGACTTTCCAGTAGTTTTTAGCCGTATATTTTCTATTTCATAATAAATAAAATAAACTAATTTTGAATTATCATCTCTATTCCAATCAAGGTTTGAAAAATAAGCCAGCTTCATATTATCAAAATAATGTTCATCATAAGGTACTATTTTAAATGATTTTCCTTCTGCATCTTTAGATATAGCGGTTAATATATTTCTAAATTTCTTCTCTGTATACGGAGCTTCAAATAAATTATAATATCTTGTCAAATGTAAAAATCCCATATTTATACTATTTAAAGTTAAAATAATTAAAGCTGATAATAATAATATATTTTTATTTTTAATAAATTCATTAAATAATATGATTATAGTAATGAAAGAAAAAGCAAACATACCATATAAATATCTGAATGTACCGGGAGCTGATTTAAACAAGAAGAAAGCTAAACAAGCAGATGGTATAAACAATAGATAAAATATGAATAATTCTTTTTCAATAATATATGCACTACTTTGTAATTTAATTTTTTTTGATTTAACTAAAAATATTACAGAATATATAAATGCCGATAAAGCAGTAACAGCTGTAACTGTAAGAAATATTATGCCTAATAAAAAACTATTTTCATTAAACCAAAAATAATTAACAGGTGCAGAATTAGTACCATATAAAACGGATATTTCATTTGTAGGAAATATTAATATTGAATAAACCTGAGGTAAGCCCTTAAAAACAGAAGTACTTTGCATATTAATCATTAAATTAGTATTAAAAAATCCGTTCTTTATCTCTGAAACCAAATAAGGCATATATGTTAAAAAAGCAATGAAAACACCAAGTAAATGGGCTTTAATATATTTCAAAGTTCTCTTATATCTGATTATTAAATAAATAATTGTTGTAGGAACTACTGAAAAAAATACCGCAATATGTCCTTGAGCCATCAATGCCTCTATAGGAAAAATAATAATTGCAGATGTAAAAACTAATTTTTCATCACTGTTTGATACATATTCAGAAAAAACAATAAAAAGTATAAAAGAAAGCATTAATGGTATATTAGGATTCCAAAAATCATTTGAAGAAAAAATAACATAACCATTTGTTAGTATTAATGCTGATAAAACGGCACATAAACACAGAGAAAATCTTTTATATATCCAAAATAAAAATAAAATGAGTATTAAAGCACAAAGTATAATATAAATAATTCTTGCTCCTGCAATGGATGCTCCTCCCAAAGTATAGCAAAACAAATAAAGTATATAATAAAATCCGCCCGGTATCCTAGCATAAGAAGTATTATCTTCAACAGATTGAGGGTTCATAAGTCTGTTTCCAACAACTGGTATAGTCTTTGTTTCATAGTACTGCTTCATATCATATAAATGATATATAGTATCTATATAAACAGCTGTTCTATTAAAAGCATAAAAATGTATAAATATTGAAGATAATATAGATATTGCTAATAATATAGATAAAATTATTAGTTGTGTTGTGTTGTGTTGTGTTGTGTTGTGTTGTGTTGTGTTGTGTTGTGTTGTGTTTAATCATATATGCACCTCTCATATATTATACAATTAAACAACTAAATTTGCAAATAATTATACGGATAATTATAGAATTTAATAATTTACAAGCAATTAATAACTTGTAATTAATTATACCAAATGACAGGCACAATAATGACCGCTTTCTATCTCTCTAAACTCCGGCACTTTTTCAGCACAAACAGCCTCAGCTTTAGGGCATCTGGTTCTGAATTTACAGCCTGAAGGGGGATTAATTGGAGAAGGTATTTCGCCTGAAAGTATTATTCTCTTCTTAGTCTTTGCAATAGAAGGCTCTGATATAGGTATTGCAGAAATCAAAGACTGAGTATAAGGATGCATAGATTTTGTGTATAATGATTCGCTGTCAGTAAGCTCAACAATGTTTCCCAAATACATAACACCTATTCTTTTTGATATCTGACGAACTACCGCTAAATCGTGGGCTATAAATAAATAAGTAAGCCCCATATCCTGCTGCATATCATAAAGCATATTAATAATCTGAGCCTGAATAGAAACATCTAATGCTGATACAGGTTCATCGCATACTATAAATTCAGGATTAACAGCCAAAGCCCTCGCTATTCCTATACGCTGTCTTTGTCCTCCTGAAAACTCGTGAGGGTATCTTTGTGCCTGCTCCTCATTAAGCCCAACAAGTTTAAGAAGATTGATTATCTTTTCACGCTTTTCATCTCTTGTAGAATAAAGTTTATGTACATCTAATGCCTCGCCTATTATATCTTCAACAGTCATACGAGGATTAAGAGAAGCATAAGGGTCTTGAAATATTATCTGCATTTTTTTAGCATAATTTCTATAATTGTCTTTATTAACTTCCTCGCCTGCAAAAAATATTTTTCCGCTTGTAGGTTTATAAAGATGAAGCAGAGTTCTTCCTAATGTAGTTTTACCGCTTCCAGACTCTCCGACAAGTCCGAAAGTTTCTCCTTTATTTATAGTAAAAGATACTCCGTCAACAGCTTTTACAGTTTGTATATTTCTTCCGAAGAATCCGCCCTTTATATTAAAATGCTGTTTCAAATCTTGTATTTCTATTAAAGTCGTCATATAAAACTCTCTTTATATACTGATATTTTATTAATTAGGCATCTGATGAAGCCAGCAAGCTGAAAAATGTCCTTTCTCAAATTCCGTTATAGGAGGCTTATTATCAATACATACTTTCATACATTCTTCGCATCTTGTACTAAAAGGACAGCCTGCCTTCATATTAAGCAAATCAATAGGAGTTCCCTCTATAGGAATAAGCCTATCTTGTTTTATATCAATACGGGGAAGCGATTTTAAAAGCCCCAAAGTATAAGGATGCTTAGGAGACTCAAATATATCAAATACCGTTCCTCTTTCTACTATTCCTCCGCCGTACATAACTATAATATCATCAGCCATATCCGCCACTATACCAAAATCATGCGTAATGAGTATAACAGCCATATTTATTTTTTTTTGTATATCTTTTATAAGCTCAAGTATCTGTGCCTGTATAGTAACATCAAGTGCAGTTGTAGGCTCATCAGCTATGAGTATTTTAGGATCTCCTGCAAGTGCCATAGCTATCATTATACGCTGACGCATACCGCCTGAAAGCTCATGAGGATACTGTTTTATTCTTCTTCTAGGTTCATTAATACCGACTAAAGTTAATAGCTCAACTATTCTTTCTATTGCATCAGTTTTGCTTATTTTTTGATGCGTAGTCAATGCCTCCATTAATTGATTGCCTATAGTATATACAGGATTAAGACATGTCATAGGGTCTTGAAATATCATTGATATTAAATCGCCTCTGATTTCCTTTTTTTCATGCTCTGAAAGTTTTATTAAATCATTGCCTTCAAATAAGATTTCTCCGTTCATAATTTTGCCGGGCTCTTCAATAAGTCCCATTATAGAATAAGCCGATACACTTTTACCGCTTCCGGATTCCCCGACTATGCCCAATACTTTTGATTTATTCAATTTATATGAAATATTATTAACTGCCTTAACTTCTCCAAGAGGCGTAAAAAAAGATACGCTTAAATTTTTAACTTCTAATAAATGATTATTTTCCATCAATCAATTTCCTTATTATTGCTATCGATAAACTCGCTAATAATAGCTAATAACCAGCTTCGCTGTTTATTAGCTGCTCGTTTATCTCTTTGTTATTTCTGTGCTTGCCGACAAAGTATGCCTTTAGCAACACCTATAATAAGCTATGGCTTTGGCTCGCTTTTTTAATTATTGCTATCGATAAACTCGCTAATAATTTTATTATTGCTAATAAAAATTGTTTTATTATTACTATACTCGCCGACGAAATCTATATTTGCCAATGCCTATAATAAGCTATGGCTTCGGCTCTCTTTATTAATTATTATTCTTATTATTACTAATAAAAATTATTTTTAATTATTCCTCCATTTATTTATAATATCAAATACTTACAATTTTTTATTATCTATTCTTCATTCTAGGGTCTAATGCATCTCTCAAACCGTCTCCAACCAAATTAAAGCAGAGTATTATAATACTTATCAAAGCGGCAGGAAAAAGAAGCTGATAAGGATAAGAATAAACACCGCTTACAGCATTTGAAGTTAAAGAACCAAGAGAAACCATAGGGGCACTAACTCCTAAACCCAAAAAACTCAAAAATGCTTCAACAAATATAGCATTAGGTATTTGAACCATAGCAGAAACTATTATTGCCCCCATTGCATTAGGTATCAAATGCTTAAATATTATCCTGCTATGCGGAGTACCCAAAGCCCTAGCTGCTGTTATAAACTCCTGTCCTTTCAATGCTAAAATTTGCCCTCTAGTCATTCTAGCCATATTAGTCCAATAAAGCAGAGATATAACTATAAATATGCTGAAAAGTCCAGGTCCTAAAAGTCCTATTCCTCTCAATGACTCATTTTGTAAAAATAACTTATCCATAGGGCTTTTAAGTACAACAGATAATAATACAACTACCAAAAGCGTAGGCACAGCACTTATTATATCAACTATACGCATCATAATACTGTCAGTAAGTCCTCCGAAATATCCTGATATAGAGCCGTAAACTATTCCTATTATTACAACCAAAGTAGCTGATACTATGCCTATTAAAAGCGATATTCTAGCACCTATCATACATCTGACTAATAAATCTCTTCCTAAAGTATCTGTACCGAATGGATGTTTAAAAGTAGGAAGACTATTTTCAACGCCTCTGTTTATTTGTGCATATCCGTATTCTGAAAATATAGGTATTATTATAGAAAGTACGGCTATAATTCCTATTATAATTATGGATACTAATGCAACTTTATTTTTTTTAAATCTTCTATATGCATCCTGCCAATAAGTTACACTCTCTCTTTTTACTTCAGCAGAAGCTTTTTCTTCCTCCGTTGCTTTTACAAATAACGATTTATCTAAACTATTTTCCATCAATTAATATCCTCATTTATAAAAAATTATAAAAATTATTCCTGTATTTTTATTCTAGGGTCTATTATACCATAAGATAAGTCAACTAAAAAATTCATAGCTATTAAAAATGCCCCATAAAATATTGTAACACCTAATATTGTAGGATAATCTCTTTGTGTAATGCTTTCTACAAAATATCTTCCAAGTCCCGGTATATTAAATATTTTTTCAACTACAAATGAACCTGTTAAAATAGCTGCTGCTAAAGGTCCTATATATGTAACTATAGGTATAATAGCATTCCTTAAAGCATGCTTAAATATAATTATGCTTCTTGATACGCCTTTTGCTCTTGCAGTTTTTATATAATCTTGGTGAATAACATCAAGCATAGAACTTCTCATAAGTCTAGCCATAAAACTGAGAGAACTAAAAGATAAAGCAAATCCGGGCATTATATACTGAGCGAAAGAATCAAACCCATAAGCAGGAAGAAGTTTTAATTTCACAGAAAATATAATAATGGATACTGTAGCTACAACAAAACTTGGTACTGCTATGCCTAAAGTAGCTGCAACCATTACAGTTCTGTCTGCTAATTTTCCATGCTTTAATGCCGCCACTATGCCGAATAAAACTCCTATAGTAGTAGAGATAAACATACTGAATATTCCAAGTCTGAAAGATACAGGGAAAGCTCTTATTATTGTTCCAGAAACTGACTGCCCTATTTTTGTTAAAGAAGTGCCTAAATCTCCTTTAACAGCATTCTTTAAATAATTGCCGTACTGCACTACTAATGGCTTATCAAGTCCGTATTTTCTATTTAAATTTTCAAGAGCAACTTTACTAAGCGGTTTTTCTCCTACAAAAGGACCTCCGGGTACTGTATGCATTAAAAAGAATGTTATTGTTACTATAACAAAAAGAGTCAAAAGCGAAACTAATAATCTTCTAACAATATAAGAGAACATAAAAAATTACTCCTTTAAACTAATTGGAATAATGCAAATAACTGAATTATTATTTAATAAAATTAAAGTTTTGTCAAGCATAAAAAATCTAATGTATATAGTATTAAATTATTAAAAATTGTTTTATTATTACTAGCTATAAAACTCGCTTAACTTATTTTTTAGGGTTTATAATTTTTAATTCCCTTTATTTTAACAATTAGCAATATCAGAAACTCATAATTTTTATGATTAGCTTTCTAGCTTCAAAGCTATTTTATTATTAAATATATTTTTATTACTAATAATAACTATAAGCCTATCAAATAAACTGATATATAATTTTAATAGCTTTCATTTATATACGAAAGCAAACTCTCATACTGCATTTTCATATTATCAGGAGTTTTAGGATCCTCTAAAAGTTTTTCCAAGTATTTTTTAGGCTCATCTTTCTCGCCTGCAAGAACCATAGTAACCGCCTTATAATAATGTGCTACATAAACCTCTTCAGATTTAGAATAATCTCTTATAATAGTATCAAAATATTCATTAGCCTTTTTATAATCATTTCTTTGAGCTCTCATCAAAGCAAATCCGAGTAAATATTTAGGCATTTTTTCTTTTGAAACAGCATTCTTCTGAATCAAAATATTATATATTTTTTTAGATTCTTCTTCATTTCCAGATTCCATATATAAATCTAATTTTTCTAAACTAGGTTCTTTACTTGACAGCACAGAGTTTACTTTATGTAATTTTTCTATAGCATTTTTCATATACGGAACAAATTTATCGCCCTCAACATATCCTCCTACATTTTCTAAAACTAGTCCGTCAGCATTTATAAATAGTATTGTAGGAAAACCCTGCACTCCGTATTTTTTAGCTATCTCTGCACCCTCTGCAGAAGTTTCAGGATTTAATTTTACAGATACCATTTTTTTAGCAGTATCTATAACTTCTTTATGAGAATAAGTATTTTTATCTAACTCTTTACACCAAGTACACCAATCCGTATATACATCTATCATTATAGGCAGATTTTTTTCTTTAGCTTTCTTCATTGCCGAAGCCAAATCTTTTTCCCATTTTATTTCAGCATTGGCATTATTACAAGAAATTATAGACATAAATATTATTATAAAAGTTATTAATGTATTTTTATTCATAATGTTATCCTTTTAATACGAAATATTATAAAATATTTTTATAATAAAACAATATATTTAATTATAATTAGAACTGAAATAATTTATAAAATCTAAATAATCAGCTTTCATTTCATTAGGAATTTTATTAGTAAGATTTTCTATATATTTTACTCCGTCATTAGTAAGTCTATCATTAATCACCATATCAAGAGCCTTATAATAATGTGCTATATACACTTCATTATAACTGCCGTATTTATTTATTATCTCATCAAAATATTTCATACCTTCTTCATATCTATTATTATCTAAAAGTAATAGAGCAATCCTGCACATATATTTCGGCATATTATTTTTAGATATTTTATTTTCTCTTACAAGCTCATTATATATATTCAAAGCTTCATCATCATAACCAGATTCAAGATAAATATCTAATTTTTCTATACCAGCATTATCATCTTTAAATACATTATTTACTCTTTCATTTCTTTCTTTTATGCCGTTCATTTCATTTACTAATTCATTACTATCAATATAGCCTGCTAATTTCTTTAAAACAAATCCGCTGCTATTAATAAAAATAATAGTGGGATATCCTAATATATTATATCTTTTTTGTATATCCTTTCTATTAGATTCAGATGCTTTTTCAGGATTAAATTTTAATGCTGTAAAATTAAAAGCATTATCAATTACACTTTTATCTGCAAATGTAGTTTTATCCATCTCTTTGCATATTCCGCACCAATCTGTATATATATAAATCATTATTATTTTATTTTCTGATTTGGATTTTTCTAATGCCTTATTAAAATCATTTTCCCAATTTATTTTATCATTATCTGAACATGAAATTAATAAAATAAAACTAAATAGAATTATATATAATTTATTCATTATTGTTCCTAAAATTTAATATATGATACAAATAAAAACAATATAAATACAAATTAGTAAACAATTCCTCCGCATAAAGTTATATCATCATCATAGCATACGCAGGACTGACCTTTAGCTATAATTCCTGTAGGCTCTAAAAATTTTATATTAATAGTATTTTCATCTATAGGAATAACTCTAGCCATAGTACCTTTATGGGCACTTCTTGTTTTAACCAAAGCTTCAAATTCTTTTTCTATAGGCTCAGCTATCCAATTAACATCATATATATTTACTTCATTTACAAATGTATGTTTTTTACTCCCAACATAAACTGTATTAGTTTCGCTGTCTAATGATACTATAAATAGAGGTTCTTTATATGCTATGCCTAATCCCTTACGCTGCCCTATTGTATAATGCCATATTCCTTTATGATGCCCCATAACTTCATTAGTATCTATATTTATTATATCTCCTTCTTTATCTTCATCAAATAATCTATGATACTCGCCTGCAAAAAAATCCTGACTTTCGCTTTTTTCTGCAGCTTCTAAATTATATTCTCTTGCAATTTTTCTAGTATCTTCTTTTGTATTTTTATGCATTGGAAAAATTATTTTTGATAACTGCTTTTGAGTTAGTCTGTATAAAAAATAAGACTGATCTTTTATTAAATTTTTTCCTCTTAATAGAAGATATCTATTTGATTTTTCATCATATCTTATACCTGCATAATGTCCTGTAGCAAATTTATCAAATTCTAATCCCTGTTTTTCTATAGCTTCAAATAAAGCCTCAAATTTAATACGGCTATTACACATTATACAAGGATTTGGAGTTAAGCCATGTTTATAAGAATAAGCAACATAATCTATAACCTTTTTTTGAAACATCTCGCTTACATCAAAAGCATAATAATCTATTCCTATAGCCTCAGCATATTTTCTGCATTCTTCTGCAATTTTCTCCTGATAAGGACTATAACATGAACCGCTTAAAGGAGCTCTCTTATCCCCATTCCAAAGAAGCATTGTAACGCCGAATACTTCATTACCAGCTTCTTTTAAAAGTTTTGCCGTAGTAGTAGAATCCACTCCCGCACTCATTCCAACCGCTATTTTTTGCATAATATTATCCTTATATTATCATTTTAATTTTTTTATATATTCAAATATTATTTTTCAATTATATTTTTTCAGCAGAATTTTTATTTATCCAGCCTTTGAAATTACCTTTTACATAATACCAATTATCATACTCTTCAATTACTTTTAATTTCTTTCCTTCGTTTATATCCGATAAAACTTTTGATTTAGTACTGCTTCCGCTGTATAAATTTGCATTTTTTATAGTTATAATATAATCCGAGTTTATATTATTATTTAATACTGCAGCAGGTATTAAAAAAATCAAAGATAATATTAATAAAAAATTATTTAATCTTCTTTTATTTATAAAGAGTAATATTAGTAAAGTAAACAATATTAAAAACAATATTAAAAAAATATACATTATAATAATGAATACAGAATCATAATCATTATTTCCAGTTAGTGAGTTTATCATAATTTTTATATCTTTATCGAAAGGCGATATATTCAAAGCCCTTTCATAATAAAGAACAGCATATCCATTACTTCCAATAGCAGCATAAGAAGAAGCTAAATTATAATACAAATCTTTTGAAACAAAATTCGATGATGAAATATCTTTATACAAATAATTAGCCTCCAAATATTTTCCGCTATTATAAAGTTTATTAGCATTTTCAAATAAATTATTCAATCTCTCTAAATCAGTATTTGATTGGCTGTATAAAAAATATGAATGAAATAAAATAAATATTATAATTAATTTTTTCATAATATATAACTGCCTATTTTTTTATTTTTAATTCTTTTATATATTTTATTAATTCTATAGACTTTGTATGATAATCCTCATTATCAGATGATTTTCCTGAATATAATTCAAATCTGCATTTATCTATTATATTTTTTATTTCATAAGCCTTTTCATCATCTATATAATTATTTAATTTTTCATATAATATATTATCATCTTTTATATGAAATTTATTTTTTAAAGCTGTTAATAAGATATCTTCTACCGATTTACAATATTCTTTTCTATTATTAGAATTATAATATTTAAAAATATTATCAATTCTATTATCATTATTATCTTTTGCAAATGAAAATTTTATATTATTTATTTTCTTATAATTAAAAATAAATATGCATACTGCAGTCAATATAATTATATAAAAATAAACTATTTTTATGTCAAGTATTTTAAAATATTTATCTTCTTTTAAATAGGTATCCCTTATTGAAATGCTGCTTATATCTTTTTCATTATTATTTACAAATGAAGAATCATTAACTTTGCTTCCTTGTATAATAAGATTAATAGGGAGAGAATATATATTCGTATAAGTTTTATCATTAGGAGAAAAATAACAAAAATTTATATTTGAAATTGCAAAACTGCCTTCGGATTTAGCTACTAAAATATATTCTTTAGTTTTTTTTCCAATCATTTTATTATTATCAAACCAATTAGTTTCATATACTTTAGGCTGATATACAGAAAAATAATTTGTGATATTATCATTAATTTCAGGCATTGTTATTATAGATGTGTTTCCTTCGCCTAAAACCTCCATAGTTATTAGAAGCTCTTCCCCTACTGCAATATTTGTTTTATTAGCTTTCATACTAAAAACAAAATTTCCAACTCCCCCAGAAAAATTTTCAAAACCTTCTTTATCAGGAAGAGGAATAACATTTATAGAAAAAGTTTCTTCGCCATACTGAACTCTGTCATAAAACATTCCTTCTTTTTCAAATGTAAAAGGATAAGTTGATATGCTTTTATAACCTTCTTTTACAGGATAAAGCACTTCTCTTTTTAACGGTATGCTGCTTACTCTTTTTCCGTCTATTATTTCAGTAAAAGAATTATAATCTGAAGAATCGGAATATGAAATAAAATCTGTTCTATCTGGTATTTTTGAAAATCCAAGTACTGTAACTGGTATATGAGAATATGCTTTTTGATTTATATATACAGGCTCATATAAGTATACTTCTTTTTTATTTATATTATTATCTACATATATATCATCAGCATAATTCATAAAATTATCAAATTTATTTGAATCTGGTTTATAATTGTCATTATTCCTTGTAGGAGAATCTATAATTTCTATTTCTACAGGATTGGATATATATGTTCTATTATTAATTTTTATAGTTATTTTATCAAATATATATTTTCCTTCTCTGTCAGCTATATAAGTAAAATTATATGTTTTAATCGACTTGAATGTACCTGAAGAATACATCATATTTACTGACTGAGATGTACCTCTGAGCATAAGCCCGTCTATATCATCTATTAAAACTCTTGCAGAACTATTATCTATAGTAACAGAAACAGTAAACATTTCCCCTATGCCTACTTTAGTATCTGATATTTTTGCATTAATTTTCGTTTGAGAAAATAAAGATGAATAAGCAATAAATAATAATGCTAATATTGTTTTTATAAAAATATTACCAATCCTTATCAATTCTTCCTCCGCCGTAATATTGATCTCCTTTATCTTTATCTTTTCTGTACTGTCTTAAAGATTCCAATAGTCTGTCTATATCTGATTTATTATCCTGATTATTATTTTGATTCTGATTATTATCTCCATTGTTATTTTGATTATTATTATCTCTGTTATTATTATTCTGATTATCATTGTTTTGATTATCCTGATTATCATTATTATTTTGATTATTATTACTGTCTTGATTATTCTCATCATTATTTCCAGAACCGCCGTTATTATTATCACTTTGTCCGTCCTGATTCTGCTGAGGATTTTGCTGCATACTAGGACCTGTATTATTCTGCTGCTGCTGTTCTTCTAATCTTTTTTGTGCATATTCTAATGCCCTTTTTGAGTTTTCATCTTCAGGAGCATTGACAAGAGATTCAACTAATTCATCTATAGCACCCCTATAATCCTGAATTTCAATTTTTGCTATTCCTGAATTATAATGTATAGCACTTTTCATTTCTCTGCTTGTTTTTTCTGTAACACTTTTTTTAGCCATATCAAATAACTGAATAGCATTATTCATATCTCCTATAGATGACATAGTAGTACCCATATTATAAAATATTTCAGGAGAATTAGGAATTTTACTTAAAGCTTTCTCATACAAACTTACAGCATTATCATAATCTCCTTTTCTTATAAGTCTGTTTGCCCTATCGACATCTAACTTTGCTGTAAATTCATTGAATGAAAAAGCATATACATTACAAATTGATATAAAGCTGATAATTAATAAAACATATTTTTTCATAATTTAATAATTCCTAATTTCAGATTTTCTATTCATTATTTTTTCTTTTATTATTTTTTCTTTTATGGTTTCTCTTATTTTTATTTGAGTTAATATACTAAATATACTTGCTATAAATATTAAAGATAAGGAAATAGATAAAAATATTTGAAATCTTTCTTTATAGATTCTATTATTTCTTATAGCAGAAACACTGTCCATATTCTGCTTCATATCATTAAATATACTCTCCAATGATATATTTTCTGCAGTATAGCTTTTTCCTCCTGTAGAATCGGCTATTAACTTTAATGTATTATCATTTCTCTTTGAAATAACAGTTTTTTCTCTTACTCCCAAGTCTGTGCTTATACTAGCTCCTGCAGGAGTTCCTACACCTATTGTATATACGCTAATATTCATATCATTCAATTCTTTTAATATATCATCAAAATATCCTCCATGATCTTCGCCGTCTGTTATTAATATAATAGATTTTCTGCTTACAGCATTTACATTAAAAGTATTTTTTGCAGTAATCAAAGCATCGGCTATTCTGGTGCCTTGCAAAGTAACAGATTTAGTAGTCAAATTATCTAATATATATGTAAATGTTTCAATATCCTGAGTAAACGGAGAAGCTATAAAACTTGTTCCTGCAAATCCTACTAGTGCTGCAGATAAATTATCTGTATTTTTTATAAATTTTTCTATTTCTAATTTAGCTCTTTCAAGTCTTGAGGGCCATACATCATCGGCATCCATCGATCTTGATAAATCTAATGCTATAGTTATCATATAATTATCCGTTTTAATTTTCTGCTCTACTATTCCCCATTTAGGCTGCATCAAAGCAAATATTAAAAAGGAAGATGCAAGTATCATAAATACTATAGAAAAAACTCTCAAATTTGATATTCTTTTATAATTTTTATCATTTTGAAAATTTAAATTTTTAGTAAACATTGATAATACTTTATGAACCTTTCTTCTTGATATAATAAACAATACTATAAGAATAGGAATAAGTATATAAAAAACAATAAATTTAAAATCGCCAAAAATCATAATTTTCCGCTTCCACAAAATATTTCTACTATTATACTTATATTCAGCATAATATCAATATAAAACCATATAAAACTATTATTATAAAAAATCAATTTCGTTGCTGCAGCAATAGATTTTTAATTATATATATCGTATTCTAATAATATAAATAATATATAAGGATATTTCAATAATGAAAAGAAGAATAATAAAAATCGATGAAGATAAATGTACAGGCTGCGGAATATGCATTCCAGATTGTCCTGAAGGTGCTTTGCAGATAATAGACGGAAAGGCAAGACTTATAAGCGATTTATTCTGCGACGGACTTGGGGCTTGCATAAAAACTTGTCCTGAAAATGCTATGGAAATAGTAGAGAGAGAAGCTGAAGAATATAATGAAAGCAAAGTAATGGAAAATATTGTTAAAGGAGGAGTAAATGTTATAAGAGCACATCTTGAACATTTAAAAGATCATGGAGAGGATAAGCTTTTTAATGAAGCTTTAAAATATTTAAAAGATAATAATATGGAGGTTCCTAATATGGAAGAAAATAAAACTTGCGGATGTCAGGGAAGTATGCAGAAAGATATGAGAAATCAATTTATAAAAGAAAATAATAATAATAATAATATTCAAATAAGTTCAGAATTGAGAAACTGGCCTATACAGCTTAAATTAATGAATCCTAATGCTAATTATTTGGATAATGCTGATTTGCTGATAGCTGCAGACTGCGTGCCTTTCTCTTATCCGAATTTTCATTTGAGATTTTTAAAAAATAAAATACTTTTAATGTTCTGTCCTAAATTGGATAGCGATATTGACAGCTATATAGAAAAATTAATTAATATATTTACAAATAAAAATATTAATTCTATATCAATAGTAAGAATGGAAGTGCCTTGCTGCGGAGGGGTTGAGATGATAGTACAGAAAGCTCTTGAAATGGCTAATAAAAATATAATTATTAAAGAATATATAATTTCAATAGACGGAAATATAATTTAATAATTTTTATATATGCTTGAATTTTTATAAAAATATTATATACTAAAACTTTATGAAAGTATATTTATTTTTTATAGACAATTGTTTACAAAGAATACCTTTATCTCTGAATATAGGGGCGGGGTATTCTTTTTTTTATAAAAATATAAGGGTTTGAATAATGTTTTTAGAAGATAGTATTATAATAAATAATATAAAAATATCAGATGATAAATACCTGCTTAGAGTAAAATCAAAAGAAAGCTATAAACATTCAAAGGCAGGACAGTTTTTTATGCTTAAAAGCAGTACATATTTAAGACGCCCAATAAGTCTGCATTATATTGATGATGATATATTAGAATTTTATTATCAAGCAAAGGGAAAAGGAACTAAATATTTATCAGAATTAAAAGAAAATGATATTCTTAATATTCAAGGACCATTAGGAAACGGATTTGATACAAGTATAAAAAATAAAAAAATATTAATAACTGCAGGCGGAATGGGTATAGCTCCCATTAAACTATTAATAGAAAAACTTTATGAAAATGATTCAAACAATTATATTACATTAATAGCAGGCGGTGCTGATGAAAATGCTGTAAAGATAATAAAGAGATTCGATACAAGCAGTATTGATTTGTATATTACTACCGATGACGGTTCTGTGGGAGATAAATGCAGTACTGTTGATAAAACTAAAGAGCTTTTAAAAGAAAAAGAAATTGATATTATATATACATGCGGACCTGCTGCTATGATGAATGCATTAATAAAGGTTTCTGAAAAATATAATATACTTTGCTATGCTTCGCTTGAAGAGAGAATGGCATGCGGAGTTAATGCATGTTTAGGCTGCAGTATAGAAATAAAAGATAAAAAACAAGGCTCTATATTAAAAAAGGTTTGTTATGACGGACCTGTATTCGATTCTAAAGTATTAAATATATGATTGGATAATATATTATGAATAGATTAAGTATAAATTTTCTTGGTAAAGAATTAAAAAACAATGTTATAACATCTTCAGGCTGCTTCGGATTTGGAGAAGAGTACAGCAATTATTTTGATATTAATGAACTTGGGGCTGTAAATTTAAAAGGCATAACATTAAATAAAAAAGAAGGTAATAAAGGAATAAGAATAGCAGAAACGCCGTCTGGTATGATAAACTGCATAGGGCTTGAAAATCCGGGTATAGAATATTTCAAAAATAATATAGTTAAAAATATAAAATACTCCTCGCCTATAATTTTGAATATAAACGGTGCATCTATAGATGAATATATTAAAGTATCTGAAATAGCTAATGAAATAGAAAGAGTTAATTTTATAGAGCTTAATATATCATGCCCTAATGTAAAAAACGGAGGTATGGCTTTTGGGGCAAGCTGTGAAAGTGCTGAAAACACTACAAAAGCTGTAAGAAAAGTACTTACAAAAAAGCCTTTGATAGTAAAACTTTCTCCAAATGTTACTGATATTGCAGCAATAGCAAAAGCAGCTGAAGATGCAGGTGCTGACAGTGTGTCGCTTGTAAATACATTTTTGGCTATGAAAATAGATACAAAAACAAGAAAGCCTCTGCTTGGAAACATTTTCGGAGGTTTATCAGGAGATTGTATAAGACCTATTGCTGTTAGAATGGTTTATCAAGTTTATAAAGCTGTAAAAATACCTATTGTGGGTATGGGAGGTATCAGCAGTTATGATGATGCTTTGGAATTTATAATGGCTGGTGCTTCTTTGGTTTCTATAGGTGCAGGAATATTTTCAAATCCTATGCTTCCTATAGAAGTTATTAGAGGAATAGATAATTATCTGAAAGAAAATAAAATAGAAAATATAAAAGAATTAATAGGTGCTGCACATTTATAATATTTTTATTTAATATAAAAAATAATAAAAGGACAATTTTATGATAAAATTAACTGATAATCCTAAAGAAAGACTGATTATAGCATTGGACTTTAATTCTATGGGGGAAGCTGTAAAACTTATAGATGAACTTGGCGATGAGGCTATGTTTTATAAAGTAGGGCTTGAGCTTTTTCTATATACTAAAGGCGAAATAATAGAATATTTAGCTAGTAAAAATAAAAAAGTATTTCTTGATTTGAAATTCCATGATATACCAAATACTACTGCTATGGCTTCTATCTTTGCTGCAAAACAAAATATATTTATGTTTAATGTGCATACAAGCGGCGGTAAAAAGATGATGGAAAAAACAGTTGAAGAGATAAAAAAATTAAATAAAGATAATCTAATAATCGGAGTAACAATACTGACAAGTCTTTCTGAAAATGATGTAAAAAATATATTCAGTTCAAATTTAGCATTAACAGATTTGGCAGTTAATTGGGCAAAACTCGGAAAAGAGGCAGGACTTGACGGAGTGGTATGCTCTCCTAAAGAGGCTAAAATAATAAAAAAAGAATGCGGAGAAAATTTTAGAACAGTATGTCCGGGAGTGCGTCCTAAATGGGCTGGTACTGATGATCAAGAAAGAATAATGACTCCTAAAGAAGCTATAGAAAACGGCTGTGATTATCTTGTTGTAGGAAGACCTATTACAAGAAGCGAAGATAGAGTAAAAGCATGCAAAATGATTGCAGAAGAAATTGCCGAAGGCATAGCAAATAATAAAAAACTTAAAGCAAAATTAATATCCGAAGTATTATTAGAAACTCAGGCTGTAAAAATTAATGTAAAAGAGCCTTTCACATTTGTATCAGGTATAAAAAGCCCTATATATTGTGATAATAGATATGTTATAGGTTTTCCTAAAGCAAGACAAATTATAGTTGATGCTTTTGTAAACTTACTTAAAGATAAAGAATTTGATATAATAGCAGGAACAGCAACTGCAGGAATACCTTGGGCTTCTTTCATAGCCTATGAATTAGGCAAGCCTCTTTGTTATATTAGAACAGAAAAAAAAGAACATGGCAGAGGCAGGCAAATAGAGGGAGCTGAATGCGAGAATAAAAAATTGATATTAATAGAAGATTTGATTTCTACAGGAGGAAGTTCAATAAAAACTTTTGAAGCTGCAAAAAATGAGGGGGCTGAAGTACTTGAAATTATATCAATATTTTCTTATGAATTTGAAAAAGCATATAAAAATTTTGAAGAAGCAGGAATTAAATTTTCATCTCTCTCTAATTTTTCATCTCTTATGGAAACGGCAAAAGATGAAAAATACATAACAGAAGAAGAATTATCTAAAGCTTTGGAATGGAATAAAAATCCTGATTACTGGGGCAAATAAAAATATATAATAATAATAATAAAAATATAATATTAAGAATAATAAAATAAAATCAAGGGATTTTACTCTTGCTTATAAAATTACTTTATAAGTTTTCTCATATACCTAAAGAAATCATCTTTTTCTTTAGGAGAAATCATACAGGTACTTAAAAATACTTCCATAATCTCCTGATTAACACTTCCCATAGCAGCCTTAACTGCTAAAGACTGATTAAGTATATCTCCGCAGTACTCTCCGTTAGCAAGCATTTTCTTCATTCCCTTAATCTGACCTTCTATACGGTTTAATCTTATAATGAGTTTTTTTCTTCTTTCTACAGCCTCTTCTCTGTCAAATTTGGAAACTTTGCTGTCATCTCCAAAATGCTTATTCCAAGCCTTTAATCCGCCCTCCAATACATAAATATTTGTAAATCCTTCTTCTTTCATATATTCTGCAGCTTTTATACTCAATTTGCCTACAGAACAATACAGCATATAAGGGGCATTTTTATCTAATTTAGATATCTCTCTTTTAAATACTCTTGGCTTAAGGAAATCCATAGAAATAGAATCTTCAATCATACCTTCATAATTATGCTCCATTTCCGTTCTAACATCTAATATAATTATATTATCAGTATTATCAATAATTTCACATAACTCCAAAGGAGGCAGTATTTCTAAGTCATTCTCTATTAACATATTTCAGTCCTTGTAAAAAGTATATACTCTTGCATACATTATATAATATAATACAAAAAAAATAAATTTTATAAAGTATTTTTTAATAAAAAAAATATGTATTATTAATAATAATAAAAAAAGGGCTATTTCATAAAAAATAGCCCTTTTATTATATGGTATACAGAAATAAAATTATCAAAAATATTTTGTTAATATAGGTTTTCTTCCGGTAGTTTTATCATTATAATACTCATACTGAGATAATCCTATAAATCCTCCTGAAACATTAATAACATTATCAAACCCCATATTCTGAAGTATTTTGCATGCAGTATAGCTAGTTAACCCTGTTCTGCAAGTTACATAAACAGGTCTGTCTTTAGGCACTTCATTATATCTGCTTCTTAAAGCACTCAATGGTATATTAACTGCCTTTTCTAAATGTCCTGCTGCAAAATCTTCAGGAGGTCTTACATCTAGGAAATAAGCATCTTTTTCAACTAACTCTCTCACCTGACTATAATGAACCTGTCTGTAATCTCCGTTTCTCAAATTTGAAGCAACATATCCTGCAAAATTAACAACATCTTTAGCAGTACCGAATGAAGGAGCATAGCATAATTCTAAATCTTTCAAATCATCTATAGTGCCTCCGAATTTTATTGCAGAAGCTATAACATCTATTCTTTTATCAACATTTCCCTTTCCTATAGCCTGAGCACCTAATATTTTTCCTGTAGGAACTTCATATATAAGTTTGAAATGCATTAATCTGGAAGAAGGCATAATAGATACTCCGTCAAAAGGAATAATTTCAACCGTATCATATTTTATATTTAAATTCATAGCCTTTATTAAACCTTCAGAAAGCCCTGTAGCAGCACCATTATAATTGAATACTTTAATAACCGATGAGCCTATAAATCCCCTATTATCAACAGTTCTTCCATTGATATGATCAGCAGCAGCTCTAGCCTGTTTCTGAGCAGGTCCTGCTAAAGCCAATTTGAAATAATCATTAAATAAAGGATTATAAACTTCTATAGCATCTCCAACAGCATATATATCTTTATCATTAGTTCTATAATTAGAATCTGTTTTTATAGCCCCTGTTTTTCCGAGTTCTATTCCAGCTTTAACTGCAATATCAGTTTCAGGCACAACACCTATAGCAAGAACAACAGCATCAGCTTCTATCTTTTTACCAGAACCTAAAATAACAGTATTAACATCAAAACTCTCAACCTTATCATTAACTATTAAATCAACTCCGTTATCTATTAATTCTCTATGAAGTATTTGAACCATATCATAATCAAAAGGCTTCATTATCTGAGGCAATGCTTCTACTATAGTTACACCATATCCTGCATTCTTTAAATTCTCAGCCATCTCAATGCCGATAAATCCTCCGCCTATAACAGCAACTTTAGCATCTTTTTTTCCCTTCAAAAAAGAATGTATTCTGCTTATATCAACAACATTTCTTATAGTAAATATATTAACCTTTTCTATTCCTTTTATATCAGGAACTATAGATTTAGCCCCCATAGAAAGTATAAGTTTATCATAGCTTTCTTTATACTCTTTTCCTTCGCATACAACAGTAACTTCTTTTTTATCTCTATCTATAGCTATAACCTCGCTGTTAATTCTAGCATCAATATTAAACTGCTTTAAAAATTTCTCAGGCGACATAAGAAGCAAAGTTTCTTCATTAGCTATAAGTCCTCCCATATAGTATGGAAGAGAACAATTAGAAAAAGATACATGAGGACCTCTTTCAAATATTATTATTTTATCTTTTTCATTTAATCTTCTAAGTCTTGCAGCCGCAGAAGCTCCGCCTGCAACACCGCCTACTATTAATATTTTTTTCATAAATAAGAAACCTCTCTGCAATATAAAATAGCATATAAATACATATACCTAGTATATGTATAATATATAAAAAAATTATATACAATATATATAATAAGTCAATATGTATATATAAAAATCTTTAATAATAAATATATTTATTATTGTAAAATTTGTACTAATATTTATGATTAACAATATATATTCCGATATTATATGTATATAAAGTCTTTGGAGGTTTTAAATGGGTGTTTCATTAAACTCTATTTATTCATCTGAAATGTTTCCATTGACTAGACATATGACTTCTGCGGGATTAAATGTTTATAATTCTTCTGCTTATAGTTCAGCTCAGTCTGCAGGCAAGGCTGTAAGTATAGTTACTCCTCAGGGTTCATCTGTCTCAATAAATAACAATGTTGGAAAGATTTTAGATGTATATGCTTAATAATTACCTATGACCAATTATGTAAATATTTTTTATATAAAAAATAAAAAAACATAATTGGTTATTTTTTTAGTCAAAAATATATTATGTAAACATTTTTATTATCATAATATGTTCAATAAAGTTTATTTTTTAATATTTTATTAATTTAATATTACAATTATAAAACAAATTTGTTATACTAAATATAATGTTTTATGGAGGGGAAGTATGGATATTTCAGCTTATAATTCTTATTCTGCTGCAATGCTTAAACAAGATGTTTCTTTAAGTATGATAAGAAAAACATCAGATATGCAGGCTCAGGCTGTTGACAAAATTATGACAAGTGTTCAGCCTCAAGCTGTATCTGCACCTATTAGACCTGGTGTAGGTGAAAGATTAAGCACTTATGCTTGATTGAAACAATATTTTTTATAGCTGCTCATAGTTAGCAGCTTTTTTATTTAAAAATTTAGTACAGCACACCTATTATAAGATACCAAAAATATACTTTTTTAACTAATAATCAAATTATAAATTGTTTTTTTTAATAAAATTTTTGTATACCATAAATAAATATACATAAGTATAAATGGAGTTTTTATAATGGAAACAGAAGCTGTATTAAAAAATTTAGGGCAGAATATAAGAGAATTAAGAAAAAATAAAAAAATGACTATAGATGAATTAGCTGAAAAATCTTCGCTTTCTGGTAAATATTTACAAGGTGTGGAAGTAGGAAATAGAAACATATCTATTAAAAATTTAAATAAAATTTGTAAAGCATTAGAAACTTGCCCTGATATATTAGCCGTACAATTTAAAAACCTCAGAAGAAAAAATATTTGCAATACTAGAAAAACTTAAAAGATTTGAAGAAAATAAATTAGATTTTATAGGAAATATAATAGATAATTTAAATGATATAATAAAAGACAGCGAAAAAAATAAATAAAAGTTATAATAATTATCTTATACTAAATTCACATCCGCAATAATTCTGTCTATAAAGCCCTGCTTCATTAGCTATTATATTAGTTTTTTTAAATCCTTCTTTTTTCTTAAAATCAAAATGCAGATATTTTATTTTTTTATACTCATCTGATAAACTATTGCCTATAGCCTCAATAATTTTACTGTTTTTATGAGGGCTTACAGTCATTACAGTAGCAACATATTCAGCATTAATACTAGAAGCATATTCAAAAGCCTTTCGCATTCTATGTTTAAAACAAATACTGCATCTTGCACCTTTTTCAGGTTCATTTTCAAAACCCTTTATATCATTATACCAATTTTCTAAATCATTATCCTCTTCAGCTACATAAATTTTTATACCTAATTTTTCAGCATAATTGATAAACTCATCTCTTCTTCTCTCATATTCTAAAATAGGATATATATTAGGATTATAAAAATAAAATATGGTATCATAATCTTCAAGTATAGTACGAGGATAACTCATACAAACGCCGCAGCAAGTATGCACTACTAATTTTTCTTTCATAAAATAAAAACTACCTCAAATAAAAAATCATCTCTTACTAGCTTTTAAAGTAATAGTTTTATCATCAAAACTTCTTATTATTATTTGATACCCCATATTTCCAGCTTTTGAATTGATATCGACAGCCAAATCTCTGCTGCTTCCTACATAAGTTACAACATATTTGGAAGATTCTCCT
This sequence comes from uncultured Brachyspira sp., assembly GCF_910578695.1. GTDB lineage: Bacteria > Spirochaetota > Brachyspiria > Brachyspirales > Brachyspiraceae > Brachyspira. Next base: position 31,866 of record NZ_CAJTQJ010000026.1, read on the forward strand.
GATACTCCTCTATTATAAACACTTTTTAAGCCGCCTATATTCTTTTTCAAAGCATCTTCAAAACCTATAGCCTCATCAAAATTAAGCCCATTAACATATATAGTATACTCTGTACCATTTTGAACTTCATTCTGCCATTTTTTTACTATCTGATTAATAAAATCATCTGATAAATAATCTGCCGATTTAACCAAGGCTATGGAATGTGCATCCCTGTCGCTTCCGCCTACACCTCCAGCCTGATGCGTAGCCCTTGCTATAACAGTATAATCGGATATATTGATTGCTGTGATTGCTACATCGCTTCTATAACTTTTCATAGCTGTACCTTGTATAGATGTAAAAAATGATGCATTTGCTTTACCTATTATCGCTATTTGCGCCCCTGTAGCAGCAGCTATTTTTTTTATAGAATCTGATGAATTATAGCTTTTTGTATCTTCATAAGTAATATTTTCTTTTCTCATTACGCTTTTTAATGATGAACCGCTTACAAATTTAAATCCTTTCTCGCTCATATTTTTTTCTAATTCCACATTAAATGATTCGCTAAGCTCTCCTGTTTCATCTGTAACAAGAACAACTATAAGAGGCATATTCTTTCTGTCCATCAATATTCCCATAGCCTGAAGATTATCCTGTATCATATCAACACCAACTGTAGCCTCTATTTTAGAATACCAAACAGAACCTGATTTAGCTATATTAATAACTTTATATGATGATATATAGCCTGTAGTATTATCATATATTTTAGAACTTATAAGTCTGTTATTTTCAACTAAAGTACTGCTTTGAATTATAGAGCCTACAGCCTGTTCTACAGCATTTCTTTTAGCACTCTCAATAGCTCTCTCTATAGCATTAGCCTCACCTCTTCCATCAGCAGATGAATAGCCTTCTGCAATTATTTTTCTTGTTTTTCCGCCTTTAAAATCAGGATTTTTCCAATTATTAACTATTCCAATCTCTCCTGTTTCCTCTCCAACATATACTCCGCTGTTTGGTATATTTTTTGAAGCTGAAGCACAGGATATAAAAAATATAAATATAAATATATATAACTTACTTAGTAAATATTTCATATTATCATAAACCTCTGTTAATTATAAAAAATTGTCTGCTGTTAAAAAAAATATATACAATTTTTATTAATTAAATATAATACTTTCGGCATATATTCTATAATAAAGTTATATTTTTTCAAGAAAGAATTTAATATAAAGAATTGAATTCATTAAGATTTTTTAATATTGAATAAATAAAGCATAAAATTTTATATTTATTATTACTAAATTAAAGTTTTTCTATCTCATCTAAACTTAAACCTGTAAGCCTAGATATAAGATTAATATCCA
>NZ_CAJTQJ010000027.1 GCF_910578695.1 uncultured Brachyspira sp.
TAAAAGATGAAGCTCTTAAAATAATTTTTTTATTTATAACTATTTTTTATTTATATAGAATTTTAAATATGATTAGAAAAGTTATGAGAGTTCTCCATTGTTAAAAACTGCAGTGATTATTAAAAATGATTTTAAATATATAAGATGATTGTATTAAGTTTTAAGTTAGTAATAATAAAAAAAACTTGACATTATTTTATTATTTGTTATTATATATCAATAATAAAAATGCTCTTGAGGGAGTAGTTAGCGTATTTTACGCGGCAAAGTCAACAATCGCAGCTTATATCATATAATTATTAATTTGTTATAAGTTTGGCTAGCCTTAATTAATGAGACTCAAGTATAGATAAACTTTTAAAGTAATCATAATATTTTGAAGGTTTATTTATACATGAGTCTTTTTTTATGCTTTTTATAAAAAACAATAATTAAATGGAGGTTTAATTTGTATGGATAGCTTTTTAGGCAGTAAAGATGATATTATAAAAACTCTTAATACTAATACAAAAATCGGATTGAATGAAGAGGGAAGAAAATTAAGCTTAGAAAAATATGGGCAGAATATTTTTACAAAAGAAAAAAATATTTCATTATTTCAAAAAATATTAGAATCATTGAAAGAGCCTATGATACTTATGCTTATATTTGCAGGAATCATTGCGGTTGCTGTTAATAGTATTGCCTATTTTAATGGAGAGCATACTGATTTTCTTGAATGCTTAGGCATATTTATAGCTATAAGCTTATCTATTACTATTACTATCGTTATGGAAGGTAAAAGTGCTAAGGCATTTGAAGCTTTAAATAAAATTAATGAAGATATAAGAGTAAAAGTCATAAGAGACGGTAATATAGAAATAATTAATCAAAAAGATTTGCTTGTAGGAGATATTGCCTTTATAGAAACAGGAAATAAACTTTCAGCCGACGGCAGACTTATAGAAAGCGTATCTTTGAATATAGATGAATCATCTTTAACTGGAGAGAGCGAGCCTGTAGAAAAAGATTCTGAAGCTGTAATTACAGATGAAAAAACTCCTGTAGCTGAAAGAATAAATATGGCTTATTCAGGTTCTTTCGTTACTACAGGTAATGGAAAAATGATAGTTACTTCTGTTGGCGATGCTACAGAGTTTGGAAAAATAGCAAGAGAGCTTTCAAAAACTCATAAAACTTCTACTCCTTTACAGGAGAAACTTGCAGAACTCGGTAAAAAAATAGCTATTTTCGGAATAACTGCTGCAGTGATAGTATTTATTATTCAAGCATTTAATTTTATAAGGACTGGAAATGCTAGTTTTGAAACTATTTCAGAGGCTTTTATTACAAGTATAGTATTGATTGTTGCATCAGTTCCTGAAGGCTTGCCTACAATAGTTGCTGTTTCTTTATCTGTTAATATTATAAAAATGGCTAGGCAAAATGCATTAGTAAAGAAAATGGCTGCATGTGAAACTATAGGCAGTGTTAATGTTATATGTTCTGATAAGACAGGTACGCTTACAGAAAATAAAATGACTTTAAATACATTATTTACAAAACATAAATATACTGAGCCTGAAAATATTAGAGACGAAAATATTATTAAAAATTTTTCAATTAATTCTACTGCAGATATTGATTATAAAAATAATCAGGTTAAGTTTTTAGGTAATCCTACGGAATGTGCTTTATTATTAGCTGTAAATAAATCTGGTTTTCATTATAAAGAAATAAGAGAAATGGCAGAAATTATATATGAATATCCTTTTTCATCTGATACCAAAAATATGACAACAGTTGTAAAAATAGATAATGAAACTGTAGTATTTTCAAAGGGAAGTCCTGAAAAAATAATGTCTATATGCAGTATGAGTGATGATGAAAAGAAGTTCATTGAAGAGGAGATAGAAAAATTCCAAAATGAAGCTAAGAGAGTTATAGCATTTGCCCATAAAACAGCTGACAGCAATGCAGAAAATATCAGAGAAAAATTAGAAAGCTCTATGATATACGATGGATTTGCAGTAATATCTGATCCAGTAAGAAAGGAGGTTTATGATGCAGTTAATAAATGTAAAAGTGCAGGGATAAATATAAAAATGCTTACAGGGGATAATATTGTTACAGCAAAGGCAATAGCAAGAGAATTAAAAATGCTTGACGAAAATAGTATCGTACTTGAGGCGAAAGATATTGATGCTATGGACGATACTGCATTAAATCAGAATCTCAGTAAAATATCTGTAATAGCGAGAAGCACTCCTGCAATAAAAATGCGTGTTGTGAATGCTTTAAAATATATGGGTAATGTAGTTGCAGTTACAGGAGACGGTATAAATGATGCTCCTGCTATTAAGAATGCTGATGTAGGTATTGCTATGGGTATAACAGGAACAGAAGTTTCTAAAGAGGCTAGCGATATAGTTCTTCTTAATGATTCTTTTGCTACTATAGTTAAAGCAGTACAATGGGGCAGAGGAATATATGATAATTTTCAAAGATTTATACAGTTTCAGCTTACAGTTAATTTGGCTTCTGTTGTAGTTGTACTTATATCAACTTTAACAGGTTTAAAATCTCCTTTTTCTGCTGTACAATTATTATGGATAAATATTATTATGGACGGACCTCCTGCTATTGCTTTGGGGCTTGAGCCTATTAGAAGTAATTTGATGAAAAGAATGCCTATAAAAAGAAATGCTAGTATTGTAACGAAAAGAATGATATTTAAAATAGTATTTTCAGCTTCTGTAATGATAGTATTATTTATGCTTCAAAGCAAGCTTAATATACTTAATATTGATGAGTCTCAGCAGTCTTCTGTTTTATTTTCTATGTTCGTAATGCTTCAGATATTCAATTCATTTAATAGCAGAGAATTGGGATATGACAGTATATTTAAATATTTTTTTAATAATAAATTAATGCTTTTAAGTATGGCGGCTGCATTTGTGTTGCAGATATTAGCAACTCAATTTGCAGGCGGATTTTTCAATACAGTGCCTTTAAGTTTTAATACTTGGTTGAAAATTATAGGGATTTCATTTATTATTATTTTAGCTGCTGAAATTTTTAAAATATTTGTTAGATTAATAAGGCAGAAATAATTTTATAGAATAAAAAAATTAATAGAAAAAAAAATAATTCCGAATTTATATATAGTATAAATTTAAAATGTAGAGTAAATATGAATTATAGTATTGCGATTATAGTATTTATATGTGTATTCATTACACTTTGGCTTATAGTAAAAAAATTATTATTTAGCAAATTATCAATTAAAACTTCGGATATTGATAAAGTTAATAAATTTATCAGCGAAGGTAAAAATGATATGGCTTTATTAAAGCTTAAAGATATTTTATCTAAAGATAGTGCAGGTATAAAAAGAGCTAAAATACATTCTATGATAGGCGATTGTTATGCTAATATGGGCGAATATTCTTTTGCCATAGTTGAATATAGGCATGCTATAGATGACGGCGATAAATCTCCTGATACTATTTTATCATTGGCTAAGGCTTTAAGTGAAATAGAAAGAAAAGAAGAAGCATTAGCACAATACCTTACTCTTTTTAAGATTGATGAATACAAATTAACAGCTTCTATAAAAATAGGCATTATATATTATGAAAACAGACAGTATGATATGGCTATAAAATATTTTGATGAAGCTTTGGATATTCAGCCTAATAATTCTGATGCTTTAAAATATAGGGCTTTCTGTTTTGTTAATATAGGAAAGTTCAATGATGCTATTACTTCTATGACTAATATGCATGAAAAAACTCCTGATGACAGTTCATTAAATTATAATTTGGCTAAAGCCTATAGAGGAAGAGAAGATTATAAAACAGCCATAAAATATTACTCTAATTCATATAAAGATAAAGAATATTCTGTCAAGTCATTGTATGAAATGGGACTTTGTTATATAAAATTAGAAAATATAGAATCTGCTATAAAAACTTTAGAAAAGGCTGTAAGCTATGAAAGTTATGATAAAGAATTAAATTTGGAGATACTATACACTCTTTCTGAATGTTATGATATAGTTAAAAATGCTGATAAATCTATTGAAATATTAGAAGAAATAGTTGTATTAGCTCCTAATTATAAAGATGCTAATGAAAAACTTAATCGTCTTAAAGATTCAAGATACAGCGAGAGTCTTAAAAAATTCTTCAAATTGGAGGGTGAAGAATTTATAGAAGCTGCTTTAAAAGTGACAGCAAGTATGGGGCTTATTCCATATTCTTTAAAAACTACTGATAAAAAATATTTAATAGTTTTTGCAAAAGAGAGCAGCAGCATACATTCTCCTAAAAAGATAATTTATTTTAGAACTTCTTATAGCCCTATATTTAATGATGAGCTTGTTAATTTATATGAACATTCAGTTAATGCTAATATAGCTAACAGCATTCTTATAACTTATGCTATGATTAGCCCTGATGCTATAAGATATGCTGCAATGTCAAGAATTGATATAGTAGGTATAAAAAGACTTGAAAATTTGGTTGCTAAATCTTATCTTGTAAGTTTGCCTGTAGGTGTTACTAGAACAGAGTAGCATTTATAAATTTTATATATGTTACTTTTTTATAATGAAAGCAGTAGATAATATCTATTGCTTTTTTATTTTAAATTTTATATTATAATAACAGCTAATTTTTATTTTGAAATGTTGGATTATAGATGAGAAAGGTACAGGATTTTTATTTTAAAAAAGCAAAGGAAGAAAATTATAAAGCTAGAAGCGTATTCAAATTAGAGGAGGCTCAAAATAAATTTAAGTTTATAAAATCTTCTGATATAGTATTGGATATAGGCTGTTCTCCGGGATCTTTCAGCCAGTATATGCTTAATAAAATATTGAAAAAAGGTTCTGTAGTAGGAGTAGATATACTTCCTAATTCATTTGCACATCAAAGATTTACATTTATATTAGGTGATATAAAGGAAATAGATATTTCTGTATTTAATGATATTTTATTTGATGTTGTAGTGAGCGATGCTATGCCCAATACTACATCAGATAGAGAAACTAATCATTTTCGTTCTATTTCTTTATGCAAGTCTATATTTAATTTGGCTAAGGAGGTTTTAAAAAATGGCGGACATTTTTTTATAAAAGTTTTTGATGGAAAAGATTTACAAATGTTTAAAAAAGAGCTTTATGAATATTTTGATTCTGTAAATGTATTCAAACCTAAAAGCTCAAGAGATGAAAGCAGAGAAGTATTTTTATTTTGTAAAAACTTTAAAAAATTATGATAATATATATAAAAAAGGAGTTATAATGAAAAGAGAATTTGCCCTAGTATTGGAAACATACAATGATAATGTAGCTAAAGTTGAATTGCAGAGAAGTTCAAGCTGCGACGGATGTACTATATGTAATTCTAGCAAACCTGTTGTTCTTAGAGCATTCAATAACATTAATGCAAGTAAGGGAGATAGTGTTGTTATAGAAGTTGAAGAACTAAAAAGAGGGACTAATTTTTTTGTTTATGTAATACCTTTGCTATGTCTTATAATAGGGTATTTTTTAGGAGAATATATAAGCAAACTTTCTCATATAGAACATAATTTAGGACCTATATTTTCATTTGCAGTATTTTCTATATATGTGATTTTGGGAATACTAAAATTAAAAAAAGATAATAAAATAATAGCTAATATTATTTGTAAAAATGAGGTTATAAAAGATTTTAATGAAAAATAGGACTTTATTAATATGAAAAAAATAATACCGACTATTATAACTATAATTGCAGCATCATTAATAACATATTTATTTCTTTCCAAAGATAAGCCTTTTGAGGAATTATATACTATAAAAAATGATGCTGTATCTTCTGTAAATAAAGTTACAGGATTAAATATACATCCTAAAATAGATGAAATAGAAGATGATATAAAGATATTTACTTTCAATAATGTTGATGATATGCTTAACTATAGCGTTAAATATGCTAATTATTTATGGAAAAATGAAGGGTATTATATTACTACAAATTACAATTTCGGCAAAAAAGATGACGGTAAAATAGAGCTTGCTAAAAATTCTTCCGATGACGGAAAAGTAATAAAAATAAATGTAGAATGCTTTACTAATAATTCATTCACTGTAATACTAAGTCTGATTAATGGGAGTTTAATAATGAGAAATATTAATGAAACAAATTCTGACAGCAGTAAATAAAAAAATTATTATATATTGTCCATATTGAAATTAAGCCAATATCCCAATTCTTTAAATGAATTTTTTTCATCGTCATTAAATTTTATATCAGCATTTTTATATCTTAGAAGTATTTTATAGAATATATTTTCAAAAGTATTTCTATCTATAGGCATATCATTATTTGATAGAAATTTTATGTCTTTAAGTATATCATATATTATCAAAGCATTTCCTGTTTCATATAGTGAGTTTAAAGCATTTTTTATATTATCTCCGATTAAATTTGATATACCGCTGTTTGATATAAATATTCCTGCGTTCCTTGCATCTTTTAAATTTTTTGATACTTCATTATAAGCCTCTCTTCCTTTTTCTGCTATTTTTTCTCTAAGTATCGGCGAAGCCATAGCACCCATTATTCTTCTATAGTCATAATCAGGAGTAATATTATTAAAATGAAAATATTCAAAAAGTTTTTTGTATTCAGGAAACAGCTGATGCATTAAAGCGTCCAATTTTTTTATATCATCTTTAAATAAATTGTCAGCGAATTTGTCCCTTATATCTGAAGTTAAATCTTTTAAATACATTGTATAAATTGTACTTTCATTTAATTTATTAGAATCTTCTGATATTTGTATTTGATTTTTTAATTCATGATTTTCATTAGAAGTATTAACTTTGAAATATATATCCGAATCTATATTATCTATTAATATTCCTTCTATATAGTTTTGTTCTACTTTTATTGCTTTTACTTCATGTTTAAAAATATTAATATTTGTATCTTTATATTCGCCTGACATAAGATTAAATGTAAAATAATTGATAATATAAAGTTTTATAAATACATCAACTTTAGCTTCTTTTTCATAGAAATATTTAGCATTATGGTGTTCAGGCTTATTGCTTATAGATTTTTCAAGCATTTCTACAAATTCTTTATGGGCTTCATCTACAAAAGATAATTTTTTATCCTTTACTAATAATCTTGCATAATGGAATGACTGTTCAGCATACTGCATATTTTTTACAGGCTCTAATCTTGATACATCTTCAAAGAACCAGCCGCATGATGTATATGTAAATAATGAATATTTATAAGATTCCATTAAAAATATAAATTCTTTAAATGATATATATTTGCTGCATATTTCATATAAATCTTTTGCATCTAAATCATTGTATATAGCCCGTACATATTCTTCTCTTAAAGAGTTTCTAGTTTCATCAGTAAAGTTTAAAAAAGTATTAAATAATTTATCCTGCATTTTTCTTAAAATATCGAAAGCCTCTCTTAAAGGACCTCTCCAAGATAAATCACATCCGTCCCAGCCGCCGCATCCGCAATTACTTCGCCATCTTTCTACACCGTGAGAACAGCTCCAAGAAGTTCCTCTTCCTCCTGTGCCGCTATGAAGTATAACTTCTTCCATAGGCGGATGTATATTTAAATAATGTTCATAGTTAGTAGGAGTAATTCCGTCATAATTAACATTTTCTTTGAAATATCTTGCTAAACACATATCGGCAAATGGCTCATGATGTCCATAGCTTTCTCCGTCAGTAGCTATATTAACAAGTTTCCTTTCGCCATAAGCATTTCTTATTCTTTCTGCAAGTTTATCAGAAGAAGTTAGAAGATGTTCAAATGCTATTGCCTGAGATATATAGGGATCATAGAAAAAAACTATAATCCTTTTGCCGTTATGTCCGTACAGCCAATATGGTTTTGAAGTATCGATTTTACCGTCTGATACATCTAATGTTGTTATATTTTTTACATAATGTGCCTGATATGGAGATAATATTGTAAACTTTACTCCGCAGTCATATAAGGCATCAACCACATCTAAATTTATTGCTGTTTCTGAAAGCCATATTCCGCTTGATTTTCTTCCGAAATATTTTTCAAAATTATATAAGCCCCATTTTATTTGTACTCTCATATCTTCTTTTTTGGCTAAAGGAAGTATGATATGATTATAAACCTGAGCTATTGCATTTCCATATCCTAATCTATCTATACTTTTTTTATCTGCTTCTATTATGCGTTCTAATAAATCTTTTCTTGTTTTTGCTATATAATCTAAAAGCGTAGGTCCGAAATTAAAACTCATATATTCATAGTTATTAGACATATCATTTATTCTTCCGTATCCGTCTAATATTCTGGAATATGCATTTGGGCTGTAGCATTCATTTGTGATTCTTTCATTCCAATCATGAGCAGGAGAAGCACTTGGTTCTTTTTGTATTTCGCCTAAGAAAGGATTTTCTCTTGGAGGCTGATAAAAATGACCATGCAGTATCAAATATCTCATAATAGTTTCCTGAAAGTAAAGTTTTTTTAAAAAATATTTTAAAGTAAAGTATTTTATGATTATAAATAATTTATATCTTAATTGCAAGAATTTTATTTCAAATTATTAGTTTTTATTGCTATGCTCGCCTACGCCCATAATAAGCAAATAAATAAATTTATTTGCTGGCTTCGGCTCACTTTTTTTAATTATTTTTTATTATTATAAATTATTATTTTGTACGCTATTTATTTTCGTATACTGGTAATGAAAATATAGTTTTAAATTTTATCAATTCAGTATTCAAAGATTTGAATTTTACGGCTTTTGAAAAAATTGAAATAATGAATCCTTCGCCGAAGGCGATGTTAAATGCATAACACAAAACGGAACTGTAGTTATAATAGAAATTCAGCTTCAAGGAAATTCAAGTTTTCCATAAAGAATACTCTATTACTGGGCTGTTAATTATAGTAAATTATTAAAAGACGGTGAAAGGTATGATGAGCTTACACCTATAATTAGTATCAATCTTCTTAATTTTAATTTAGATAAAAAAACAAAAAATATTCATTCCTGTTATATGCTTTATGAAATTAATAATAAAAAGTTATTAACAGACCACCTGCAAATACATATAATAGAATTAAAAAAATTTAAGAATAATTTTATTATCCAAAGATTTAAATTGCTGGCTTAATTTTTTTACATCAAAAAATGTGGAGGCTTCTATGTCTGAAATAGTAAGAGAAAAACCTTTAATGGAAGAGGTTCATAAAAAATATAATAATTTTATTAAAAGTAAATTAATGATGATGGAATACGAAAAAAAGGAAGCATATTTGTATGGTAATCAAATAATGCTTGCTGAAGAAAGAAGATTAGGAAAAGAGGAAGGCATTAAAGAAGGTATAGAGAAAGGAATAGAAAGAGGAAAAGAAGAAGGTATTAAAGAAACTCAGATATCAATGGCTAGAAATATGAAGAAAGACGAAGTAGATTTTAATATAATTTCTAAATATACAGGCTTAAGCATAGAAGAAATAGAAAACTTGTAAGGTAGTAATTTTTATAAATATAAATAAAAAATAAAAAACTTGTGAGTGCCTGACATTCGCAGAATGGCAGGATGTAACTAACGAACAAGTTTTTTATTAGTAAATAAGAAATAGAAAAGTTGTAAGAAATATTTTCAAGCTATAAACGAACAGCTAATAACCGACATTAAGGAGGTTATTAGCTAATTTAAAGCGAGTTTATAGCTAGCAACAATAAAGATAAACGAGTAGCTGGCAACTGACATAAGGAAGTTGTCAGCTATTATTAAGCGAGTTTATCGCTAGCAATAATATAAAATAAATTTTTTTAAATACTAGAAAGCTAAATATAAAAATTGTGAGCGTATAGCAAATTCATTTGCTATACTTTTTAAGCGAACAATTTTTATTAGCAATAATATAAAGTTTATAGCTAGCAATAATAAATAAATAGAAAAACTTTAATTTATAAAAAAATATATATTTAAATTAATAAAAAGTAATATAAGGACTTAATTGTAATATGAAAAAATTATTATTGATGATAAGTATTTTTATATCAATTAACTTATCCCTTTCAGCAGCAAGCGGATTTGAAGCTTTAATAAATGTACCTCTAGGAATTTCTGTAGGAATACCTATAGGCAAAATACAGGGAAATACTAGAAAAATTGATGCAGGTTTTGATATTGGGGTTACAGCTCAATTCGGATATGTAATAGATTTTAAAAATAAAATAGGACTTAGTATTTTAGGAGAAGCAGGATATAGTTATGATACTTATTCATATTCTATGCATTCCAATTCAGATATAAAAATAGTAAATTCAGCTTCATTTCATAGCTTTCAAATAGGTGTTCTGCCGAAAGTAAATATTAAAGATTTTTCTATAGGAGTTGGAGGAGGATTAAAAATTCCTATAGCTGGAAATTCAGAAGAAAGAATAACTAAATACGGTACTAATTATACATCATCAGGCAGTAAAATGAATACGGCGGAAATAGTAAATAAATATGATAAAATGAATATTATACCTTATATAAAGTTAACATTTGATTATTCTGTATTTAATAATTATAATATAGGGGCAAATTTCGGACTATATTTGAATTATGAATTTGGTGTTAGACAAAAAATAGATAAAAAGAAATATATATCAACAGACAGCTTTGGTTTCGGTTTGCAAATAGGTTTAAGGTTTAGTCCTTTTAATACATCTCAAATGAAAAAAGATGAATTATAAATATTAATTTTAATTATTATAGAGTGCATTATATGAAAAAATTTAATAATCAGGAATTAGAAATAGTAAAATACATAAAAGAATATCTGCCTTTCAGAGAAAAACATATACTTTCAGCTAGAGAGCTTTCTATTGAAATAGCTGAAAAATATAATATAGATACTCAAAAAGCTTCAATTGCTGCATTATGTCATGATTTGGGAAAAAGATATAAAGATGATGATATGCGTAAAATTATATTTGAAAACGATAATATTGAATATCCAAAACATATAACAGGTGCTTTGCTTCATTCTAGGGTAAGTTCTATAATTGCAGAAAAAGAATTTAATATAACGGACAAAGAAATTTTAAATGCTGTAGAAAGCCATACAGTAGGACATGCCGATATGAGTATGCTTGAAAAAATAATATATGCTGCTGATTATCTTGAACCTTCGCGTAAACTTGAAACTGCTGATAAAATCAGAGAAAAAATTTTTATAGATTTTGATAATGCATTTTTAGAAGTTGTATTAGAATCTATTACATTTGTTTTAAGAAAAAATCAATATTTATCTGATAAAACAATAGAACTTTATAATTCATTAGTGATTGGTTAAACTTTTTATGAAAAATGAAAATATAAAAAGAGCATATATAATATTCGTATCCGACACTAAGCAGTACAAGAATAATAAAATAAATTCTGAAAATATACTAAATGAACTTTATATGTTATGCAATACTGCAGGATATAAAGTAATAGAAAGATATTCATTTATACAGCCTAAAATATCAGCTAGAACTTATATAGGCATAGGAAAATTAGAAAGTTTAAAAGAAAATGCTTTAATCGATAATGCAGAATATTTTATATTTGATAATGAATTAAGCGGCTCTCAGGTTAATGCTATAGAAGAGAACTCTAATATAACAGCACTCACAAGAACGGAAATAATATTAGAAATATTTGCTATAAGGGCAAAAACTATGACTGCTAAAATGCAGGTGGAATTGGCGTTTTTAGAATTTGAATACCCAAGATTAAAAGGTAAAAGAACCAATTTAAGCCAAATAAAAGGAGGAATAGGATTAAGAGGAGGAGCAGGAGAAAAGCAGTTAGAATATGATAGAAGAAGAGCAAGAGAGCGTATACATAAATTAAAATCTCAATTAAGCAAAGTTGAAAAATCTGCAGGCGTAGGAAGAAAAGGAAGAGGAAATGCATTCAGAGTTGCAATAGTGGGATATACTAATGCTGGGAAAAGCACATTATTTAATTTACTTTGTAAAGAGAATGTTTATGCAGAAGATAAATTATTTGCAACATTGGACACTCATACAAGAAAGCTTTATCTCTCTGATGATTCTCCTGTAGAAGCTATAATAAGCGATACTGTAGGATTTATAGACAGACTTCCTCATACTTTGATTGCATCTTTTAAATCTACATTATCTGAAGTTGTTGAGGCTGATTTGCTTTTACATTTGGCTGATGCGGGCGATGAAAATATAGAAGAAAAGCTTATTCAAGTTGAAACTATAATAAAAGAAATAGATGCCTCTCATATAAAACGAATAGTGATATTTAATAAAAGCGATAGTATAGATGAAATACAAAAAAATAAAATATATACTTACTATGATGATGCTGTACTAATAAGTGCAAAAAATAATACCAATATAGAAACTATAAGAAAGAAAATACTTGACACCATACTAAACTAATATATTATATTTATAATAATTATATCGGCTGGATTTTTCTCAATATGAATAATAATATTATAAAATCTATTAATGAATTAGCATTTAGATACAGAAATGAATTATCTCAAAAAATAAAAGAAAGAAATGAAGAGATAAAAAATGATAATTTTGATCATATTTTAATATATAAAGTACTTGGTATTACAGATACAGAAGGTAAATTAATAGATGAATATCAAAATAAAGGAAGATTTCTATATAATTATGCTGGAAATTTTCTACAAGAAGCTGCAATTTTATGCTTTAAACATAAATATAATAATATAAAAGAAAAATACAAAGTTAAAAATAATATAGGATCTAAACCTAAAAATTTTGAAATAGATTTTTTAGTAGATAATAAAGCTTATGAAATTAAATGGAGAGATGCTACTACTGACGGAGACCATATAATTAAAGAACATACTAGAATACAAGTAATAAAAAATCATAATTTTATACCAATAAGAATAATGTTTTATTATCCAAATAGAGAACAAGCAAAAAAAATACAAGAAGCTATTAAGACTTTGTATGATGGTGTAGGCGGGGAATATTATTTTGGAAATGATGCTTGGGAATATATTTATAAAACAACTAATATTAATTTATTAAAAATACTTGAAGATATTGCATATAAATAATCATAAGGATAAGTAATGTTAATAAATGATGATTGTTTAAATGCATTAAGCCGATTTGAAGATGAATATGCTGATATGGTATATTTAGACCCTCCTTTTTTTACTCAGAAGAATCAAAGCTTATATAATAAAGATGGAGATTATTTTGAATTCAATGATAAGTGGAATTCATTAGATGAATATTTAGAATATATTATAAAAAGGCTATTAGAAATAAAAAGAGTTTTAAAAAAAACAGGCAGTATTTTTTTACATAGTAATACTTCGGCTTCTCATCATCTAAGAATTTTGCTTGATAATGTTTTTGGTAAAAATAATTTTAGAAGCGAAATTATTTGGACATATAAAAGATGGTCAAATTCTAAAAAAGGGCTATTAAATTCTCATCAAAATATATATTTCTATTCAAAAACAGATAATTTTACATTTAATAAAATTTTTACAGATTATTCATTAACAACAAATTTAGATCAAATACTGCAAAATAGAAGAAGAAATGATAAAAATAAAATAGTATATCAATATAATGATAATGGAAATTTAGTTACATCAAAAGAAAAAAATGGAGTACCTCTATCAGATGTATGGGAAATACCATATCTAAATCCTAAAGCAAAAGAAAGAGTAGGATATCCTACACAAAAACCTATTTTACTATTAGAAAAAATAATATTACTGTCTACAAATATAAATGATATAATAATAGATCCATTTATGGGCAGCGGAACTACTTTAGTAGCAGCAAAATTGCTTAATAGAAAGCATATTGGAATAGATATTAATAAATCCGCAGTAGAATTAGCTGAAAAGCGTTTAAAAAATCCTATAAAAACAGATTCTAAATTATTAAAAATTGGTAAAGAAGCATATGATAATAAAACTGATTTTCAAAAAAATATATTAAATCAAATTGATTGTAATATAGTTCAAAGAAATAGAGCAATAGATGGCATTTTAAAACAAAAATATAAAAATAAACATGTTTTGATAAAAATACAAGAAAAAGATAAATCTATCAATGAAACTATTAAATCTGTTTCTAATGCTATGAAAAATAAAAATTCAGAATTAGCAATTATAATAAGGACTAATAGCATTAATGATCTGATATATCAAAATGTTGAAAAAAATATATTTATAATAGATAGTTATAATATTTCTATTAATAATTACATAAAAAATCTTATAGAATAATAATAATATTTACTTATTATTTATCTTCTTAATTGTGCAAATATTGCCACCCAAAAATCTTCCCCATTAATAGAATAATGGGATATTCCGACATGTGTAAACTTTTCGCTTAAAATATTTATTTTATACTGCTCAGAGTTCATCCAATAACTTATAACTGTTTCAGCATTTTTGAATCTATAAGCAATATTCTCATCTGAAGAAAATACTCTTATTCTATTTAAATAAAGCAGTTCATCATATCTAGTATTATTAGGTCTTGTATGTGAAAAAATAATAGCAAGCTCTTTTGCTCTAATATTTGCTATATTATTAAGTTCATTATTAATTTCTAATAAATATAAACCTGCATTTTCTCTTAAATCATTTATAGCTTTTAAAGCAGAATCTGCATAAGTATTATTTTGAGAATATAATAATAAACTCCCAAAATACAATAAAGCTATTGATTTTATAAATATTTTTAACATTATTTACTCTTTAATTAAAAAATATAATATATCATTTTTTAAATATAATATTTTTTGATTATTTTTCAAGTCTAATTAACAAGTTATTTTTATTAATTTCTGGTATATTTGAATGCGTAATATTATAAATTATTCTTTCTTTTATTTTAGAAATAATGCTGATATTATTATTGCAATAAGATATAATATCTAAAATATTATTAGTAATATCAAATAAATACTCATTTGATTTTGAAGAACATAATCTGCTGTATATCTTTAATATATATTCGCCAAAATATTTTATAAGCCTAATATCATTTGATAATACAGCAGCATTAATATGATAAGAATATATTTTTAAAGCTTCAATATTATCATCTTTAATATATCTATCCAAAAATAAAGAAAACATTTTTATATATTCTAAACTTCTATTCTTAAGTTCATTACATATCTCATCTTTATTTATTATATGAACAGAATATTTTAAATTTAATACTATAGAATATTCTCCATATTTGAATATAATACTATCTTTAGAACAATCTACTGGATTATACAATTTCAGTCTAATATTTTCTATATATTTTAACTTTTTATTTATATTATTATAATTTCTTTTTTGAGTATTAATTACAAATAAATATTCTATATTTTTAGTTTTATTAACTATTGATCTTTTAGCACCTCTGTATTTAGTATACTCTGAAGTAACTATTTCTAACTTTCCCCTGCTCCCAAGTATAGAAAGCAAATCATCATATTCTATTATTCCGTCAGTAGAATAACTCATAACTATATGTCTTGCATCTATATTATTTAATAAATTTATTAAAGTTTCTTTAGCTGTCTTTTTATAGCAGTACATAGATTTTGTTTTTATCCAATCTTTTCTAATACCGCCTTTATCCGTCTTCTTACCATTTATATATATATTTTTATTGATAGCGGGTTTATCCCATAATGCTATAGTATTCAATAAATGATAATTGCTTCCATACTGATGCTGATTATAGGGAGGATCTAAATATACTAAATCAAAATGTTTATTTTTAACTACAAATTTATTAGCATCTTCCATACTAACATAGCATTTTTTTCCGCTGTATAAAGGTATTTTATTTAATGATATAGGAGCTAATATTCTATGTAATGCATCTTTATTTCTTCCGCCAAATCCTGCATGAAAAGCCTTGAAAACGCCTGAAGTATTTGTATGAGTAGCAGCCTGATATATAAGAGAAGCCATTAAATAATAAGCCTCTTTTTTATTTATGGCATTATTTTTATAGAGTTTATCTATATTATTTCTTATTATGTCTATTCTTTCAGCATTATAATGCGTATAAAAAAGTCTTTCATTTATTAAATCAGGATTATCATCATTTAAAGGTGCATAATATTTTGATATATATCTGTCATCATCATCTATATATTTGATACTATTAATCATATTTATAGTATTTTCTGCTCCGCCTGTATGAATAAACATATTATCTAAATCTTCTATATCTATAGATAAATGAGCATAATTTAAAATATAAGAATAATACTCCCAATCATTGGAATAAACTTCCAAGTTTAAAGTTTTCAAAAGTCTTGAAACGCTTCCGCTTCCTGCAAATAAATCTAATGCAGTTTTTATATTCCCATCTTCCTCAAGTATAGATAATATTGTATTTTTTATAAAAGGAAGAAGTCTTCTCTTATTTCCTATATATGCTATTAAATTCTCTTTTAAATATTCATCTTTAATATCTGTATTAGTTATCATAATCTTATTATCATAATATAGTTTACATAATAATATTAACATAATACAGATAAAATATCAATATATATAAACTCAAAATATCAGATAATATAAAACATATTGTATATGATATAGAGCTTCATCAATATTCTTAATTTCTGCAGTAAATCAAATGGCTTTTTTATATTTGTATTATGATTTATAAAAAAAAATCATCAATTTTATGAAACAATGCTTGATTATATTAAAAGTATATTTTATACATACTTATAATAATACTGAATTTACTTATAAAAACAGAACATTATTATACATATTTTATAATTTCTGCATAACAATTATCACTAATAGCAGCATACTATAGCTATTTTTTGGGCATAAATATTATATATACCGCATTTTATATCAAAAAATTGTGCTGTATATATGTTTTATGTAAATAATAGATATTGATTTCATTATTAATTTATGTTATAATTATATTACAGTTTAATTTTTATGGAGGGTAAATTATGCCACGTATTATAAATAATGATTGTATAGCTTGCGGATCATGTATTCCTGAATGTGCATTTGATGCTATCAGCGAAGGAGATATCTATGTAATTGATCCTGACAAATGTACAGATTGTGCTGCTTGCGAGCCTGTTTGCCCAAGCAATGCTATACTACCAGCTTAATTTTTGCTTATGGCATAGCAAGGGCGGGTTTTAATATGATATTAAAGCCTGCCCTATTTTTTTATAATAAGGAATAATATTGATAAAAAATACAAATGCCTTTATACTATCTTATAATCAATATAAAAATTCTTCTATAATAGCATCTTTTCTTACAGATAATTCTATAATTCAGGCAATATGCTACAGAGCAAAAAAAAACTCAAAATCATTCGGTTCAGATTTAGAAAGCATTTCAAAACTTAATATAAATATATATAAAAAAAATGAAAATCATCTCTCAATATTAAAAGAATCTTCTATTATAAAAAATTATAAAATATTAGAAAAATCTATATATTCATCTTTAGCTGTATTTTATATAAGAGAAATATTTCTTCACTGTGCTAAAGATTTTGATAATAGATATTTCATTTTAATGGAAAAAACTTTAGATGCTTTAGAAAGTTTAGAAGAAAATAATTATGATGATAAAATAAAAAAAATGTATATTGATATTTTGATTAGGGCATTTGAAATAAAAACGCTTCATATAGCAGGAATATCCCCAAATTTAGATAAATGTATAATATGCGGAAATTCTGATAATACTTTGTTTTATTCTATATTAGAAGGAGGATTAATATGTTCTAAATGCAAAAATATTATAAAAGACTCTATAAAAATTACAGAAAATGATAAATTGTTTATGAGAATAATAAAATACACATCATTAATAGATATAATAAAAAATGAAGATTTAAAAAATATATATAATAATTCAATAAATAATGTAAAAAATATAATGGAAAAATCTATATTTAATCATATAAATAAAACTGTAAAAAGCCGTAAAGTATTAGAAGAAATTCTAATTAGTTAATATATCTAATATCTCTTTGGTATTATTAACTATATATGAAGCATTTATAAACTCTTCATCATTTCCAAAACCATATTTAACAGCAATAGAATCAATACCTACACTTTCAGCAGCATCTATATCATCTATTCTGTCGCCTATCATAATAGTTTTACTTTTATCAAATTTTTCTTTTTTTAAGGCATCATTTAATACATCTAATTTACTTTTAATATTTCCGCCAAATATAGGAGCATAAAAATTAGTAAAAAAATCTTTCATATAAAAATGCTCTATTATTTTTAAAGCGGACTCTTTAGGTTTAGCAGTAGCCAAAAATACTTTATAATCATTTTCATATAGAGTTTTAATTAAATCATATATTCCGTCATAAAGTGTGCAGTTAAATAATCCGTTATTTCCATTATAATCTTCTCTATAAAATTCTACAAAATCAACTGATAATTTTTCATCATCACAGCAGTATTTTCTAAAACTGTAATCAAGAGGAGGACCTATAAATTTTTTTAATGTATTATCATCTGGAATATTTATATTTAAACTATATGCTTCATTAATTTTTTTTATACTGTAAACAACAGCATTTGCTATACCCAAAGCAGAGTTTACAATTGTACCGTCAAGATCAAATAGTATATTAAAATACTTAGGCATTAAAATCTCTCTTTTATATTATTTATATTATTTTTTTAATTTAAATATTATTTTTCTGTAAATATATATCCTGAAGCAGGTATTATTTCAAAGTTCTCTTTAGTTCTCTCTTTTACAGCTTTAAATAATAAATTAATACCCAAACTATCGCTTGATATATGTCCTGCACATACAACATTAATATAATATTTTCTGCATTCATCTAAAAGCTTATCAGATATATTCATCATAATAATAGTGCTTACTCCTGCATTAGATAAAGCCTCTATCATAGCAGAATCAAAAGAAGCCCCGCCTGTCATATCAACTATAAATTTACCAACCTTAGATTTACTTGAACCATTAAATATTTTGGGAGGATTAAATCTTTTTGCAGATATTTTGTACTCTTCTATAGTATACAAAATATCAATAATATCTCCTAATGTATTAGGATTCTCATTTTTAATCTTTTCAGTTAAAAAAGTTTCAGCAAAATTATCAGCAGCGGTATGCATACACATATAATTAAGTTTAAGAAGTTTAGCAGTATCAACATCTCTATAATGATTAGCACCGAAAACAGATCTGCTTACCTCATTAAGTCTTTTATTAGTTAATCCTTCAGCAATATTTATAGGAACATTATGAAAAGCATTTTTTTCAGACTGCATAGATATAACATCATAGAAATTAACAAAACCATATCCATTAGGATGATGAGTAATAACTAAATCTATATTAATATTTTTTTCATTTAATCTATCTGCAAGTAAAAGCTCAGGAGTCTGCATATCTATACCGCAAAGAATTCTTTTTATATCTCTGTCTTCTGCAATATTTAAAATCCTAGTATCAGAATAAGGATTAAAAAGCGTATCTTTATCAAAATATTCTTTCTTCTTATCATCTAATTTATCATAATATTTTTTTATATTTTCAAGCTCATTTTCTACTATTTTTCTTCCTCTAGGATCAGCATCAATTGCACAGTCTACAGCATTTCTATAAAAATCATTTATCTTTAAAGCCATATATACCCCTTGCTATATATTTTTTATTCTTCTTCAGTAAACCCTTTATTCTCATTTTTAGGCTCGCCTCTATATTTTTCAGTTTGAATCATACCATCTTCTTCAAAGAATGTAATAGCTTTATAGCTCTGTCTTATAGCAAACTCAGCACTTCCTATAACAAGCTGCACGCCTGGAAGCATTTCTTTGCCTGCACTTATTGTAGATTCTACTTTATCTGCTTCAATTTCCTGCATCAAAGTCTCTCTGCTCAAAACTATTTCTTCTCTTCTAGTATTAGCCTGTTCTAACTGCTCTTTATAACTTTGAAGCTGTTCTTTTTTCTCATCATCAAGTTTTTTAAGTTTTGCAGCCTGTTCAAGAGATTTTATATTTCTTTCTGTTTCTTCTATAGATATGTCAAGCTCTTCTTTTTCTCTGTCAAAATCATCTATAGCTCTTCTCTTAGCAGGACTTACTCCTGTTTCTATTAATGTTTTAGCACCAGCCTGAGAACCAAGCACCTTGCCGTTTACCTCTATCAATGCTCTTAATCTTCCTCCGCTTGCCGATGCCCTCTTGCCTATAAGTATTATTCTATTATCAGCATCTATATTAGAATTAAGTATAGCTTCAGTAACAACAACATTGTTTCCAGCCTGTATATTTGAGAACTGTATAAATTTAGCTATAACATCTCCGCCTGCTTTTACATGACTATTTTCATTACCCTGAATACCAAGTTTAACCATAATATCCCCTTTAGATTCAAGGTCGCATTTTCCAACTGTTCCATGTACATCTATATTGCCTTCAGCTTTGATAGAATAATTATCGCTTACGCTTCCCTTAACTACAACGCTTCCAATAAAATTAATATTTCCTGTTTCTGGTCCTACATCTCCTGCTACTTCAAATATAGGCTCAACGCTTAAAAGTTTTCCCTTAAGAACAACCTGCCCGCTTATAGATGCTACAATACTCTCTCCGTCATCAGACAGCTCTACATTATCACCTAATATATCTTTAATCTCAATATCTTTGCCGCTTTTAGTTTCTATTTTTATTCCAAGTACAGTTCTTCCTGATTCTCCTTCCGTAGCAGGAATTTTTTTAGCTAATTTCTGTCCTTGCTCTACATTCTCTACAATAGATAAATCTTTATAATCTATACTTTCATCTTCGCCTATATATTTAGGTATAACTTTTTTATTTACATTAACTAAATATTCTATTTTTGCATTTTGTCCGTTTATAGCCTGACGCCCTTCTGCAGCAAGTATAGGAATATTAAAAGTACCTTCATCTAAGCATTTAGAAACATTTTCTTCCTGAAAACCAAAAGTTATACCGCTGTTTTCTAAAAGCTCCTTAACATCTTTTAAATCCATTTCTCTCCCGCCTTTAGCAGGCTTTGTAACTGTAACATAAGCACGCATTTTATCATCGCTTATTGTATAGTTAATTTTGGCATTATTTGCTGATTTACCTATATCCCATTCAGCTATTTTTTCATATTCTCCTGTTTGTTCATGGAGCATTTTCTTTGCTAAGTTAGAATCATATTCCTTAATGCCTGCATCTATTAATTTTCCTTCTAGTACAGTAATATCTTCAATTCTATTTCCTTCTGCTACAGGAGGATCTACTTTTAAGAATACTCCGTCTCTTTTAACTCTTACAACTATTTCAGTATCTTTATTTAATATTACCTTTTCCTGACTGCCGCCTTCTAAATAAGCATCGCTGTACGAAGCAGAATTAGGGTCGCCTATGCTGGATTTATCATAAGTAATATGAGTGTATTTTACTAAAAAAGGCTTAGCACCTATATTAAAAAATCCTTTACTGCCCTCTTCTAGTACTTTATAGCTTAATTCATAAATAGGACATTGAAATATGGCAGCAGCCTCCTGCATACCTCTCTCTAAAGAAACAACTGACAATTCTACGGAACGGGTATTTTTATTATTATAAACTTCTTTATAAAAATCACTTTGCAATATTTTTCTTTTTAACTCATTCATATAAATCACCTATTTTTATAATAATTGTTTTTTTATCTCAGAAAGGCTGTATCTTAACTGCTGTATTGCTTTTGTATGAAGCTGCGATATTCTGCTTTCTGAAACCTCTAATACTTTTCCTATCTCTTTCAAAGTAAGATCATCATAATAGTACAATATAAGAACCTGCTGTTCTTTTTCAGGAAGTTTTTTTAATGCAGCTATTATTTTATTTTTTACATCTTCTCTTTCTGCTAAATACTCGGGGTTTGTTTTATCATTAGATTTTAATGTATCTATCACAGATATTTCATCAGAATCATCTCCAACATACCAAACATCGCTTAAAGAAGTAGGAGAAGCCTCTATATATCTTTTCATAGTTTCATTATACTTGCTTATAGGTATTCCAAGCATATCAGCTATTTCCTGAGGCTTTATATTTCTGCTTAATCTAGCCTCCAATATTTCCCTTGCCTTTTCTATCTCTTTTACATCTTTTCTTATAGAACGCGGAAGATAATCTAATTTTCTAAGCTCATCATATATAGCCCCTCTGATTCTAGTAACAGCATAAGTTTTAAACTTAATATCTCTATTAGGATTATATTTATCAATAGCGTCCATAAGACCGAAAGAACCAAAACCCACTAAATCCTGAAATTCTATATGCTTATGAGAACCCATATTAACAGATATTTTGCTTGCGACATATTTTACTAAAGGAGAATATTTAATAATTAGAGCCTCTCTTATATAAGGCGAAAGAGTCTTTTTAAACTCCAGCCAATATTCCTGCTCATTCTCATTAGTAATATTAGGTATTTTATCTTTGTATTTTTTATTCATCTTCATAATATTCACTCTAACTATTAATTTTTTTATAATCTATAAATTAATTTTACTTAATTATTATTTTTAGCATTATTATCATTTTTAACTATCATCTTTATCTTTAGACATCATAGTTCTTAAAGCCTTAGCAACATTTTCAGGATTCTCATGAACTTCTCTCAGCATATCGCTTTCGGTAACTTTTTTATCAGTAAACATACTGCTGCTGTTTGAAGTACTATAGTTATCACTGCCTCCTGAAGAAGCAGGCTTTCCAAATACTATATCTCCTATATCAGATCCCGAACTAGAATAATTTTGATTAGTTTTTTTATCAGAACTTATAGTATTAGGAACATCAGATACAGCAATACTATCAGGATTAAACTCATTAGAAACATTATCATTTACTGTATTATTAATATTATCTGTTAAAGTATTTGAATTACCGTCATCATATATAGCATTATAATCTATCTCATTTCTGCTGTTTGAAGTACTTTCTTCTATAATAGCATCTCCCAAATATTTTTTTAATATAACTAAAATAAAATATAATATTATTATAGTGATAAATCCAGAAATAAAAGCCTTTAATAAAGATACATCTATTCTATTTTTATATAAAACTGATAATATAAGCGTTATGATAAATGATAAAAGAGATATTATGCCTGCTAATTTTCCGAAATTAGATGAAAAAATCTGTTTAATTCTATCTGCAATATTATTCATAAATTACCTCTAAAAAAATTCTATTATTCATTTTATTATTTTTTACCCACAAAAGAAAGCAAAGACTCCATAAATCCGCCCAATCCTTTAATATCTCTGCTCTCATCATACTCCATATCTATTATTCTTTTAGCTATATTATATATTGACATAGATGCCTGACATTTATTATCATATTGATAAAAAGGAAGCTGCTGAGAAACTGCATAAGGAATAGTTTTGTCTTCCATAACATGCCCTAAATATTTAATATTCATATCTAAATACTTTTTACTTGTTATGATAATTTTATCGCTTACTTCCTTACCTTCAGAAGGCTTAATAACTCTATTAACCAATATTTTTATATCTGCATTAGCATTTTCAGGTGCTATAGATTTTATTACCCCATAAGCATCTAATATTGCTGTAAGTTCAGGAGTTGTAACTACAATACTCTCATCTGAAGAAAGTAAAAAATATAAAACCGAATCAGAAATTCCTGCACCTGTATCAACTATTATTATATCAGCATCATTCAAAGAATCCATACTATTAATCAATTTATTCAAAGCCTTTCCTGATAAATTTGCTAAAGAAGAAAATCCAGAAGCACCTGCTATATACCTTATGCCGTAATCAGTTTCAAGTATCACTTCATGAAGTTTTTTCATACCCTTTATAACATGATATAAATTATATTCAGGCATATTTCCAAGTATAACATTTACATTTCCAAGCCCAAGGTCTGCATCTATTAAAAGTACATTCTGTCCTAATTGCTGCAATGCTATAGATAAATTTATAGCTATATTAGTTTTACCTACTCCGCCCTTACCGCTGGCTATGCTTATTATTCTCTGAGGACGCTTATCCTTTACGCCCATCATCTTTCTTAATTCATCAGCTTGATCTTTCATAGTACTTATTAATTTCCCAATTATTTTTATTTTTTAATTTTATATTATTTTATATCGCCAAATAAACCTTCTATTATTTTATAACCATATTTTTTGGCAGTTGATATATCTTTAGGTACTCCCTGCCCATGAGTTATATAAGTAATAGGTAATTTCTTTTTTATAATAGCACAAATTGAAGAAGCTAAATAATCAGTTTCATCAACCTTTGTTAATATAATGCCTTTATAATTTGTAGGCTTAAAGCCGTTTAATATTTTCAATGCATCTTTATATTTTGCAGTAGCACTCATAACAAGCTGAATATCCATATCAAATCTTCCTACTGTAGTGAAGTATTTTGACATAGCAGTTATATCTTCAGCACCTTTAGGAGAACGCCCCATAGTATCTATAAATAAAAGCGAAGAATTATCCATTTTTCTAATTTCAGCTCTTAAAGCCTCAGGAGTACTTGCACTTGTAAAAGGAACTTTCATTATGCTCGCATATCTCTGAAGCTGGTCAACTGCTGCTATTCTATAATTATCTATAGTAACAAAAGAAACTTTTTTTCCAGACTTCATATACTGTGCTGCTATTTTAGGTATAGTTGTAGTTTTTCCAACTCCTGTAGGTCCTACAAATACTATAATTTTTTTCTTAGCACCAATTTCTATACCATTAGAAAGCATTAATCTTTCAGCAAAATATTTTTCAACTTCTTCTCTTATTACATCTTTCGATTGGAAAAATCTTGCATTACTTGAGGTTAAAAGATATTCTCTTAAATCTAATAATACTTCCTCTGGAAATTCTCTGTCTCTTAAATACTTAAAGCTCTCTTCCATTCCGTCAGCAACAGTAATATCAGAGTTATTATTTTCTATATCTCCGCTGCTATTATAATCCATATCTTTGCTATTATATTCAAAATAATCCCTAATGCTGTTTTTTCTTTCTCTTATATTATCTTCTTCTCTGTATTCTTTATGTTCTTTATATTCTCTTCTTGATTCTTTTATTTCTTCTATAGCATTATTAATTTCTTCTTCTTCAGCAGAAAAAGATGCTCTTGTGTCATTGTATATATTTGAATTATTAGAGTTATTTTTATTAAAATTTATATTAGGAAAACTATTTCCAAGATATTCTTTTACTATATCTCTTATCTGTTCCTGAACTAATTTTTTTACATTGTCGTCTACAGAATTATTTATACTATTTTGATTATTATTAGAAGAGCTAGTATGATTATGCATAACATTATTATTAAAATTGTTTGTGCTATTGTTATTAGTATTATTTATATTATTATTCATACTATTCATAAAATTATTATTATAAAAATTGCTGTAATTATCTATAGGAGAAAAACTATTATTATTGTTATTATAATCTGAAGCAATAGAATTTCTCATATTTGAAAAGGAAGAATTTGAAAAATTAGAATACTGATTATTATTAAAATTAGAATATTGATTATTAAAATTAGATAATGAAGAAAAATTATCAATACTTCTTTCTCTTATGCTGCTGTTATTATCAATTGTTTCTTCTGTTTTTATATTATTTTCATTTAAAAGCTCTTTAGTAATATCATCATTTTCATTATTGTATGAACTTTCCTCTATTCTATTAGAAATATTATTAGTATTATTAGAAGAATGAGTATTTTTATTTGCATTTTTCTCTTTCAAAGCTTTAGTTATAGATACTATTCTGTCAGCCATTTCGCTTGCATCAATAGTTTCCGATGAATGTTTTTTCATCTCTATTCTGTCGCTGAGCAGTTTGCTTCTATGCATATCATCATCTTCTTCTGAATAGGAATTTTTTTCTTCTAAAGAATTATTTTTTCTATCATAAATAGAATTATTAAGCATTATTCTAAGTTCATGTTCAGTTTTCATTCCAAGTCCAAGAAAACCGCCTACTTTTACATCCTTGCTTGTTAAAATAACAAAATTACCGCCGTATTCAACCCTAGCTTTGGCAAATGCATCTGTTTTATCCTTACCTCTAATAGTTCGTATATCTACCATCTTTTTACTCCTCTAATCATATTAAAACTCCTGCATCCTGCCAATTAATATTGTTCTAATATACCTATAGAAACTTCAAATTCTTTTTTAATCATACCAAAAATATTTTTTCTTTTGCTTTCCCTAACACTTATTATAAAATAGCTTTCACCATACTTATATCTAGCCTGCTTTTCGATTTCTTCTCTGTTTTTTCCAAATATTTTTATTGTTTTCATTGTATAACTCCAAGTATATTATTTTATATTTATATCTTAATCGCCCATTAAGGCATAAAACTATTCATCATTTTATACTAGCAATACCCTGAACATTATAACCCTGTGCTATTTCTGTGGTGGCTATAACCTTATACTTGCCAATATTTTTGGATATAAACTGATACAAAGGTCTTCTTATAAGCGGCGAAGTTAAAAATATTATATCATCAACACCCGAATCGCTTACAAGCTTTACAGCATCTTTTATATTTTTAATTAAGTTCTGCATACTTTCAAAACTCATAGCTATCATCTGAGAGCCCTGCAAATTTCCTGTACTAGCAAGATTCTGAGCTATATTATTTTGCAGCTGCTGACTTAAAGTAATAACTCTAATATTTCTATCTTGATCAGCTGCCATCTGAGATATTTGAGATGCTAATCTGCTTCTTACAAGCTCTGTAGCCTGCTCGCTTCCCATAATAGCTATAGCATCAGCAACACCCTCTAATATAGCAACACTGTTTCTGATAGGCACTTCCTCCTGAAGAAGATTCTGCAGTACTTTCTGTATATATCCAAGAGGACTTTCATTATGAGGTTTGGCTGCAAGCACTTCAGATACAAGAGCCTTATGATCATCTTTAATAAGATCAAGCATATTCTGCACTTCTTCTCTTCCGATAAGAAGATTAGCATTTCTCTTAATTGTTTCGCTGAAATGAGTAGCAATAACAGAAGTGGGCTGAAATAACATAAAGCCTTTTTTCTCAGCCATATCTTTTTCATCAACTTTAATCCAATAGGCTGGAAGTCCGAATGCAGGTTCTCTTACCTTTTCGCATTCAGGAGAAGGACCGTCCGGAGAATTAGCATTCAAAGCTAAAAGCATATTAGGACGAACAAATCCTTTAGCCATTTCAGTACCATTTATGCTTACAGTATATTCATCAGGTTCTATTACACTATTATCTACAATACGAACGGGAGGAACTACTAAGCCTACTTCTAAAGCCAATTCCCTGCGAATCTGACTTATTCGGTTAATTAAATCTCCCCCCTCCGATTCTAATGCCAAAGGTATAAGCGAAGCACCTACAGAAAGTTCTATCTTTTCAACTTTTAAAAAAGGAGTAACATCTAAAGGACCTTGATGAACCTGCTCTCCTGCATCAGTTTTAATACCGTCTTCATTAATTCCAAGCTCCTGCTGTTCTTTTCTCAAAGCATAAGCTGCTAAAAATAATGCTAATGATATAATAAATAATGCTATTTTAGGAAAGCCAGGTAAAAGCATTAAGAAGAATGCAAAACCTGCACCTATAAATAAATTTTTTGGTTTAGCGAAAATCTGTACTGCAATCTGAGTAGATAAATTATCTTCGCTGCTGCTTCTAGTTACAAGCAAGCCTGTAGCAAAACTCATAAAGAAAGAAGGTATCTGACTTACCAAACCATCGCCTACAGTAAAACGGGTATAAGCATTAACAGCCTGAGCAAAAGGCTCTCCTCTCATTGTAATGCCTATTATGAGTCCGCCTACTATATTTATGATAGTGATTATGATGCCTGCTATAACATCGCCTTGTACAAACTTTGATGCACCGTCCATAGTACCGTAAAAATCACTCTCGCCTCTAATCTTTTTTCTCTTTTCTTCAGCCTCTTTATCAGTGATAGCACCAGCCTGAAGTTCGCTTTCTACAGCCATCATCTTTGAAGGCATACTGTCTAATGCGAATCTTGCTGCTACTTCTGATACTCTTGTAGCACCTTTAGTAATAACTACAAACTGTACTATTATAAGAATGATAAATATTACAACACCTACAACTATATTTCCGCCTACTACAAAATCAGCAAATGATGTAATAACCTTGCCGTTAAAATTTGCTCCGCTGGTAAGAATTGCTCTTGTGGTAGATACATTCAAAGCAAGTCTGAATGCAGTCATAACGAGAAGTATAGAAGGAAATACGCTGAAATCATTTGCACTCTTTATGCTAAGCACCATAAGTAATATCAATAATGATACTATAATATTTATTATAAGCAAAAAGTCCAATATCATAGAAGGCAGCGGTATAATGAGCATCATTATTACCATAACTGCACCTATAGCAAACATTATATCACTATGCCTGTTTATATTAGCAGGTAATTTTATAGAATCCAAAATTGATTTAGTACCATTAATTGCCGCCACTTTTTATTCCTCCTATATAGCCCTTTCCATTCTTTCATTGCGTATTCTATATACTTCGCCAAGTATCCTTGACACTATATGAAACAGCTTTTCTGGTATATACTGCCCTATTTCAACATTATAATATAATTCACGGGCTAAAGGTTTATTTTCAACTACTTCTACATTATGTTCTTTAGCTATTTCTTTTATTTTTAAAGCTATATGATCAACTCCCTTAGCTGTTACTATAGGAGCATAATCTCCGTTTTCATATTTTAAAGCAATTGCAAAGTGAGTAGGGTTTGTAATAACTACATCTGCTTCAGGCACTGATTTAAGCATAGTTCTGCTTACTATTTTTCTAGCCATCTCCTGCAATTGACTTTTTACTAAAGGGTCGCCTTCCATTTCCTTAAACTCTTCTTTCATTTCATGCTTTGTCATTTTTAAGCTGTTAATATACTGTCTTTTCTGAAAGAAATAATCAAAAGCAGCAACTATTATCATAAATATAATTACTTTAGCAAGCATTTCTAAAACTATAAAGAAAAATAAATGCATAGCCTGTCCCAATTCCATATTTACCATATTAAATAATTCATTTCTCTTGCCGTATATAGTTGTAAATGTAAGAAAGGCTATAACTATCATCTTAAAAAGTATCTTTGCTAAATTCATTAAATTCTGAGATGATATAAATACTCTTTCTTTAAAATTAGACCAAGAAGGGGCTATTCTTTTGAAATTAGGCTTTAATTTTTTTGTTGTAAATAGAAACTGAGTTTGAGCTAAATTAACTCCTACTCCTACTATCAATGCAGCCGCCATAATTATACCTGCAGTTTTTGCAACTAAAACAACTATTTCTAAAAATATGCTTGAGAAAGCTAAATTATTTATAGTTTCATCAGCATTAGAAATCTTATTTAAAACTGTAATAAAAAACTGAGATACTGTATGAACTAAATATGTTGTAAGCAGTGCTATTACAGTTATTGTAACTGCCAAAACAAGAGTCTGATTTATTTCTGCTGAGTTAACAACTCTTCCTTCCTCTTCTCTAGCCTTTCTCTTTTTTCTTTCTGTAGGAAGTTCTGTTCTGCCTTCATCTTCAGGGGATGCAAATAATGTTAATACATATCCTTTGCCTGTAAGACTCAAATATTTTCTGTAAAGTTTGGCTTTAAATATAATAAATATTTCCAATATAGCAGAAGAAACTATTTTTTTATTCATATAGTTCCTCCCGACAAAAATGTTATTATATTATTAACATCAGCTATAGTAGACTGAAGTATTTTCATAAAATTAGAAACAAGTACTGGTATTAAAATATAATAAGCTGTAATTCCCACAGTAATCTGCATAGGAAAACCCAGCATTAAAATATTCATTTGAGGGGCTGCTTTAGCTAATAAGCCTAAACTCAATGATAATAAAAATAATGTAAGCATTATAGGCAAAGCCAATGAAAGTGCTATAGAAAATAAAGAACTCATATAATATATCATTCTATCTATAATGCCGTTAAATGATGACATAAAAACAGCTTTTGAAGCATTGCTTAATATAGGCATAGCCTTAAAACTGTAAAATAAAGTTCTGATAATCAAACTGGGTCCGTCTATGGCTATGAATAATAATATAACTATTAAAGACTGCATCTGCCCTAATACAGGTACTGTAACCTGAGATATAGGGTCAACAGTTTCAGATATACCAAAACCCATTTGTATTTCAAAAAAGTTTGCCATAACCTGATATGCTGCAAATATGATTGACATTAAAAAACCTATTAATATTCCAATTAAAGCTTCATTTAATAATGTTAAAAAATATTCAGCGAATGTGGGAGCTGCCTGAACATTAATATTAGCTGCCAACGGGAATATTGCTGCTGTGGTTATAAAAGAAAGAGCCATTTTTATAGTATTTGGAATAACATTAGAAGAAAATAACGGAGCTACCATAAGTATAGCTGTCAATCTCACCATAATGAGAAGATAGATTTGAAAGAAATTCACAAAATTATCCATCATTAATTCCCTAAACTATTTTTTATCCAAATATAAAAATTTCATCTAGCTATAGTTGGAAGTATACTGAATAATCTAACAGTAAAAGAACTTGTATAATTCAGCATCCAAGAAGCTAATATATATATAACTGCTAACATAGCTATCATTTTAGGAACAAATGTTAAAGTCTGCTCCTGAATACTTGTAGTAGCCTGAAGTATTGAAATTATCAGTCCCACAATAATTGATACGCCTAAAACAGGAGCGGCAAGAAGCATAAACACCCATAAAGTTTCCTGAACCAAAACAATAATTGAAGTATCGCTCATAAAATTTCCTTAAAAATTATTAACTATATAAACTTACGAATATATATTTTTTATCTGAAACTTTCTACTATTTGGAGTATCAAAAGTTTCCATCCGTCTACCGCAACAAATAAAATTATTTTAAGCGGCAGCGATATCATAATAGGCGGAAGCATTATCATACCCATTGCCATAAGTATAGAAGCAACCACCAAATCTATAACTATGAAAGGTATAAATAAATATATACCCATTTTAAATGCTATAGTAAGCTCATTAATTATAAATGCAGGAATAACAACTATAGTAGGTATTCTATTTAAATCATCAGCTGTTTGAATCTCTCTTAATCTTATATTCGTATTGCTTATGCTCAAAAATAAATCTAAACTCTTCATACCATTCTCTCCTCTCAAAGAGTTAAACATAAACATTCTTATAGGCTGTATGCCTCTGCCGTATAAATCATTGACGCCTATAGTGCCATTTAAATAAGGCTGAAGTGCTTCATTATTTACCTGAGTTAATGTAGGCATCATTATAAAAAATGTCAAAAACAGAGAAAGCCCCATTATTAATGCTCTTGGAGGTGTTTCCTGTAATGATAATGCCCTTTGAACAAAACTTAATACTATCGAAACTCTTATAAAACTAGTTGTCATTATTATTATAGAGGGAGATAATGACAGTATTGTTAATAAGAATAATATTTGAAGACCTAAACTTACTTGCTGAGGTGTTTGAGCCTGAGTAATATTTAATCCTATTGCAGGTATTGGTATTTGGTTATTATTCTGAGCGTAAGCTGCTGCTGGTATAAGTAAACATAATACCAAAAATACCATAAGAAACTTTCGCATCTTGATAACTCCAATTTTATAATTTTTTTCTAATCATTTTCATTCTATAAACGATAATATTTATAGATTTCATTAAGTTAACATATTATCATAAAATAGTCAAGTATTATGTTAACTAATTTATGCTTCATTAATAATAAAATTTGATAAACATATTGCATTTACAGTATTAATACAGTATATAAAAATTTTTTATATAGTATTTAAGCTAAATAAACAAACCCATCATATAGCAATTATAATAAACATCATCAATACAAAAAAAGCTTTTTATCTCTCCTTCTATAAAAAAACCAAGAGATTTATACAATTTTAAAGCCCTTTTATTATCAGTTCTAACAATTAATTCTATTTTTTTTATAGAATTTTTTTTACTGTAATCAACAGCATAATTAATTAATTTTCTGCCTACTCCATTACCCCAATATTCTTTCAATACGCTTATTGCTAAATTTACTCTATGCTTTACTCTTTTCCTATCAATACCCTTTAAATTACATATACCGATAATTTTACCGTCTATTTCACATAAAAACATTTTAGCTGTTATGCTTTTTTGTATATTTTGTAAAAATTCCTCCTCTTTTTTTATATCTAATTCTCTTTCATTAGAATCAGACATCATAAAATTTGTTTCATCAGACACTTTTACAATGTAATTTACAACATTTTCAGCATCTTCTATATGTGCTTCTCTTATACACATAATCACCTGCAGTATTTATTATCGGATTTTATTATGTAAACTGTAATATGATAACTTATTTTTCTTTTTTTTCAATTAATTTTTTAGATTTTTTTATTAAAACTTATGATACTTTTTATTATTTAATAAAAGAAAAAATAATAGCTGCAGTCAGTTTAGAATATTCAAAAATAATTTTTATTTTTTATAATTAAATTATTAAAAAATATAATATTAACATATAATAAATATTGACATTATTTTTAAAATATAATATATTATTTGCTATGATGAGATATATTTTAGAATACATATTGAGTAACTCACAACTCACAACTCACAACTCACAACTCACAACTCACAACTCACAACTCA
>NZ_CAJTQJ010000028.1 GCF_910578695.1 uncultured Brachyspira sp.
AATGGCAGAGTATCAAAGCTCATAATTTTTATTAGCAATAATAAAAAAGTTTATCTCTAGCAACAATAAAAATAAACGAGCAGCTAATAAACAGAAAAGCTGGTTATTAGCAAGTCTAAAGGAGTTTTTTAGTTATATAGTACATACCCATAATTAAAGCTGTATCTTTTCTATTATAATTACTAATTTTTATTTATTTGATTTTTTAAAAGTATGCAATATATATATTTTTATACTTGCAACTTTAGTATTATATAGTATAATTTTTACGATATTTATTAAGGATTTATCTGAAAATGGAAAAAATTAATATAAATAAAATAATGGAATTATTGCCTCATAGATACCCTTTTTTACTTGTAGATAAAGTAGAGAGTATTGAAGAAGGAAAAATACATGCTGTAAAAAATGTTACTTTTAATGAACCTCAATTTACAGGACATTTTCCAGAAAGCCCTATTATGCCTGGTGTCTTGATGATAGAAGCATTAGCTCAAACTTCTGGTATATACTGCTACACTAAAATATTAAAACCTGAAGAATATGGTAAAAAATTTATGTTTTTTGCAAAGATAGATAATGTAAAGTTCAAAAACCCTGTGATACCCGGCGATGTAATGGATATGTTTGTAACAGTTGAAGCATTCAGCAATAATCTGCTTAAAACTCGCGGAGAGGTAAAGGTTAATGATAAATTAGCATGCTCTGGTAATTTAGGTTTATTTTTAGTTGATAAAGAGGCTATGAAAATAGAAAAATAATTTCTGTTTTATACAAAAAAATTTGGAAAGAAAATGACGAATAATATACATAAAACTGCTGTAATTTCTAGTTCTGCAAAAATTGCAGATAATGTAGAAATAGGTCCTTATGCTGTTATAGAAGGTGAAGTGAGCATAGGTGAAAATACTATTATTGGAGCACATTCTGTGATAAAAGAATATACTTCAATAGGAAAAAATAATATAATACATGATCATACTGTTATAGGAAATCTTCCTCAGGATATACATTTTGATAAAAAAACTATAAGTTTTCTTGAAATAGGCGATGGAAATGAGATTAGAGAATTTGCCAATTTGCATAGATCAAGTAAAGAAAACGGAAAAACTATAATAAAAAATAACTGCTATATAATGGCTACAGGACATGTTGCTCATGACTGTGAAATACATGATAATGTTATAATTTGCAATGGGGCATTAGTTGCAGGACATGTAAGAGTGGAAAAGGGAGTTTTTATATCAGGCAATTGCGTAGTACATCAATTTTGTGCTATAGGACAGTATGCCATGATAAGCGGTATGTCAGCTGTAGGCAGAGATATACTTCCATTTGCATTAACTGCTCATGCAGGAGAAGCCATTATTTATAAGCTGAATCTAGTCGGTATGAGAAGAGCTGGTTTTACATCAGAACAAATTTCTCAGGCAGAAGAGGCTTATAATATGTGGTATAATTGGAATAAAACTAAACAAGAGTTTTTAGATACATATTTAAATGATGATTCACTAAACGATATAGCTAGGAGTATCGTAGAGTTCATATCAAAGGCTAAAAGAGGTATTACTCCTAAAAAGACTGTATAATTAAAAAATATGCAATTATGAGAATATTTATAGCCACAGGCGAAGTATCTGGCGACATTCAAGGTGCCTTATTAGCAAAAAAAATAAAAGAGTTAAATCCTGAAATAATATTAGATGGTTTCGGCGGCATTGAAATGAAAAAAGCTAATGTGAATATACTATCTGATATGTCAACTTTATCAACTATAGGAATATTTGAGGGTGCCAACCCTAAAGTAGCTTTTAAAAATCTTGGTGCTTTTAACATATTAAAAGATTATTTAAAAAAGAATAAAGTAGATATTATGCTTCTTGTAGATAATCAGGGTGTAAATTTAATTTTGGCAAAATACTGTAAAGCTAATAATATAAAATATATATATTATTTTCCGCCTCATGTAGGTATATGGGGAGTTTGGAATGCTAAAAGACTTCTTTCTGCTAAAAAAATAATTACGCCTTTTCTATTTGATTATGAAGTATATAAGAAATTCGGATGTAATGTAATATACAGCGGACATCCGTTTGCTGACTTGGATTATGACAGATATGTACCGCAATTAAATATGCCTAAAAAAGAATATACTGTAGGGGTGTTATTTGGAAGCAGAAATCAGGAAATAAAAAAGCTTGCACCTGTATTTATAAAATCTATGAAAATGCTTTCTGATATGCTCTCGCAAAATATAAGATTTATAATACCTATAGCATATCCTGAATATAAAGAGCCTATTGAAAAAATTCTTAATAATTATAAAAATTTATTAGATGGCGTTTCATATAGTTTATTATGCGAAGATGATAAAGATTATGTTTATTCATATTCTGATGCTTTAATAATGTCAAGCGGCACAGCAAGCCTTTTGGCAGCCTGCTACGGTAAGCCTATGGTAATATGCTATAAAATATCTCATATAACTTTTTTACTTGGGAAAATCTTTACAAATATAAAATATGTAGGTATGCCTAATGTACTTCTAAATGAAGAAGCAGCTCCTGAACTATTACAAAATGACTGCAATCCGAATGCTATTACAAGCTATATTATTAAATATTTAACAGATAAAGAATATTACAATAAAATAAGCAGTAATTTACTTAGGGTAAGAGAGAATTTGGGCGAAAAAAATGTACTTGAACGTGTTGCAAAAGAGATTATAAATTAATGATAGATTCAAAAACTAGTATAGAAAATATAAAAAAATATATACAAAATCATAAAAAAAAAGACATTAAATTTAATATTATCTGGCTTGATGATAATTCTAAACATAAAATAAGCTTCATATTAGAAGAAATATTAAAAAAATATAATATAATTAAATATAAAAACGATTGTTTATATATAATAATGGAATTGATTTCTAATGCTGTAAAGGCTAGATATATGCATATAATTGCTGTAAAAACTTTAATAGAAAAATTTCCAGAGTTTTCAGAAAAAATAAAAAACAATGAGTATTTTGATGATTATGATATAATGAGTGAGTATTCTAATATTATAAAAGATAAAAAATATACATCTCAGCTAAAAGAATTTATAAAATTAGAAAATAAACTTATAAAAGATATTAATAATAATATTGAAATAGATAAAGATAAATATTCAAAATTATTATGCGATTATGAAATAAAAAATAAGCTGGAAATAAAATTAATAATACAATTAAATAAAAATAATATAGAATTTGACATAATAAATGATGCACCTCTTACTATGATAGGCAGAACAAGAATAGATTCTAAAAGATTAATTTTCAAAGAATACTATAATAAGAACTTAATAGAAAAATTTTTTACTGAACAATTGGATAATACAGAAAGTGCAGGATTTGGACTTGCATTATGCGATTTAAGACTTCTTAATCAGAATTTAGAGCCGTATGAACATTTAAAAATATATGATGAAAATTATAAAACACATTCAAAATTAATACTTCCTATTAAGAAACTATTTAGTTTAACATCATATAATAAATATTAATCATTATTATATATCTAAAAAAATTATTTTAGCACCGCTTCCTCCAAGATGTATAGGAGCATCAGCTGAATATTTTATATGA
The DNA here is from genome assembly GCF_910578695.1 of uncultured Brachyspira sp. GTDB lineage: Bacteria > Spirochaetota > Brachyspiria > Brachyspirales > Brachyspiraceae > Brachyspira. The sequence goes on from NZ_CAJTQJ010000028.1 coordinate 3,635, forward strand.
TTTTTACCTTCGGTTGCTATATAATATTCTACTAAATTTTTTAAAACAGGTATTCTATCTCTGCTTCCGAAACCTTTTCCATGTATTATTAATACAGAGCTTATTTTATTTCTTTTGCATTCATATATAAATTTTCTAATTTCTATCAATGCTCTTTCACTTGTAAGTCCATGCAAATCAAGTTTTTCTTTTGGAACTGTATTTTTTATATTAGGCTTGAATTTAGTATTAATTTTTCTATCAGTAATAGATTTTTTATAATGATTAGTGCAATCAAGATTTTCAATTGCACTTAAAAACATTTTTCTATCTTCTTCAGTATAAGGTAATTCTTCTTTTTTATTATTACTTGTTTTTTTATCTGTTATTTCTTTTTTATTAAAAGCAGCCTGTTTTTTTGTATTTTCTTTTTTAGCCTTAAAATCATCAGGAAAATATCCATGATCCAAATAAAACTCAAATAGCTTTCTATCTTCTTCTGAGTTTTTTTCCATATTAATAAAAGCCTAAATTAACAGAAACCTAATAAAAATTATGAGTTTAATAATCTTAAAAACTCATCATTATCTCTAGTATTTTTCATCTTGGATATGATTTTTTCTATAATTTCATATTCATCAATATTAATGCCTTGTCCTTGAGCACTTCTTATTAAATTCATTTTTACAAGTTCTTCCTCATTAAGAAGCAAATCATCTCTTCTAGTAGAAGAAGAATCTATATCTATAGCAGGGAAAATTCTCTTATTAGCAAACTTTCTTTCTAAATGGAGCTCCATATTACCAGTACCTTTAAACTCTTCATAAATATAATCGTCCATTTTACTTCCTGTATCAACCAAAGCAGAGGCAATTATTGTAAGAGAACCGCCTTCCTCAATATTTCTAGCAGCACCGAAGAACTTTTTTGGTTTATGCAAAGCATTAGAATCAACACCGCCTGTTAATACTTTACCGCTTGCAGGAACTACTAAGTTATAAGCTCTTGAAAGTCTTGTAATAGAATCTAATATAATAACAACATCATGTTTATTTTCTACTAACCTTTTAGCCTTTTCTAAAACCATTTCAGAAACCTGACAATGTTTTTCAGGTAATTCATCAAAAGTAGAGGCTATAACTTCAGCCTCAGGAACCTGCCTTTTCATATCAGTAACTTCTTCAGGACGCTCATCTATAAGTAAAATAAAAAGTTTAATATTAGGATAGTTTTTACAAATGGCATTAGCAATTTCCTGAAGCATCATAGTTTTACCAGCTTTAGGGGGAGCAACTATTAAGCCTCTTTGTCCTTTACCTATAGGCGAAACTAAATTGATAATACGCGTAGAAATTTTATTAGTGGCAAACTCCAAATTAATACGCTCATTAGGAAAAATAGGAGTGAGTTTATCAAAATGAGGTCTTTTATATAAATTATTAGGCTCTTCCCCATTAACACTTTCTATTCTAAGTAATGCAAAAAATTTCTCTCCTACATTATCTTTAGGAGGTCTTACTTCTCCGCTGATAATATCGCCTGTTCTAAGCCCAAAAAGTCTAATTTGAGCAGGAGAAATATATATATCATCAGGTCCCACCAAATAATTACTATTTTTAGAACGCAAAAAACCAAAACCGTCTTGCAAAGTTTCTAAAGTACCTTCAGCAACAATCTTGCCTTCCATAGCAATTTGTGCCTTTAATATAGAATGCATAAGTTCCTGCCTTCTTATATTGTTAGTATCTTTTTTTATTCCATAACTTTCAGAAAATTCTAAAAGTTCCTCAAAAGTTAAAGCACTCAATTTACTAATATAAAGTATATCATGAGGTCTATTTATTTTTTTAATATCCTCATTATTATGAATTTCATCATTGATTAATTCTTCTTTATTTTGAGTTATTTTCTCATTATTAGCTTCAGAAATACTTACAATCTGCTTTACTGTTTTTTTTCTTACACTCTTAACCTTAACAACTTGAGGTGATTCCAATTCTTCGTTTTCACCCAAAGCTTTAACACGTTTTTTGGTTGGAAAAGCCATAAAAATCCCTCCGATAAATATTAATAATATAAATCATAGCAAATACTGCTATAAAATATATTATATTTAATATTTATCCTAATATGATTTATAAATTTGATTTAATTTTATTTTAAATTTTATTTATTTTCAGTTTTAACAAAAGTGCCGTCAGACTCGCAAAGCATCACAACACACATATCAGCGGCATCGCCAAATCTTTTATATGATAATATCTTTCTTACATAACCGCCATTTTTATTAGCATATCTAGGAGCTATATCTTTGAAAAGTTTAGCAAGTACTGCTTTATCCTTAACATATTTAGAGATGGTTCTTCTATTATGAACATTATCAACTTTAGCTCTGTATATTATTTTATCAGCCAACTGCTTTATAGCTCTTCCTTTTTCTTTAGTAGTTTCTATTTTTTCATATTTAAGAAGAGAAGTAAGCATATTAGAAAGCATAGCTTTTTTATGTGCACTTGTTCTATTAAATTTTTTTACTGTAACTCTATGTCTCATTTTACTATCCTTGAAGTTTATTAACTTTTATATTATCCTCTCATACCTAGATGAGCATTATATTCTGCTAGTTTTTCTTTGATTTCTTCAATAATCATCTCATTTGCACCCATAAGTGCCAAAAGATCAGCATCAGTTTTTACAGCTATCTTATCCAAAGTTTTCAAATCAGAAGCCATTAAAAAATTAGCTGTTCTAACAGAGAATTCAACCTCTTCAATATGTTTGCCCTTTAGCGAATCAAGTACTGAATCTTTTGGAGTTTCCTCTATTTTTTCATCATCGCCATTAGCCTCTTCAGGATCCATAAAATGCTTTAAATTTTCTCTTAAAATTCTAGCAGCCTGAGACAAAGCTTTATCAGGAGCTATATTACCTTTAGTTTCTATTTCAAGAGTAAGTTTTCCATAATCTATACGCTGCCCAACTCTTATAGGATCAACATTATATTTAACACTTACTATAGGAGAATATATCGCATCTATAGCTATAGCATTAATATCCTCTAATAATTCAATATTCATTTCAGCAGGTACATAACTATATCCGCCTTCTATTTGAATATCCATTTCAAAAGTATATCCTTCAGCTATTGTCGCTATATAATAATCAGGATTATGAACTTGGGCTTCTGTATCATCAGCAACTAAATCTCCTGCTGTAATAACACACGGACCTTCTTTTTTCATATGAATAGTTTTAGTATCCAAATGATTAGGAAGCGATACAACAACATTTTTAAGATGCATAATCATCACAATAGTGTCTTCTTTCATTCCAGGTACATTTTCAAATTCATTGCTAACACCATCTATTTTAATAGTAGTAATAGCATAACCAGGTATAGAAGATAATAGTACTCTTCTTAAAGCATTACCAACTGTTACTGCATATCCTCTCTCAAAAGGCTGAGCTATAAATTTACCATAAGTAGGAGTTAAATCCTTCTTTTCAAAAGTAACTCTATGAGGATGTCTAATAGATTCTAATATTTCTTTTAATGCCATTCTTATAATACCCCTTATAAAAGAGTTCCATTACTTAGAATAGTACTCAATGATGAGCTGTTCGTTAATAGGATACTCTATATGCTCTCTTATAGGCAAAGTTACGATTTCACCTGTTTTGCTTGAAAGATCTAAACTTAACCAAGCAGGAACATATTCGCTTTTTAAACTTTCTGCTATAGTTTTTACTTCAGTTATTGTATTGCCTCTTTCAGTAAAAGAAATTTTATCTCCGACTTTAACACAATAAGAAGGAATAGTCATTCTCTTTCCATTAACTGATATAAAACCATGAACTATAAATTGTCTAGCCTGATTTCTGCTTTTAGCAAATCCAAGTCTATAAACAACATTATCAAAACGAAGTTCTAATAATCTAAGCAAGTTTTCACCAGATACGCCTGCAACACGAATAGCTTCATGATAATAATTTCTAAATTGTTTTTCTAAAACTCCGTAAATACGTTTAACTTTTTGCTTTTCTCTCATCTGAATACCATATTCTGATAACTGCTTCATTTTTCTGTTAACAGGACCTGGTACCTCTCTTTTTTTTGTTATAGCACATTTAGCAGTAAGACATCTGTCTCCTTTTAACATAAGTTTCATTTTTTCACGGCGACATAATCTACAACTAGCATCTCTATATCTTGCCATATTATTTATCTCCTATTAATTAATACAACTTTATATTCTTCTTCTTTTTTGAGGACGGCATCCATTATGCGGCATTGGTGTAACATCCTTAATAAGCTTAACTTTCAATCCTGCAGCTTCAACAGCCCTTATAGAGCTTTCTCTTCCCATTCCAGGACCTTTAACATAAACTTCCACTTCTCTTACACCCATTTCATAAGCTTTTTTAGATGCTTTTTCGCTTGCAACCTGAGCTGCAAAAGGAGTACCCTTTTTACTGCTTTTATATTCGCCGTCTAATCCCGCACTAGCCCAAGACAAAGTGTCTCCATTTCTGTCTGTTATAGTAACTATTGTATTATTAAAGCTAGCCTTTATATGTACGATGCCAAAAGCTTCAACTTTCTTATCTCTTTTAATTTTTTTATCTTTTAAAGTTTTTTTACCTTTTTGAGTAGCCACTATTCTCCCCCATTAATTATTTTTTACTTTTTACCAGGTGCTTTTTTCTTACCTGCAATAGCTTTTCTTGCACCGCCGCCTCTTGCATTACGGGAATTGGTACGAGTACGCTGACCATGTACAGGAAGTCTTCTAATATGACGCATTCCGCGATATGAGTGAATATCTTTTAAACGTTTTATGTTATTATAAAGTTCTGTACGCAAATCACCTTCTACTTTAGTAGTGGCTTCTATAGCATCTCTTAAAGCAGTAATTTGTGCATCTGTTAAATCCTTAGCTTTAATAGAATAATCTATATTAGCCTTATCACAAATAACATGAGCAAGAGTGCGTCCTATACCGTATATATCAGTAAGGGCTATTTCTATTCTTTTATTATTTCTTATTTCAACACCCATTAAGCGTGCCATATTAATTATCTCCTTAAATTAATTACTTCTGTTTTTGTTTATGTCTTGGATTTTTCTTACATATAACTCTAATGATGCCTTTTCTTCTAACTATTTGGCAGTCATTGCAGCGTTTTTTTATAGAACTTTTTACTTTCATTGTAACTAATCTCCATTTAATTGATTACTTATAACGATAAATTATTCTGCCCTTTGTTAAATCATAGGGAGACATTTCTATAGTTACCTTATCTCCGGGAAGTATGCGGATAAAATTCATACGCATCTTACCTGATATATGAGCCAATATCTTATGACCATTTTCTAATTCTACTCTAAAAGTAGCATTTGGAAGAGGCTCTACTACAGTACCTTCAACCTCTATAGTTTCTCTTTCAGCCATATTATTTACCTTCTAACTTTAGATTTCTTCAATATGCCGTCATAATTATGCATTTGCAAATAAGACTCTATTTGTTTTAGCAGCTCTACAGCAACACTAACACTAATCATTACAGATGTACCGCCCATTAAATAAACAAGCGAATTATTTGTGCCTCTGAAAGGTGCAAATATAGGAATCTTAGACATCAAATCAGGAAACACCGCTATAGCTGCCAAAAATATTGAACCGCCTATAGTGATTCTGCTTAATACCGTTTTTAGATATTCAGCAGTTTGAGTTCCGGGTCTGTATCCGGGAATAAATCCGCCTGATTTTTTAAGATTCTCAGCTATATCATCAGGGTTAAACTGTACTGATGTATAAACATAGGCAAACATTATAACTAAAAGACAATAAAGAATTATATATGCCCAGCTGCCGTAAGAAAAGAATCTGAGCAAGGCATCAAGCCATCTCCATTGAACTCCTCTAGTTAAACTAGCTACTTGAGCAGGAATTGCCATTAAAGCAGAAGCAAATATTATAGGTATAACTCCTGAAGGGTTAATTTTGAAAGGTATATGAGTAGACTGAGCACCAAATACTTTTCTGCCTACTACCCTTTTGGCATACTGCACTGGAATCCTTCTTTGTCCGCTTTCTTCATAAACTACGCAGAATATTACTATAGCAAATATTATGAAGAAGAGAACTATAACCAAAGAATTCAAATATTCGCTTTCTCTCTTCTGTATAACATCATAAACACCGGCAGGAATACGGGCAACAATACCAGCAAAAATTATAACAGATATACCATTACCAAGGCCGCGTTCTGTGATTTGGTCACCTATCCACATCAAGAACATGGTACCGGCAGTAGCTGTTACAACCACTAATAATACAAATCCTATACCGGGATTCATAAAAATCATAGCACCTTCATTTATACTCTGAATCCAGCTAGCCATAGCTGCAGATTGTACTATACAAAGAACAAGTGTTAAATATCTAACATACTGATTTATTTTTTTACGGCCGCTTTCGCCTTCTTTCTGCATTCTTTCCAAAGACGGAATAACTACTCCTAAAAGCTGCATTATAATAGATGCAGAAATATAAGGCATAATACCCAATGCCAATACAGAAAACCTAAATAAAGCACCCCCTGAAAATAGATCCATTATAGTTAAAAGTCCTGCATTGCCTTGAGAAGAAGATAAAAAACCTAAAAGAACTGTAGGATCTATGCCTGGTGTAGGAATATGGCTTCCTATTCTATATACCAATATAGCAATTATAGTAAAAAGAATTCTGCTTCTTAGCTCTGGTACTTTAAATATATTAGTAAATGATTTTAACATTATGATTTACCTTAAGACTTTTTATCTTCTTTTTTTCTAATATATTTTTTGCGTTCATAAATTATAACTTTGCCGCCTGATTTTTCAATTTTTTCTATAGCTTTTTTGCTAGCCATATCAACTGTAATAGTAAAAGCACTTTTTACCTCGCCCATAGAAAGAAGTTTTATATAATCTCTTTTAGATGATAAAAAGCCCTGCTCAAGCAAAGTTTCTCTTGTAATCTCATTAGAACCAATAGAATCTAAATCGCCTACATTTATAATATTCACATACTTTTTAAAAGCTGCATTAGTAAATCCGCTTTTAGGAATTCTTCTATGCAAAGGCATTTGTCCGCCCTCAAAACCAGCCCTTCTGCTGTATCCGCTGCGAGATTGTGCACCTTTATCTCCTCTGCCTGCAGTACAGCCCCAGCCTGAACCCTGTCCTCTTCCTACTCTATGCCTTTTCTTGCTTGAACCTTTAGGAGCTCTCAATATTTTTGTATTTTCTTGTGCCATTTTTAAGAACCTCACTTATACTCTACTTTAAGAAGATGCGATATTTTATTTATCATTCCATTTATCTGAGGAGTTGCTTCATGCTCTACAACTCTTTTTCTCTTTTTAAACCCCAAAGCTGTAACTGTAGCTCTTTGAGATTTTTCATAACCTATAGGGGATTTTACTAATGTTAGTACAACTTTAGCCATTATTCTGCCCTCCCATAAATCTGATTTATACTGATTCCTCTTTTATTAGCCATATACTCCACTGTTTTTAAAGACTTCAAACCTTCAAAAGTAGCTTTAGCCAAGTTCATAGAGTTGTTATTACCCAATGATTTGGAAAGAATATTTTTTACTCCTGCTAATTCTAATACAGCACGTGCAGGACCTCCTGAAATAACACCTGTACCTTTGGATGCAGGCTTCATAATTATTCTGCTGCTTCTGAATACTCCTACTGTATTATGAGGTATAGTTTCGCCTTTTAAATTAACTTCTATCATATTCTTTTTAGCCTGCTCTATAGCTTTTCTAATAGCATCTGGTACTTCATTAGCCTTACCATAACCTAAGCCAACATGACCGTTTTTATCTCCTAAAACCATTAAAGCCGCAAATCTAAAACGTCTTCCTCCCTTCATAACTTTAGCTACTCTGTTTAAAGTTATTAGACGCTCTTCATACATACTTTTTTCTTCATTATTGTTTATATCGTGTGCCAAGGTCATACTCCTTAAAATTTCAATCCTGCTTCACGAACACTGTCAGCTAAGGATTTTATTTTTCCATGATATATATATCCGTTTCTATCGAATACAACTTCATTTATATTCTTTTCTTTTGCTCTAGCAGCTAATAGCTTACCCACCTCTTTGGCTACATCTATATTCTTTCCGCTTTTCAAATCTTTTTCCTGAGAAGATGCCGATACTAAAGTTATGCCTTTACTATCATCTATTATTTGAGCAGATACATATTTAAGACTTTTATAAACGGTAAGTCTTGGACGCTCTGAACTTCCTTCTATTTTTATACGAATACTTCTCTTTCTTCTTTCGCGTTGAGCTTTAATCTTTTCTCTTAAACCCATAAAAAACCCCTTACTTAGCAGCTTTTTTACTTTCTTTATATTTTACATACTCGCCTTCAAATCTGACACCTTTACCTTTATAAGGCTCAACAGGTCTTTTCTTTTTGATATTCATAGCAAGTTCGCCTACTTGTTCTTTATTATTGCCTTCTATAATGATTTTTGTATCTTTCTCTACTGTTACTTTTATATTTTCAGGTATTTTCATTTTAATATCGCTTGAAAACCCTAACTGCAATGTTATAATATCTCCTTGAACATTAGAACGATAACCAGTACCTTCCAACTGCAGAACTTTTTTATATCCGTTTGTAACGCCTTCTATCATATTAGAAATAAGTTTCCACACAAGCCCTAATTGTGCAGAATATTTAGCTCTGTTTTCTTTAATAGCTTCTTTATCAGTACTGTCAATTTTAGGAGGCTTAACCCAAAGAGAATTATTTTCAAGTTCAATTATTATATAATCAAAAAACTCTCTTGTCAACTCCCCTCTTTTACCTTTTACGATTACTTTATGTCCGTCTACTTTAACTTCAACGCCTTGAGGTATCGGTATAGGTTTATTTGCTAATCTACTCATTATTAATACCCTCTTAATTAATTACCAAACATAGCATAGAACTTCGCCGCCGACATTTTCTTTTCTAGCTTCTTTATCTGTCATAAGACCTTTGCTTGTAGATATTACAGATATTCCAAATCCATTTTTTACCTGAGGTATAGTGTCTACTGAAGTATATACTCTCAAACCCGGAGTTGATACTCTTTGAATTCCTTCTATTACCGAACTTCCCTCATAATATTTTAGATTTATTTCTATGCGGAAGAAATTTTTATCTTTTACTTCTACTTTTTTGAAGTCATTAATATACCCTTCTTTTTTCAAAATTGCAAGTATATTTTCCATTTTTGTAGAAAAAGGTATAGTAACAGCTTCTTTTTTTGCTCTACATCCATTTCTTATTATAGTTAAAGCATCTGCTATTGGATCATGTACACTCATTCATATTCTCCTTAAATTACCAACTAGACTTAGTTACGCCCGGTATCAAACCCTTATTTGCCAAATCTCTAAAACATATTCTGCACATCTTATATTGTCTTATATAAGCACGAGGTCTGCCGCATATCGGACAACGATTATATTGTCTTGTTTTATATTTTTGTTTTTTTGTAGCTTTAACTTTAAGTGCCAATCTAGCCATTATTTATTCTCCTGACTTTTAGGTGCAGCACGAAACGGCAAGCCTACTCTCTCTAATAAAGTACGAGCCATATCGTCATTATCTGCTGTTGTTACTATTGTTATATTTAAGCCTTTTACAGCATCTGTTTTATCAAAACTTATCTCTGGAAATATTGTATGTTCTTTTATTCCCAAATTATAATTGCCATTACCGTCAAAACCTTTTCTAGGAATACCCTGAAAGTCTCTTACTCTAGGCAATGCTATGAATATTAATCTCTCTAAGAAGTCATACATTCTCTCGCCTCTCAAAGTTACCCTACAGCCTATAGGCATACCCTGTCTTAATTTGAAATTGGCTATAGACTTTTTAGCTCTTGTTACAACAGCCCTCTGCCCTGCTATTCGGCTAAGTTCTTCAACAGCAGAATCAACATATTTTTTATCTGTTACAGCCTGAGTTACTCCCATATTGATTATGATTTTCTCTATTTTAGGTATAGCCATAGTAGAGATTAAATTCATATCTTTTAAAAGAGACTGTTTAATTTCTTTTTCATACCTATCTTTCAATACTGACATAATTTATTTTCTCCTACTTACTTGTCAAGAACTTCGCCTGATTTTTTGGCATATCTTTTTAATTTTCCGTCTACTTCTTTTCTTCCAACTCTAGTAGCTTTTCCAGCTTTATTAACTACCATTACATTGGATATATGTATTGAAGCTTCTTTTTCAACTATACCGCCCTTTTGATTTTCCTGACTTTTCGGCATAGTCTTTTTTATCATATTGATATTCTTTACTAAAACCCTGCCTCTTGCTCTGTCTATAGATAATACTTCGCCTCTCTCTCCGCTCTGCTCTCCAGATATTACCTCAACAGTATCGCCTTTTTTTACTTTATATTTTGTCTTACTTAAATCTTGTTTCTTTATCATAATTATATTACCTCTGGTGCAAGTGATACTATCTTCATAAATCCTCTATCTCTAAGTTCACGAGCTACAGGACCGAATATACGTTTACCACGCGGCTCTTTTTTATCATCTACTATAACAGCAGCATTCTCATCAAAACGGATATATGAACCATCTGGGCGTCTAACTTCTTTTTTCACTCTTACTATTACAGCTTTTACTACCTTACCTTTTTCTATAGAGCAAGTAGGTATTATATCAGTTACAGAACAAACAATTATATCGCCTAAAGTGGCATATCTGCGTCTGCTTCCGCCCAATACCTTAATACATTTCAGCTTTTTTACGCCTGTATTATCGGCTACATTAAGAGTACTTGGTACTTGTATCATATTCTTACTCTCCTTCAACCTGTGAAGAAACTGCTGCTTCAGAAGCATGTTTTTCACGTTTCAATACGCTTTCCACATCGCTGTCCATAGAATCTTTTTCTATACGCTCTGCTTTCTTGATTATTTTTGTTAATCTGAATTTCTTATCTTTACTAAGAGGTCTGCACTCTATTACTCTTACTAAATCACCTTCATGACATTCATTTTTTTCATCATGAGCTTTATATCTTTTATTTTTACTAATAGTTTTACCATAGAGCGGGTGTTTCTGTTTGCTTTCTACTTTTACAACTATAGTTTTATCCATTTTATCAGAAACTACAATTCCCTCAAGTACTCTTTTATATTTTTTTACTTTGCTTTCCACAGTAATACCTCACTATTTTTTTATGCCAAGTTCATACTGACGAATAAATGTCTTAACTCTAGCTATATCTTTACGGGCTTTCTTAAGCTGATGAGTCTGTCTAGCATCGCCAACCACTTTTTCAAATCTATGCTCTTGATATTCTTTTTCTAATTTTAGAAGCTCGCTTTTAAGTTCTTCTAAGCCTAATGACTTATAATCTTTATTTTTAGCCATTATACAGCCTCCCTCTTAATAAACTTTGTTTTGATAGGAAGCTTAAATCCAGCCAATCTGAAAGCTGACTGAGCTAATTCTTCAGGAACACCTGATATTTCAAATATCACTTTTCCGGGCTTAACTACAGCTACCCAATACTCAACATTACCTTTACCTTTACCCATTCTAGTTTCAGCAGGCTTTTTAGTATAAGGCTTATCTGGAAATACTTTTATCCACATTTTGCCTACTCTTTTAACATGTCTTGATATAGCAATACGTGCTGCCTCAATCTGTCTATCTGTAAGCCATACAGGCTCTAATGCCATAAGTCCATAATCTCCAAAAGTCAAATTACTGCCTCTTTTGGATTTGCCTTTCATTCTGCCTCTATGATGTTTACGATATTTCATTCTTGATGGTTGCAACATTATCTATCTCCTTTGGCACTGATAACTTTACCTGCATCATCCTGCTTATGTTCTTTCTTATCAAGAATTTCTCCCTTATATATCCACACTTTTATTCCGATAATACCGAATGTAGTAAGTGCTTCAGCAGTGCCGTAATCTATATTAGCTCTTAATGTATGTAATGGTACCGAACCATTTTTGTACTGTTCTGTTCTAGCAATATCAGCTCCTGCTAAACGGCCAGAACACATAACTTTTATACCTTTAGCACCTTTCTTCATAGCCTGAGTTATAACACTTTTCATAGCTCTTCTGAAAGCAACACGCATCTCTAATTGACGGGCTACATTCTGAGCTGCTAAATTAGCATCTAACTCTGCATCTCTAATTTCTGTAATAGAGAAATGAACTGGTTTTTTTACCATTTTCTGAACTACTGTTTTTACAGTTTCAACTCTCTGTCCTTTAGGACCTATTACAACTCCTGCTCTTGCAGTAGAGATAAAAATATTGATTCTATCTGGGAAACGCACTATTTGTATATCAGATATAGCAGGGTCAAAAGACTCTTTCTTTCCGCCTATTTTTCTCTGTTCTTCTTTTAAAGTTTTATAATAATAATTCATTATATAGCGTCTGACAGATAAATCTTCATGCAAACTATCCGCATAAGTTCTGCTATCTTCAAACCATTTACTAGACCAAGTTTTGTTAATTCCGAGTCTTAAACCTATTGGACTAACCTTTTGACCCATAGTTTATACCTCCGCTGCTTTAGGTGCCTCTTCTTTTACAGCACTCTTAACTTTAATTTTTTTCTTTTCAGGTTTTTTATCATCACTTAATACTATAGTAATATGTGAAAGTCTTTTTAATATTGGATCAGCACTTCCTCTGCTTGCTGCACGTATTCTTTTCAAAGTCGGAGCTTTATCTACATAAGCAGCTTTTACCCATAATGTATCAGGATTGATATTTCTTGATTGGAAAATAGCATTAGCTATTCCGCTTTTAATAGCCTTTCTTAGAACTACTGATGACATCTGAGGCATTGTTGTCAAATTGAATATAGCATGATTAACATACTCGCCTTTAACAAAAGGAAGAAGTCTTGCCACTTTTCTTCTGCCAATGCGTAAATAACGTACCTTTACTTTATAATCCATAGTCTAAATCCTTATTTCTTACCTACTTTAGCGGCACCTGCATGAGATATAAATTTTCTTGTCGGTGCAAATTCGCCTAATTTATGACCTATCATATTTTCTTGTATATAAACTGCTACAAATGTTTTTCCATTATGAACATTTATAGTAAAGCCTATCATCTCTGGAATTATTGTTGAAGCACGGCTATAAGTTTTTATTTGATGCTTATTATCTCCAGCTTGTATCTTCTTAAAAAGATTCTTATCTACAAAAGGTCCTTTTTTAATAGAGCGAGACATTATTTCTTACCCCCTCTTCTCTTAATTATTAATCTGTCAGAATATTTATGTTTTTTTCTGGTTTTATATCCCTTAGTAGGCACGCCTGTTGGTGAAACAGGATGAGGATTACCTTGTCCGCTTTTACCTTCACCGCCGCCATGAGGGTGATCTACTGGGTTCATTACAACACCTCTTACTTTTGGTCTTCTGCCTTTATGTCTTGTAGTACCAGCTTTACCGTCTGTAGTATTGAAATGATCTAAATTTCCAATCTGCCCTATAGTAGCATAGCAATTTTCTAATATTCTTCTCTCTTCTCCTGAACGAAGTCTTATTACGCAATAACCGCCTGATTTAGCTGTTATCTGAGCTCCTCCGCCTGCCGCTCTGACAAGCTGACCGCCTTTTTTAGGAGTTATTTCAATGTTATGTATTATAGTACCTAATGGAATTTTTTTCAATGGCAAACTGCAGCCTATTTTAACTTTTGCATTTTCACCGCTTACTACTCTATCGCCTACATTTAATCCCAATGGCCATATTATATATCTTTTTTCGCCATCTGTATAGTGAAGCAATGCGATGCGAGCAGTTCTATTAGGATCATATTCTATAGAAACTACTTTAGCTTCTATATCATGCTTATCTCTTCTAAAATCTACATATCTAAATAGTTTTTTATGTCCGCCTCCGCGACGACGCATAGTTATAATACCATTTGAACCGCGTCCGCTTATACGTTTTTTTCCGTGTACCAATGATTTACAGGGCTCATTTGTTGTAATATCCGAAAAATCAACTACTGTACGATAACGCAGACTTGGTGTTGTCGGTTTAAATTTCTTAATAGCCATCAGTATCCCTCATTATTTTACTATATCTATTGATTCTTTGCCGTCAAGAACTATTATCGCTTTCTTATAACTGCGTGTATATCCGCGTCTGCTCATTCTGCGATTTTTCTTTTTAGGCTTTACATTTATTATCTTACAATCTAACGGATGAACATTAAATATTTTCTCAACCGCTTTCATCAATTCCTGCTTATTAGCATCCTGTCTTACTTTAAATACATAATAACGCTTCTCTGTTCCTCTAGGCTCAGTTCTAAGCATATTACTTTTTTCTGTAAGTATAGGCTCTATTAAAAGTGAATACATGCTCATATTTTTAACCCTTAATTCTAGCATTTAATTTAGATAAAGCTGTTTTAGTAAAATATACCTCATCAGCATAAAATAAAGGATGTACAGACATACTGTCTGCATTTACAAGCTTTAAATCTTTAATATTTCTTAATGATAATAATAATTTATTATAATTATCACCTAAAGCTTCATCTTTACCTACTACAAATGCCACTTTTCTTGTATTTGGTTCTTTAACCTTACTTATAAAACTAGCCATTCTTTTTGTTTTTGGAGCGTCAAAAGTAAAATCCTCAAAAACTTTAAGAACATTGCTTCCATATTTTAAAGATAAAACAGACAATAGAGCCTTACGTTTCATTTTCTTTGGCAATCTATAGCTATAATCTCTAGGCTTAGGAGTATGAGTTTTACCTCCGCCTACCCAAATTGGCGACCTAGTAGAACCTGATCTTGCTCTTCCTGTACCTTTTTGTCTCCAAGGCTTTTTACCGCCTCCTGAAACTTCTGCTCTTGTTTTAGTAGAGTGAGTTCCCTGACGCCTATTAGCTAATTCATTTTTGATTGCTTCGTAAAGTAGATTATTGTTAACTTCTGATTTAAATATCTCATCAACAATCTCTAAATTGCCTACGCTATCTCCATTTTCATTTAGTATTACTACTTCCATTTTATCATCCTGTTATTATTTCACTCTAATTAATTCATTGAGTTCTTCTTTTTATTGCGTTTTTTAACCGCTGATGTCAATTTTACTATGCTGTTAATAGCACCGGGTATAGCACCTTTAATCATAATCAAATTATCATCAGGTCTTATTTCAACTACTTTCAAATTTTGTATAGTTGTTAAAGCATTACCCATATGACCGGGCATACCTTTACCTTTCCATACTCTTGAAGGGTAGCTGTTACATCCTATAGAACCTGCTCTTCTTCTAAAGTTAGAGCCATGGCTCATAGGACCGCCGTCATAGTTATGTCTTTTCATTACTCCTGCAAAACCGCGTCCTTTACTCAAAGAACTAACATCTATAAAATCGCCTGCTTGAAATATATCTGCTTTAAGCTCCTGACCTACTGTATATGAACTAGTATTATCCATTCTGAACTCTTTCAAATATTTCTTAGGCTCTAAATTTGCTTTTTTAAACTGACCTATTTGAGGCTTATTTAAATGCTTTTCTTTTACGGCACCATAGCCCAATTGAATAGCACTGTAGCCATCTTTCTCATTATCTCTTATCTGCATAACTGTGCATGGTCCAGCCTCTACAACTGTTACTGCTATAGCATTGCCAGTTTCATCGAAAACTGTTGTCATACCCAATTTTTTGCCAATTATTCCTACCATCGGCGAATCCTCTATAATGATTTTACTTACTACTTTTCTATTGTTTCAAACTATTACAGATAAAACGTAGTAAAGCTTTATCTTTAATATTTCAATTAAACACTTATTTAAGCTGAACATCAACCCCAGCCGGAAGTGCTAATTTTTTAAGAGACTCTGTTGTCTGAGGAGTTACATCAAAGATATCTATTAATCTCTTATATATACGCATCTCAAATTGTTCTCTTGATTTAATGTTTACATGCGGACTTCTTATTACTGTTACCTTACGAATGCTTGTAGGCAATGGTATAGGTCCTGATACTCTAGCTCCTGTTTTCTTTACACTAGCTACTATAGACTGAGCTGATTGATCAATAAGCTCAATATCAAAGGCTTTTAGTTTAACTCGTATTTTCTGTTCTTTCATAGCTTGAATTACTCGCTTTCTCTTAATTTATTAAAGGGTATATCTTTAATAAAAAAGTCATACCCTTTTATT
Source organism: uncultured Brachyspira sp. (assembly GCF_910578695.1). Taxonomy (GTDB): domain Bacteria; phylum Spirochaetota; class Brachyspiria; order Brachyspirales; family Brachyspiraceae; genus Brachyspira. Next base: position 19,883 of record NZ_CAJTQJ010000028.1, read on the forward strand.
TCTTAATTTAATTATTCTAATATTTTTGTTACAACGCCATTACCTACTGTCTTACCGCCTTCACGAATAGCAAATCTTTGTTTTTCTTCCATAGCGATTGGAGTGATAAGCTCAATAGTTAAGTTAGCATTGTCGCCCGGCATAATCATCTGTGCACCTTCTGCTAAATTTATTACTCCTGTCACATCTGTTGTTCTAAAGTACATTTGAGGTCTGTAGCCTGTTACGAAACCGCTATGTCTTCCGCCCTCTTCTTTCTTCAAGATATAAACTTCTGCTTCAAATTTTTTATGAGGAGTGATAGTACCAGGTTTAGCTAATACCTGCCCTCTTTCTACTGCTTTACGCTCAATACCTCTTAAAAGACAGCCTACATTATAACCAGCTATACCAACAACTTCTTTTTTGAACATCTCAACGCCTGTACAAGTCGTTTTCTGAGTGTCTCTGATACCAACTATTTCAACTTCATTACCTTTCTCAATTTTACCTCTTTCAATTCTTCCAGTAACAACTGTACCTCTTCCCGGAATTGAGTATACATCTTCAATTGACATTAAGAAATCTTTATCTACTTCACGAACAGGATCTGGAATATATGTATCTAATGCATTTAATAAGTCTATTATGCATTTACAATCAGGATCAGTTCTAGGATCTTTTCCTGCTTCAATAGCCTGAATAGCTTTAATTGCAGAACCTCTGATAATAGGAGTTTTAGAGCCGTCAAAACCATAATGATCTAATACATCTATTACTTCTGCTTCTACTATTTCAGCCATTTCAGGATCATCTAATTTATCGCATTTATTTAGGAATACAACTATATAATTTACGCCTACCTGTCTTGAAAGAAGAACATGCTCTTTAGTCTGAGGCATTACTCCGTCTTCTGCTGATACTACCAATATAGCACCGTCCATCTGAGCAGCACCTGTAATCATATTTTTAATATAGTCAGCGTGACCCGGACAGTCTACATGGGCATAGTGTCTGTTATCAGATTCATATTCAACATGCGATGTTGCAATTGTCAATATCTTTGTTGGGTCTCTTCTTCCCTGACTTTCAGAAGCTTTTGCAACTGAGTCATAAGCTACTCTTTGTACTGTTTCTGGGAACATTGCAGATGATACTGCTGTTATTGATGATGTCAATGTTGTTTTACCATGGTCAACGTGTCCGATAGTACCAACATTTACGTGTGTCTTTTTACCTTCGTAAGTTCCTTTAGCCATTTTAATCCTCCAATTATTTATACTTTAGTAATTTATTTTTATATTTAATTTGTAACATTTTCAGCTACTTACTTGCTGCTGCCCATTCTAGCACCTATTATCTCTTCTGCTACATTTTTAGGTACTTCCTCGTAATGAGAAAACTGCATTGTATAGCTAGCTCTTCCCTGAGAGACATTTCTGATGCTTGTAGTATATCCGAACATCTCTGCAAGAGGTACTGTAGCATTTATAGATTTATAGCCTGATTTATCTGTAAATCCATGTACTTGTCCTCTTCTTGAAGCTAAATCGCCTATTATATCGCCCATATAATCTTCAGGAGTTACAACCTCTACTGTCATCATAGGTTCTAATAAATAAGGATCTGCTTTTTTACATCCCTCTTTGAAACCCATTGAAGCAGCAATTTTAAATGCCATTTCTGATGAATCTACTGGGTGAAATGATCCGTCATAAGCTGATACTATAACATCAAGCATAGGATAATTAGCAAGAACTCCTGTATTCATAGATTCTACGCAGCCTTTTTCTACAGCTGGTATATACTCTCTTGGAACTGCTCCTCCGACTATTTCATTATTAAATTTAAATCCTGCATTATTTTCATTAGGTCCTATTCTAAGCCATACATCTCCGTACTGACCTTTACCGCCTGACTGACGAACGAATTTACCCTGAACTTCAACAGTTTTCTTAATACCTTCTCTATAAGATACCTGAGGGCGTCCTACATTTGCCTCAACCTTATATTCTCTTTTCATTCTATCGCAGATAATCTCTAAATGAAGCTCTCCCATACCTGCAATAATTGTCTGTCCTGTTTCTTCATCAAAACTAACTCTGAATGTAGGGTCTTCTTCAGCAAGTCTTGATAAAGCTACTGACATTTTGTCTCTATCGCCTTTTGTTTTAGGCTCTATTGCAACATTGATTACTGGTTCAGGGAAATTAATTGATTCTAATATGATAGGAGAATTTTCAGGACATAATGTATCTCCTGTTGTTGTATCTTTAAGTCCTACTGCTGCTGCTATATCTCCTGAATAAACAACATCAATTTCTTCTCTTTTATTAGCATGCATTTGAAGTATTCTTCCGATACGCTCTCTTTTGCCTTTTGTAGCATTAAACACATAAGAGCCTGCTTCCAAAATACCTGAATAAACTCTTAAAAATGCTATCTTTCCTACATGAGGATCTGTCATAATTTTGAATGCTAATGCACTGAATTTTTCATCATCTGATATTTTTCTTTTTATAACATTACCATTCAAATCAGAACCCTCTACTTCCTGCTTATCAACAGGAGAAGGCAGATAATCAACTATTCCATTTATTAATACTTGAATACCTTTATTTTTGAAAGCTGTACCGCAGAACATAGGAAAGAAATCGGCTGTTAATGTAGCTGTTCTTATAAGTCTTTTTATTGTAGCTGCATCTATCTCTTCGCCTTCAAAAAATTTATTCATAGCATCATCATCATATTCAACAATAGCTTCTAATAATGAATTTCTGTATTCCTCTGCTTTTTCTTTTAATTCAGGTCTGATTTCTCTCTCTTCTATCTTCATACCGTCTTCAGAAACCCAAATTATTTCTTTCATATTTACTAAATCAACAACACCCTCAAAATTACTTTCTGCACCTATAGGTATAACTACAGGATGGCTATTAGCTTTTAATCTATCTCTTGTCTGGTCTAAAACAGCATAAAAATTAGCCCCTATTCTGTCCATTTTATTAACAAAAATAGCTCTAGGTATTTTATAATTGCTAGCCTGTCTCCATACGGTTTCACTTTGAGGCTGAACACCTCCAACTGAACAGAAAACTCCTACTGCACTGTCAAGAACCCTTAAAGATCTTTCTACTTCTGCAGTAAAGTCAACGTGTCCCGGAGTATCTATTAAATTAATCCTATTTCCATTCCAAAAACATGTAGTTGCAGCTGAAGTGATAGTAATACCTCTTTCTCTCTCCTGCTCCATCCAGTCCATTTCTGCCGCACCTTCATGCACTTCTCCTAATCTATGAGTTTTACCTGTAAAGAATAATATACGCTCACTTAAAGTAGTTTTACCCGCATCAATATGAGCCATAATACCGATATTACGTGTGTTTTCTAATGAAATTTGACGTGCCACTTAAAAACTCTCCTTAAATACTACCACCTGAAGTGTGCAAATGCTTTATTACCTTCAGCCATTCTATGAACTGTATCCCTCTTAGCAACTGCCTGACCTTTTCCGTCTATAGCATCTACTATTTCATTAGATAAACGCTCTATCATACTTCTTCCGCCTCTTTTTCTTGAAGCATCTATAAGCCATGTAAATGCTAAAGAGTTCTGTCTATCAGGTCTTACATCAACAGGAACCTGATATGTAGAACCGCCTACTCTTCTTGATTTTACCTCTACGCGTGGCTTGATATTTTCTATAGCCTTATTAAAAGCCTCTAATCCGTCTTTACCTGTTTTTTCTTTAACTAAATCCATAGCCTTATAAAATATATTTTCAGCTTTACTTTTTTTACCGTCATACATAAGCTTATTTATAAACTTACTGATAATAACGCTTCCGTAAATAGGATCAGCATCTATTTTTCTAGTTTGTGCTCTTCTTCTTCTAGCCATATTACTTTACTCCATTAAGCCTTTGGTTTTTTAGTGCCGTATTTACTTCTAGCTTTCATTCTCTTTTCTACGCCTGTAGCTTCACGGCTTCCGCGAACTATATGATAACGGCAGCCCGGCAAATCCTTAACACGGCCGCCTCTTATAAGCACACGGTTATGCTCCTGAAGAGTATGATCTATACCAGGAATATAAGCTGTTACTTCCATACCGTTAGTTACTCTCACACGGGCAATTTTACGCATAGCTGAGTTAGGTTTTTTAGGAGTAGTTGTTGTTACACGGGTACATACTCCTTCTCTTTGCGGACATTTCATTAATGCAGGCGATTTAGTTTTATTTATTATACGCTTGCGACCTTTTCTTACTAATTGATTAATTGTAGGCATAAAATACAAAACCTCTAATTCTTTATTTTATTTATTACAAGCCAATCCGTTTTAAAGGACTGACATCATTAATATTTTTCTTTTATAAAACTTCAAATATGAAACAGTATTCATTAACTGAGCAATTATAGTATTAAAACTTAATCATCGAGAGAAAATATACTATACGCTTTAATCATTTTTATGAAAGTTAGAGCATTATAAAGCATTAATATAAAAAAATCAATACCATATAATATTTTTTTTACTTTTTTTTATTATTTTAGTTAATATTTTCCTATTATTATTAAAAATAAAAGTATATAATATATAAATTAAAACAAAAGCATATATTCCTGCTGTATTAATTGATTATTATGAAATATATTATCATTATTATTTTAACATAATATCAATTCTTACATTGTACAGCAGCATAAGCAAAATTAATATTTAATTAAGCAAATATTTTATAAACAAATCAGCTTTTATTTATATAAAAATATGCATTTATAATTATTAAAAATATTAAATAACACATAATTATTTTGATAAAAGTATGCAATAAAATACTTGAAAATTTTATAAGTATACTCTATACTTTCATTAAAAGAGGTATTAATTTTATGCTTGAAAAAGTAAAAGATTTTTATAAGACTAAAAAAATTTTATTTTTCATTATACTTTTTATTTGGCTATTATCAACAGTGCTGTTTGGGGTATTAATAGGTTTAAATTCCAGTCCTAACACTATACCATTAACACCTGAAGAAGAAAATTCAAAAGCCCATAATATAATAAAAGAAGATGAAGAAAAAATTTTAAAAGGCGAAATGCTTTCAACAAAAGAAAATTTGAGCTTTGATGATTTAGAATACTCAAGGAATTTTATAGAAAGCCGAAAAAAATAATACTAACTTTTAGGAGATAATTATGCGTGTTTATTTATATTCTGCTCTCATAGTTATGTTTACAATATTTAATACAGCATTTTCTCAAGAAACTATAACAGTTCAGCCTGATAATCAAGTAGTTACTAATTCTGGGGCTTCCCGTATTAAAGGCGGTCCTTTAGAAGATGATTTGCTTAAAACTGTAGACTTATCTGAAAATACTCTTTTTTCAATAAAATTAAATGCTACAAATTTTGACAGATATATTCGTATAACAAGCTATTCTACTAATCTCGATTTCGTAAGATTTACAAGAGATAAAACAAATGCATTTATTACATTTAGAACTTTAACTCCGGGAATAGGAAAACTTGATTTCCAAATAGATAATGAAGAAAATATTATAAGAAAATATTTTTATACTATAAATGTAACTAATAGTAATGGATTAGCTTCTATGCAGACTAACGCTGTATTAGAACCTGATAATGAAATGACTAATAATATAGCAACTAATAATAACACTCCTAATAATGAAAATATGCCAGCAAATGAAATTATTAATAATCAGACTAATAATATACCTAATAATACTCAAACTTCAATAATTAGAGAAAATACTAAGCCTAAAAAAACTGCAGAAACTAATCCTGAAATTACAGCATTATTTAATTCAGCAGAAGAATTAAAAAAGATTAAAGATTATAATAATGCAGTTAATACTTACAGCAATCTTATAAGCGAATATCCTAATTCAAAATACTCTGTTTACAGCTATTTTAGAATAGGAGATATTTACAATCAGAAGAAAGATTATAATAATGCTTTTAATATGTATAATGAAGCTTCAAAATTAAAAAATGCTGACAATAATGAAAAAGCAGCGGCTGTTTATTCTATGGGAGTTATGAAAAAATATGAAAATAAACATGATGAGGCTATTGCATATTTTAATGATGTTATAAATAAATATCCTCAAACCCCTATTTACGGAAATGCTGCTTATGAGGCTGCTGATAGTTTAAAGCAGACAGGAAGAGCATCCGATGCCGTTTCTATATTAGAAAAATCATTAGAAAAAAATAATAGTTTTTCTAAAAGAGGGGACTCTATATTGCTTTTGGCTGAAATATATGAAAAAGGCGATAATAATACTAGAAATTTTGAAAAAGCCTACAAAGCATATAATAAATATTTAGCCGAATATCCTAATTCTTCTAAAGTTAAATATGCTAATGACAGAAAAAATTTTTTATCCCGTAATGCTGTTCATATAAAATAAATAAAACAAAAAAATATATAACCTTTTAGAAATAATATTTTCTAAAAGGTTTTTTTATATAATAAAAATATCAATTATAATAAAATTCTAATTGCATTTCTAATTTTATCGATAATTAAAATGATATATAAATTCCGGAGTTAACAAGTGCCAAGATATGAGCAGCTAAAGTCAAAATCTAAAAGTATATCATATACAAGACAAATTAGAAATGAAAATAAAGAAACAAATTTAAAAAAACCGATTATAATTTCAATAATATTCATAATAATGACATCTGTAATATTCACAGTAGTAAAAAAATATTCTCCTATGGTGGATATAGCAATAAAAGATTTTTTTTCTATAAATCATAAAGAAGCATTAGTTCTTGAAAGCGACGGTATAAGCGAAGATCAAAATAAAATGAGTTTTTTAAATAATATACCATTATTCAATTTCTTTATAAAAGAAGATACAAATAAAACTTTATCTGTAATGACTTATGAAACTAATTCAAAAATAGAAGCTGCTTTAAATATGAATGCAAATGATGATAATGAAAGAAGTCAGATAATAACAAGAGAATCTTTACTTCCTTTTTTTAATAACAGCGGAAAAAATAATTCTATAATTTATGATAACAATTATATTGATTATGGAAATAATCATGAATCTGTGCTGTTTTCAAATGATAAAGGACAGCTTTTAAATGATAGAAAACAGCAAAATAATAATACTCAAATAGAAGAGCATTTGGAAAATGAAAAAACATATAATTATTTGGAGCAGATGATATTAGAAAATAGAAATAATAATACTCAAAATGAAATTTCAAATATAAAAAACAGCAGTATAGATATAAATATAAAAACTAATAGTAATGAACAAAATAATTCTCAATTTCAAAAAGGTATGTTTGATAATATTTTAAAACCAAAAGAAAATAACAGCAGAAGGGAAACTACAACTATGAAGCCCGCCTCAACTACTAGCTTCAGTAAAAAAGCTCCTCCCAGCTATATTAATGAAACGCAAAATAATAATAATAATGACAGCTATGATTTTAATATTGATAAATACTTAAAAAAAGATACACCAAATAATAATAATACGGAAAGAATTATAAATAACAATATAGAAAAAACTGATAACAATGAAAAATCAAGTAAGGAAGATATTATTAAAAGCTCTATTTATACTATAACAAAAACAAATTCCTTTGATAAATCTAGTATAGATTATAATAGAGTAATTAATGATATGGTAAATCCTAATAACAGTATAAAAAGAGATAATAATATAGTAGCAGAAGAAAAAAAAGAAAGTATAATAAAAGAAAACAGAATTATAAAAAATGATGATGAATATAAAAAAGAAATTATTAAAAAAGCACAAAACGATATAAATAATTATAATATAAAAAAAGCTAATAATAGTATAAGCAGAGATTTAAAAGATAGAAAATTAAAAGATAATAATAGCGAAGGCATATATTTAGTTGAATATAATGAAAATACAGGCTCTATTACATTAATATTTAGAGAAAGAAAATTCAATAATAAATTATCCATAGAGAAAGCTATAAATGAATTATTGATAGGTGCAACTGATGAGGAAAATAATAGAAATATAATAAGCTGCATACCTAGAGATACTAAACTTCTTGATTTATTTATAGAAAAAAATACGGTATATTTAAACTTTAATGAAAACTTTGAATTTAACCCTCTTGGCAATGAAGGCACAATGGTTCAGATTTATCAATTTGTATATACAGCCACTCAATTTGAAGGTATAGATAATGTTATATTTCTAATAAACGGCAAATTAAATGAAACTATAGGTGCTGAAGGTGCTATAGAAAATATGCCTTTTAGAAGATTTAAGTAATATTAAAAATTATAAAAATACATATTGATTTTTTATAAACTTATATTATGTATATATAAAAATGTATAGTTAAAATCTTTATTTAAGAAACTGTTAATCAAATGATGATATAAAATTATTAGAAGTATGATAAAAGTTAATATGACAGTGTATATATTTAAATATCATATAATTGTATTTTAGATAAGTTTAAAAAAATATATGCTGTATTATGAAATATTAAGAAATTAGTATTTAAAAAAATATAAATACTAACTTCTTTTAATTATCAAAAACTAATATATTATTTTTCTAAATAAAAAACTATTTAATATAACAATAAAAAAATCTTCTTATTTCTAAAGTATCAACTATAACATCTTTAAGTTTGGGGTTTTGCATTGAAGGGGCGGTATAATGATAAAGCGGTATAAACGCCATATCCTCACCTATAAGCATATCCTCAGCAGTATGCATATTAGACATTCTAATTTTATTATCAATAGTATTTTTTGCCTCTAGTATAAGCCTATCATACTCAGCATTGCTGTATCCTACCCTATTTCCAGAACTAGTACTTACAAAAAGGTCGGCAAAAGTCATAGGATCAAGATAATCTCCTATCCAATCAGCCCTGCAAATTACATATTGTCTTGTCTGCCTATTTTTCTGAAATACAGACCATTCCTCCTGAGTTATAGTCATATCTATATTAAGATTCTCATTCCACATCTGCTGAACAGCTTCCGCTATAGTTACTCCGATACCCGGATTAGTTTTAAAATCCAATACAGGAAAATTATCGCCGTTAGGATATCCAGCCTCAGATAAAAGCTTCTTAGCCTCTTCTATATTTGATTTATAATCTTCTTTTTTTATGCTGTAATATTCTCCTCCATTATCTCTAAAATCTCCTTCTATATCTTTTAACCCATAAGGTATAAATGCAGCTGCAGGAACTTCGCCTCCTTTAGTAATATTTTCTACTATATAATTTCTATCTATAGCAAGCGATAAAGCTCTTCTTACCCTTTTGTCTTTTAAAACTTCATTTGTATTATTTAAAGCATAATAAGCAGTTCCAAGAGAAGGTTTTATAACTAAATAGCCTTCATTTTTTATTAAATCAATATTTGCATTTGGGACTTTTGATGAGTACAATATAGAACCTTCTTTTATAGCAGGATATAGCGTAGATATTTCAGCAAACATTAAAAAATCTATTTTTTTAGCTTTTATATTATCCTTATTCCAATAATTAGTATTAAGCTCTAAAGATATTATTTCATCAGGCTTTCTCATAACCATTTTATAAGGTCCGTTTCCTATATATGTATCTGGTGAAAAAGTCCAATCATCATTTATAAATTCTTCTCTAAGCGGAGAAAATATCGGTATAGAAGCTAGTTCTAAAAAGTATGCTGTAGGACTTTCAAAATTTATAACTAAAGTTTTATCATCTATTGCTTTTACTCCAAGTTCTTCTGCAGGAAGTTTTCCTTCAAGTATTTTGTCTGCATTTTTTATGGGAGTAATTAAAAAATTATATGATGATGCTGTTTTCGGATTTGCAAGCCTTCTGAAAGAATATACAAATTCATCTGCAGTTAAATCTTTGCCGTCAGACCATTTAGCATTATCTCTAATGTAAAAAGTCATACTAAGTCCGTCTTCTGATATATCCCAGCTTTCGGCAGCACCTCCAATTATATTATTATCTCTATCTTTAGTTGTAAGACCTTCAAATACATGAACAGCATAAATCATACTGTCTGAAGCAGATAAAAATGAAGGATCTATACTTTGAGGCTCTGCCCCTATGCTCACTCTTATAACTTCATTACTGCTATTCTTATGCATACATGATAATAAAATAATTGAAATTAATAATAAATATATAATTTTTTTCATAATGATTATCCAATATTTTTATATTAACATAATATTTATATCTTAATATAAATATTTGTCAATAACTAAATATAAAAATTAAGGGCGTACAGCAAATTCATTTGCTATACTTTTTAAGCAAACAATTTTTATTAGCAATAATAAAAAATTTTGTCTTTACTTTTTATTTTTTCACTGTAAAATATACTTATGATTAAGAAATACTTTAATGTTTTAAACGACTATTTTATCAGATATCTTTTTGCTAAAGAAGGACATG
>NZ_CAJTQJ010000029.1:0-8291 GCF_910578695.1 uncultured Brachyspira sp.
CCTCTTCTAATATATTTATATCTTCTTCATCATCTATATGATTAGAGTCCAAAAGTTCTTCATCAGAATACTCTTTCATTTCTAGTTCATCATCATCTTTATTACTTTGAGTATCTTCTTCTATGTTTTCAGTATTTTCTTTTTCTTGTAGTTCTTCTAATTCTTCTAGTTTCTCTAACCCCTCTTCTAATATATTTATATCTTCTTCATCATCTATATGATTAGAGTCCAAAAGCTCATCATCAGTATACTCTTTCATTTCTAATTCATTTTCTTCTTCTTTACTATTTTGGGTATCTTCTTGTATATTTTCAGTATTTTCTTTTTCTTCTAGTTCTTCTAAACCTTTTTCTATATAACTATTATTTAAATTTGCTAAATCTTCTATAGATAAACTTATACTTTCATCATTATTTTCTTTTTTAGCTGTATTTGATAAGCTCTCTTCCAAATTATCCAATTCTTCTAAATTTAAGCTTATTATTTCATCAGAAGAATCATTTTTTATATCTTTTATTTCATCTAAGCTATATTGTTTTTCTTCATTATTTTCATCATCATTATTATTATCTAATATACGATCTATTTCTAAAAGTTCTTCATCTTCAGTATTTTGATTATCTTCAGTGTTCTCTTCATCATAATCTATATGATTAGAATCTAAAAGTTCTTCATCAGAATACTCTTTCATTTCTAGTTCATCATCATCTTTATTACTTTGAGTATCTTTTTCTATATTTTCAGTATTTTCCTTTTCTTCTATATTTTCTTCAGTATTTTCATTATCATCTGTATCATCTATAAGATTAGAGTCTAAAAGCTCTTCATCAGAATATTCTTTCATTTCTAATCCGTAATCATTATCTAATTCATCTTTATTATCTTCTGATAAATCATCATCATCTAAAGGATTAACTTCTTTAAAATTATTATCCAAATCAAAATCTTCAACAGTTTCAATATTATTTAGTTCATCTTCTTTTAAATATTCTTCTTCATCTTCAGGCTGTTTATGCAAATTAGAGTATACATCATTTAATATCTCATCTTGATTGAGTGCCTCTTCTTCTGAATCATCTATATTTTCTGCAGAGTTTTTTTCATCATTATCTTTACTGCTGTTAGGAAATAGTCTTGACATATCTATTTCAGAATCTACTACTTGATTTGCAACTTCAATATCGCTTTCTGATAAACTTAAAGTTTCCTCAAAATTTTTATAGATTTTTGTTTCTTCTTCGGAATATGTATCATTAGCTAGTTCTATCTGCTCATCATCTTCAAGATAACTATTGATATTTATATTTCTGACTTTTTCTTTATACTCTTTAGATGTTATTTTTCCGTGAATTTTAGGGCTGTCTTTATCTGTATTTCCAACTGATATTACTGGGAATTCATTTTCATTGATTTCTATAGTTTTATCTATAAGTTTATTTATATCATACTCATCGAGTGAGACATCTTTATTATATTCAAAAATACTAGCGAATTCTTTTTCCACTATCAGTTCTCTTCATAATTTTTTCTTATAGTTGAATATCTTTTTTGTATATTAATCGTAGTATTATTAGTTATTGGTGTATTATAATCAAATCCTATAGGTAAATAACCAAGTTCTGTCATTCCTCCGCAAAGCTCCAAAACTTCAGATACAGAAATGCCGTATTTACAAAAATATACTCCCTGATTAACAACTGCTCCTTTTACTGTAATACTAATCAATGTATTATTTGTATTTGTGTTTTTATAAAAAAAATTTAAAAGTATTCCAAATACAAATATTAATAATGTAAAAGATAAACAAAGTATTCTATCTCTCATAATATTATCGGTTATTTTATTATATAACTAAATCATTTTGTTTAATGATATCATTCTTTTTATTTGTAGTCAAGATTTATATAATCAATATATAATTCTTTTTATAATACTAAAATATTTCTTTTTTGCTTGAATATTTATATAATAGCAGTATACTGTTAAAAATAGTATATTTATTTCCGATAATAATTATAAATAAAATTATATGGTGTTATTATTATGTTTGATTTAGATGTAGTAAATGCTTTCAGCAAAGGTACTGTAATTATATTAAAAAGTTATTTTAACTCAAAAGTAGGTAAGGGCGATGTAAGAATATATAGAAATGCTAATCATGTAGGCGGTGTTATTGTTTTTGTAGGTATTACAGGCGATTTGAGCGGAAGGCTTATGTTTAATATGAATAAGGCTACAGCTTTTAAATTGGCTTCTGCTCTTAATATGGAATCTATAACTGCAATAGATGATATATTTATTGCTACTATTAAAGAATTTGTCAATATGGTTGCAGGAAGTGCAATTAATGATTTATCTACAAAACATATAGATTTGGATATGACGCCTCCTGCTATACTTATGAGCGAACAGATGTCTATGCTTGAAAAAGAAAATGATAAAATATTATCTATAAGCTATAAAACAGAACTTGGTGAAATATTTATGAATTTAATATTATTTAATCAAGCTAATTAATAAATTTGTGCCTAAAATTATACAATATTCTATATTACTTTTTATATTTTTTTTATTTTTAAAAATTATTATCACTAATATTTTCGTCTTAAAAAAGGCTGATATTTTTTTAAATAAATATTTCAAAGATGAAAATAAATTATATTCCTTAAAAGAAGTATCAAAAGCATTTAAGCTGGAAGAAGAACATTTTTTAAAACTTTTATCAACTTTAGAGAAATACCATTACTTTGATTTTTTTAATAAAAGAGGAGTAACAATGGTAAAAGATTTTTATTCAAAATATGAGTTAAAATATTTGATTAGGCTCTTATGTAAAAAGCAGAAATTAAATATTTAACTACATTATTTCTTTTATAAAAATATCATGAGATGAAGATAAATCAATTATTTCCAATTCATCGCTTACAGTTCCGTCTAAATGCTTAACTACAGAAAGTACAGGTCTTAATGGAAGATTAGGATTTTGCTCTATAACTCTTGCAATGCTTCCGTTAGAAAGCTTTACTCTTGTATTATTAGGATAAAAACCTACAGCTTTTTGAAAAGCTTTTACAACATCGCTGTCAAAGTCTTTTTTAGCAAGCGATATTATTATTTTTACAGCTTTATCAGGGGGGGAAGGTATTCCGTGCTCTCCTTTTGTTATTAAATTATTAAATGTATTGCAAATAGATACTATTTTACTATATAAGCTTATATCTTTATTATCTTTTTGAAAAGGATATCCTGTACCGTCATATTTTTCATGATGTTCAAGCACTATATCTGCAATATTATCATCTAAATTATCTCTTTTTACTAATTTGTATCCTTGAGTAGGATGTTTCTTTAATATATTTTCTTCCTCTTTTGTGAGATTTGATTTAGTAAGCAGACTTTCCTGAATAAGCACTTTGCCTATATCATGCACTAATGCCCCAAGCATAATATTTGCCATATCTACCTTTGTGAGATTTAATTCGCCTGCAGTTATAGCAGATAAAGTTGCTACATCCACAGCATGCTTATACATTGTTTCATCTTTTCTCTTAAGCATAGAAAGATATGAATGTGCATCTTTATTTTCTACGATAGATGACAGCATATTATTTACTTCTTTTTTCATAGAATCAAAATCTATACTTCCGCCGCTTCTTGCTGTTTCATATAATGATTTAGTTTTTTCTATAGTAATTTCCTTATTTTTATAAACTTCTTCACTATCAATTTTTAATATTTTTTTACCATTTTCTTCTATAACGCCTCTTAAAACTGCTTTTCTGCCGTCTCCAAATGTATTAATATTATTTTCTTTTCTCAAATCTAACAGATCCATCACGCTTACAGTTGTAATAGAGTTTCTTTTTAAAGTTTCTATAATATCTTTTGTAATGATAGTTCCGATATCAACTATTCTTTTTTCATCGCTATTATATATATTACTAGCTGCTTTCATTCCCTCTTTTACTTCATTTAATGGTATGGTAATTTTTGGCATTTAAAATATCTCCGCAATCAAAAATAATAAATCATTATATCAGATTATATAATATCATATAGCTGTATATTATCAAGTAAAATTATATTAATATTGTAATAATAACCTATTTATAAATATAAAAATATTTCATAAATAAAATATGCTTTTAGCTTAGAATACAGTTTTTAAATCATTTTATATAAAAAATTAGAACCAAATATTAAATATAAATTTATTTAAGAAAAATTAAAAATTTTCAATACCATATTTTTTTCTTAATTTATCTCTTACAAATTTTATTGGAATCCACCAAATTAACTTTTGTATAAATGTTTTCTTTTTAATATCATTGGCATCTTTAGTACGAACTATTATATAATCTCCAGCTTCATATAAATATTTTATTGGAATAGGTTCTAAATTTTCTAAAATCCAATTACTATAAGAAATATAGACCATAGTATATAGGTTGTCTTTAAAATAATTTATATCTAAAACTTTATTTTCTATTTTTTGATATAAATTGGTTGCCTTATTCATAGTTTCCTCTTTAGCAAAATATATAATATCTGATCCTACAAGAAAATATTTATATTCTACTAATCCTCTGGCAAATGGCTTATATCCATAAAAAATTGCATTATTCGGTATAGGTATATTATTGTCTGTAAATAATTTTAAAAAATCATCTATTATAAATTCAGTTTTAAATAAAATATCAGGTCTAGTTGTTATAACATAATCATACTTTATATTATTATCTTTAGAATATTCCATTCTTAATTTATTAACCATATATTTAGTATATGCCATATTCACTATTACTTTATAAGATATATTTATATCATTCACTTTTATTTTTAACTCATTATCTTCTACATCTATTTGCTCTGTTATTAATATTTTCTTCGGATTATATATTTCTATTATTTGATTTTTTATTTTCTCTGTAATATGGGTTCCTCTTTGTTCAGCTTTTTGATTATGCCATGTTTTTGTAGAATGGTCTGTTTCATTCCATGTATGTATAAATATATCTACATTATATCCTTTTTTTTTATTTGGAATTACAATTTTTTCGATTAATGAGATGTAAACATATTCATAACTTCTTAAATGTCCAAATAACTGTAGAGCTATATTTTTTTGCATTTTTTATACTCCAGAAAAATGTACTATACTGTATATTTATCATTATTAATGCTTGGTATTTTTACTACAACATTTATTGTATTATCTTCTAAAGCTTCAAAATCTGTAGATTCATTCGGCTCCATAATAACAATATCTCCATAAGAATATTCTATACCATTCATTTTTACTTTGCCTGAAATTATTACAGTAAATTCAGTAGCTATTATATGATAATGAGATTTTTCATATTCTCCTTTATTATATTTTTTTACGGCTACTTCTACATCATTTGTTTTTAATAAACTTGGTTCAAAATTTCCTATAAACCATCCTTTAACCATATCATCTAACTTTGCTATTTTCATTTTGTATCTATTTTCTCCTTAAGTTCCAAAATATATTGTGCTAATTGTGTTTCATTTTTTAAAGGATGAAATTTTGAATTATCTATTTTATATAGCCCAACTCGTTTTTGTTCTAATATCATTTCATTAACTACTTGACTTAAATAAAAACAGTTATTAATTGGACTGTCTTTTCTTATAACATTTTGAGAAGATTTTATATATTCGTATCCATTTTTAAAATAATAAAAACTCACTAAAGCATTATTACTTAAAGGTTTTTTTTCAGATATTTCTATTACTTCTCCATTATTATCTAATATTGCAAATGAATATCTTGGATGTATGGAGTTAAAAGATACTATTCCTAAATCATAATTATTTTCTCTAAAATAATTTATAATATCTATCCAGTTTTCATCTGTAAAATCATTAATAGCTGCTATTAAAAGCTCATTATCATTATCAATATATTCTGAAGCAAGTAAAGAAGAACATACAGCACCTTTAGTATTGCCTCTAATATTAATAATAACTGCATCTTCAATTTTTCTTTTTATTATTTCATCTACATAAAAATTTTTAATATCATTTTCCCTAATACAGAATATGGATTGTTTTGGATTAATATATTTGGCAAAGTCTATTAACCTCTCTAATATCATTCTTTGATTGATTTCAGTCATATATATAGGATAATTATCAGCAGATATATTTAAATTATCACCGCCCATTAAAAATACTATATTCATAAACAACTATCCCTCTATTTCATTAATTCTATTCATAATATTAATATAATTAACATCATTTACGCTTTTTACTATTAAAATATGAGCACCAGAAGCTTTGGCTGCATTTATTCCATTTTCATTATCTTCTAAAACCAAACATTCTTCAGGATATAATTTTAACATACTAATAGCTTTATTATATATTTCAGGGTCAGGTTTTGGATTTATAACATCCTCATTATTCAATTTAATATCAAAATATTCATACAAAAAAGACATTTTCATCATAATATCAACTGTTTTTTTTATAGAATTAGAACATAAACCTAATTTATAATTGTTTGCTTTTAATTTTGATAATGCATATTCATGATTGAATTTTGGTCTGCAGTAATTTTGTACTATATTCATAGTATATTGCTGTTTCATTTCATTAATAAAAGAATGTAAATATTTAGGCAAGCCTTTTTCTAAAGTAAGTCTTTCTAATTTTACTTTTGTTGGAAGACCGTCGTATGATAATAAATGTTCATATCTGCTAATATCATATCCGAATAATCCTAAAGATTTATTTAAAGCTTCATAATGCCAGTCTTTTGCATCTATTAGAACACCATCCATATCAAATAATATAGCTTTTATTTTCATAATACATATCCTAATTAAAAAAATTGATAGCATCTTTAGGCTTATCAGTACATAAAATTAATTTATCGCTATTGATGTTTTTTGATTTTTTTATAATATCCCATTGATTTTTTGTACATCTTTGATGTAAATCAGAAGATACTATACAAACTTTTTTATTATTATTAATATACTCATCTATCAGCGATGCATTGTACCAATCTGAATAAAAGCAATCAAGCCATATACCATCACATTTATCTATGAGAACAGGTTTAGTTAATATATCGCTTAGACCTGTAAATATTTTCATTTCCTGCTTTATCTGATATACCAAATCAGGTATGGACATATCAAAAGTAAAATAATTAGTATGATTGTATTTATTTAATAATTTTTTTATTTCATCGGATATTCCGTCTGCCTTTATATTTAAAGCAAGCAGTAAATTCCTGCCATCCATAATCTGCAAAACATCTTCAAATGTAATTTCTCCGCCCTTTGGCATATCATGAGAAATAACTATTTGACCAAGAGAATCTCTTAAATCTGTTTCAGTTCCTATTCCTAAATTAAATGATTCTATAAAAGCTTTTTTTGTATTTTTTTCTTTAGCACTTTGCCACAAACCTCTATGAGATAAAATAATCATTTTATTTTCTCCGATACAGCATTATTTAAAAACAATTCAAGATCATTTGGAGTTCCTAAACCATACATACCATTAGACTCTTCTCCTATATTATATATACCAATTTTCAATCCATCTTTAATTAAATAATTATAGGCTGGGCATGTATAAAATTCACCATTAACCCTAATATTTTCAGATATCATTTTTTTTGCCGCATTTACTAAATATCTGCCATACTTAAAATTATATATACCAACAGTAGCTTCATTTGAAATAACTTTTTTTTCAGCTGTTTCAATAACTAAGTTATTTTCATCTGTTTTTACAAAAGACCATTTAGGATCATTAGCTGTCATTGTCATAATTAGTCCGTCAAATTCATTTATTTTCATATATTCTAAATAATTATTGATATCAAAATCTATATACTGATCCGAATTAGCTGTCATCAAAGGTTCATCATTATCTATGAATCTGATTGATTCTAAAACAGTAGATAATTGTCCTTCAGTTATATGATTTATACCTATGATTTCAGCATTTTTAGTAAAAGAAACTAATTTATCTTTTAATTTATATTTTTTTATATGTTCTTCTTGACAAATAAAAATAAATCTATGATGCATTTTTGGGGTTAAATTGTTAACTACTATTTCTATCATAGTTTTATTAAATATTTGTATTAAAGGCTTTGGATCTTTATAACCAGCTTCTAAAAATCTGCTTCCGCGTCCTGCCATTGGTATAACTATATTAAGCATTTTAATACCTCATAATTAACATAATGTATGAAACTTAGTAAAGCTATACTGATATTATGGCTAATTATATAATAGTAT
>NZ_CAJTQJ010000029.1:8391-16537 GCF_910578695.1 uncultured Brachyspira sp.
GAATTGAATTGAATTGAATTGAATTGAATTGAATTGAATTGAATTGAATTGAATTGAATTATAACTAAAAACCATATATATATTATATACTATAATGCATTTTATGTCAAATTTATACGCATTTTATATATCATTTAATCTTTCCTATACAAACTACAGAATATTTTTAATTATATAATATCAAATAATACCAATACTATTTAATATAATTTTATTAAAAAACACTGTATGAATCTACAAATATTATAATATAAGAAATTTAAAAATAAAAGTTATATAGTTATGAAGATTTAGTAAACCTTATAGATGTTACATTATATTTATTAAGCCTTAATATAAACATTGCCAATATCAATGCTAAAAAGAATGAAGCTATTATAAAATAATTAGCTATTGATATTCCTGTTTCATTTTTAATATTATTAAGTCTTTGTGATTTTGAGTTTATACTTTCATCTATAGCATTAGCTTCCGAAATATTTCCTCTTTCCATTAATGAGCCTTTTCTCATTCTCAAACTATCTATTTCCTTAATAATACTGTCAGCTTCTTTGTCTTTTTTTATTTTGCCGTATAAACTGTATCCCCAAGTACCTATTCCTATAATTGATAAAATAGATGTTATTATTATAAGAACTAATATAAGAAATTTTCTTTTTTTTATGCTTAAATTTGATATATTTAATGATTTTGCTTTTATTTCTTCAATATGATCTACAAGTTCTTTAGATTCAGGATATGCTAACTTAGCTTCTTCTATGCATGATAAAAGATTTAACATTGATTTATATCCTTCAGATCTTTGAAAGCCTAAATAGAGTTTATCTATTTCCTTTATCTTATCTTCTACAGTATGCTTAACTATTTTAGGCTTAAAAAAATATGCTTTTTTATTTTTCTTCTTTTTATTGCCTTCATCTGTATTTTCTTCATCTTCATCTTCTATAAAATTAATATCATCATTTTCATTATTATCAATAAAACCCCTGTCTAATTTTCTTATTCCGCCTAATGTACTTTCATGACTTACTGTATTTCCATTTTTATCCTTTACCTGAACTCTTATTCCGAATGTATTTCTAAACATAGCTTCGGCACTTTCTACACTGGTATCTTTATTTATAACTATAAAAGCTTTTTGATTTTTTCTAGGATCTGCTATTTCAAATAGTTTAATATTGTCAGATTTATGAGCACCCTTATATATTCCTAATGATATTCCGAATTCTCTGTCAAAAGCATCAAGCAGCTTCGATACTGACATATCTAATGTAATCTTCATAATCAATCCTCATTTTACGGCTATTTTATCATATTTTACAATAAATAAAACATATAACTATAAAAAAAGAAAAAATATATAACATAATACTTGATTTTTCTTTACAATAATTTATAATTTAGGCTATTAAAAAAAATACTATAATATGTTTTGATAAATACATACTGCCGAGATGGCGAAATTGGCAGACGCAGCAGACTCAAAATCTGCCTGAGGCAACTCAGTGAGGGTTCGAGTCCCTCTCTCGGCATATATAAATTTCTATAAATGAGTGTGCCCTATGAATTACTCAGCTATAATAATAGACGATGATGGTAACAGATTAAATAAACTTAAAGCTGCTTTAGAAAGTTCATCTGTGAATGTGTTTATAGCGAATAATTTATATGAACTTATAAGTAAAATATATAAATATGATATAAAAATACTAATATTTAATCCTAATATCGCTTGGATTAATGTTATAGAATTTATTTCAGAACTCAAAAAACTTCCTAATTTTGATGAACTTACAATATACTTTTTGTATGAAAATATAGCTGCAGATTTAGAAAAAGAAGCAGAAAAACATAATATAATATGCATAAAATATCAGTCTAATATTAAAAAATTGGCAGAAAAAATAATATCTTTATAGCTTAATCATAAATTTTATAAAAAATGTAGTTCCTTCATTAATTATAGATTCCACATCTATAGTTCCATTATGTTCTGATATTATTTTTTCTACAGTTGAAAGTCCTATTCCTGTTCCTTTTTCCTTTGAAGTGAAATACGGCTCAAATATTTTATTTAGATTACTCTTTTCTATACCAATTCCTGTATCTGTGATGCTTATTACAAAAAATTCATTTAAATCTATAATTTCATGATATGATGATATATAAATAATAGAGTTTTCTAGTTTTTCCATAGCTTCTATAGAATTTTTTATTAAATTTCTAAAAGCCATCATCAATTTTTCTCTGTCCATATTTATGAAATAGTCATGCTTGCTTAAAGCTACATAAAATTTCGTATCGCCTGTATTTTTGAAAGATTCTAAAACTTCTAGTAAAGTTTTATTCAAAGACTGCTTATCATCTGATAATTTTATAGAAAATGAAAATTCAGAAAAAGATTTAGTCAAATTAGCAATGGCATCGGCATTTTTTATTATAAGTTTTGCAGATTTTTTAATTTTTTGAACATCATTATCCGTCATATTTTCAGATATTTTACTATCTATAAGTTCAGCATTCATTATTATAGGCATAAGCGGATTTTTTATTTCATGTGCTACTTTAATAGCAGCTTCCCTCCAAGTTTCCAATCTTGATCTAGTATTCTCTCTGTCCCTATGATATTTTAATGCCCTAGCCATTATATTAAATCTATGTATGAGATTTCGCATATCATGAACTCCGCCAAGTTTCATATCTATATTAAAATCAGCATTTGTTATAGAATTCGTAGCATTGAGTATTAAACTTATAGGTCTTGTTATAAGCCTTGACAAAGCTATTCCAAATATTATAGAGAAAAAAACGGATATTCCAAGCACAAATATATATATAAGATTAAGTATAATAGAAAATTCATTTGTGAATATATTTACAGAATTGTATATTCTAAATGCTTCTAAAGCATTATCTCTAATATCTATATAATTTTTCGGCATAGCTTCAGACCATACGGCATAATTATTACTATATGATAATGGTATAATGGCATTTACATAAAATGATTCATTATATTCGCTGTTTATAAATATTGTATTTGTATTATTTAATTTATAATTAATATTAAGAGGTATATAGTTCGCCAAATTAAAGAATATTATATCATTTCCGCTGTATGAATTAGATATAAAAACTATATTCTTAAAATAATGCGAATCTTTTAATATTTTTCTTATATCATCAGAATTCATACTGCCTATTTGCAAGCTATGAAATAAATTATTGAAATATCTTATACCTAATTTTTCAATAGTGTCAGACATAAATTTCTGCTTATCTGTTATTTCTTCATTTGAAATATCAATTATATATTCTATTGAGCTGTTAATATTCTGATTCAAAAATAAATTTAAATTTGTTTTTATTATATATGTAGATATTTTACTTATAAATATGCTTGGAATAACTGTCATAAGTCCGATTATAAATACTATCACCAATTTTAAATGAGAACCTTCTTTTTTCATTATAGCATCGGCAATAAATTTGATTATAATAATTATTCCTATAACAATACTCGTAAACGGAAAGAACATTATAGAAAACATATAAAACTTATTAGTGATATTAGGCTCATATATAAAACTGCTTGTCCAAATAGCTGCTATTAAGTTTATAACTATAACTATAAAACTTGGAAATAATATACTATATCTTGTTTTTATTTTTAAAATCAATTTTTTAATTATATTCATAATAATTATTTTTTAAGTATATCTTTTAATATAATTTTCATATCATCTATTTTTTTTAACTGTACAGCATTTATTCCTATTTCTATAGCTGTATTAACATTATTTATATTATCATCTATAAAAAGACATTCTTCTGCTTTTAAATCGAATTTTTTTAGAAAATACTCATATATATCTTTATTAGGCTTAATCATATTTATATGTGCTGAAACAACTCCTCCGATACATACATCATTAAAAAAGTCTGTTTCTTTTATCAGTTTTTCAAATGTTTCTGACGGCATATTTGAAAGATAGTATATATCATAGCCTTTATTTTTATATTCTTCTAATAATGAAATATTATTTTTATTTTTATTAAGACATAATGTTAAAGCACTGTCAAATAAGTCATTTATAATTTTTTCATATTTAGTATTAGTTTTTATAAATAATTTTCTAGCATCTTCAAATGCTAAATCTCCTTTATCCATAAGATGCCAATTTTTATTTTCAAAAGTATTTTCTAAAAACTGTTTTTTATCTTCATCATCTATATTTTTATCAATAAATCCATTCACATCAAACTGATATAATACATTACCTATATCCGATATAATATTCTTAATCATAGAGAACATACCTTTACAAAAATTATTTTATTATTATATTTTTGATGAAATGTTTGTCAAGTAATATTATAATTTTTATAAAATATTATGTTAATTTATAATTACAGTATTGACAAATAATAAAAAAGAATTTATATTGTAATAACTCTGCTGTTCTCGTTAAGCGATTGTACATTCTTGTGCCGGTATAAATTAATGCATAAGGGATCTAGAGTGAAGCATTAATGATAGGCTCGCCGTTATCGCGATACGGTTTTGAGAAATCAAGGTCATGTTTCTTAGGAGCCCACCTGACGCGAAAGCTCAGGCACATTTATGTCGTGTACGGCTCAGCGGAGCTTTTTTATAATTCAAGCAATTCATTCCAATAATAAAACATTTCAAGTAAAATTCACTTTAGCCGATAACTAATAATAGTTTTTTATATCTTTTTATTAAGATAATTATTATTCAAAGGCTAAATATTATGAATGAAAATAAAAAGCAAAAAATAATGAAAACAGTTTTAAGTTTGATGATATCTTTTCTCATCATTTTTATAGCAGCTATGTTCGCCCGTGCTGCAAGCAATACTATACTGCCTGAAAATAATTCTATAGCTATATTTATAAATGATTATTTAGATATGATGATGCAGAAAATGGATAAAATAGCGGTAAAAATGAAAATAAAAAGAAACAGCGTATCTGAATATCAGGTTAATTTAATAACTCAGTCTATATCTGATTATGTGGGATATAATATGTATCAGGCGGCTGATTCTTTAAAAGATTTTGATCCTAATAATATACCTGTCAAAAAAGAGTTGGAAAAATATAAAAATAGTTATTATAAAATGACAGTTGAAAATCCTTATTTAAGGGGAATGACTATTTTTAATATAAACGGCAAAATGCTTTTTAATTTATATTTATCAAGAAATAAATCTTGGCCCCTAGAACTGCATGATAATCTAATAAATGAAATAAAAAATAAAGGCTCTTTGGTTTTAAATGCTACTAATGAAAATGCTTTTTATATAATGGAATATATTAAAAATTCACATGGAGAAATAATAGCTGCAACTAGAAATGATTATGCTTATGTATCTGATATTGCTATGTATTATCAGGTTGCTGATAAAAGACTTTATGTAAGCGATGCTAGAAATTCTGTTTATAATGTAAGAGATGCCGTTGGAGACAATAATATAGAAAAAGTTTCAAGTCTTATAAATAAATATGCATATTATAAAAAACAGCCTAGCTTTATGGTTAATGATTCTCTTTCGGTTTCTATGATAGGCAAGGAATATCCTAATTATTTTGAACTTATAGTACTTGCTTTAACTGCACTTTTGATATTGGCTTGTCAGTTATTGATTAAAGCTTTAGTTAATTTCTTTAAATATCTTATGCAGATTAAGAGAAATAGAAATTATGTTGAAAGCGTAAGGGGAAGCGATGAGCTTATAAGTAAAAGCATAGTTAATACCAAACTTCCTAAATCAAATATTATTGAGGATATGCCTCCGATTATTCAAAAAGTACATTATAAAGTGCCTGATGAATATTTAAAAGAAAATAATACTTCTAAAAAAGATGATAATAAATTTAATATAGGCAATGATATATTAAATATAGTGTCTTCTATAAAAGAAGAGATAAATATGTGTAAAAATAGATTTTCAATTTCAAAGGAAGATATTGCAGAAGATTCAAAAGAATATTCTGAAAATGCTGAGAATACTGATAGTATATCAGAAAATATAACAACAGTAGAAGAAAGTATAACAGCAGCAAAAGATACAAAAAATGATGAATCTGTATTAATAGAAAATAATGATAGTATATCAATAAATGAAAATAATAATAATGAAATAATAGACTATGATATAGAAAATGCATTCGCCTCTATAAAAAGAGATTTGCATGAAGAATATGAGAGAGCTATTGAAGAAACATTTGATATAGGGGATATAGAGGATATATATAGTAATAATGAAATATATAATAGTGATGAAAATACAAATTCATCTGATAATGCATTGATATTATCAGATAATATTGAAGATGATGCAGAAAATATGAAAGATGATAATATAAAAGAGTTTATGTCTATATCAGATGAACAATTAAATAATATATCAGTAAATAATACATTTAAAACTGTTAATGAAAATGATTTAAAAATAAATAATGAATTTAATAGAAAAATAGTAAAAAATGATTTATTATCAGCTTCTAAAAATAATAATGAAAAAGATAATAATTTATTATTTGAAATCAAAAAAGAAACTGATTATATAAATAATGATTCTCATAATATTAGTGCGGATATATTAAATTCATACAATAAAGCTCTCGATAATATAAGAATGAAAAAAGAAAATGATTCTGAAAAAACAGAAATAAAAACATCTGATAATTCAAGGGCAGATGATGTATTTGCAGCTTTTGATAAAATGCTTTCTTCTATAATAAATAAAGCGGAAGAAGATGCTAGAAAAAGCATAACAAAAAAATAATAGTTGTTTAGAGGTGATTATATGTCTGACAAACATAATAAGATATCTATCTTTGTATATGTATCTATATTAATAAATTTAATAGTTTTGGCTTTATTTATTACATTTGTATTTGGGCTTAAAAAAGATGCTTTTGATGTTGATACAAAAAAGCTTGATAGAAATGCTTTGATATGTCAGAATAGCATAGTAAATCTTGTAAAGGATTATGATGAAAGACTTAATAAGATAGTTGATAGCTATCCTTTTATAAACCTATTACAGCAGGTTATATTAAACGGCATAGATGAAGCTGAGAGAGACAGAATTATCTCTATATTTAGAAGCGGAAATTATCCTTTTGATACTGTGGCATTGTATTTGGCTGACGGCAAGCCTGTATTTTCTTCTCCTGCAAAAACCAAGCCTGCCGATTTGGAGAATTATAAGAAATCTAAGGCTATTGCATTTTTCGATAAGGATTATGACGGCGTATATTTTGTAAAGCCTATAAAAAATGACAGAGGAATAGAAGTAGGCTATATAGCGGCAAGCGTATTTAAAAAAATATTTGAAAATACTTCATACAATTTAAACTTTGCAGTTCTTCCTAACGGCGTAGTTTATTATAATCCTTCTATAGACATTAACAGCATATCTATAGACAGCTTAACACAATATATGAATAATGATACAGGAAGTTCTGGAAATATTGAAACTGATAATAGCACATTTGCTTTTTATTCAGGAAAGGTTAAGGGTATAGATAATTTTAGTGTGGGTATATTAGAATTAAGCGTGCCTATAGTTCAGAGATATTTAAAATATATTATATTAGCTCTTTTATCATTATCTTTTATTTTTTTACTGACTTCTTCTTTGATGGAAAGATCAGCAAATGTCAGTAATATTGAAAAATATGAAGATGATGAAGAGAACATATATGATGAAAGCGAGCCTCCTATAAATAATTATGCTAATGCTAATATTGTAAATGATGAAGAATTTGATATAGATGATTATGACAGCGATATAGAAGATTTAGATAATGATAGCATACAATATTTGAATAAGAGAGATAAAATAACAAAAAATAGTAAAATTGATCTGCCTAATATAGATGATGTTGAAGATATAAAATTAGATGATGTATTGGAAGACGGCGGAGAATTAATAAAAGATGATGATGATGAAGTAATAAAATTAGATGATATATCTTCTTTAGAAAGCGAATTAGATGAGGAAATACCTAATTTAGACGATGTATTAGAAGAAACAGAGGAAACAGAAGATACAGCAGATACTACAGAAGACAATAATAATGAAGATTATCCTGATATGAAAGATTATTC
>NZ_CAJTQJ010000029.1:16637-19410 GCF_910578695.1 uncultured Brachyspira sp.
CAGATACTACAGAAGACAATAATAATGAAGATTATCCTGATATGAAAGATTATTCAGATGAGGAGCTTTTAGATTCGGATAATATATTAGAAGATGAAGAAGATGAAATACCTAATTTAGACGATGTATTAGAAGAAACAGAGGAAACATCAGAAACATCAGATACTACAGAAGACAATAATAATGAAGATTATCCTGATATGAAAGACTATTCAGATGAAGAGCTTTTAGATTCGGATAATATATTAGAAGACGAAGAAGATGAAATACCTAATTTAGACGATGTATTAGAAGAAACGGAGGAAACAGAAGATACAGCAGATACTACAGAAGACAATAATAGTGAAGATTATCCTGATATGAAAGACTATTCAGATGAAGAGCTTTTAGACTCAGATAATATATTAGAAGATGATGCAGAGAATGAAGAATCAGAGAAAACAGAAGAATCAGAAGAAACATCAGAAACTTCAGATACTACAGAAGACAATAATAATGAAGATTATCCCGATATGAAAGACTATTCAGATGAAGAGCTTTTAGATTCGGATAATATATTAGAAGATGATAATGAAGACTTAGAGGATACTGAAGATATAGACGAAGAAATTTCTGATGATACAGATAATATATCCGATGATGAAGAGCTGGAAGAAGTTATTGATGATAGTAATTCTCAAGATGATGATATTATAAAGGGTATTGATGATATTATAGATGACAATAATGAGGGGGATATTTTGATAAGTCATGGCTCTATTTTAGAAGATGAGATAGTAAAAAAGGAAGAAGAATATTTCTCTTCAAGCGATGCTTTTAATTTTTCACTTAACAGAGATTTTCTATTAGGCGATTATGAAGATGAAGAGAGCGATAATAATACAGATAATAATATATTACCTAGTTTCAATAATGAGGAATATGATGATGATGAGGTTATAAAACCTGCTAATGAAAATGACAGTTTTGATACAGAAGATTTAATAGATAAAGATTTATATGATCCTGAAGAAGTTCCTAAATCTCCAGATGATTTTTATAGAGAAGCGGAAGAGAAAGTAAAAGAAAATATGACTTCTAGCTGGAAGAATGTTTTAAAATCTATTAGAGGTAAGAAATTTATTAATAAAAATATGAATGATATGCTTAATTGGGTAAAAGAACAGTCAGGACTAGATATTAAGCATGCTGCTATGCTTGAAAGAGGGTATGATGGAAGCTATAATATATCAGATTCTCAGAATATATCAGATGATACAAAAAATAAATTAAATATAGATGAGAATGAGCCTTTATTCAAAAAAATATTGTCTCATAAAAAAACATTGTATGTTTCTGATCCTTTTGCTTCAGATTCACTTAAAGATAAATTTGGTTCTTCGGATAGGGAAAATATATCTCATATGATATTTGTACCAATAGAAAATGATGAAGGAGGATTAAAATCATTTTTTATAGGGCTTTCTAGCAATTGATTTAATTAAAGCGAGGTTGCAGTAAATATATGGAATATTTTATAGTAGTATCAGCTTTTATAGTTATAGGAATAATAGTTAGTTTAGTATTCAGTAATATACTAAAAATAAAAGTATTCGGCGGATGGGTTATGATGTTTCTTATGGCTACTGTAGGTGCTTTGCTTGGTTCTTATTACTTGCCTAGAATAAGTAATATACAATATATTAGAATAAATTTATCATCTGCTGTTTTAGGCTCAATTATATTAATAATTCTTTTATATATATTTACTCCTAAATCTTTAAAATAAAAGGATATCTATATGTTTATAAAAGAAGTTAGAGATATAATAAAGCCGAGCATAAAAGATGAAAATACTATAGCCAATATAAGAAAAGCAGCTGAAATAGCACAAGATTCAATAGATTTAGCTTTTAAACTCTGCATATCAGGAGTAAGAGCTTCTAAAGTTGATAAAGAAGTAGAAAAATATATAAAAAGTAAAAATGCTTATCCTGCCAATTTTGAAGTTCCAGATTACGGATTTGCCACAAGCATATCAAGCGGAAATGAAATAGCACATGGAAGACCTACTAATAATAAAATATTAGTTCACGGAGAGCCTGTATGTGTTGATGTGGGAGTTAAATATAAAGATTGTTATGCTGATTGTGCCAGAACTATAGTTGTAGAAGGCGGTATGGGTTCTGTTAATCATAGAGCTTATAAACTTATAGAGGCTTGTAAAAAATCTTTGGAATATGGTATTTATAAATTAAAGCCTAATGTTCTTTTAAGCGAATACGGAAAGGCTGTTGAAAATAAAGTTCATAAATACGGCTTTAAGGTTATAAAATCTCTTACAGGGCACGGCGTTGGTTATGAATATCATGAAGCTCCTTTTATATTCAATTTTTATCATCCTAATAATGATATTGTATTAGAGCCTAATATGGTATTGGCATTAGAACTTATGATTACAAACGGCACTGATACTTATGAAAAAGAAAAAGACGGCTGGACTTTATCTACTCCCGATTATTCTTTGGCTGTTCATTTTGAGCATACTGTTTTAATCACTCAGACAGGCGTTGAGATACTAGGAATAAAAAAATAAAATAGTATTAAATAATATATATTTTAGTATAAAAACAGGCATTTCTTAAATTAGTGATTAATTTTACTATAATAGTGCTTTATAATCTAAATCAAAAATAATTAAGCTAATTTAAAATTAATAAAATAATAATTATTTTTTGCTTGAAATTTATTTATTATTTGTATATAATATGCATATATGTTAACATCTTTAACA
>NZ_CAJTQJ010000029.1:19507-29959 GCF_910578695.1 uncultured Brachyspira sp.
ACAAACAAACAAACAAACAAACAAACAAACAAACAAACAAACAAACAAACAAACAAACATAAAATAATATCTTTATTATTTATAAAAAATATATTAGGACTCTTGCATAATTTATGCAGGAGTCTTTTTTTTATTTTCTGATAATTAGGGGTATAATATGCTGGAAAAAACAAAAACAGAAAAAATGATAGATAAAAAAGTGTGGTGGATTTCAAATTCTGAAAAGAGAAATGCTGTTAGATATGAATTATTAGATAAATATTCTGATATAATACAAAAAGAAAAAAGTAATAATATTAAAGAATTGAAAAAAGAATATAAAGATAAAGGCATGGTGCTTTTAAATTACGGCAGTTATTTATCATATATGCCTCAGTATTATAGAAGAGATTATAAAGGATTTTTTAATGATATTAATGATTTTAAAAAGAATATGGACGATGAAGATTTCATATATTTAGAATGTTTTCTAAATCAAGTTAAATTTAGCCCTATAGAATGTAATTTAAGGTATTTAGTTTTTTCTAATACATCATTAAATTTAATTACTAAAGAACAAGAGATGGTTTATTTTAATAGCGAGTATCTTTATTATGAATATAAAAAGAAATTTGATAAAATTGATTTTTTAGGATTGGATCATTTATATTTTAAAAGCGGATTATCTTATGTTCCAAAAAAATATATAGATACTCAATTGAAAGATTCTATTTTTATTGACGGAGGAGGCTTTATAGGCGATACGGCAATATTGTTTAGCCAATATGAGTTTAGTTCTATATATTCATTTGAGCCAGATGAAAATAATTACAATATAATGAAAGATAATATTATAAAGTACAAAAAAGATAATATTATACCTTGCAACTTAGGAATAAGCGATAAAAATGAAAAATTATATATAAATTCTAACGGTTCAGTTGATTCAGGAGCCACTTTTTTATCTGCATCAAGAAATGTATCCAAATATGCAGATATTGTAAAATTAGATGATTATTTAAAAGATAGAAAAAATAGGGTTGGTTTGATAAAATTAGATATAGAAGGCTTTGAAGAAAATGCTTTAATTGGAGCTGAAAAAATAATAAGAGAAGATAAACCTATTCTTTTGATTGCTGCATATCATGATTGGGTTGCTTTTGGGCAAATGTTTAGAATAAAAAAATGGATTGAAAATCTTGATTTAGGTTATAAAATTATGTTTAGATTTGATGATGTGAGTAATTTACTTACAAGATGCCTTGTTTGTTATATAGAATAAAAAATATATAATAGTATTATAGTCAAATCATATTAAAATTTCAAAACAAAATTTAGAAATCCTTTATTTAAATAAAAACTGTATTAAAAATATAATATATAAATTCATTATATTAATATTAAATTATGATGCTTAATATAGAAAGTTTATAAAAAATAATATATACTAATATAAAATTATATTTTAGGAATATATATAATGGGAAGCGTATTTGGAAATAATATAAAAATAAGTTTATTTGGCGAATCTCACGGGGAGGCTATAGGCTGTGTTATAGACGGTTTTCCTTATGGTATTAATATAGATAATGAATTTATAAATAAAGAAATGGACAGAAGAAGGGCTAAAAATTCCAAACTCACAACCGCAAGAAATGAGGCTGATAAAGTTGAAATATTATCTGGAATTCTTGAATCTAAAAGCACAGGAATGCCTATAGCAGCAATTATAAAAAATGAAAATAAAAGAAGCATTGATTATGCTAATTTAAAAACTACCCCAAGACCTTCTCATAGCGATTATACTGCTATGCTTAGATATGAAGGATTTAATGATATAAGAGGGGGGGGACATTTTTCAGGAAGACTTACCGCCCCTTTAGTATTTGCAGGTGCTTTATCTAAATTGGCATTGAAAGAAAAATTTGATATTAATATAGCAGCTCATATTAAGCAGATATACAATATAAAAGATAAATATCCTAATAATGTTTTTCCAAGCTATGAAGAGTTTATTAATAATTATAATAAAGAATTAAGCGTATTTGATGATGAAGCTATGAATAAAATGATAAGTACTATTGAAGAAGCCAAAATGAATATGGATTCTGTAGGAGGTATTATAACTGCCGCCGCATTTAATATTCCTGCTGGTTTCGGAGATCCTTTTTATTCATCTATAGAAAGCAGAATAGCTCAGTCTTTATTTGCTGTACCTGCTGTAAAGGGTGTGGATTTCGGACTTGGATTTGATTTTGTCAATTATAAGGCTAGCGAATGTAATGATGCTTATACAATAAAAAATAATGATAATATAAAAACTATAGAAACAAAAACTAATAATAACGGCGGTATATTAGGAGGAATATCAAATGGTATGCCTATAGTAGTTAATATAGTAATAAAACCAACTCCTTCAATATCAAAAGAACAATTAACCTTAAATATAGAAACTAAAGAGGAAGAAACTCTTATTATTAAAGGGCGTCATGATCCATGCATAGCTGTGAGAGCTGTACCTGTTATAGAGTCTGCACTTGCTGTCTCTCTTCTTGATTTATGCATAGATATGAAAGGAAGACTTCTTTAATAATTTTTTATTATTTAATTGAGAGTTAATATATAAAAAATAACAGTTCTTATTATATTAAGAGTTTTACTAATATTAGTTTTTATAAATTTATAATATATAATTAAAAATAAAGTTTAAAATTTAATAAAACTGTTTTTTATATGATTATTTTTTTAAATCTTTAAAACTTAAAGCAGTATTTGATTTTTTATCTACTTTCAAAACTTTTCCAAGAACTTTTTTATAATCTTTAGCCGCTATTCCTACACAAGGTCTTAAAGCTATTAAATCTCTTTCTGTAATAGTTTCGCCTTTAAGCATAGCATGATTAAGGTAAATACCTCTTTTAGCATATACAAGTTCTTTTTTTTCCTGTTTGCTTAATATATGTTCTTTTTTGCTTGCAGCACTGCCTCCAAGCATAGTTAATGTTTTATCTATAGAGCTTATCATTTCAGACATAGCATTTTTTTCTAAACTGATAATATGATCTCCAGTTTCTTTTTCTGGTGTTATAGTGAAATGTTTTTCTATTATTTTAGCACCCAAAGAAACAGCAATAATAGGAGCTTCTATTCCTATTGTATGGTCAGAATATCCTATTATATTATTTTTAAATAATTTCTGCATAACCGATATTCTGTTAAGTCTTGCATTTTTTATAGGAGTAGGATATTCAACAGAACAATGCAGTAATGCCACTTCATTATTCTTTAATATTTTTAGGGCTTCTTTAATATCTTTATTTAAAGCCAATCCTGTAGAAAGTATTATAGGCTTATTTGTTTTTGCAGCAGCATAAAGGAGAGGTATATTATCTATATCGCATGATGCTATCTTTATTATAGGTATATCATAACTTACTATATCATTTATAGATTCTATAGAAAAAGGAGTTGTTATAAACATAATTTTATTTTTTTTTGCTTCTTCTATCAGAGGTTCATACCATTCTTTTTTTAATATTATATTATCAATATTGTCAAGTGCATTTTCTTTTAATTTTAATGCTTTAGTATATTCTTTAGGAGCAAATAGAGTTTTTTGAGTAAAGCTTTGAAATTTTACCGCATCGGCACCGGATTTTGCTGCTTCTTGAACAAGCTTAACTGCAGTATTTAAATCCCCTTCATGATTGCAGCCTGCTTCTGCTATTACAAAATATCCTTTCCTGCTTATTAAATCTTTTAATTTAAACATATCTGTTTCCTAATAAATAAATTTTATATATTATCGAAATAGAAACGCTTAATTATAAGTATTTTTTTATATCAGATTATTATTAAAAGTATTGAAATGAAAAATGAGCTGGTGATGGGACTTGAACCCGCAACCGGCTGATTACAAATCAGCTGCTCTGCCAATTGAGCTACACCAGCAAAGTGATTATCATTGTACAATAATAAAAAAAAAAGTCAAGTATATAAATATAATTTTTTATTTATGCTTATAAAAAATAATTTACTCTTCTCTGTCTTTTAATCCTTCAACCATATCCAATTTATTTATATAATGCATACTTATAATTGACACAAATGTTATAACAGCTACAAGCAGTATCATAGCAAGTATATAGCTTGATTCATATACATAAGGCACAAATGAAAATAACTTGCTTGAAAAAGGTTTTTTTACTAAATATAATATTCCGTATCCTGCTGCTATGCCTAATGGTATTGCTATTATAACCTGAGTAATAGTTTCTTTAAGAGATGCTATCATAATTTCTTTTGTAGTGTATCCCATAACTTTAAGCAATGTGAATTCATATCTTCTAGTAGCAAGAGTGATAACGCCTACTCCGTAAAGAGAAGTTGCCCCAAGTAAAAATGCTATAAATATAAGTATTTGTACCAATAAATATATAGTAGCTATTTGATTTTTATAAGCTTCATATTCATCGTTTCTAAAACTATAATATGAAACCTCCTTGCTGTCATCTAATATATTTTTTATATCATCTTCAGTAACATCATCTTTTGCAGTTATAAAAATATTATTATAAACATCTTCAATATCAAATGTATTTTCAGCAAAATCCTTATCCATATAAATATAAAACATACCTTGCTGATTTACAAATTTACTTACCTTTACTCTTCTTGATATGCTGTTTCCAAGCGTATATAATTCTATTCCTATATAATCATTTTCCTTAACATTTAATTTTTCAGCCAAATATTTAGGTATCATTACACTATCTTCTTTTTGATTATTATTAGGTATATCAATAGAAGAAAAACCGTCTTTATATATTAGAGTAGGCACATAAAAGCTTTCTGCATTATCTTTAAAAGCTGAGTATAATCTTGACTGATAAACTGCCGCCTTATCATAATATTTAATGCCGCTGTTTGTAAGTATATCAGAATTATCTTCCCATTTTGTCGGATTTATTGCAGCTTTAACATCGTATAAGGCAAATTTTTCATATAAAGTATATAAAAAATAATCAAATGAATTATTAAATCCCTGAGCAAATATAGTCATACTAATAGCAGCAAACATACCCCAAAGAGAGGCTAAATATCTTGTTTTACTTCTTGAAGCATTTTTTACAGCATATCTTGTATTAAAAGAAAGCTTATTCCAAATTTTTAATTTTTCTATCAATATTTTGCCTGAACTTTTAGGAGGGTCTCCTCTCATAGACTGAGCAGGATTTAATTTTAATATTGATACAGCAGCTAAAAGATTAGAAAATATGCATACGAATAATATAATAAATGCTGATATTATCCATAAATCTATATAAATATTATAAGTAAAATTAGGCATATCAAATATATTTCCCAATGCTTTGAATATAGGAGGAAGAAGTAATTTGCTTGCAATAAATGCTAATAGTATTCCGAAAAATGATACCAAAAAAGAATATTTAATATACATAAACATTATAGAAAAATCTGTAAGCCCTATTGCTTTCATTATGCCTATTTGTTTTCTTTCAACAGCAACATTTCTTCTTTGAATAATATAAAGAAGAAGTATAGCCATAAGAAGAAGTATAGAAGGGCAGATATATGAAAATGAATCTATTTGAAGCAAAGTTTGTTCATAATTTACATAGTTTACAGACTGCTCTCTGTCTGTGAAGAAAAATATTTTTTGCTTTAATTTAGTTCTTATTAAATTTTCAATATTTCTTTTATTAGCATCTTCAGTATATTTTATATATATTGAATTATAAGGTATATAATTAAAATGATCTTCGCTTATTTCTATTACGGCAAAATCTTTAGCTTCGGATGCAGTGCTTGCTCCGTCTTTAAAAAGAAATACATAATTAGGATATGATACTAAAGCAGCTATTATAAAAGAATTTGTTTTATCATTAAAAATTAATTCAACAGTATCGCCTAATTTTAAATTATTGGCATCTGCAAAATTTTTATTTACAGCAGCCTCATTAGTTTTAAGTTCTGATTTGCCTTCATATATGTAGGGTTCATTAATTTTATTTTCAGAATTATCTGTTCCGTAAATAATAGCATCAATATCTTCTATCTTTCCTTGAAATCTATGCTTTGCTTGAGCTTTATCGACGCCTTTAATATCTTTAAGCATTTCTATATCATCATTATTAAATATTCCAAACAATACCAAATCATCTAATACATTTTTATCAAAATAATTTTCTGCTGCCAATTTAAAATCTCTATATACAGTTTTTACAGCAACAAAGAAAAGCACAGCCAAAGTTACTATAAATACTGCCGACATAAATATTGCAATCTGCTTATTTATTTTTCTGAATAATAGTTTAGTTTTTATATTTATCATTATTAACTCATTTATTTTATTTTACCATTCTATATCTTCAGGATTCAAAGGATTCGGCACATCATATTTATCTAATACCTCTCCGCTTAATATTTTTACCACAGTATCAGCCATTTTAGCTATTTCCTTACTATGAGTAATTAATACTATGCTTGTTCCTAAATTTCTATTTAAATCTCTTAATATTTTAAGAGCCATAACACCTGTTTTATTATCCAAAGCTCCTGTAGGCTCATCGCATAATACTACTTTAGGTTTTTTTGCTATGGCACGGGCTATACTCACTCTCTGCTGTTCTCCGCCTGATAATTCTGTAGGATAATGCTTTATTCTATGTTCAAGTCCTAATAATTTCAAAGCCTCTTCTGCATTATCTCTTGACAGCCCTGTTATCTCTGTAGAAAACTCAACATTTTCTATAGCTGTAAGGTTAGGCAGTAAATTATAACTTTGAAAAACAAATCCTATATTTTCTCTTCTGAATTTTGCAAGATTTTTATTACTGTAATTTGAAATATCCTCTCCTAAAAATAATACCTGTCCGCTTGTAGGCTTATCCAAAGCTCCTAATATATTAAGTAAAGTGCTTTTACCAGAGCCGCTTGGTCCTAATATAGCAGTAAGTTTTCCTTCTTCTATTATAAGGTTGACTGATTTTAATGCCTGAGTAGCACCGCCGCCATGTCCATATACTTTACTGATTTCTTTTATTTCATAAAGATAACTCATTATTAAAATCCTTAATATTATTTTTTGTTAATCGCTTTTTAAATATTGTTTTTTCTTCCATTCGGAAACAGCTGCAATTACTATTTCTTTTGCACATTCTATTTTTTTTAAAGTAGGATAGGATTTGAATCTTCCGTCTTTAAAAAATATAGTTATTTTATTAGTATCTTTGCCTACAGAATCTTCTATTTTGTTTGCTACTATCATATCAGCCCCTTTTCTATTCATCTTATCAAGAGCATAATTTTTTAATTCCTCATCATTTTGAGCAGTTTCAGCAGCAAAAGATACTATCAATGTACTGTTTTTCTTTTTTTCTTTTGTAGAAGCTAATATATCATCATTTGCAGTTAATTCTATAGTGTTAATATTTTGTTTTTTTACTTTTTTATCGAAAATTTTAGATGGTCTGAAATCCAAAGGAGCCGCTGCCATAAGAAGTATATCTGTATTATCAAGTTCATTTAATACATTATCCTGAAGTTCTTTTGTAGTATCTATTTTTATTTTTTTATCATTTTTATTTACTGTTAAAGGGTTATTAACCTGCCCTTCTATATATACGGATATTCCTCCGTTTGAAGATATTTCCTGATATATAGAAGCTCCCATTTTACCGCTGGAATTATTAGTTATATATCTTATAGGATCAATCCATTCTTTAGTGG
Organism: uncultured Brachyspira sp.; assembly: GCF_910578695.1. Lineage (GTDB taxonomy): Bacteria > Spirochaetota > Brachyspiria > Brachyspirales > Brachyspiraceae > Brachyspira. The sequence goes on from NZ_CAJTQJ010000029.1 coordinate 27,239, forward strand.
CTCCTGATGTAATAGTAAATCTTATATTATTATACTTTAATGATTCTGAACTTTCTGATAAAGTTACAGCTTTTATTATAGAATCAATATTTGCAAGTCTTCCTATGCCTTCATCTTTACAAGCCATATCCCCATTTTCAGGACTTATCAATTCATATTCTAATTCTTCTATTAAGTATTTAACATTTCTTTGATTTGCTTTATTAATCCACATATTAGGATTCATAGCAGGGGCAAAATATTTTTTTTGGGTATATGCACATGCAATTGTACTTACAGCATCATCGCATATACCATTAGCTATTTTTCCAATGATATTTACATCAGCAGGGGCTATAAGTAATACATCAGTTTCTTTATTTATATTAATATGTCTTAAAACATCATCTTCTTTCCAAAGATCTGTTATAACTTTATTTCCACTCATAGTTTCAAGTGCTTTTAATCCAACCATATTTTTAGCATTTTGGGTAACCGCACAAATAATGCTGTGCCCTTGTTTTTTCAGCATACTAACCAGCATTGGAGTTTTGTATGCAGATATTGAACTTGTTATTGCAAGTAATATTCTCATAATAAATAATATAATAAGTTATGAACTTATACCTTTCAATTAAACTTTATTATTAAACTAGAATATATTACTATACAAAAAAAAAAATAGCTATATATTTTTTGTAATTTTTTATTATTATTTGTTTAATAATATTTTTTTTAAAATAAAAAATTATTTAATTTTAAATAAAAATTTAAATAAAAAAAAGAGCATAGATTTTTATAAATCAATGCTCATTATTTATTTTATATTTTATGATTTATTCTTTGCTTGTATATACAAATTTATGCATAGATAATGCGTCATAATAAACATCTTTTAATTTAGGATTAACAAGCAGAGGCTCAGTATAAAAATACATAGGTATTATGGCAAAACTATTAACTAATAATTCTTCAGCTTTATGCATAGCCTCCATTCTTATTTTTTGATCTCCTGTAGTGAGTGCTGTTTGTATATATGCATCATACTGAGCATTGCTGTATGAACTGTAATTATTTGGAGAGTAGCTTGCATACAAACCTAAAAAGTTTATAGGATCATTAAAATCTCCGAACCAGCCTCCGCGGCACATAGTTAAATTTTTATCATATCTAGTTTGCAGAAATACAGCCCATTCTTCCTGAACTATTTTTGTATCTATTCCTAAATGCTCTTTCCACATCTGCTGAACAGCCTCAAATATTGCTATATGAAATCCTGGGTCTGCTTTGAACTCAAATACAGGAAAATTCTTACCGTCTGGGTATCCTGCCTCAGCCATTAATTTTTTTGCCTCTTCTATATTTTTCTGATAATTTTCTTCGCTTATATCAAAAAATCCTCCTCCGTTTTCTCTGAAGCTTTCTCCAGCTTCAGCATCATTAATGCCGTAAGGAACAAAAGCATTAGCAGGAATCTCTCCGCCTTTAGTAACTTGTTCTGTTATATAATTTCTGTCTATAGCTAATGCAAGAGCCTTTCGTACTCTGATATCGCTTAATACTTCATTTGTTACATTTAGGCAGTAAAAATATGATGCCAGCATTGGTTTTATTTGTAATAAGCCTTCTTTCATTAATGATTGTATATCCTGTGTAGGAAGTATTTTTGAAAAATCTATAGAACCTTCTTTAATTCCTGCAACAGATGCAGTTTCATTTTGCATAAGCACAAATTTTAATTTTTCTGGTACAACTTCATTTATATTCCAATAATTAGTATTTTTTATCATTATTATGCTTTCATCTTGATTAATTTCAATAACTCTAAATGGTCCGTTTCCTATATATGTATTTGCATTCAAACTCCAGCTGTCTCCGTATTCATCTACTATATCTTTTCTTACAGGATAGAATGTTGTAAAAGCAGCCAAATCCAAAAAATATGCAGTAGGTGCTTCTAATATAACTTCTAAAGTATAATCGTCCAAAGCCTTTATGCCTAAACTATCAACAGGCATTTTACCAGCTGTTATAGCTTTAGCATTTTTTACAGGTTCATGCTGAAAGCTGTACTGGCTTCCAACTGCAGGGTCTACCACTCTCTGCCAGCTGTATACAAAATCTGAAGCAATAACAGGTTTTCCGTCAGACCATTTTGCATTAGTTCTTAAATGAAATATGTATTTAGTGCCGTTATCAAGTATTTCCCAATTTTCAGCAGCTCCTCCTACTATTTTTCCGTCTTTAGATTTTGTAGTTAAGCCTTCAAAAGCGTGAATTATATAATAACAGCCGTCTAATGCAGTATTTAGACTTGGATCTATTGTTTTAGGCTGAGGTCCTGCATTGATAGTTATTACATCTTTACTTCCGCCTGATTTACAGGAGATAATAATAAATATCATCACTGCAATCATAAATATTTGCTTTTTCATTTTTTTATTCTCCTAATTTTTTATTTAATAAATTATTATATATTTACATAATAATACTGTCAATTATATTTAAGATTATAATATTTGCGGCTGTACTAATAACTAAAATTTCTTACTTCTAGCTTAAAACTCAATATATTAAAATTATTTTAATTGTTCTTCCATTTTGCAAATGTCAGAAAGGATTAACAAACAATTTTTATTAGCAGTAATAAAAAAGTTTATAGCTAGCAATAATAAAAAATATTTTTATTGGGGCTGTCCTAGATAACTTAAATTTGTTAAAATTTAGGTATGAAACGCAGTA
>NZ_CAJTQJ010000030.1 GCF_910578695.1 uncultured Brachyspira sp.
ACTAAAGTTATTAGCAGCTCGTTTATAGCTTTAAAAAATTTTATTTAATCCAATAATTACAAAGCATAATATTTCTATTGTATATATTAGTATATTAAAAAAATATTCAAGTAAATAAATATTGCTAATAAAAAATAATTGTAAATTTAAAAAAAATAATATAATATATTTCATTAGCTGTAAAAATATGTTGAAATAAATTTATATAAAATATATACTTATTAGTAATGATTATTAATATAATAATAAATATTAATTGGTAGGAGGTAAAAAATGAGTTGGATAGGTGCCATTATATTATTAAGCGTACTTGTATTTGTTCATGAGATGGGGCATTTGCTTGCAGGATTGGCGGTTGGAATAAAGGCTGAGGCTTTTTCAATAGGCTTCGGTCCTATACTTTTACAAAAACAAATCAAAGGAATAGATTTTAGATTCTCTGCTATACCTTTCGGGGGATACTGCAAATTTAAAGGAGAAATATCTGAAGATGGAAATGTAGAAGAAGGGGATTTTTTAAATATGTCGCCTCTTAAAAGAATAATAGTTTATTTTGCAGGACCTTTTTTTAATTATCTATTTGCCTTTTTGCTTTTAACTGTATTAGTTTCTCTTCCTTCAAGGGTAGATTTATATTCGCCTACTGTATCAGTATTCAAAGACGGAAAATATATGCATTCAAAATCAGGAATAACATTAGCTTATGAATATGGTTTGCAAAGCGGAGATACTATAACTGCTATAAATGGAATAAAAGTAGAATCTGATAATGATATATTAAAAACTATAAATGATGAGGCTATACAAAAGGCTTCTGAAAATATAACATTCACATTAAACAGAAACGGAGAATCTCTAAACATAGTAATACCTTCTGTTGAAATGTTAAAGGCATTAAGCGGAGAGAGAGCATTAGGATTATACTTTGGAAATGATCTTATAATAAAAAATGTAATTAATGATTCTGCTGCTTCTGAGGCGGGACTTATGGCAGGCGATAAAATTATAGCTATCAATGGAATGAATGCTAATAATATAGCAGATTTCAGACCTATAGTTATGGATAATGCTTATCAGAAAATAAATATAACAATATTAAGAAACGGAGAAGAGATTATAAGAGAGGCTATACCAAGACCTGTTAATTCAAAACAATTAGGTACTTACGGAAGTTTAGGAATAGAATTCGACAGCACTCCTATGAGAGTAGAAAGAGTTGAGGGAATACCATTTCCTAAATCGATACCTGCTGCATTCAAGGAAACAGGTAATTATATTGTATCATATATTAATGGGCTTAAACTTCTTTTCACTGGTAAATTATCAGTACGCGAAAATTTAGGAGGACCTGTCAGAATAATACAAATCTCTTCGCAGGTTATTTCTGTTGATATAGAGTACAGACTTAGAACTATACTTTCATTTACTGCTACTATAAGTTTAATACTTTTTCTTATGAATCTTCTTCCTCTTCCTGTAGTAGACGGCGGTATGATAGTATTTTCATTTATAGAACTTATTATGAGAAGACCTATAGACAGAAAAGTATTGACTAAAATACAGGCTGTAGGAGCTGCTTTCTTAATAACGCTTGCAATATTCATTACTATTAATGATATAACCCAGTTATTTAGATAAAATTTAAGTATAAACATAAAAGAGGCTTGCTTTTTTAGTAAGTCTCTTTTATATTAATATACAATAAAGTATTAAGAAAAATAACCAAATTAAAATATATAAATTTACAGAGAATACATAAAATATATGAAACTTTCAATAAGAAATTTAGCAAAAATAAAAGAAGCCGATATTGAAATAGGCGGAATTACAGTAATATGCGGAAATAATAATACAGGAAAAAGTACTGTAGGTAAGGCTTTATTTGCTATTTTTGAATCAAATTTCAATATAGAAGAAAAAATCAAAAGTGAAATAAAATCAAACATATTTTCCAATATAATCAAACCAACTTTGGTTATAACAGATTTTGATTATTTTAATGAAATTTTCAATCAATTTTTAAAAAAAATAAATTATCCTCATATAGTAAACAATAAAGAAATAGAATACTATATAACAAATTTTATTAACAAAATAGTTAAACATAATTTATCTTCTATTAATTATTCTTCTAATGTACTATATTCACAATGGATTAAAAAATTGGATGATGTACAATTAAAAATAGATAATAAAACAATTAATGAAATTATAAATAATATACATAAAATAATTAACACTCCATATAAAGAATTAATGAAAGAAATAATCACAAGATATTTTTCATATATATTTAATACACAAATTAATAATTTGTATGAAGAAAATAGCATATCTTACTTAGAATTAGAAATAAAAAAAAATAAATTTGATATCAAATTTAAAAATGATAAATGTATTGATATTAGTGAACAAATTTATATTAATAATAATATTTATTATATAGATAATCCTTTTATTATTGATAAAATTAATAATAGTTCTAATGGATATACACTTACAGAAAAAAAACTTATTAATACACTTAAAAAAGACTACACTAATAATATGCTTGAAAATATTATAGATTCAGTAAAAAATAAAGAAATTCTAAACAAAATAAAGAAACTATTTGATGATGCTGTTAATGGAAAAATTAATTCTATAGGCGGATTTTATTATTTAGATAAGGTTAGATTTGAAAACCTATCTACAGGAATAAAATCTTTTATTATAATTAGAATGCTTTTAGAAAACGGTTCTTTAAAAGAAAAAGATTTATTAGTATTAGATGAACCTGAAATACATCTGCATCCTGAGTGGCAATTATTATATGCAGAAACTATAGTATTGTTACAAAAATATTTAGATTTAACAATTACAATAACAACTCATAGCCCTTATTTTTTGGAAGCTATTAATGGATATTCTAAACTGCATAAAATACATAATAGAGTAAATTTTTATTTTGCTGAAGCTGATGATAATAATAATGTAACTATAAATAATGTTAATGATAATATAAACATAATATTTAAAAAAATGGCAGATCCTTTAAAAAAATTAAGAAATATGAGAATAGAAGAATTTGATAATTCAAAAAGTGAAGAATGAAAGAGAAAGTTTTAAAAGAAATTCATGATTATTTATTTCCTATTTTATTTACAAAAGAAAGTGAATATAACTTAATAAAAACATTAAAAGAATCTTCTTATTCAGAAGCAAATAATCAATATATGACTGAATCAAATTCTTTAGTAATAAAATGTGAAAACTTAAGAGATGCATATTGTGCATATAAAAAATATAGTCAGCAATTAAAATCAGTAGATGCTATATATAAATTTGAAAATAAAAAAATATATTTGATAGAATTTAAAAGTGGTGCTGTTAAGGGTAAAAATATTTTATATAAAGGAGAATCTGCATTTAATATTCTTAAAGATTTAGGCTTTTTTAATGATAAAAAATATCTGTCATATATAGTTGTTTATAACCCTAAAGATATAACTGTAGAAAGTTCTGAATTAGAAGATATTACAGATATTATGATTGATTTTTCTACTGATACAGAAGAAGACTATAAAGATTATAAAAATAAAGAACTTCATGATATATATTCATTAGAAGAAAAATTATTTAATGAAGCATATTTCTCTACTAAAGATGATTTTAATAACTATATTGTCAAAGAATTTGAAGAAGAAGAAAAATAAAAACTATAAATAATAATTTGTATTATCTTTCACTATGCTATATAATAAACTCTTAATTTTTTACATTAGGATAAAGCTGTATAATGAGCGAAAACTTGAAAAATAAAATACTAGAGCTTGTAAAAAGTGAAAATATAATAAAACCTACCAGATATTTAGGCGGCGAAATAAATGCTGTAATAAAACCTAATATGCCTTTTAAATTTGTTATGTGCTTTTCTGATATGTATGAAATAGCAATCAGCAATTTGGGGCTTTCTATACTTTATGAAGTTATTAACTCCATAGAATATGCTTCCTGCGAAAGAGTATATGCTGTTGCAGAAGACTTTGAAAAACTTTTAAGAGAAAAAAATATACCGCTTTATACTTTAGAGACTTTCAGCAGAGTAAAAGATGCTGATGTTTTGGGATTTACTTTGCAATATGAACTCATATATACGAATATACTTCAGGTATTAGAATTAAGTCAAATACCTATACATAGAGATGAAAGAGGAGATGATGTTCCTATAATAGCAGCAGGAGGACCAAGCGTATTTAACCCTTTTCCTTTAGCCGATTTTATTGATGTGTTTCTATTCGGGGAATTTGATTATGAGATGAAAAACTTTGCAGATATAATTTATAATCTCAAAAAAAACAAAGCTAAAAGAGATGATATTTTAAAAGAGCTTTCAAAATTAGAATATGCTTATGTACCTAAATACCCAAGAGAAAATGTAAAAAGAATATTCGTTGAAAATATTAATGATATGCCTTATGTGAAGAAGCCTTTAGTACCTCTTGTTGAAGGCATACAAAATAGAATATCAGTTGAAATAGCAAGAGGCTGTACTCATAGCTGCAGATTCTGTTTAGCTGGAATTACATACCGTCCTGTAAGAAACCGTACTATAGAAAAAATTGTTGATATAGCAATGGAATCTTTAGATGCTACAGGAGCAAATACTTTAAATTTATTTTCACTTTCCGCTGATGATTATCCTCATATTGCAGAATTAATAGAATATTTGCAGACATTAGGAGAACATAAGGGATTTTCTCTTTCTCTGCCTTCTCTTAGAATAGACTCATTTGATAAAGATACTGCAGACAGAATAGCACAGTTTAGAAAAACAGGTTTAACATTTGCATTAGAAGTAGGAAGCAGTGAATTAAGAGAAAAAATTAATAAATCAATGGACGAAGATGCCATATATAATATACTAGCCGATGTTCAAAAAATGGGCTGGAAAATAGTAAAAATTTATTTTATGATAGGTTTTACTAATAACCCTGAAAAAGAAGCTTATGATATAATAGAAGCACTTGAAAAAATGATTAAAGCATCAAATAATAAAGTAAAAATAAATGCGGCTATTAATGTATTTATTCCAAAGCCTCATACACCTTTAGAAAACAATAATCAGCTTACAGATGAGGAAGCAATTTATTATATAGGAAAAGTACGCGATCATTTCAAGGGTACTAAAGTTGCTGTAAAATATCATCCTCCAAGAATGGCAGAGATTGAAGGCATAATATCGAGAGGAGATGAAAGAGTAGGGGATATAATTTATAAGGCTTATAAGAAAGGTGCCAGATTCGATGCTTGGGCAGAATATTTCAAATATGATATTTGGAAATTGGCAGTAGAAGAAAGCGGATATACTATTAAAGAATTATTAAGTAAAAAAATAAATATGCCTTGGAAATGCATAGATACCCTTGTAAGTAAGACATTTTTTAAAAGAGAATATGAAAGATTTCAAAACGGCAAATTTACAGATTACTGCTTTACAGGAAATTGTCAGAACTGCGGTATAGATTATAAAAAATACTGTCATAAGTACAAAAAAGAAGTTTTAAATACTAACTTTACTCAAATGGCTGAAGAATTAAAAACTTTAAAGAAAAGGGATATTTTTGCTGTAAACTATAAAATATTAATGAAATTCAAAAAAGAAGGCATATCATCTCTTTTGGGTATGCATGATTTATCCCGTGTTATGATTTCTGCTTTAAAAATAGCTGGGGCAAGCATTTCATTAAGCAAAGGTTTTCATCCATTAGAAAAAGCAGTATTTACTCCGCCTATTCCATTTGCATGCGAAAGCGAGGCTGAATATATGGAAGTTAGTTTAACTGAGTTAGCAGATATAAACTTATTAAAAAATAAAATTAATAATTTACTTTCCCATATAGGCATAGAAATCATTAATGCAGTATCTGCTCCTGTAAATGCTAAAAATATTCAGTCTCTTCCAAAAAATACTGTTTACAAAATAGAAACTGATAATGATGAAGAAGCATTAAAAATATTATTAAACAAGGAAGATTTAAAAATAAAAGAAGAGAGAAAAGGCGATTATTTAGCTATAAAAAAAGATAATAATTTACTTATAACTCTTTTAGAAAGTAATGAAAAAGCCATAAGAATACGCGATATAAAAAGCTATCTTTCAAAAAATAATATTAATATAAAAAATATAAGAAAGTTAGAACTTATATAATTTGAGTTTTGTATATAAGCTATAAAATGAAAAGCTATTGAAAAATGAGAGGTATTGATGAGTAAATATTATTTGGAAAATGCATTACAAAGAAATAAAGAATATAAAAATAGTTTTGACATTCCTTCCAAAGAAAATATTAATTCCTTAAAGGCTTATGATTTAGTTAAATTAATTTTTACTGAAGAGAATAATGACAAAGAAATAATGTCTGAAAGAATGTGGACTATAATTACAGAAATAAACGGAGAAAATTTTACAGGCATATTAGATAATGAGCCTTATTATTTGAAAACTATAAAGTATGGGGATAAAGTAGTTTTTAAAAGTGAAAATATTATTGATATATATTAATATTTTATTTAATACTTGTAAATATTTACTATATATGACTATTAAGCCAGTCAATTATTTCTTTAGCAACATCATCTCTTTGCACATCATTAAGTATTTCATGTCTTCCGTCTTTATAAAGGCTTATATTAATATCATTCAAGCCTAATGATTTATACATTTCATACACCCATTTGACGCCATTGCCCATATCTCCTACAGGATCCTTATCGCCTGATATTAAAAGTATAGGAAAATTTTTATCCATAGCAGAATAATTTTCTTTATTTGAAATTTTATCTATAAGTTCAAATAATTGTATATAAGTTTCTATGCTTGCAGGCTTGTCTGCAAAATATTCATCTTCCTGTACTTTTTTAATTTCTTCTTTATCTGAAGTAAGCCATGCCAAATCTGATTGATCTTTAGGAAAGTATTTTTTTCCATAACCGCCTACAGATAATTTATCTAAAAGATATGCCCTTTTTCTTCCGCCGAATAATGTCTTTTGAATATTGGCTATAGTTTTTCCAAAATTTTCTATTCCTTTAGGTTTTCCTCTAGTACCCATTATTATAGCACCATTTAAATCTTTATGGTATTTAATTAAAAATCCCCTAGTAAGAAAAGAACCCATACTATGACCCATCATAAAATAAGGCAGATTAGGATAATCGGCTTTAGTATTTACCATTAAATGCTTCATATCTTCTATTATTAATTCATGTCCGTTTTTGTCCGAAATATGACCTATTTGATGCTTGCTTACAGTGCTTCTTCCAAATCCTCTATGATCATCTGCACATACTAAAAAACCTTCTTTATTGAGCTTTTCTGCTATCTCTTTATATCTTCCAGCATGCTCTCCCAAGCCATGAACTATTTGTACTATAGCTTTGGGTTTAACATCTGGTATAAAAAGATAAGTATACATTTTATGACCGTCATTTGATATTAAAACTCTATTAAGCATTTCCATAACAAATACTCCGAAAATTAATATTTAAAAAAACTATCAGCATTATTAATGATAATAAATTATATAGTATTTTTTTTCTTAATGCAATAAATATTTATCAATATTTAAAACATATAATTAAAGAGCTAAATAGATATACTTGCAAAAAAGAAAATTATATTTTAATATTTATTAGTAAATTCAAGGAGTTTTTATGAAAATTATAAATATTAATTCAAATAAATTATATTCAATTCTTATTATAATATTACCTATAGTTTTAATAATAGGTTTTTTAATATTTTCAAGCGTTACAATAATTTCTACAGGAGATGCAGGCATAAGAATCAGATTAGGCAAAGCTATATCTCAGGAAGAGCCCGGACTTCATTTTAGAATTCCTTTTATAGATATAATAAAAACTATGGAAGTGAGAGAACAAACTGTAGAAAAAACTTATGCGGTATCATCAAAAGATATGCAGACAATATCAATGACTTTAAATGTTCAGTATTCTATAGGGGCAGATGTTTTAGAGCTTTATAAAAAATTCGGACTTGATTATAGAAATAAATTAATTAATCCTAGAATATCAGAAAGTTTGAATGCTGTTTCTGCAAGATATACTATAGAAGAATTTATAACTAAAAGAAATGAAATGGCGTCTGAACTTTTAGAAGAAGTTATGAATGATTTTAGAGATTACGGAATTACAGTTGCAGCATGTTCTATAATAGAGCATGATTTTTCTGATGAGTTTGATCAGGCGATAGAAAGAAAATTAATAGCTTCGCAAAATGCACTAACTGCACAAAATGATTTAGAAAAAGTAAAATATGAAGCTGAAGCTGAAATAACAAAAGCAAAAGGCATATCTGAAGCAAATAGAATAATGCAGGAATCTTTAACTCCTCTTTTAATACAGAGAATGTATATAGAAAAATGGGATGGTAAAATGCCTCAGGTTTCAGGTTCAGGAGTTACTCCTATGATACAAGTAAAATAATGAAATTTTACAAGCATATTATAAATAGTATATTATCTTTAATATTTCCTAATCATTGTATAATATGCGGAGAGTTAATGCAAAATGAAAATATGAATTATGTATGCATTGACTGTATAAATAAAAATTTGAATTATATACATAAAGATGAATATATAAGATGTAAGAAATGCGGTAAAGTTTTAGAAAACGAAAACTCAATATGTATTTGCAAAGATGAAGAACTTTATTTCGATGAATGCAAATCTATGCTTTATTATAATAATCATACAATAGATTTGATTCATAAAATGAAGTTTTCTCATAGATATTTAATTTGCAAAGATTTTGCTGCTATGCTTAGCTATTATTATAAAGACTATATTAAAAATTATGATGCTGTAAGTTTTGTGCCTCTTGGAAAAAATAGGCTTTTAGAGAGAGGATATAATCAAAGCGAGATTATAGCAGAAACTATATCTAAAATTATAAATATAAAATTAATAGATGATATTATATACCGCAAAAAAGAGACTAAAGCATTAAGTTCATTAAACAGTAAAACAGAAAGGCTAAATATGATAAAAAATGCATTCATTGTAAATTATGATTATAATAAATATTCAGAAAAAATAAATCTTCTTATAGTAGATGATGTATTTACAACAGGAAGTACTTTAAATGAAATTTCAAAAGAGATTAAAAAATTAAAATGCATAAATAAAATAGGAGTATTAACTGCAGCTAGAACCTAAATATCAATACTGTCAATTATATTCATAGCATCTTTAAAATTTTTCTTTATAGCTTTTAATAGCTAATTTAATTGAGAAAGAATATTTATAAAAGTATTAAAATATAGAAGAATTTTTTTTATTTAATCTTTTTTAATCTCTTTTAAAACTTTCTCTTTCAATTCTAAATCATTCATCTTATCAGCAGCATTAATAAAATTATCATAAATAGTTTTTGAATATGTATTATGCTCATTAATGAAGGCTATTTTTATAAACTCCCATAATACTTTGGTTTTGTCATTAATATCTGTATTAATTATAATCTTTGAAGCATTATCTGTTATTGATAATCCTGCATGAATATTATAAAAAGCATTATTATTAATTATTTTTATATCTTCAATGTTTGTTAAAATAGTATTCAAAGCATCATCATACTTTGAAGCTCTTATTAAATTTTCTATATAGCTGCTTAAATATGAAACCAAATAAAATAAATACTTTTTTGATAATATTTGATTTTGTTTATTTTTATCATAATCATCTTTTGCAAGACTGTAAAGTTTTTTATTAGATTCTAGTTCTCCGTCTTTATTTCCTATTTCAATTTCAAAATCTCTAAGTCTCTCTAAATTAATTCTATCCCATTTTTCAATACTTGATTTCCATATATCTATGAGTTCATTATATAAATCTTTAAAACCCAATTCCAAAGCATAATGCATACAATATTGAATGCTTAATTTTTCTATATCAGATTCAAATTTTATATTGCTGTCATATCCTATACTGCAGTCCGTATTTGCTTTTTTTGCCTCTTCAAATAAATCCTTATTATCCTTACTGTATTTATTAAGTAAAAATGTTAAAGATTCTAATGCTATTCCTATGCCTTTATACTTTGAAGTTTTTCTGTCTTTTAATTCTTCATTAAATAAATGTATAATTATATTTTTTACAGCTTCTTTATTTAAAGCATTTAAATTTTTGTAATATATAATAGAAAAAGAAAGTCTAGCCCTTAATAAATAATTTTTATCAACTTCATCTTCAATATCATTTGAATATTTATCTATCAAAGAATTATATTTTTCTTTATCATCAAAAAAATTATTTACTATATTATCAAAATCATTCTGATACATTTCCAAAACTTTCAATAGTTTTTCTTGAAATACTTGCATTATTAAACTCCTAATTTTAAAACTATATCAGTAAAATATAAATTTGTCAAAAAATTATTTTATAAAAGAAATAAAAAATATTATACTCTATTATAAAAAATATAAATTGCAAAAAAGCTTCATAAAAAATAAAATTAACTATAAATCATATATATTATTTTTTTATAAAACTCATTTTAAACATATAAAAAAATTATGTTTTTATATATTTAAGTACTTTCAAAGAAAATTATATTTATATTGAAAAAATTAAACTATAATCTATTTTTCTGCCAAATACTGATTTATAAAATAACCAACTCCGTCTTCTTCATTAGTTTTTGTTATATATCTGCATTTTTCTTTTACTATATCCTCAGCATTTTCTACAGCAACAGATATGCCTGCAAATTCAAGCATTTCCAAATCATTATTATTATCCCCAAAAGCCATTATATTATTTGAAGAAATATTATATTTATCTGCTAAATAGCTTAATGCCTTAGCTTTTGAAACATTAGGACTATGAACTTCCAAATAAACAGGTCTTGAAAATGTATAATATATACTATTTCCAAAAGTTTGATTTAATTCTTCAGCTATCTCTTTTAATAAATTATTTTCGCCTATAAACATAAATTTACTGAAAGAAAAATCTTCTATATTATCAAAGCCGATAGTATAATTATCTATTTTTGCTATTGATATATAAAAATTTATCCATCTTTCATCATAAAAACCTATATTCCATCTATCTGCTAAAAAGCCCTGATGATATATATTATATTTTTCAGCAATATTTATAAGCTCCTTTCCTATAGAAGCATTTAAATTCTCTTGATATATAATATTATAGTTCTTATCTGTTATAACAGCCCCATTAAATGATATAAGTTCAGTATCTATATTTAGTTCGCATAAAAATTTAAAAGCTGCTGAAGTAGGTCTGCCTGTAGATAATATTATTTTTATACCTCTTTCAGCTGCTTTTTTTATAATGCTTTTATTATATTCACTTATTTGATGATTATTATTTAATAAAGTACCGTCCAAATCTGTGGCTATAAGCTTAATATTATTCAAAAATTATCTCCAATATTTAAGTATCTCTTCTTTAAATTTTCCAGCTTCTTTGGAAGGCTCTTCAGCATCTCTTATGCTTCTTCCTGTAATAAAAGCAAATACATCAATATCTTTAAAAAGTTTTAAAGTATCTATTTCAAGACCTCCTGTAACAGAAACTTTAAATCCCATTTCAGTTAATTTCTTTATTTTTTCTAAATCATTATCAGACCAAGTTTGACCTGCTAAAAGTGCATCTCTGCTTTGATGATATACAGCCTGAGTAATGCCTGCTTCTTTCCAAGCCTTAGCATTATCAAAAGTCCAATCTCCGTAAAGCTCAACTTGAAGTTCTTTAACTTCTTTTAAAGCAGCTTTCATAGTAGGTATTGTAGCAGAACATATAACAGTCATCCAATCAGCCCCTGCATCAGCACACATTTTAGCAACGGTACCGCCTGCATCAGCACATTTAGTATCAGCCAATATTATTTTTTCCGGATATAAAGCCCTTAAACATCTTACAGCCTCCATTCCTTCAGCTAAACAAAGTATAGTTCCTGCTTCTATAATATCAACTTTATTTCCGACAGCCTTAACAGATTTTAAAGCTCCGCTTAAAGAAGTATTATCTAATGCAATTTGTAATAAAGGTACAGCCATATTTTTTCTCCTAAAAAATCATTAATATTATCAATTTTGTCCGTAATAAGCATTTGATCCGTGCTTTCTAAAATAATGCTTATCAAGTAAATACTGTTCTGCAGATTTTATTTCTGGGTTTATCTGTATAGTTCTGTATGCCATTTTAGCAAGCTCTTCCATAACAACAGCATTATAAACAGCTTCTTTAGCATCTTTTCCCCAAGCAAAAGGACCATGAGAAGCTATTATAATTCCGGGTATATTCATAGGATTTATATTTCTCTTTTTTAGAGTTTCTATGATAACAAGTCCTGTATTTTTTTCATATTCCCCTTCTATTTCATCTTTTGTTAAAGCTCTTGCACAAGGTATATCTCCGTAAAAATAATCAGCATGAGTTGTACCCAAAGCAGGTATATCTTTTCTAGCTTGTGCCCAGCTTACAGCATAGCTTGAATGAGTATGCACTATACCGCCTATTTCAGGAAATGCTTTATATAATTCTATATGAGTAGCAGTATCAGAAGAGGGCTTGTACTTTCCTTCTAATTTTTTTCCTTCTAAATCCAAAATCACCATATCTTCTGCTTTCATTGTATCATAATCAACTCCGCTTGGCTTAATAGCGAATGCTTTAGATTCTCTGTCTAGTCCGCTTACATTTCCCCAAGTATATATTACAAGTTTTTTTTTGACTAATTCAAGATTCTCTTCAAATACTATTTTTTTTAACTCTTCAAGCATATCTTAATAAAATCCTCCCTCTTTCATTTTTTCTAATACCCATTTTTTCTCTTTTATAACATATTCTTTAGGATTATCAGCTTTTTCAGTCCACATTTCAATCATAAAAGTACCATTATAGTTAAGCTCTTTTAATAATTTAAAGCATTTTACAAAATCTACGCAGCCCTCTCCAAAAGGCACTTCTTTAAACTTTCCTTCAAAATTTTCTGTAGGTGCTAAAGTATCTTTAATATGTATTGCTGTAATTTTATGAATTCCTTTTCTTATCTCTTCTTCAACATCATTTCCCCAAGCAGTTAAATTACCTAAATCAGGATAAACTGTAAGCCAAGGACTATTGCAAATCTTATCATATTCCAAAAATTTAGTTATAGAGTTCAAAAAAGGAGTATCCATAATTTCTATAGCAAGCATTACCTGATATTTAGCAGCCATTTCCAAAGATTTTTTTAATCCTTCTATAAATAACTGCTTTGTCTCTTCATCTCCTTTCTCATAATAAACATCATAGCCAGCCAATTGTATTATTCTTATACCTATATCGCCTGCAAATATGAGGGCTTTCTCCATAAGCTCCATAGCTTTTTTTCTGGTATCCGAATTTTTGCTTCCCATAGGAAATCTTCTATGTCCGCTGAAACACATAGTAGGTATTTTTATACCTGTTTCAAATATAGATTTTACTAAATCTTCTCTTTCTTTTTTGCTCCAATCTAATCTTTTAAGTCTTTCATCAGTTTCATCTATAGATATTTCTACAAAATCAAATCCTAATTCTTTAGCATCTAATAATCTCTGATGCCATGATATATTTTTTCCTAATGCTTTTTCATATATTCCAAATAAATTATTGATAACAGCACCCTCCTGCATAATTAAAAAAATAAGGAAATAATTAATTAATATTTCCCTATTATAAAAATTATCATTTATTTTTTAAATCCTCTAAATATCCAGATTCATTAAGTTTTTGTTTAAACTCTGGTTCGGATAGAACATTTTTAATTCCAATAACTCTTACACCCTTTTCAATTGCATCTTTAAACATATCAATAAAATTTAAAGGACAAAATACCAAGTCATAATTAATAGCTGTACTTTTACCCTCAGATAAAGCACAATGATGAACATTTGCCCCATCAATACCTAATGACTTAAGAGACTTTTCAGCAGTCATTTTCATCATCAAGCTAGTACCAGAACCATTAGCACAAGCAACTAAAACTTTTAGCATAATAATATCTCCTTAAAATAAAATATTTAAGCATTTGCTTTTTGTTGTTTTTCTTTCATTTTTTCTTTATAAGCCTCATAATCATCAGTAATTAAGAAATATGTATCTTTGTTTCTCATATACTGTATTTGAGGTATGGCTATTAATACTATAACTATAATACCCACACCTGCAAATCCTAAATATTTCATAACAACTGTGAATGAAGGCCATAATACTGCCCAATCCCACATACCTAAATAACCGCCGTAAGCAGCAAGTCCTACCCAATAGGATATAAAAGCAGAGCCGAATACCTGACATAATCCTGATATAAAAGGAAGTATGCATGCTGCCTTAATACCGCCTCTATTATTTGCAAATACTGCTATAGTTGCATTATCAAAAAATACAGGTATAAATCCTGCTATTATCAAAACAGGGCTTTTCATAAGCATTAATATAATAATAGCTAGAAATTGTCCTGCCGCACCAAATAATAAGCCTATAGTAACAGCATTTGGAGAACCGAAGCCGAAAGTAGCAGCACAGTCTATGCCGGGAACAGCTCCGGGAAGAAGTCTTGTAGATATTCCCTGAAAAGACTGTGTTAATTCAGTAACAAATGTTCTAACACCTAATTGAAGTATAGCCAAATATACAGCAAAATTTAAAGCTGTAGTTAATGTATAGAAAAAGAAACTTTGATTTTGTCTCATAAAATTATTAGCTATTAAATAATCTCTTCCCAAAGTTATTAATATTATTCCAAAGAATACCAACATTAATATAGAAGTAGATACCATATTTTCATTAAAAATTGATAAAAAGCCTGGTAATTTAATATCTTCTAATTTTTTACTGTCCCCTTTTCCTTTTAATTTTTCAGCTATAGTAGAAAATATTTTTAAAGCGAATATCTGCTGATGAGCAACACAAAATCCGCCGCCTTCAGTCAAATCCTGCGTAATTTCTACTGTCAAATTAGAACCTACAGCCCAATATAAGCCAAGAAGTATACTCATTATTATAAGTATAGGAGTATCGCCTAATTGAGGGAAACAGAAAAATATCAGCCAAAAAGCTGTAGCTGCCTGCTGTATCTGTACATTTCCTGTAGTAAATATAGAGCGTATTTTTGTAACTTTTCTAAAGGCAACCAAAATAATATTAAAAATAAATGCTATCAAAAGCAAAAGCATTACCTGAGAAAAAGATTTTCCTATAGCCTCCATTGCAGACTGAACGGCATTTTGTCCGTAATAAGGATCTATAACAGTTGCCTGCAGATTAAACTTATCTTTAAGCCCTACAAGTATAGGTCTGAAATTATTTACAAGTCCTCCTGAACCTACAGAAAGTATTAAGTATCCTACTGTAGCTTTTAAAAAGCCTGCTAAAGATTCATACCAAGGCTTTTTTAAAAGAATATATCCTATTAATACTATAAAGCCTATAAAATATGCAGGCTGCGTAAGTATGTTCTGTGCGATATATGTCCATATTTTTAATAAAATTTCCATATCATCATCTCCTTAAAATTTTAATTATTTTATATAAATTATAATTAATTATAATTATAGCATAGAGCGGAAAGGAATATTCTGCTCATATTCAAAGCAGTCATCAAAGCCTCTTGGATGATGATACTGAGTCAAATCTTTATCTCTAGGATAAACATATTTTCCTCCTACTTCCCATATAAACGGCTTAAATTTATATTGAAGTCTGTTTTTTTTCATTTCATAAAGCATTTCTATTTCTCTTGTATCAGCCATAAAATTAGTCCATACATCATAATGTATAGGTATAACAACTTTACATCTTAAAGCTTCAGCCATTCTGAGAATATCAACAGAAGTCATTTTATCTGCTATGCCTATAGGATTCTCTCCGTAAGAGCCTAAAGCAACATCAATATCAAAATCTTTGCCGTGTTTAGCAAAATATATAGAATAATGAGAATCTCCGCTATGATATATATTTCCGCCTGAAGTTTTAATAATATAATTTACAGCTTTAGTATCCATTTCAGGAACAGTATTTCTTAAATCATCAGGAGGGGCAGTTACTAAGCAGGTTCTGTCAAAAGAATCTACAGCTATTATTTCAGTATCTTTGATTTTTATAGAATCGCCGGGCTTTACAACTATGCATCTGTCAGCAGGAACGCCCCATTCAATCCATTTTTCTACAGAATATTTAGGACCTATAAAAGGTATAGGCTCTTTAATATTTTTCATAACAGCAGCAGCAACATTTATATCTATATGATCATTATGATAATGAGTTGATAATACGGCATCTAATTTTTTTATTGCAAAAGGATCTATAACAAAAGGTGAGGCTCTAAGATTGGGCTGCAGTTTTCTTACGCCTGCCATATTAGCCATTTGATGTCCTGCAACCATATTTTTAGTTTTCTTTGTTCTTTTCCCATTACCGCACCATAAATCTATACATAAATTAGTATTTTCCTGTGTTTTTATCCAAATACCTACACATCCAAGCCACCACATAGCAAATGTATTAGGTTCTACAATTTCTTCTTCTATCTCTTCATTAAGCCAAGTTCCCCATTCTGGAAAACTGTCTAATATCCAGCCTTCTCTAGTAATTGAATCAATTTTACTCATACTCTCCTCCTATGCCTGATTATCTTTATAATTAACGTATAAAATGCAGAAGACAGCAAAATTTCATACTATATTAAGTATAATAGATTTTATAATTTATTTCAATTTTATAATATACAAAAATTCAGATGCTATTTTTTATGATAAAAGTTTTTTGTTATAAAAACTTATTCATTTTTTAAAATATTATTTATATTTTAATAAGCAGAGTATTAATACATTAATTTAATGTTATTTTGTTAATAAAATATATTAATGTTATAAAAAATAAAATAAATATTTAAACTATAGAACATTATATAATCAATAATATTAGTTATAGAATAAAGAAACAGCATAAATATATATATTAATTTAATTATTAAAAAATATATATCACTGTAATATTATATCGTATATTTCTAAATCAGTTAATTCATCATACATTATTCTTTTAATTTTTTCGCTTTCATTCAGTAAATCAGCTATTTCTCCCATTAAATCCTGATGCTTATCATTATTTTCAGCAGCTAATGTAAATAGCAGAAAAATTCTATTTTTTTCATCAAAATCAAAACCATTTTTAATTTTTAAAAGAGTAATTCCATTTTTTATAACCCCATCTTCAGGTCTTGCATGCGACATAGCCATTCCGTCGCCAAGTATAATATATGGTCCTTTTTCCTTTATATTATTAATAATACAATCAACATATCTAGGCTCTATGCATCTGTTTTCAATTAAAAGTTCTGCTCCCTTTCTTACAGCCTCTTCCCAATCATTCACATTATCAACTATATCTATTTTATTTCTAATAAGTTCTTTTAACATATACAGCTCCAAAATAATAAACTTTTAATTCTTAAAATATTATACTTTTATTTTTATTATTTGTCAATTGTTATTTTTTATGTACCTAAATAGTTTCAAAAAATAAATATCAATATTTTAACATATATATGTATAAATTCCGATAATAAGTAGTTGAAATTATAACTATTTTAATATAAATAGGTTATATATATAATAATGTAAATTATATTTATAAACAGGAATTATATATTTGCGTAAGAAAAATAAATATTCCAGATTTAGAATGTATATAGCTACAACCCTGCTAGCTTTTATAATACCTGCCTTATTCAGTGTATCATTAGTATTATCTAATAAGCAGAAATATTTGGATAATGTAATTGCATATATAAATAAAGTAAGTCCTATAGATATATATATATCGGATATAAGCATATCTTATAAATTAGAATTAGTTTTAGATAATGTTAAATTATATTCTAAAAATAAATCAGAAGAATTTTTTAATATGGATAGGGCTTCTTTAAGGTTTAATATTTTTAGAATATTTATAAAAAGAGATCCTTTATACCTTTTAAGCGATATAAATATAAATGATGCTGAATTTTATCCTTTACTTATGGATACATCAATATTTAAAAGCAGCAGCACTAATAAAACTTCTATCAATGATGTAGCAGAAATAGCCAATAATATTGCCTCTTTATTTATAGATAAAAATATTAATATAAATAATTTTTCTGCAAAGATAGTTGATAATGATAATGTTACAGATATATCTCTAAATTCTCTAAATGGTAATTTCAGAGATTACGGCTATTTTCTTTCATATAATCTAAACCTGCCTGATAAAACATTAATAAATTTCTCTTTAAAAAGTACTACCAATTTATCAGAAATAAATTCAGAAATATATGCCAAAGACGAATATGGAGATTTATTTGATTATAAATTTAATATTACTAATAAATATGATGTATTAGAAGCAGGCATAAAGAATGAAAATAATTATGACTTTATGAATATTAAATATAATTATAACAGCAAAGATGCAGATTTATTCTTAACAAATATAAATATAACAAAAGATACCGTATACAAATTAATGAATATAGCTTTAGATACTCCTATTGTTTATAAATTTATAAAGTTGGATAATAAAACAATAACAGCTGTAAGCAATTATATAAATACATTCAGAGATGCTAAATTAAATGCATACGGATATTATTCCTTCGATAAGAAGGAAGATTCTCATATAGATTTTAATTTGAGTATAAGAGATAAATTATTCAATGTTTTAGCTGATGCCAGCCTTACAAATAACAGCATAGTTTTTTCAAATGCTTATATTAATATTTTAGAAGGCGATATCATAGCAAGCGGAATAGTACCGTTAAATGATCCTATATCAAGTTTTCTGTCTTTAAATATTAATAATATAAAAGCAGGTGCAAATTATTTATCTTCAAAATTATATTTAAAACCTATAAATGCAAATGATAAAGAAATAAAGTCCAGATTTACTATATCTTCACTCAGCTATGCAAATTCCATACAAAACCCATTAATATTTGAATTTTTATATAAAAAGCCTGAAAAAAAGATATTTCTTAATTTAATAAATAACAGATACGGACAGCCTTTTTATGCAAGTTATAGTTTAGATAATAATGCTCCTATATTAGCTTCTGCAAAAGGTATAGTACCTCAGGAAATATTTGTAGTATTATTGGGGCAGAATATAATAGATAGTTTATCATCTCTTAATATTGATTATAGTATGAGTAATGCAGCATATACAGATGGCAAAGGAAATGTTCATATACTGAAAGCATCATCTAAAAAAATATATACAGAGGAATATTTAATAAGAATAGGAGTATCTGCTTATAAAAATACAATAGATATTGATGATATTTACTATAGGCTTTCTGAAAACAGCGGTATAAATGCAAATGCTAAAATAGAATATGATAAAAACTTAAATGTTAAGCTGAATGGAAATATTGGTACTCCTGCAGGCGATTATAAATTTAATGGTTTTACAACTGCTTCCACCAATGGAAATAGGATAATATATGCCTCAACGGACGGTTCGGAGCTTATAGCAAGCGGAGTAATTCAAACAAATGGTCTTATGGATTTAAATATTAAAACTCCTAAAATATTAAAGATAAAAGATATAGACATAAATGTAGACTTGGATATAAATAATTATACTCAAAGCCCCATATATATGCATGGAAATATAAAGGCTAATAAAAATTTAGCACCTATATTTGCTTTGAATACTCAATTTGAATTATCCAATCAAAGCATAATGTTTACAAATATAATTTTGGATTACGGCGAAAACAGAGTATCAGGAGACGGTGTATTAAGTTCTTCAGACGGTATCGGTAAGTTTACAGCTTTATTAAAAGATATAGATAATGACGGTATATTTGCTATAGATACTTCTATTAATAAAAATAATATATACGGAAAATTAACAGTAAATCATCTGCCTTTTGATATCAGCGGAAAGGCTTACGGATTATTAACTGCCAATGCCACTATAATAGGATTGATGAATAGTCCTGTAATTTATCTTGAAAAATTTGATATAAAAGATTTTCAAATACCGGGAATGCAGTTTGATATATCTTTAGTAGGATATTATAAAGAAAATGAATTAGAAGTAAAAGATGTATTAATAACCAAAACAGGAACTTTCGGAGTTCTTGAATCAAAAACATTCGCTAAAAAACAGCAGATAAAAATTCCTTATGCTTATTTTTCAAAAGAACTTCAGAATATGAAAGTAGAAGTTAATAATCTGGTATATTTAAGCTCATTTTCAGGTACTATAGATTATAATATGAGAAAATTAGCAGACGGAAAACAGGAATATAGAATACAAACAACACCTATTACAATAAATAAAAGAAAACTGCCTGAATTTGGAACTATGGTTACTTATGACGGCGAAGATATTATATTTACAAATACAAAAAATCATGGTATAAACGGCTTTCTTTCTAAAGAAGATGGAAATACTAAAACAGATATAAAATATATATATGATAATTATGATATGCTTAATATAAACGGAGTTATTAAAAATACTAAAAAAGATCAGGTTGATTTATTAGTTACATCAGATTTGATAAATGTAGAAATTTTTGAAATATTCAATGTATTATTTAAAGAAATAAATTCATCTCCTACTAATTTTATAGTAGACGGAAATCCTTATACATTATATGCACATATACACGGAGATTATGATAATGTTGCTATTGACGGAAGATTTTTAGGACATGGCAGAAAAGTAAAAATAGCATATTTTAATGATATATTTGATGACACAATAGTAGATTTTAATTTTGACGGGCATACATTTAATGTTAATAATCTAACTTTCACTTCAAAGAAAAAAAAGAATTTGAGTATTACAGGCGAGGCAGAAATTTTTAAAAATACTATAAATTATATGGCATTTGACTTATTATCTTCAGATGAACAGCTTGGACTTTTAGACGGCAATCTAAATTTAGGAATTGCTAAAGTTAAAGGTCCTTTGCATGTGGATATTGCTGTAGGAGGAAATATAGCAGCTCCTAGAATAGGAGGAATATTAACTTTAATGAAAAGCGATGTGCAGCTTTCTATATCATCGCAAAATAGGTATAAAGAAAGAGTTTATGGAATATTAAGTAAAATTTATTGGGATTTTACAATAGAGGCTTGGAAGCAGGTGAGAGTTGCCCATAATTTTGTAGGAGATGTTTACCTTGAAGAGGGTTCAAAAATGAGAGTTTATAATACTATTATGGACGGCATAGAACTTGCAGGAACAATTAATGCAGAAAGAGGAAGTATATATTATTTACAGAATATTTATCAATTAGAAAGCGGCTCTATTACATTCCCACCTAATAATACTTTGGATCCTATAATAGAAGCTACTGCATATACATATAAAAAATATTATCCTGCAACCGCCAATATATCTTCTCAGTCATTTGAAAATGAATTAGCAGGCGAAAATGTTACTTTATATATGGAAATGAATACAAGGCTCTCTCAATTAATATCTTCTAAAGACGGAGTATCATCTCCTGTAAAATTCTATACTATACCTGCTTTAGGGCAATATCAGGTAAATCAGCTTGCAGGAATACCTCAGGGAACTTTCGGAAACAGAGAGGAACAGATGTTTGCAGACAGCACCGCAAATAGAAATACTATGAATAATGATCAGATTCAGCAGCTTACTATGAATTACAGCGACCTGATTTTGAAAAGTACTGTATTAAGACCTGTTGAAAGATGGTTCCGTCAATTCTTGGGAATAGATTATATCAACTTAAGCCCTACCGTTATAAATAACCTTATATTTACAAATAATAATAATATAAGTCCTACATCTGTTTGGGATAATACGAGCGTTGGCATAGGAAAATATGTTTCTAAATATTTGTATTTAAAATATGATGTTACTTACAGAGTTAATGATACATCAAAACCTAGTTTGAACGGAAAACCTGTAGATCCTTACTATTTTGATCATCAATTCGGCTTTGAAGTGTCTTTATTAAAAAATTACAGACTTGCAAATTTTGTTTTTGAGTATAAAATAAATCCTTTCGATATTCTTGGAAAAGGACAAGATTTTAATATAGTTACTCGGTGGAGATTTTAGTGAAGTTTATTAGAAAAAATTGTATTATTTTACTTTCTTTTTTTGTGCTTACTGCTGTATTATTAATAGCAGCTGAAAGTGATTTTAAAAATTTGCAAACATCAGGAAATATAGCTGTATATGAAGGGCTTGTAATAAACCGTATAGATGTTACAGGAGAAGCCAGACTTACAAAAGAGCAGATAAAAAATAATTTTCCTATAAAAGCAGGAAGTAAATTTCAAAGAACAAAAATAAATGATGCTGTAAAAAAATTATTTGAAACGCAGTTATTTGACAGAGTGGCAATTGATGCTAATAGAGAAGATGACGGCGTTGTGCTTAATATCATAGTTTCTGAAAGGTTTATAATAAAGGATATAGAATATATTGGAAATAAGCGTTTAAGCAGAACCGCTTTAAATGATGCTGTAAAACCTATAATGAAGGCGGGAGATCCGTATATACCGCAAAAATTAAATGAGGCTGTTAATGCTATTATAACTAATTATCAGGATAAGGGATATTTGAAAGCTTATGTAGAGCCTAAAGTTATAGAAAATTCCGGTGCATCAGATGTTTTGGTGCAGATGAATATAGTTGAGGGAAATGAAGTAAAAGTAGCTAATATAAGATTTCACGGAAATACTCACTTTTCTGCAAATGAACTTAAAAGACAAATGTCTACAAAAGAAAACGGATTTATGTCTTTAGGAAAATTTAATGAGTTTAAATTTGAAGAAGATAAAACTAAAATAGTAAAATATTATGCTGACAGAGGCTATTATAAGGCAAAAGTTGATAATGTTAAATTTACATATCAATGGCGTAATCCTGAAATAAAAAATGAACAGGATTTGATTATAGATATTTATGTTGATGAAGGCGATAAATACTATTTCGGAGATATAGGATTTAAAGGCAACTTTATTATACCTTCGGACAATATACAAAGAGATATAAAATCAAAAAAAGGCTCATTATATAATTATACTTATCATATGACTGATTATCAAGGCATACAAAATAAATATTCTGAAAGAGGCTATATATTCAGGCAGGTTATACCTGTAATTACAGTTAATGAAGAAAATAAAATAGTAAATATAATGTATGATATAGTAGAAAATGATAAAGCACATATAGAAAATATCACAATAGCAGGAAATACAAAAACAAAAGATTTCGTTATAGAAAGATATGTAGATATAAAACCGGGCGAAGTATTCAATACTGCAAAAATACAAAGGGTTCAGGAAAGACTATATAATACTCAGTTTTTTGATAATATTAGTATAGGAGTAAAGCCGGGTTCTGCTGAAGGACTTATGGAATTAAATTTAAATGTTTCTGAAGGTAAAACTGCTATGATTTCAGGAGGAGGAGGTTTCTCTACAGGCTCAGGCTTTAAGGTATTTGCATCTGTAAGAGAAAATAACTTCTTGGGAAGAGGGCTTCAGCTTGGATTAAGCGGAGAATTAGGAGAAACTCAAAAGCGTATAGCTCTTAATTTTGCCGAGCCTTATTTGCTTAATCTGCCTATATATATAGGAGTTGATTTATCTTACTTCAATGAAGGCATAAATACAGGATATGAAATAGGAAAAGGGCAATTTGGAATACCTAAATATTCATACTATACAAGACATGGTTTTGAGGGAATAGTAAGACTTGGATACTATTTTGCTGATTATTATTCTACATTCATAACATTTGATACTATAGTACAGCAGTATCAGCAATGGCATGATCAAGGAGCAAATGAAAACGGACCTAATCATGTGCTTAGTGATATAAGGAAATATTTAGTACATAGAGTTAATAAAAAAAATGGTTCTTTTCAAAGATGGGAAAGCGATTGGTTTACTACATTTATTATATCGTATTCACTTCTAAGAGACAGCAGAAATGATTATCTTAATCCTACAAGAGGGAGTTTCTTAAGAGGTATGGTAGATTTATATTTCGGACATACTCAATTAACAAGGCTTAATTTAACAGGATTTTTGGCTGTGCCTGCTACAAAATGGCTTTCATTTGCATTCTATGGAGAAATAGGGCAAATCATCGCTACTCCCGGACTTCCTTTACAGAATGATGCTGATGTACTTTATTATCTTAATCCGTTTGAAGATGTACGAGGATGGGATACTTCTAAATATACTATATTCAAGAAAAACAGAGGTTTATCAACATACGATATGAAAGGCACGCCTTCTCAAAGCGGTTCTGCACCTATTGATTCTTGGAGCTATGGAAGAGCAAAAGTAAGATTCTTTGCCGAGCTTCGCATACCTATTATACCAAAAACTGTGGGATTTGTTACTTTCTTAGATGCAGGTCAGCTATGGATGCCCGGAAGTACAGGCTGGAATCAAGACGGAGATGCCAAAACTTATCCTTCTCAATTTATGAATATTAAAGATATGTTTGATCCTTCTCAATATATATATTCAGTTGGTTTTGGCGTAAGGCTTACGATACCTATATTTAATATAAGGTTCTATGTTGCAAAAAGATTTGTTTATAATAAAGATGATGTAGGATTTGGTAAGGGGCTTAAAGATTTTGAAGGAGACGGATTTACTCCATTAGGAAAATGGCTTGGAAGAGGATGGGGAATTGCATTCACTATGAATCATCCATTCTATTAATATATTAAACTTTTATATTAAATTTTAAGGAGATAAAAATGAAAAAATATTATATTATGACTTTATTATTTATAGCAGTACTTACAGTATCAATTATCAGTCCTAGTCTGTTTACACAATCATACAGACTTACAAAAGTAGGGTATATTGATCTTGAAAGAGTGATAAAAGAAATTACAAATGATCAGGAACTTAATAATAAATTAAAAGAAAGATTAGAGCAGTATAAATCTCAGAATAATAATACCAATATGGAAGATACTTCAATAATACAAAATAATAATAGAGATTATTCATTAAGAGGAGAGGTAAAAAGACAGGTGGCTGCAGGTCTTATAGGAATAGTGAAAAAAGAGGGATATACTTTAATCCTAGAAAGAACTGAGCATGCTATACTTTATGCAGATAGAAATTTTGATATTACAGATGCAGTTATAGCCAGCGTAAGAACTTCTTTGCTGAAATAAAAAAATAATTTAAAACTATCATAGCTAAAATGTATTAATAATTTTTTTAATGCATTTTAGTTTTTTAATTAGGAGAATAATATATTATGAAAGTAAATGATATAAGCAATTTAATTCAGGCAAAAAAGATTATAGGAGATGAAAACACAGAAATATCTTCATTATCTCCAATTAATGATATTATTGAAAACTCTATAGTATGCATAGATAATAATAAATATCTTGAAGATGCTTTAAGCAGTAAAGCAAATGTATTGGTATTAAGAGAAGATGCGGCAAATGAATTGAAAGATTTAAAAAATAAAACAATATTAATACATAATAATCCAAAAGAAGTATTTATTAAACTGCTTTATATATTATTTGAAGATAAAAAATATCAATTAGGAACAATAGAAAAAACTGCTGTAATAAAAGAAAATGCTAATATATCTGATAATGCCTATATAGGAGATAATGCACATATAGGAAAAAATACTATAATTGGTAAGGGAACTGTTATAGAAGCAAATGTTTTTTTGGGAGATGATGTAATTATAGGAGAAAACTGCATTATATATGCTAATGCTTCTATTCATGATAAATGCATAATAAAAGATAAAGTTATAATTGGTTCTTCTACTGTTATAGGAAATGACGGCTTTGGATTCTTTGAAGTAAACGGCAGGCAAATGAAAATACCTCAAAGAGGAAATGTTATAATAGAAAATGATGTAGAGATTGGGGCAAATGTATGTATTGACAGAGCGACTTTAGGTTCTACTATAATAAGAGAAGGCGTTAAAATAGATAATTTGGTTCAAATAGCACATAACTGCGATATAGGAGAGCATTCTATTATAGTATCTCAGGTAGGAATAGCAGGAAGCTCTAAAATAGGGCATCATTGTATATTGGGAGGGCAGGCTGCTTTAGCTGATCATGTAACATTAGGAGACAGAGTAATATTCGGAGGAAGAACAGGCGTTATGTCGAATGTAAAAATACCTTCTAACTCTGTAATGCTTGGTTCTCCTGCACAAAGTATAGAAAGAGAAAAGTTAAAGATGATTGCAGAACAAAAACTTCCTGAATTAATTGATTTGGCGGAAGAACATTTTAAAGTGAAAATAAAAAGAAAAAAGTAATATTATAATATTTAATACAGCAGATTAAAATTATAAAACTTTCAGCATAATATAAAACTTTTTAAAGTTGTTATGTAAAATATTGCATTATATTAATTATTATAGTATTATGATAACTAATAATATATATTTAAGGATAAAGTTATGTTTAGAAAAATATTGCTGCTGTCAATAATATTCATTATGATATTGTCATGTTCATCTTCAAAGACAAGAAATAGTAAAGAATTATTCATCAATGCAGGAGAAGAGCCTAAAACTATAGACCCTACTATATCCGGCAATGATTTTGTATATCCTAGACATGTATTTGAAACTTTAATTACAAAGGATAAAGAAGGAAATCTTCAGGCTGGAGCATGCGAAAGCTGGGATATATCTTCAGACGGACTTAAATACACTTTTCAATTAAGAACCAATGCAAAGTGGTCTGACGGAAAAAGTGTAACTGCTGATGATTTTGTATATGCATTGCGTAGAGCAGCTGATCCTTCAAGCGGTGCAGAATATACTTCTTTTATAGAGTATATAAAAAATGCAGTTAAAGTACTTTCAGGCGAACTTCCGTCAGAGGAATTAGGAGTAAAAGCTTATGATGATTATATATTAGAAATAGCTTTAGAAGTTCCTACAGGATATTTTTTAGATATTTTAACTTATCCTATATTTGCACCTGTTAGAAAAGATATAATTGAAAAGTATGGAGATAAATGGTCTTTAAATCCTGAAAGCTATATCGGAAACGGTGCTTTTATTATGACTGAAAGAAATCCTGATGAAAAGATAGTAGTAATAAAAAATACAAATTATTGGAATAAAGATAATATAGTTCCGGAGAAAATTACCTTTATTATGATGAAAGATGCCTCTTTATCATTAGCAGGTATTAAAGACGGTTCATTAGATTTTTCAGTTTATATTACAGAGCAGGATTTAGAAAAATTAAAAGCTGACAAAATAGTTAATATTGCTCCTTATTTCTCTACAGTTGCATTCGGTATTAATGCTTCTGATGAGGTATTAAAAGATATAAGAATAAGAAAAGCTTTATCTTTGGCAATAGACAGAAACTATATAGTAGAAAATGTTGTTCCTACAGCTAAAAGTCCGACAAGTGCTTGGGTGCCTATTGGTGCTTATGATGTTCAAGGAGATTTCAGAGAGAATGGAGGACAGTATATAGATTTATCGAAAGAGGCTTATTCTAATAATATAGAAATGGCTAAGAAACTATTAGCTGAAGCAGGATATCCTAATGGAGACGGTTTTCCTGTATTAGAATATAAAACTACTGCAGATTTAGTTTATATACAAACTGCAGAGGCTATTCAGCAGATGTGGAAAGAAAATTTGGGAATAGATTTGATAATATCATCTATGGAATGGGCAGCATATCAGCAAATGAGAAGCGAAAAAAATTATCAGCTTATAAGAACTTTATGGATTGGAGATTACAGCGATCCTATGACTTTCTTAGAAAATTATTTGAGTTATAGAAGTCAAAATACATCAGGATACAGTAATAGACAGTTTGATATATATATTGAAACTGCAAGAAACAATGCTAATCAGGAAATAAGAATGAAAGCTATGCATGAGGCTGAAAAAATATTAATAGCTGAAGATAATTTGCTTATACCTATATATAATCCTTCAAATCCTACTCTTGTAAGCAGGAGATTAAAAGATTATGTATTAACTCCATTACAGGAATATCAATTTCATTATGCATATTTAGAATAATAAAATAAAGCCTCATCTAAAAAAGACGGGGCTTTTTTATTATATTCATAAAAAATTTGTTCCGATATCGGCATAATCCCTGCCATTTCGCGAATGTCAGGCACTCACAAGTTTTTTATTTTTTATTTATATTCATAAAAAAATTACTGTCTTATAAATTTTCTATTTCTTCTATGCTTAATCCTGTATATTTAGAAATTGTATTAAAATCTACTTTATCTTTCTTCATATTTTTAGCCATTGATATTTGAGTTTCTTTGATTCCTTTCTGCATCCCCT
>NZ_CAJTQJ010000031.1 GCF_910578695.1 uncultured Brachyspira sp.
TGTTATAATGATAATGCTAAGTATCTCGCTTTAATGGTAATATGTGATATGGATACCTCTTGGGTATTGGATAAACTTAATACAACCCATAGAGAAGCAGATGATTTGTTTTATGATGATTGGCTACTGCATTATCTAGCAAGTAAAGGAGAGGAAAAAGATTGCTTTGAGAGATTGACATCAGAGGAAGCAAAATTTGAAAATTTGAAACTTTTTGCACAAACTAAAGAAAGTCATTATTTTCAAACCTATCTTAAACAATGGTATAACAAAAGCAGAAGTTGTGCTTGGTGGGGAAGCTATAGGGAACCTGATGAGAAATTGCTCTATGGCGGATATTGGAATTATGAAGGTGCTGCTGTGTTAAAAATAATGAATGTAGATAAAGAAGAGTTTAAAGGCTATAAATATTTTCCTTATGATTTGATATAGTTTTTTACTCTTTTAAGAATAAGAAAGGAATTGATATGAGCAAAAAAGTCTATCAAAATTTGTTTTAGGAAAAACAAGAGAGAAAAAGAAAAATGATAATTTATAAAATAGAATAACAATAACACAACTTACAGGGTAATTTTTATTACTAGCCAATTGCATGCACCCTTATGGGCGAGCAAGCATAATAATAACAGTGAGCTGGAGCTAGCCCGACAGGGCAATTTTAATTACTAGCTAATTGAAGGCACCTTTACAGGTGAGCGAACATAACAATAATAGGATAAAAAAATGAAAAAACAATTTAAACCAAAAACTAAAGAAGAATTACACAAATTAGTGGAAGATGAAAGTATTATAGATAATTTAAAGCATACATTCTTATAACAGCAAATAAAAAAGGCACTAAAGACGAAAATAGCAGTAATAAAAAATAAAGCATTTTATATTATTTAAACATTTATTTTCGTCTTCTTAATTTCGTTATATTTATTTCATTAGTTTGTATTAAATTATCATCAAATTGCAGTATTATCTTCAATTTGTTTGATTTTTTCCAATAATCTATATCAAATTTTAGATTAAAACCTATTCTCTGCTTCAGCGGAAATCTTACATTATAAAATGAATTATTTCCTGAAAATACTAATTTTTTATTTCTATACAATGAATAATCAGAATTAAGCTTCAATATATTTTCTGAATTTGTATAATTATAATTTTCAAGTTCTATAGTTGTTATTATGTACTCATCTGAAAAATCTATATTATTAATTTTTACTTCTACTATATTAGTTTTTTTTGCAAAATATGCAATATTATTAAAAAAACCTTTTTTGTATAGAAATAGTCCTACTACTATCAATGTTATGAAAGTTCCATATAAAAACATAAACCATCTTCTTGCAAATATACTTACTTCTCTTTTTGGGGCAGGAGGTTTTATATTTTTTTTATAATAAAATTCTAATTCTTTTTCTTTAGGGTCATAAACTTCTCTAGGCAATTTATCTATATCCTTTTTAGTATTTTATATGAAATATTAGCTAAATCTTTAGGCTGAATATAATCATTTCCAAATTTTTTTGATAATATATTAAAAGATTTAGATTGTATAATCAAAGCTAATTTTGAAGCTTCCAGTATATTTAATTTTCTTGCAAGCAAAGTCCCTATAAATCCTGCAAGAACATCTCCCATACCAGCTTTCCCCATAGATTCTTTAGGGTTATAATTGATATATATATCATTATTATGCATTAAAAAACTTACAGCATCTTTTAATATTATAGAAGCATTTGTTTTTTGTCTGTATTTAAATAATGCCTCATAAGGATTTTCTAATGCTTTTATATGATTTATCCCTGTAAGCTTTTCAAATTCATATATATGCGGAGTTAATACAAAATTATGATTAAGCTCATTAAATGTACTTTCAAACATCAAATATAAAGCATCTGCATCTATAACAGCGGGTATATTTATTTGCTTTAATATACTATTTACAAAAACTTCAGTAGACATATTTCTTCCAAGTCCTGAACCTATTATACAAGCATCGCTTTTATTTATTTCATTTACTATTTCAATATCATTTTCTGTAAAATATTTCTGATTTTTTTCCCCAACTCCTATAATAACTGCTTCCGGCATATAAGGTATTACAGCATTTCTTATATTTTTTACTATTCCATTAGGCACATAAAGTCTTATATATCCTGCTCCCAATCTATAAGCGGCATTTACGGCTAAAACAGCAGCACCTATATAATTATCGCTTCCTGCAATTACAGCAAGCATTCCCTGTTCTCTTTTACTGAAAAATGAATTTCTATTTAAATTTATTTTTTCATTATAATCTATTAATTTAGCTTTATATCCCCAATTATCAATTATATCATTTGGAAATATTGATTTTATTATAAATAATTTTCCTATATATTCTCTTGTTTTGTATAAAAAGAATATATCCTTTGCAAAACATACTGTATATGTTTCATCTGCTTTAAAACAAGTATTTATATTATCATAATCATTTATTTTTGAAAAAAGTCCTGAAGGCATATCTATTGCTATTCTAATAATATCCAATTTATTGAGATTATCTACTAATAATTTTTGTATTCCTTCTAAAGGTCTGTTTCCTCCTGTTCCAAATAGAGAGTCCAGCACTATAGATTTGCTTTCAATATTTTCTGAAGCAGCTTTAACATCTTCTTCATTTGCTAAATAATTAATATCAATATGCATAGATTTTAATATATTAAAATTAACATAAGTATCTTTATTAACTCTATCAAGATTTCCTGTAATATATACTTTTACATTGCAGTTATTTTTTATTAAATATCTGGCTATAGCAAGTCCGTCGCCTCCATTACCTCCAACAGATGAAAAAATATATACAGTTTTTTTATATAATAACTTTTTATGCCTTTTTAATAATAGATAAAAAATTTCGCTTGCAACATTCTCCATAAGAAGTATAGAAGGAATTTTTTCTATAGTTTTCTTATCTATATTAATTAAATCTTCTGTAGTTACAACTTTCATTTTATATCCCTAATTTATTTTTTATCAATTCTAAAAATGATAAAAATATATTTTCATTTAATTTTCCGTATTTTATAACTTCATTATATGCAGTTTTCATCGAATTATTATTCTCTAGTATATCAAGATATATTTCTTCAGGTATCATATCAGCATTATTTTTTAATACATTCAAATCATAATAGGCAGATAATTTTAAACTCCATAGTGCATGATTTATTTTATTATCATTCATAAGTATTGGATAAATACATATATAAGATTTAGATATTATATTATTTAAATATTTTATTTCTTTCATAGAATTAAAATCAGGAATATTTCTGTATGATATACTGCTTCCTTTTTTTATAATATCATTTATTTTATATTCTTCGCTATTATAAGCATATATCAAAGGCCAGTATGTAGAATCTCCATATAAGTTTTTTGCTATAGCCCAATAATACATATCTTTTGAAGTTATATAAGATAAACTTACAGAATCTATTTCATTAAAATATACATTAACTATATCATAAAGTTTTTGATTTTCTATATTATTGCTGACTATATTCTCGTTTCTGCTATAATATAATGATACAATAATTCCTACTATAAGTATAAATATTATTATGCAGGCTATCTTAATTATATTTAAAAATAATTCTCTTTTAGTATTTTCTTTTTTTTCCATATTATTTTTTCTTCTCTTTGTTTTTTTAATATTTAAATTTTTATTATTATCTTTTGATTTTTTTTGATATTTTAAATCATCATTATCAAAATTATTAATATCTAATAATTCTTTTTTGGAATATTCTTTCATTTCGGAATAATTATTATTTTCTGATGATATATTATCAGTTTTTAATTTATTTTTACCATTTTCTTTTTCATTGAGATTTTTTATCATATTATTTAAGTCTATAGATTTATAAGTTTTATTTTTCCATATATTTTCTATAATATTAACATTATTATCTATAGATTTATTTTCAGATATTTCTTCTAAAGAATTATCATTATATGTATTATCAGTTTTTAATTTATTTTTATCATTTTCTTTTTCATTGAGATTTTTTATTATATTATTTAAATCTATAGATTCATAAGTTTTATTTTCCCATATATTTTCTGTAATATTAACATTATTATCTATAGATTTATTTCCAGATATTTTTCCTAAAGAATTATCATTATATGTATTATCAGTTTTTAATTTATTTTTATCATTTTCTTTTTCATTGAGTTTTTTTATTATATTATTTAAGTCTATAGATTTATAAGTTTTATTTTCCCATATATTTTCTCTAACATTAACATTATTATCTATAGATTTATTTTCAGCTATTTTTTCTAAAGAATCACCATTATATGTATTATCAGTTTTTAATTTATTTTTATCATTTTCTTTTTCATTTTCTTTTTCATTGAGTTTTTTTATTATATTATTTAAGTCTATAGATTTATTTTCAACTATTTCTTCTAAAGAATCATCATTATTTTCTTCTGCTTTATTATTTATTATTTCTGATTTATTATATGATATTTTTTTATCGATATCATCTGATATATCTTCAACTATTTCATTTACATTTAATTTTTTTATTTTATTTTTGAGGATATTATCAGCTTCAAATTTTATATTTATATTATTTGAAAAAACACCGAAATTTTCTATATATACATTTTCATTTTTCGATATCTCTTTTATATTTTTGAATATGCTCTTATATATAGATTTTTCCAAAAAAATACTTTTTATATTATCATTTTTAAGATTTATGGATTCTAATGATTCATCAAAATTTTCATTTTCATTTACAAATATAATATCATTACTGCTGTTTACACTTATTATACCTAACTGATCCATATAAAATCTATTTTTTTTAAAAACTGCATCTGCTATTTTTGAAAACAGTCTTTCAATGATACTATTAGCTTCATAATTTTCTATATTAAATTCTTTTGATATATTTGCTATTAATTTATTATTTGTACTAAGCATAGCAGACCCTAAAATTTTATAGTATAATTGCGAATTATATATCAATTTATAATAAAAAAAAGCCTAATTTTAAATAAAATTAGGCAAAAATTCAAATATTATATTTTATTATATATATTCTTTTAACCATTCTTTCAATTGAGCTTCATTTTTCATACCTTCAGCTCTTTTTACAACTTCTCCTCCTTTAAATACCATTAAAGTAGGTATAGACTGAACTCCGTATTTAGCAGCCACTTCCTCAGCCTCATCAACATTAACAGCACCGAAATTCATCTTATCAGAATTTTGATCTGCTATTTTATGTAGTATAGGAGTCTGCATTTTACAAGGTCCGCACCAATCCGCAAAAAAATCAACTAATATAGCTTTATCGCCTGATATAGCTGCCTCAAAATTATCTGTTTTTAATTCTTGTACTGACATATTTATATCTCCTTTTTATATTATTAATATACTCTAATTTATATTATTAATATACTCTAACTTTATTAAAAGTCAATCATTTTTTTATTTTTTCAATATACCTACTATATGTATTTTTTATATTAATTTCTGTATATTTCTATGCTCTTTAATTATAATGTTTTTTCTAAAATATAGATTTTTAATATATAAATATAATATGTTAGTATATATTAAAATAAGATACTTGATAATATATATAGAAATGTTATTTAAATTAATTATTTACGAAATTAGTATCATATAAAAAAATAAGGTTTTTGAATATTAATACTAATAAGCAAAAACCCAAATAATAATATATTAAAATTTATGCACATCTATATTTTTTTCTAATCTTTCTAATTCGCTTTTTAAAAATTCTTTCCATTTATCAGGTCTGAAAATAGGCGAGGTTATGAATATATCTTTATCTCCTCTTCCGGACATATTAACTATAATTATATCATCTTTTGTGTATTCTTTAGCATATTCTATAGCCTTAGCACCTGCATGAGCACTTTCCAATGCGAATATTACACCTTCATTCTTTGCAAATTCTGCAACTGCATTTACAGCTTCTTTATCTGAAGCATAAGTAAACTCTATTCTTCCTGATTCTCCCAAATACGCTAATTGAGGACCAACTCCCGGATAATCTAATCCTGCAGATATAGACATAGTTTCAGATATTTCTCCATCTTCTTTTAGTATAAATCTGCTCATATATCCCTGTGCAGCAATATCTTTTGCATAAGGATTTTTCATTCTAACAGCATTTTCACCAAGATTCATACTTTTTCCGCCGGCTTCAACTGCTATAAGTTTCGGATTTTCTTTTTCTATAAAGGGCTCAAAAAATCCTATAGCATTAGAACCTCCTCCTACGCATGCTATTAATGCTTTAACATTCAAATTTTTTTCCTGTATCTGTTTTTCAAGTTCTCTCCCTATTACAGATTGAAAAGTTCTTACAATATCAGGGTAAGGGCTAGGACCTACTGCACTTCCAAGTAAATAATGAGTGTCTTTCAAATCTTTAACCCAATCTTCTAGTGCCATATCAACAGCATCTTTAAGTCCTCTTCCTCCTCTAGTAACTGATACTACATTAGCCCCGTATAATTCCATAGAAGCTGCATTAGGCTGCTGTCTTTTTACATCAATTTCTCCCATATAGATAGAACATTCAAGTCCTAACTTTGCACAAGCTGCCGCAGTAGCAAGTCCGTGCTGTCCTGCACCTGTTTCAGCAATAATCTTTTTCTTACCCATTTTCTTGGCTAAAAGTGCCTGTCCTACTGAATTATTAATTTTATGAGCTCCCGTATGTGCAAGCCCTTCTAATTTTACATATATCTTTGCCCCTCCGATTTTTTCTGATAGATTTTTAGCATACATTAAGGGAGTAGGTCTTCCTATAAAGTCAGCTCTTAATTCCTCAAGCTCGCTTAAAAATTCTTTATCATTTATATAATATACAAATGCTTCTTCCAATTCAATCAATAATTTTTCTAATGCTTCGGAAACGAATCTGCCTCCGAATTTCCCAAAGAATCCTTTATCGCTATTTTTCATTTTATAAATCCTTAATTAAAATATTTTTATAAGTAATAATACTTTATATAGTAATATTATCATAAATAAAAAAATTGTCAATAGTATTTTTATTTTATATAATTTGTATAATTAAAAAAAATTTATATAATTTTAAAATAGTTTATAATAAAATCATATTATAATTATTAAGGAATAGTTTTATGATAAAAGACAGAATAGAAAGCCTATTTTCTCAGGCTAGATTTTATTTTAATTTAGAGAAATATTCATCGGCTCTTAGAATATATTTAAAAATAATAAGCTATTTTGAAAATTATGATAAATTATTTGATACAAATTATAAAGACAGATATTTTGCAAGAAGCTTATATAAAACAGCCTTAACATTATATTATTTAAATAGATATGAAGAAGCAATAGAATATTATTCCAAAGCTATAGAAATAAATCCCATTTATGAAAAAGCTTTTATCAATAAAGGCATAATACTTGCTAAACTTATGGCATTTGATGAGGCTTTATATGCTTTTAATATGGCACTTGAAATTAATGATAAATCTGAGATATGCTACTTTAATATAGGTATTATATATTCAAAATTAGAAAGATATGAAGATTCTTTATTTTATTTTAATAGAGCATTAGAACTTGGATATAATTATGCTTATTTAAATATTGCTTTAGTTTTGGAGAAATTAGGAAAAATAGATGATGTTTTTGAAACTTATGATAAAGCTGTAAAAATAAATAAATCATTAGAGGTTATATATTTAAATAAGGCTGGCTTTCTAATTAATATAAAAAGATATAAAGAGGCTATAGAATATCTTGATAAAGCTCTTTTAATTTTAAATGAAGCAAATTCAAAAGGCGATGCCATTATAAAAAATAAAGAGTTAATAGATAAAGATGATAAGGACTTAATAGATAAAGAGTATATTGAATTTCGTATTATTCAGCAAGATGATACTATATATGACAGAATATATTTTCTTAAATCTGAAGCCTTAATAGGATTAGAGCAGTATGATTATGCTTTAACTTTGCTTTTAGATATTAAAGAATCAAAGAATGTTAATATATTTAATATTGTATCAAGGTTTATAGATTATATAAATATAGAAAAGATTATTGATATTATATTGAAAGAAAATAGTTTTTGGACTATAGAAAAAGAAGAATATTTTAATTTTATAGTTAGAGATATTGAAGATACATCAAGATTAAAAAAACTTTGGATACTTCAGTATATATTTTTGTATTTGATTTCTGTAAAGGATAAAGATAAAATTAATGAAATATCTCATTATACAAGCATAGAAGTTTTTGATGATATGGCTTTTGATAAAAGATATGAAAAATCTGATAATTCAAAATACAGCACCTATTTAAAGAAAAATAAACTTAGAATGACAAGCGTAAAAAATGCTAATGATCCTAAAGAAGGAAAAATATTGATGCAGCTTCTTAGAAATAATAATATTAACTCCAAATATAGAAGTATTAATAATTTTATAGCATTGCAGACATCATTCAGCAGATGCAAGGATTCTTTAACTATGTACAGATTATATGGAAAATATGATAATAAAGAGGGTACAGGCTGCTGTTTAGTATTTGATAAATCCTTTTTTGATACATCTTTTAATAATTTAGACAGCAGTATATTATTTTCATTTTCTTATGATAAAAATAATTATTCTCATATAGAGCTTTATAATGAACAGACTTTGCCTTTATATTTTGTACTGTATTATAATTATAAAAATAATGAAATAATATTTAATCCCTGCGAATCTGATTATGATAATCTTATTATTGATTTAAATAGAGAGTATAATATTTGGAATGATGGTAAGGTATTTTATGACAGATTAAAAAATAATATAGGCTATATATTTAATTCTATGTTTACAATTATAAAAAAATTTAATTCAGAAGAGTTGTCATTATCGTATCAGCTTCTTATGAATATTCAATATTTAATAAAGGATTCTTCATTTGTAGAAGAACAGGAGATGCGTATAATACAGCTTGTGGAATACGGCAGCAATCCTTTGCATATAGATAAAAAAATGAAACGCTCATATAAAAATTATCTTTATATATTTGATAATAAATCATTAAAAGAAGTTATATTAGCACCTAAAGCTGATGATGCTGATTTTTTAGTGGAAAGATTTAATGACAGGCTTGCTAAGGCAACTAATATATATAATTCAAAAAATATGAAAAATAAATATAAAATAAATGTTTATATATCAAATGCCCCTATATCCTGATAATTATTTTTTTTATTTATTTATACTTTTTTAATAAATATAATTTTTTATTTTCCTCTGCTGAAAAAAGATCTTATCATAAAGAAAGAACCCATAAGTGCCAATACTATATTAGGAAACCACATAGCAAATATAGGCGGAACTTTTTTACCTCCAGCTATGAGTTCTGCAGCAGTAATAAGCAAATAATATACAACAACTACTATTACAGATATTCCAAATCCAAAGCCTTTTCCGCTTCTTTTTCCTACTATTCCAAGAGGTGCCCCTATTAAAACCATAAATAAACAGGCTGCAGGTATCGATATGAATTTATGAAATTCCACATAATAAAAATACGGTACGGCTTCATCTATGGCTTTTTTTCTAATAGAAATTAATTCTGATGAATTAGTTCGTATAAATTCATTAGAAAATGAATTTTTATCTATATTATTATCAACATTGTTATAGGCATTATCTATAATTTCATTTATTTGTGAATTTATAGATTTATCAGCCTCCATTTTTGAAGCATCAATTTTTTCTTTTATTTTCCAAAGAGGCATTTCTCTAAGTCCTCTTTCATGCGATGTTAATGTAGTTATTTTTCTCACTATATTAATATCCATAGCATCAAATACAGTATAGTCATTAGATACAAAACCATAATTAGGCATTTCCTGAACAACTCCGTCATATAATGTTAAAGTAACAACCTGAGAATTTGCCTGATTATTTTTCCAAAGCCCGTATTTAGCTGTTATAACTCTTTTAGTTTCTGATTTATCATATATAACTACATTTGATATACTTTTATCATCAGCATATTCAGAGCCTATTGATAATCCCATATCAGGAATATTTACAAATTCTAATTTTCCTACAGCAATAGAAGGCTTTATATTTACCATATATGAAATTAAAGCTCTGTATCTATAATTGGCTTCAGTCATAATTACATTGTTAAAAAATAATGAAAAAATAAATGTAATAAAACCTAATATTATAATAGGCATATATATTCTCATATGAGAAAAACCTAAAGCACGCATTACTATTATTTCATTATCAGAAGAAAGTCTTCCGTATCCTATAATGCTTGCCATAAGTATTGACATAGGTATAGTTATTGCTATATTAAAAGGAAGCATATATACAAATGTTTCTAATGACATAAATAGAGGAGCACCATTATTAATAATAAGCCTTATTAATTCGGGTAAAAGCTGTATCACGAATATGAAAGTAAAAAATAATATGCCTGCTAGGAAAGGACCTATAGTTTCAATTATAATATATTTTGTAATTTTATTCATAATTATATATAGTTAATTAAAACTCCGAATATTAATACTGCTAATGATATATTTACTATATAATCGTATATTACAGGAGCTATTAAAATTAAAAAAGCTTTGAATGAGCTTTCTATATTTAGTGAATATTTAATATTATTATAAAGTAAAATTATATAATATAAATGAATTATTAATAATGCAGAAACTTGTATAAAAAATATCGAAGAAAACACTGAAAATATTAATGTTATAGGCAGTATTAAAATAAATATTCCCGATATTCCAAAGCAGTTATTAATGAAAGCTGTTATATTTTTTTTATCAATATTTTTTATAAATATTGAAGCTGTAAGATGAATAATTGCTATTTTTCCTATACTTGATACTGCAGTATATAATGCTATGCTAAACGAAAGTACTATTAAACTCAGTATATTGCTTTTATGTCCTGAAGAATATAATACAGATATTGCTGTGCTTAAAGATGCAGTCAAATATATTACAAGAGAATATTCAAAATTGATTGATTTTTTTATTGCTTCTTTAGGCTTTAATATATAATAGTATAAGGCTTGATATATATGCATTAATTTTCTCCAATATAGTTAGGAATATAAATATACATAGGAACTCCTACATATTTAGTATTAAGTATTTCTTCATAAGGAAAAGGAATAGGCATCTTTGATTTAGGTTTTATAGTTTCAGAAATATTAGAAAAAAGCAGATTCATTACATTATTTTTTACTTCAGGTTTTTTTATTATATAAGGCTCTTCATCTTTTATACCGCCCATTTCTGCAGCATCTTTTACAGCATCCTGCAATGTACCTATAGCATCTACAAGCCCTATTTCTAATGCTTTTTTACCGCTGAAAATTCTGCCGTCAAATACATCATCTCTGTTTCCTTTTATTTTACTTCCTCTTGATTGTTCTACTACATTTGTAAACTGAGCTATGAATTCTTCTGTCATTGCCTGCCAATAATCTAATTCATCTTGTCTTGGTTCTCTAAAAGGCGAAAGTGAGTCTTTATTTCTTCCGCTTTTTATTGTATACATTTTTACGCCGTATTTTCCCATCAATTCTGATACATTAAAAAATTGAGCTATAACTCCGATGCTTCCTGTTAATGTGGATTCATTAGCATATATTTTATCAGCTATCATAGAAATATAATATCCCCCG
Source organism: uncultured Brachyspira sp. (assembly GCF_910578695.1). Lineage (GTDB taxonomy): Bacteria > Spirochaetota > Brachyspiria > Brachyspirales > Brachyspiraceae > Brachyspira. The sequence continues at coordinate 11,735 of NZ_CAJTQJ010000031.1, forward strand.
CTTGCCGCTAATGATCTGAAAGATGCTACTATAGGCTTAGGGTACTTTGCTTTTAAATTTTGTAAATATTTTAAAGTTTCTTCGCATGAAGTTAAAGAACCGCCAGGACTATCAACTTGAAGCACAATAGCCTTAACTTTAGGGTGCTTAATATAATATTCAAAATCTTCTATAAGTTTTTCAGTTACAGACTGATATTCCAAGCCTATATTGCTTTTTCTTTTTGTATGCGTTATCATTCCAGTTAAATCTATAACAGCAATACCGTCTTTTAAAACAGCTTTAGATGATATAGAAGAATTGATATTATTTGATATTTGTATAGAATGCGTTTTATTTTCGCCTTTAACAAATATGCTGATTATTCCTACTATAATAGATATTATTATTAATGATGTAAATATCAGCTCTCTTTTGCTTCTTTCTTCTTTTTTGATTTTGTTCTTTTCATCTGCAGTGCATTTTTCTTCGATACTGCTGTTTTCTTGATTCTCTTTTTCTTCTTCGTATGACATTTTGTTTTCTCCTCATTATTATAGTTTTCTGTATTAGTATTATTTTCTGTATTATCTATTATATTTTCTGATTGTTCTGTATAAATATGCTCCATATATAAGCATACAAATATTACAGGCTCTCTTCCTATTATCTGAATGAATTTTTTGCGTAAAGCTTCTCTCACTTCATATTTAATTGTAGAAGGAGTTTTTTTGTTTCTTGCCAATAATTTTTTTACAGCTTCTGCAGCGGAACTAATTCCCTCTTCTCTTAACTGCTCAGTTTTATTTATTATTCCTTCTTTCTCTCCGCCATTATATGTAAATCCTTTACTATCTAAATCAACTTTTATATCATAATGTCCTCTATTATTTTTCTTTGCAACTACATTTGCAACTACAACTCCGTTAAGAGATAATTGTTCTCTGTCATAAAGTATGCTGTCTTCTAAATCTCCGACACCTTTTCCATCGACATATATATTTCTTATTTCTATAGGCTCTGTTATTTTCGCTTCTAAAGTTTCATCTATTTCAAGAACATCGCCGTTATACAGAAGAAATCCTTTAGTATTTAATCCATTCAAATCTTCAACAAGTTTGATATGCGTGATTAAATGTCTTTTTTCTCCGTGTATTGGAATGAAATATCTTGGCTTTACCAATCTGTACATCAATTTTAAATCTTCGCTTGAAGCATGTCCTGATACATGAAGAAGTTTTTTATCTTCTCCAACCATTTTAGCACCAAGATCGAAAAGATTATTTATCATTCTAGTAACAGCCATTTCATTGCCAGGTATAACACTAGATGAAAATATTATCATATCTCCGTCTTCAACTTTTATATGTTTATGGGCTCCTGCTGCTATTAATGATAGAGAAGAATAAGGCTCTCCCTGAGTTCCAGTAGTTATGCATACTATTTTTTCTCTTGGATATCTGTTTATTTTATCTATTGGTATAACTATATCATATAAATTTAAATATCCCATATCCTGAGCTATTTTAGTATATTTTATTAAACTTCTCCCTGAAAATGCCACATATTTATTATTGACTTTTGCTGCAGTTACCAAATCTTGTATTCTTTCTATGCTGCTTGCAAATACTGCAACTATAATCATTCCGTCTTCATAATTAAATAAAGGAGTCATAGTATTTTGAACAACGCTTTCACTCATAGAAAATCCGTCTTTTTGGCAGTTTGTAGAATCTGAAAGCATTAGAAGAACGCCTTTTTCACCATATTCAGCAAATTTATATAAATCTATAAATTTATCTGTAGTAGGATTTAAATCTATTTTGAAATCTCCTGTATGTATTATTACTCCAAGAGGCGTTGTTATGGCTATTCCCATACCGTCGGGTATGCTGTGATTTACTCTTATAAACTCTATATCAAAATTCATTCCCAATTGTATTTTATTTCTAGGCTTAACTTCATATAATTTTGTGTTTTTGTATTCATTTTTATAATCATTAAGTTTTGCCACCAAAAAAGCCATTGTTAATCTTGAGCCGTATATTGGAATATCAGGAAATTTTCTTAAAAAATGCGGTATAGCACCTATATGATCCTCATGCCCATGAGTGAGTATAAGCCCTATAATATTTTTATCTTCCAAATAAGAAGTATCAGGAATAACATAATCTATACCAAGCATATGATATCTTGGAAACATAAATCCGCAGTCTACTATTAAAATTTCATTTCCGTATTCTATGACTGTCATATTCATACCTATTTCCTGAACGCCGCCAAGAGGTATGATTCTTATTTTATCATTATTATTCATTAATTAACTGCTTTACTATTTAAATTATAATATAAACATAAATAAAGTTATTTTTTTTATTTTAACTATAAAAAAAATTAAGTCAAGTTATAATTTAAACTAATGAATTATAAAAAATGCATAAGTTTTCATAAAAATTATATAGAAAAATTATATAGTATGATAATTATTATTTATTATTTATTATTTATAATGACGCCGTTTTTTATTATAAATATATTTTTTCCGTCGGATACAATAGATACTGCATCATTTTGATTATTATCCATAGCTGATACATAATCATAACCGCCGAATTCTCTTCTTAAAGAATTATCTTTATTTAGAATAAAGTAATAATATTTTCCTAATCTCTCAGCTGTGAATGCAAATGAATCTCCTAAAAATTTGAATGATGTTACAGCATTATAAGAAGGGCTTTCAAAATCATTTGCTATAATATATTCTCTTTCATTTATAGAAGCATTATAAACTAAATTATTATTTGAAGAAAAATATATATCATTTATTTTATCATAATTTCTAGGAAGTCTCTTTCCATTAAGTATTAAAAAAGATATATTATTTGTTTGTGCTGAGTAGGCGAATAATTTACTGTCATCAGAATATTTATAATTATGTATGATATCATAATTTGCTGTTACATTTCCGCCTATATATAACTGCATAGTATTATTTGTATTAACATTTATAAATACTAAAGTTTTGCCGTCAGGAGAGTATGACATATTAGTTACTAAATTGAACTCTCCGTAATTTCTTCCGTTTATTATAACGCTTGTCATAATAGATTCATTTGTTATTATAATATTTGTATTATCTGCTGCAGCCGGTATAGAAGTTAATTCATTATATCTTATATTAGTTATAACATTTGTTACAGTCATTAATGCTATAGTATTTGACTGTCCTTTTACTGTTATTCCTTCTTCATTTGTATATATGCTTATATTTGAAAGATTATAATTTGTAACTTCTGATGTATTTGTTATAATATCATCAGTAATTATTGAATTAGTAGTCATATCATCAATTGCATTAGTATCAGCCTGAGGCATTATTTTTACAGCATAAGCTATACTATTATTATTGTATGATGTTAAATCATCTACCAATCTGAAACTTTCAGTATCATTATTTCCTGTGAATATAACAGCATTTTCTTGTGAATCTATAACATATACTATATTATTTCCGTCATTTGAAAATTTTAATTTATTTACTTTTGCAGAAGTCTGTTTTTCCTCTCCGTTAATATTAACAAAATACTGTCCGTCTCTTGAATATGAAAAAGCATAATTATTATCATTTATAACACTGTCATATAATTCTGAGTACTGTACTTTAGCTTCTCCGTTTATAACAGCAATACCATAATCCATTAGTCTGGTAAATATTATAGAGTTATTTCCAGAATAAATTTCTCTCTCTATAGAATCAAATTCCTGTTCAATATTTCCGTATATTACAGTCCACATATCTTTACCGAGAGAATTTTTTAACATAACAGCAATTAAAGTGCCGTTAGGAAGTATTTTAATGCTTCTTGCATCTTTGTATCCTGTTAATCTGGAATCTTTATATATTATATCAAATGTTTTGCCTGTATTTGCATTATTTTTTTCTATTATAAGTGCATAATTAGTTTCTGACAGAATATAAGAATTATTTAGTTTTTCATTATTTTGTAATGTATATATTTGGCTGAATGCTTTTACATATAGTAAAAGAAAGATAATGGATATAATATATAATCTTTTCATAATAGTTCTCACTAAAATAATTAAATATTTTTTATATAATCGGAACTATTATACTCTAAAATTAATAAATATGTATAATTATATGCTTTAAAAAAAATAAATTTTGACGAATATTTTTTATAGTATTTTTTATATTTGGGGGTTATATGAAATATAATTATATAATAATTTTAATATTATCTTTATTATCTTTATCATGCCAGTCATCAGAAAAAACAGTTTATAATATAAATCTTAATGAAGGGTGGGTTAATGAAAATAAATTTACTGCTGCTTCTATAGGATATCCGAATGCTTATGCTTCTACAAAGGAAGATGCAAAAACAAGTGCTTTTAATGCTGCTTTGGCATTATCAAAAGTAAAAATAGAAAATGCTTTTGCTAAAGAACTTCCGAACAAAAAAGATGAAAATAGCGAATTAAAATATATTGTAGAAAAGTATATAAAAATAGAATATTCTAGTTTTGTAGATGACAGATACTGTCAGATAAAAACTACTGTAGAGTATAATAATTTATTAGGACTGCTTAGGGAAGGAAATATAAAAAAAATATTAAATTAATTTTACAAATATTTTACTTTTTATTATACATTAAGTTTTAATAAAAAGTACATTAAAAGAGGAGAAAGATATATGAATCTTAAAAGAGTTATGGTTTTAGCTGCTGCAGTTATTTTTTCAGCTAGTATATTTCTATTTGCTCAAGGTAAAGTTAATTTAGCTAAAGTACCTGACGGAACTTATCTAGGAAATTACAAAGCTACTTACAAAACAGCTAAAGGCGATTATCAGGCTAAAGTTACTGTTGCAGGCGGTAAATTAACAAAAGTTGTATTAACAAAATGCGGTCATAGCAGCGGACCTGCTAGAGGAAAAGCAGCTTATGACAAAATGATACAAGCTAACAATATTTATGTTGATGGTGTAAGCGGTGCTACTTGGGCTGCATTAGTTGAAGATGCTTTGACTAAACTTACTCCTGCTAAATAATTAATAAGAAATTTTTAATATGCGTATCTATTTTTTAGATACGCTTTTTTTATTTATTATAATTCTAAAAATTATTCCTATAAATACTATCATAAATGTAATGAAAACGGCTGAATATAAATTTAATGATAAATTATATTTCAAAAAGTTTATACGGCTTAATTTGTATGCTGTATTTATTAAAAGATTAGAACAAAATTCAACTGTTCGGGCTGGAAAAATAGATAACGGCTTATATATATTGTATGTTATTACTGTTATTAATGATGATGAAAGTATTATAAATGATAAAGGTACTGCAAAAATATTAGCTAGTATAGAAGTAAGGTTTAATATTGAAAAATGATGTATGCTTAATGGAAGTACTGTTATTAATGCGAATATATTAATAGAGAGAAAAGAAAGTAATTTTACAGATATATTTTTTATTATATTATTAAATTTTATATTTTTTATATTTCTTATTATATAAAAATTGAATATAGGATAATAAATGATTATTCCTAATGCTGCTAGAAATGAAAATTGAAAACTTATATCTTTAATTGAATTTGGATTTAGAATTAGTATAATTAAAGCTGATATGAATAATGCATTTATAGAATTTCTGTTTCTGTCAAAATAATATGATATTAATAAGCATAATGCCATTATACTAGCTCTCATTATAGAAACAGAAAATAAAGTAATAGGCGGATATATTATTATTGCTGTAATAGAAGATATCAATATTCTTTTATAAAAGTTTAATGAAAAAAATGATAATATTAAAAATAGAATTGAAATTATCATAGAAATATGAAGCCCTGATATTGAAAGTATATGAGATATTCCTGCATCTATAAAGTATTTTCTTATATGATACGGTATTATATTTTTATCTCCTATCATTATACCTTGTGCTATGGAGTATGGTATAGCTTCCATATTTGCTCCAAGTGATTCTTTTATTATATTTCTTATTTTTATAGAATAATAATTTATTTTATTAAAAATAGAAAATCCTCTTTTTTGAACGGTAAAATTATTATACTGATATATGGCTGCAGTACCGTAAAGCATTCTGTCAGCAAGTACTTTAATAATTATTTCATTATCGTATTCATTATTATTATTATTATTATTATTTGTTAATATATTTTTATACAGATTCAATTTTGATGATACTGTTATTTCATCATTAATGAACAATGGTTTTAATGAATTATTATAAAGCCTTATATTTCCGCAGTAATTATGCCAGTTTGTACCATCATAAATTTTATCAACATAAGCAATATATCTGTCTCTAAATCCTATAACTCCGTCATAAGATAATATTTTGGCATTATACGCTTCTATTTCTTTATCAAATTTACCTAGAGTATTATTAAATATATCATAATATCTTATAATTGTATAACTGTATCCTATAAACAAACAAGAAAATATTAATATCATAATAGAAATATAATATTTATTTTTTAGAAATATTGATATTATAATTAATATTATAGATATAATAATTGATATATAAATAAAATCTTGATTTATAAAAGCCAATGATATACCGATAGCAAATAATAATGTTATGTATATTATATATGTTATAGGGTATACAAATAGCTTTTTCATTATGAGGTATTTACTTTAATTTCTTTTTACTATTCCGTAGAATATAATATTTATTATAGTATCTAAATCTTTTTCATAATCTTCTGCATCTTTATTTTTAGCCCATTCCAATTCAAAGCCTTTTATTATAGCCAAAACAGCCTCAGTAGCAAGCCTTAAATCCATATTAAATAATCCTTTTTTTACTCCGCTTCTTAATATCATTTTTATAGTATTATATTCTTCTTTATGGTATTGTGCTCTCATATGTTCTATAAGGGTAAAATCTTCAAATATTTCGCTATGCAATGCTTCATAAAGATTTGCAAGTTTTATATATCCTTTCTGCCTAGTTAATATATATGCTCTTAATTTTGATTCTGCTGTATCTTCTTTCTTTACAGATTCATATAATTCTTTTTTTAAATCATTTGCTTCATTTTCTGCTATAGCAAAAAATATTTCTTCTTTACTGTTAAAATAATGATAAATACTGCTTTTCGATTTATGCACCATCAATGCTATATCGCTCATAGATGCTTTTTTAAAACCGTATTTTTTGAATAACTTTTTCCCTGCATTTACTATCTGTTCACGAGGCGTCATATATTTACCTTTAACTCATTTTATTGTATTATATATCTTAAATTTTTATTTGTCAAAGTGTAAATTAATCATCAAATTTTTATGAATTATTCTTTTCTTTCATTAGTGATAATAAAAGTAGTTCTGTTTTCATTAGTATTGCCCGCATAATCTATAGATGTTATTTCTGACACAGTATTAGTTTGTGAATACATTTGATTTTTTATATTATTTATATCTATTTTATCAGCAACAACAGTTTCAACATAAGGCATAGAAGCTATTTCATTTATAATATTAGTGAATTCTTTATTCAATTCTATATTTTTCAGAGAAAGTTTATTTGAATTATCTATATTAGCTTCCATAAATTGATTGATTTTAGTACCGTTTATTTCTCCGTCTCCGTATATGAATTGTGCTTTTGTATTTCCATTGGAGTATGATACTGCTGCTACACCTGATACTTTAATATCAGCATTTGAAGTTGATATTATGATAGAATCCTGTTTTGTATTTGATGAAGCTGCAATTAAAAAATCGCCTTTATCTAAATATAATTTTGTATTTCCTGTTTTATCATAAGATTCATTAATATTCAATAATGAGTTTTCTTTTACTTTAAATATATTATTGCTTTCTAAATATGAAACAAGAGAAGAATTTTTTTCTGTAGAAATATTATCTTTAGTAAATAATAAATCTCCATACTGAGCAGGTTTTGTTATAGTTTTCTGCGATGATATTTTTACTTTTCCTTTAACATCTACAACTTTCATATACTGATTTGTTTTATAAACTGAAAATAATGTAAAAGTTATAGAAAATATCAATAATAATATAATAGAAATAATTTTTTTACTCATTAAAATACTCCGTAAGCAATACAATTAATACTGTTAATATTATCGATATTAAAAAAATTATCAATACTGTTTTTTTTTACTGTACATATATTTTTACAGAAGAACTCTTTATAATTTCGCCTTCTTCTGTTTTTGCTTCTATATAGAAAGTATAATCTCCCTGTTTTAAATTCCATCTTATATACTCTTTTTTCAAATCATTAATATCTGCTATTATCTCTTTATTGCAGTATAGCTGAGCACTTACAGTATTTTTAGGTATGTATGAAGATATAAATATATTTTGATATTCTATAGGCAGAGAAGAATCTATTTTGTATACGGAATTATCAGCAGGTTCTTTTATTGAAAGCCTTTCTTTTATATTAGAATTAATATTTTTTTCGGCAGAATTGATAGCTTCATCAAAAGAATAATATAGAGAAGTATTTTCCTGATTAATATTTTCTTTATCAATATTTTCTTTATCAGTTTCTAAATCTATATTCTGATTATTATTTTTTATTCTATTATAAGCATATATATTATTTATTTTAGTCCACTCTGAGTTCGGATATTCTAACTGCTGTTCTTTAGCCCAGCCATTATATTCGCTTGGAAGATTGACAAAAACTTTTTCGCTTACAGAACCGTCTGAATTTATTTTTATATATAAATTATGAACATCGCATTCTTCTTTAGGTATATTTATATGTGAAAACTCTTCAAGCCTTATTTCTTTACAAAACTCTCCTCTGAGTTTTCCGCTTATAAGACAGATTTCTCTTTTTATTATAGTATCAGGTTTATTCCATTTTGTTTCTTTATGACTTTTATTAAGCATACTAAATAAATCATAAAGTATAGGCACAGCTCCGTTTCCGCCTGTTATATTAATCATCTCGCTTCCTGCAAAATCGCCCAGCCATATACCTACAATATAATCTCTTGTATATCCTATAGCCCAAGCATCTCTTGAACCTTTTGAAGTTCCTGTTTTTATTGCTATAGAGAAAGGATAAACTATTCCTCTATAGCTTCTAAAAGAGCCCATTCTGGCATTTCTGTCAGAGAGTATGCTTGTTATTAAATAGGCACTTTCTTCAGAAATTACTTTTCTTGTAATTTTTTTAGGAAGCGTTATAACTTCTCCGTTTGCTTTTTTTAATGAAGTTATGGAATAATTATTTATAAATATGCCTGAATTTGGAAATATAGTATATGCAGAAGCTAAATCTATTAAACGGACTTCGGCACTTCCAAGCACCAAAGAATATCCGTAATAATCAGGATTTTTATTTATTGAACTTAAGCCTGATTGTAAAAGTATATTTTGAAAATCTTTTATACTGTATCTAGCAAGCCATTTAACAGCAGGTATATTCAGAGAATTAGCCAATGCATCTCTTATGGTAACAGGACCTCTATATTTATGATCAAAGTTTTCAGGTATATAATCTCCTCCAGGTGAATTTATATATGTTTTAATATCTGCTATAACTGAAGCAGGAGATTCTCCTTTATCAAATAAATATGCATACATAAAAGGTTTTAAAGTACTTCCAGCCTGTCTTAATGATGCAGCCCCATTTACTGCTCCATGCGTTTCATTATCAAAATAGTCCATAGAGCCTATCATTGAAAGTACTTCTCCTGTTTTGGCATTAAGTATTATGCAGGATATATTTCTTACATTAAAAGTATGAAGAGACTGACTTGAATTGCTTATAACTGAAACGGCTTCTTTTTGCATTTTATAATCTAATGTTGTTCTTAATTCAGTCACTTCTGCATATTTTAATTTTTCTAAAGATTCTTTTGCATACATTGCGAAATGAGGTGCTTTGAAAGTATATTTTTCTTTATCATCAAAAATTTTAGGCTTTTCGTTTATGTATTTATTATAATTTTCTTCTTTTATAAAATTATTATTTTTCATTTCTCCAAGTACATATATTCTTCTTGAAGTTAATCTGTCTTCATATTTGTAAGGATTAAATTTTGTGCCTGATTTTATTATAGAAGCAAGCATTGCAGATTCATTTATATTTAAATCTTTTGTTTTTTTATGAAAGTATAAATCGCTTGCTGCTCCTATGCCATAGCAATTATTTCCAAAAAATACTCTATTTAAATATTCTGTAAGTATTTCTTCTTTTGTAAGATTTCTTTCTAATCTCATAGAATCAAGTGCTTCATAAAATTTATTTATATAAGTTCTGCTGCGTGGTATTATGCTTTTAGCTAGCTGCTGAGTAATGGTGCTTCCTCCAGATACTACTTTACCGCTTATTAAATTTGATAAAAATGCCCTTATTACAGCTTTATAATCTATACCATTATGCTTAAAAAAATTTTTATCTTCAGCACTTATAACTGCATTGATTAAATTTTCTGATAAGTCATCATATTTAATTTCTTCAAAAAATCCGCCGTGTTTTGGAAATATTGTTGATATTAATATAGAGTTTCTGTCATATATTTTTAAGGCTCTCTCTTCATTGATATTTAATTCATTTTGAGAAAACGGTTTGTTTATATATTCTTTACAGTCTTTATAAAAATTATATATTTTAGGTATAAATATTACTGATGATATTATTAAAGATGATAATAGTATATATATTATAGTTAATGCTGTTTTTCTTATAAATTTTTCCATAATTTTTTATTATTTTTATTTATAAATCTATTTCTATCTATAAATCCGCCTATAAATATCAATTATAAACTGTTTTTTTTTAATTATTTTTTAATAAGCTTTGCTATTATTAATAATGCAGAACACTTATAATTTTATAAAATAATATATTTTTAAACACTGCTATTTTATAGTAAAATTATAAATAGTCAAATTATGTTTTTATATTATTCAAATAAGTTATAAATAACTTATATAATTATTTTTTTAATAATAAATTTATTTTATTCTTTTATGCTTAAAACTTGCTTTATGATTTACATAGTCATCAACTATTTGGTAGTTTCCAAAAATTTTATATTTGTATATTGTAAGTCCTTCCAAACCAACAGGACCTCTTGCATGAGTTTTGTTTGTTGAAATTCCTACTTCTGCACCAAAGCCGTATCTGAATCCGTCAGAAAATCTTGTAGAAGCATTACAGTATATATTGGCAGAATCAACATAAGTCATAAACTTTTCTATATTATCTTTATTTTCGGATATGATTGAGTCTGTATGATGAGAACTGTATTTATTAATATGATTATATGCTTCTTCTATGCATGATACTATTTTTAATGATACTTCTTTTTCTCCATACTCAATATGCCAGTCTTTTACTTCTCCTATATCATTTTTATTAAGTATTTTTTTTATTTCTTCATCAGCATTTATTTTTATATCATTATCTTTGAATAAATTATAAAGTTTAGGTATATATTCAGATGCTATATTTTTATTTATAAGTATAGTTTCAACAGCATTGCATGCACTCGGATACTGTGCTTTTGAATCTAAGCATATTTTTAATGCCTTTTCCTGATTTGCACTTTCATCTATATATAGATGACATATACCGTCAGCATGTCCTAATACTGGTATATTAGTATTTGACTTTATGTATTGAACTAAGCTGTTTCCTCCTCTTGGTATTATGAGATCAATATATTTATCCATTGAAAGCAATTCTTTAATATCTTCTTTTGTGAATACTAAATTTACAGAGTTATTAGGAAATTCTTTTATGCTATTTAAAGTTTCTTCTATTATAGAAAATATTGCCTTATTAGTATTTTCTCCCTCGCTTCCGCCTTTAAGTATAACTGCATTAGATGATTTTATGCATAAAGATGATATCTGAGATATAACATCAGGACGAGCTTCAAATATTACAGCAATTAATCCTATAGGGCAGGATACTTTTTTTAATATTAAATTATCATCAAGTTCTGTTTCTAATAATACTTTATTTATAGGCTCTTCAAGTTTTACTACATCTCTTATACCCAAAACAACATCTGTCAATTTATTTTCATCTAATTTTAATCTGTTAAATACTGCTTTAGAAATTTTATTTTCATCAAGAAGTTTTTCAGCGTATTGCAAATCTTTTTTATTAGCTTCAAATATTTTATCTTTATTTTCTTCTATTTTCTTTGCTATTTCAAGCAGAGCCTTATTTTTTATTTCTGTATTTAAAGACTGCAGCTGATATGAAGCTTCTTTTGCATTTTTTACTAAATCTATTAATTGCATATAATTCTCCTTAAAATATATTACTAATTTAATATAATTAATCATTAATAATCATTATTGACACCCAGTCATTTTTTCTTTTTCTTAAAACAATATTAAGTTTATTTTCTCTTACAGCATTATTCATATATGATTCTTTTTCTAACAATATTCCTGATAATATTAAAACTGAGCTAGGTTTTAATAATTCTTTTAATTCTGCCAATATTTCTATTAGTATATCTGTTTCTATGTTTGCAATAACTAAATCAAATTTTAAATTTATTAAATCTTCTGCACTTCCAAGCATAACATTATTTAATTTTATATCATTATAAGATGCATTATCTAAAGTGCAGTTTACAGCATCATTATCTATATCTATAGAAGTAATATTTTTTGCACCCAGCTTATATGCAAATAATGATAATATTCCGCTTCCGCATCCTATATCAGCTATACTTTTGGAAGAAATATCATTATTATTTGCATATTCATTAATCATTTCAAGAGCAAGCGATGTAGTTTCATGAGTTCCTGAACCAAATGCATATTGCTTTGCTATATAAAGTATATTGCCTTTCTCTTCATTGTTATAAAAATCTTTTAAATTCGGCACTATTGTTATATTTCCTATATCAAAAGGCTTTAGAAAGTCCATATATGAAGTTAAATATTCTTCAGATTTTAATTTTTCTGCATTATAAGTGTATTCAGCAATACCTTTAATATTTTCTTCTATTATAGATAAATTATTTTTTAATATTTCTTCATTTTCATTATATATATTAACTATTGATATATTTTCTTCCTTTGCAGGAAACTCTGTATTAAAGCCTAGTATATTTAATTTTCCGCTTTCTATAACAGCTTCAATTATATCTTCAAATCCTCTCTCTACTTTTACAGACAATGAATATATAATCATAATAACTCCGAATATTTTATTATTATAATATATCAATTATATTATTAATATCATTGATTTTACTTTCCATATCTTTTTTATATTTTATAACAAAAGCATTATCATTAACAGTGCCTCTAACAGCTTCAAAATCTTTTTCCATAACATCTTTATCATCTATTCCGAAGCTAATCATTTTTGATATATCATATTCTTTCTGAACATCTTTATAAAATATTTTATGTGCCTCTTCCAATAATGATATATGTTTTTGTAATAATGTTTTTATAGTTTCTTTATTTATATTTTTTATATTATATCTTAATTTAGCTTTATGCATTACCCAAGATTTTTCATCTTCTGTATATATATTGTATAATTTTTCAAATTCTCCTATTAATGTTTTTATATCATTTATTTTATTATTTTCCAAGTCATTTATAATATTATCTACTCTTTTTTTAGCACATATAAGCCCGCCTATATCAGCCCAGCTTTCAAAAATACTATTTTCATTATATCGTAAATTTGATTCTATTTCATCTATATTCTTTGAACTGCTTATATATGAAAGTATTTTATTATGCAGGTATAAATCTATTGCTATTGAATATCTTTTTGAATATTTATCTAAAGAAGATTTTTTTATAATAATATTTTTATATGTCAAAAAATCTTCATTGATGTTATCTTCTTTTTTTATTTCTTCTAATATTTTTTCCGATTTAAGCATTTTTGATACAGTATAAGGACTAAATACATCAAATATTATAAAATCTTTTTTATCCTCTTTTCTTCTGTCTCTTTCTTTCCATTTATTTTCATCTCTTGAAAGTCCCACTCCGAATAGATTTAAAGCAGGTATAAGTCTAGTTTTATGATATCCATGCTCTGTTATATATGAGAAAGGAAAATCCGAAGTATCTACATTGTCATAATGAGCACCTATTACAGTAGAGAATGCTCCTATATGAGAGGGCCATAAAATATATGAGTTGCTGCCTGTTTTGCATCCCCTTTCCATAAATCCATGATGATAAGGTCCTAGCTTATACATATGATTGCTTTGATTTGTAGCACTTCCTGCATTGAAAAATGAAAAATGACTTGCTATTAAAAGAGTAGCTTTATGATGAGTGACTGTATAAGGACCTGCAAATATTGAAAACATTTCTCCATGTTCTCCCTCGCAGTTTGCAAATAAAATAGAATCTTCACAGGAAAATTGTCTTCCAAGTTTAACTCCTTCTCCTATAAATGCCTTTTTTGTAAAAGTGCCGTCAACTATATTAGCACCTTTAAGAACAATAGAGTCTTTTAATATAACAGAAGTTCCTATATATGAAGGACATTCTTTTGTGCTTATTACTGTGGTATTATTAATTTCATCTGTATTTTCTATTGTGGCATAAGGATCTATTAATGAGTTTTTTATAAGTCTTGCATTAATTATTTTTGCATATTTTTTTATTTTTCCAAATCTTCTTGTTTTTTGTTTTGTGTATTCATCTATCATAGAATTTATTTTTTCACGCATTGCTTTTTTATGTCTGTACATTGCAATTAAATATGCTATATGAGAATTAAGTCTATTAAAAATTTTTACGCTTCTTCCTTCTCCTTCCATAATAGGGGAGGTTTCTACTCCGTTTCCAAAACTGCTTTTTCCTTCCATATATATGGAGCCTGCATTTTCTATTATCACGCCGTTTTCTATTTTATAATTTGCTATAAATCTTCCTATATTATTAATATATACATTTCCATTAATAAATACATCTATTAAAGTAGCTCTGTTTATAGAAGCTAATAATTTTACTTTATTATGATATTTTACCATACCATTAAGTGCATTTATTTTAATTCTGCCATGAAACTGAACATCTTTTATTCTGCTTAAATCTACATTCTTTATTAATATTTTTTCCCAAGACTGAGAATTACATCCTTGAGATTTTAGAAAATTTATTTCTTCATTTGTGAGATTCCTGAAATTATTATCCTCTTTTTTGAAAATATACATAATTAAAAATTTTTCCTTATAATATTATTTTTTATTAATCATTATGTTAACTTATAAAAATAATTAATTTTTTTGTAAAAATAAAAATTCGTTAAAAAATGAAAAATATTACAGATTATATATTATAATTAAATAATTTGCTATTACTATTATTAAATAAATTTAAGTTTTTCTAATATATAAAACTAAGATAATAAATTTTTAATTTATAAAATAATATTTTCAAACAAATAAAGATATTATGGGCTGTCCTAGATAACTAAAATTTATTATTACTAGCTTAAAACTCGATACAATAATCTTATAGCTCTAAAATCATTTTTGATAATCACTGCAATTTTTAACATTTAGCACACTCATAACCTTTCATATTTCAAATATTTAAAATTCTATATAAATAAAAACCCCCTTGCTTAATATAAACAAAGGGGCATATTTAATCAAAGCCTACTAGGATAATTATGAAGCTTGAGTAAATATCTAAGTTATAACAAATATTATTTGCAAAACTCTAAAATAATATTATACAGGCAACAGGTATATAAGAGAAGTAATATCCACCCCTATATACTCTTTAATAAATAAAAATACTACTATTATTATTACTCCCAAGCATTATTAGCATCATTAGAAGATTTTAAAGTAATAACTACTTTTACTTCTGTAACACCTGAAGGAAGTTTATATCCTTGCAATGCTTTTAATGTTAACAATGCTGAAGCACTTGTATTATCAGAAGCTACAGCTTCAAATTTAACACTAAGCATATCATCAATAGCAATACCTTTTTGAGTAGCAACAGTAAAGTCTAAATTTTCTATATTTTGATTAAGAGTATTAATATTTCCTTTTGCAGTATTATTACCAATTTCAACTGTGAATGTACTTTGTTGATCATTATAAGTT